>NZ_JASHJC010000029.1 GCF_030733385.1 Roseovarius sp. MMSF_3359 | reverse complement strand
GGCGGTGCCGCCGGGCGGAACAGCTCGTAGAGGCGGATCAGGTTATTGGCGTGCCGCACTAAAACTACTTTAGATTGATTTTCTCGCGTCGGCCTAGAGTAAACGATTTCAGAGCGTTGGTGGCCGATCTGTACCTTGAGAATTGCGCGAAAGGCGATGGATTTCTGCTGTCCTAGCTCGCCTTCTTCATCCCCATCACCCGCGCCCGGGCGCGCGGGTCGCTGTCGAAAAGCGCGGCCAGTTGTTCGGTCATCGCGCCCGCGAGTTGGTCCACATCGGTGATCGTGACCGCGCGGTTGTAATACCGCGTCACGTCATGCCCGATGCCGATGGCCAGAAGCTCCACCTGCCGACGTTTCTCGACCATGGCGATCACGTCGCGCAGGTGTTTTTCCAGGTAATTCGCGGGGTTAACGGATAAAGTTGAATCGTCCACCGGCGCCCCGTCGGAGATCACCATCAGGATCTTGCGCGCCTCGCGGCGGCTCACCATCCGCCGGTGCGCCCATTCCAGCGCCTCACCGTCGATATTTTCCTTCAGCAGCCCCTCTTTCATCATCAACCCAAGGTTCTGCCGGGTCCGGCGCATCGGGGCGTCGGCAGACTTGTAGATGATGTGGCGCAGGTCATTGAGCCGCCCGGGCAATTGCGGGCGGCCTTCGCCGAGCCATGTCTCGCGGCTCTGCCCGCCCTTCCAGGCGCGGGTGGTGAAGCCCAGGATCTCGACCTTGACGTTGCACCGCTCCAACGTGCGGGCCAGAACGTCGGCACAGATCGCAGCGATCGAAATCGGCCGCCCGCGCATCGAGCCGGAATTGTCCAGTAGAAGCGTCACGACCGTGTCCTGAAACTCGGTATCCTTCTCGACCTTGAAGCTCAAAGGCGTCGTCGGGTTGGCCACCACGCGGGCCAGACGCCCGGCATCGAGCGTACCTTCCTCAAGGTCGAACTCCCAAGCGCGGTTCTGCTGCGCCTGCAGCCGGCGCTGCAACTTATTGGCCAGACGGCTGACCGCGCCCTTCAAGGGCTCCAACTGTTGATCCAGATACGCGCGCAGCCGTTCCAACTCGACCGGCTCGGCCAGATCCTGCGCGTCGATCTCCTCATCGAACTCGGTGGAATAGACGGTGTAATCCGGGTCGGCATCGGAAATCGGCTGCGGGGCAGGGGGCTCTAGCGGGGCCTCGCCCTCGGGCAGTTCAGTCTCGTCGCCCATCTCTTGGTCGGCCATCTCGTCCATGCTGACCTGCGCCTGGCTCTGATCCTGCTGATCTTCCTGGCTCTGTTCGGGATCAGCGTCTGCCTGATCCTCATCGCCGTCATCCTCGCCGGTGCTTTCGGGCTCTTCCTGCTCCTCGCCACTATCCTCGGCCTCGTCCTCCTGATCGTCCTCGATATTGTCGGGATCATCGCCCAACTGATCGCCATAGCCCAGATCCTCGATGATTTGCCGGGCGAATTTGGCGAACTTGGCCTGATCCGAAAGCATATCATCGAGACCTTCCAGCGTGCCGCCGGCCTGTTCCTCGATGAACCCCTGCCACAGTTCCATGACATTGTTGCACGCGGGTGGCAGGTCGCGGCCCGTGGCCAGATGCCGGATCAGATAACCCGCCGCGGTGGGCAATGGTACCTGTGCCGCCTCACTCACCTGATCGTAGCCAAGGCGCAGGGCTTCGGCCTCGATCTTGCTGTCGATATTGCTGGCGGTGCCGGGCATGACGCGGGCGCCGACGGCCTCGCAGCGCGCGGTTTCCATCGCGTTGTAAAGCTCCTGCGCCATCTGACCCTGCGGGTTGTAGCGCGCATTGACCGCCGGGTCGTGATACTTGTGGCGGAGCGCCAGCGCGTCTGCGGTGCCGCGGGCATGCAGCACCTCTTCGCGCGTCATCCGGCGGCTCACCTGCGGCAGGCGCATCGCATCGCCACTGACCCCCGCGGGATCGACCGAATAGGTCACCGACAAGTCAGGGTCGTCGGCCATCACCTTGGTCGCCTCGGCCAGCGCCTTCTTGAACGGATCGGCGGGGTTGTCGTTGGGCTTCTTCATCCACTTGTCTCCAGCTCGCTCAGAGCCACTTCATCGCAGGCCAATTGCGCCAGAAGGTCCACATGCACCTCCAGCGCGTCAATCACGCGATAGTCGGTCGTTTGCCCGTCAAAGGCAAGGTTCAGATCGGTCCCGGCCAGCACCACCGCATCGGCGCCGTGATCGTCCGCCAGGCGCTGCCCGGCATCGAGGAAATAGCGGCGATCCGCCTCGGCGGCCACGCCCGAGAGCGCCATATCAATGTACCGCTGGCCCAGCATGTCGAGCTCATCCTCGAGGGCGATGGCTTCGGTCTGTCGAAGTTGGCCATAGAGCTTCGTGGCCATCACCACGCGAGTGCCGAGAAGGCCGACACGTCCAAGCCCCTGAGCGGCGAAATTGGCGTCAAGCGGTGTGACACCCGATACCAACGGCAAAGAAGAGATCGCCGCCGTTTCATCGTAACAGAAATGCCCGCCGAGGGAGGTGATTGCCGCGCATTCCGCCCCCGCGGCCTTCAGCCGGTCAATAAGCCGCGCATAGATCTCCGCCTGCGCCGCACGGTTGTCCTCGCGGTTGTTCACCACCAGCGTCGGCGCATCCGCCTGCACGATGGTCAACTCTAACGGTTGTCCCTTCGCCGACACAGCCGCCGCCAACCGCTGGTAATACACCACCGTCGCCGCCACGCCGATACCGCCGATGAGACCTATGTGCATGTCGTCTACCGGCCGGTTTTACTGAGTGGGTTACAGGAGTTGTTCATCAGGTGCCTCCAAAATCTCTAACCTGCTCGACACATGTGACACGAACGCTCGCTTGCAAGTGACGATCTTTTGTCCGTGTTCACGATTGTCGGCTTGCTCCAAGTAGTTGAACTTTCTGAGGCCCTTGTAGGCCAAAACAAGCTGGTCCAGGGCTGGCTGTTTAAACCCCTGAAAACTCTCCTCTTTCCAGTCACCATAGGTTTCCTTGGATGTGTTGGGATAGA
The DNA here is from genome assembly GCF_030733385.1 of Roseovarius sp. MMSF_3359. Taxonomy (GTDB): domain Bacteria; phylum Pseudomonadota; class Alphaproteobacteria; order Rhodobacterales; family Rhodobacteraceae; genus Roseovarius. The sequence goes on along the minus strand of NZ_JASHJC010000029.1, from coordinate 11,933 downwards.
ACCAACGGCCGATATCTATCAGCGACGAAAGCTCGGTAAGGATATCGAGCCGCTTGAAAAAGTACTCCCCCTCCGGCAGCCGTGTTGGGTCGATTTCAGCCAGATGACAGGCCCTGGAAAGTGCATGGACACTGCGGGCAGCCCAGTCACGGATTTCGCCAAGCAGGGCATTGTGCGCGTTCTCCTGTTCAACCTTTAACGCATTTTCCGAGATCCTGATGGCAAGTCTTTCGGTCTCGATTGACTGCTTGGAGTTTTCCAGCGACTGCTTTGAATGCCGACCCGCAAAAAACGAGAAGACGATACTCGCACCCGCGGCGCACAGGGCGATCCCGACCCCAAGCCATTCGACCAAGTCTGCGCTTGATTCCGCACCCATGCGTGCCCCTAAATCAAATCACCCCAAGCTCATGCTCGCCGCCGATTCCGGCAGTTCCTCGTCAAAGCAACGCTGGTAGAACTCCGCCACGGTCTGGCGTTCCAGTTCGTCGCATTTGTTCATGAAGGTCAGGCGGAAGGCATAGCCCACGTTGCGGAAGATATGGGTGTTCTGGGCCCAGTTGATCACCGTCCGGGGGCTCATCACGGTGGACAATTCGCCGTTCATGAAGGCCGTGCGGGTCAGGTCGGCGACGGTGACCATCTGGCTGATCGTCTTGCGCCCCTCGGCATTGTTGAAGAGCGGGTTCTTGGCGATCACGATGGCGGTTTCCGCGTCGTGGCTGAGGTAATTGAGCGTCGCCACCATCGACCAGCGGTCCATCTGCGCCTGGTTGATCTGCTGCACCCCGTGATAGAGGCCCGTCGTATCCCCCAGACCCACGGTGTTCGACGTGGCAAAAAGGCGGAAATTCGGGTTCGGCGTGATGATCTCGTTCTGGTCCAGGAGGGTCAGCTTGCCGTCATGTTCCAGCACCCGCTGGATCACGAACATAACGTCCGCGCGGCCCGCATCATATTCGTCAAAGACAATCGCCACCGGGTTGCGCAGTGCCCAGGGCAGGATGCCCTCGTGGAATTCTGTCACCTGCTTGCCATCGCGCAGCTTGATCGCGTCCTTGCCGATCAGGTCGATCCGGCTGATATGGCTGTCGAGATTGACGCGCACCGCGGGCCAGTTCAGCCGCGCCGCGACCTGTTCGATATGGGTCGATTTGCCGGTGCCGTGATACCCTTGGATCATCACCCGCCGGTTATGGGAAAACCCGGCCAGGATCGCCAGCGTCGTGTCGGGGTCGAACTTGTAGGTGCTGTCGAGATCCGGAACGCGGTCCGTGCGCTCGGCAAAGCCTTTGACCGTCATGTCCGTATCAATGCCGAAAACCTCGCGGACCGAAATCTCTTCAGTGGGTTTCGCATTCATGTCAATCGTGCCGTCGGCCATTGGCGCTGTCCTTCAATCGGGTCTTTCCTGTTGCGCCCGTCGTGCCTGAATTCGCGGTCAAGGGCAAGGGGAAGGCTGCAAATCTCGCATCAGTTTATAGGGCGTCGTGAGCGGCCCAGATAGGGCCAGATGCGGGCCAATCAACAGCCAGTTGTCCAATTCCGCAACCGGGTTCCGGACGCGGGGCGGCACACCCGGCAGGATTTCTTTTTGTTCCCCGAAACTTTCACGCCCGGCGCGCCGTAGCTTTCCCGAGGACGCGGCAGATTACGGCCACGTCAACCCGGAGAAAACCATGGAAAGACGGCAATCCCACCACTCGCGGCGCCCATGGTCTGTAACTTTTCTCACGCGAAATTGCAGCGTCTTCGGTTGCGCAATAGCTGCCGCGCCCTCACATTCCAATCAACAAAAAAGGAGCACGCCATGCACCGACGCCATTTCATCCTGTCCGTTCTGACGACAGGCACTGCCATCAGCCTGGGCCTGCGGTCCGATGCCGCCGCCCAGTTCGAGGTCACGCGCAGCGATGCCGAGTGGCGCGCCATGCTGACCGACCTGCAATACAAGGTCATGCGTAAGGAAGGCACCGAACGCGCGGGCAGCTCGCCCCTCGACAAGGTCTATGATCCGGGGGTGTATCATTGCCGCGGATGTGATCTGCCGCTCTATTCGTCGGAGCACAAATATGACAGCGGCACCGGTTGGCCGAGCTTCTGGCAATCGCTGCCGGGTGCGATCGGGACCAAGGAAGACCGCAAGCTGTTTTCCGTGCGCACCGAATGCCATTGCAAACGCTGCGGCAGCCATTTGGGCCACATCTTTGACGATGGCCCCGCACCCACCGGCAAACGCCACTGCCTGAACGGTGTGTCGCTGGTCTTCAAAGCGGCCTGACCCGGGGTTCCGGGCAAACTGCTGAAAAACTGCGTATTTTCGGCGGCGTATCTGCGCAAGAACCGTGATGAATGGCCTTCGAATGTTCCAATTTCGGAGGCCTTTTTCGTGTCTGAACGCCTTGCCGGTCCGCAAATCCTTGGTGTTGCCGCTCTGATGGGCGCTTGTGGCGGCGTGACGCTGATCCTTCTGCTTATAGAGCTCGACTCATCGAGAAGTCTTCCCAGGATGTTTTTCCAAAGCGTCCTTGGTGCGGCCCTTGGGGGCGCAGTTGTGGCGCCATTATTTGGCCTTAACGGGGTGATGGGCTGGATCAGTGGCCTCTTTGGTATCTGCCTGGCCACGATCATCGGGTCCGCGCTTGCCGCCGTTTTCCTTGGCGGCCTTGAGGTCCTGGCGTTTGCTCCCTTGCTTGTCATGGCCTTTGTTTTTCAAGATCCCGTGGCGTTGATCGTCTGGCTGTCCTTCGCCGCGTCTATTCACCTGTTGGTTAAGCGTTGGCGGATGGTTGGGCGGCTTTCCTGATCTTCAAAGGGCTGATCCCGTAGGCGCTTGAAATCGCGCGGCTGAGTGCCTCGGTCGAGCCATAGGCATACCGGTTGGCCACCCGCTGCACCCGCTCTCCCCGCTCGATATCTTGACGTGCCAGGATCAGCCGCCATTTGCGCAGATACGCCAGCGGGGTCTCTCCCACGGCCTCGCGGAACAGTTCGGCAAAGCGGCTGATCGAGAGGCCTGCTTCTTCGGCCAGCGTATCGACCCGCCAGGGATGGCCGGGGCGGTCGTGGATCGCCACGATGGCACGGCTCAACCGGGCATCGGCCAACCCGCCCAGAAGGCCGCGCTGCATCGCGCCGGCCTCGATCTGCGCCCGCATGAGCCGGACGATCAGGACCTCGCCCAGTCGGTTCAGGACCGAGGCAGATCCGCAGCGCGACACCAGTTTTTCGGTCACCAAAAGCTGCGCCAGCGCCTGCATCTCCGGGTCTTGGCCGACCGGATGCCGGATGGCAGGGGGCAGGGCGGCGAGCAACGGGTTCTCCGACCCGCCCCATTCGACACGGGCGCTCAACAAGATGGTCTCTGCCGGACCGCCGGATTGGACGACGGCGCCGCCCGGCGCAAACCGTATTTCGGCCGGTATGTGACCCGCAATATCGCCCAGGATCAGGAAATTTGCAGCGGTCAAATCACAGGGCGTCACCAGCAGTTTGAATCGGGACATAAGGGCGGAGAGGCGGTCGATCTTGGTCATTTCGGCGTATGTATCAAGTTTATCGGATTTTATTGATCTTAGTTCGCGCTATATCGTCGTGCAAGTTCACTCATCGCAAGGAGACAAAATAATGCTGATGCCCCGCCAGAAGACCCCCGACCTGTCCGTGCCGACACTCGATCACGGCGATTTCGACCTGAGCAATGATGGATCGGAGCGTGGGACCGTCGTTTGCTTTTATCGTGGTCTGCATTGCCCGCTTTGCGCGGTCTACCTGACCGAAATGGAAAAGCGCGTGGATGATTTCGCCGAGCGTGGCGTCAAGACCATCGCGATCAGCTCGGACGGCGCGGACCGCACCCGGCAGATGGCCGAGAAGATCGGCGCGAATAAACTGCGCTTTGGCCATGATCTGACGCTGGAAAAGGCCCGCGAATGGGGGCTCTACATCTCGACCTCGCGCGGCAAGACCTCGATCGGGATCGAAGAACCGGCGCTCTTCTCCGAGCCGGGCCTCTTCATGGTCACGCCCGAGCAGACGCTTTACTACGGTTCGGTACAAACGATGCCGTTCGTGCGGCCGCATTTCTCGGAACTGGTCGGCGCGCTGGATTTTGCCATTGCTAATGACTACCCCGCACGCGGTGAATACCAAGGCGCGGTCTGAAACGAAAATCGCCAAAATCCGGCCCCGTGCAGGTAATGCGGGGCCGGCGACCTATTTGAAATTGCGGCTGCCTTTGATCTGGTCCCAGGCCCAGACGACCTGCTGCAACTGCTCTTCCTGGCTGCGGTCGCCGCCATTGATATCGGGGTGCAGGATCTTGATGAGCGATTTGTAGGATTTGCGGATTTCGGCCTTGGTCCAACTGTCCTTGGCCTCCAGAATCTCGATTGCCTGCCGCTCTGTCGGGGGGAGTTTACGGCTCCCCGTCGTGCCGCGCCCCGGGTTTTGCGTGGCGTTGCCGCCCAGAACCTGGTGCGGGTCCTCAATCCCGAGCCGCGCCCAGGCCCGAGCCTCGGGATCCGAAAACGCCTTGGTCTCGCGCTCCCAGACCTTGTCCTTGGACATCTGCGCATTCATCTCGGCCTCTGTTGTGCCGTGGAAGAAATTCCATTTCAGATTATACTCGCGCACATGCTCCTGGCAGAACCAGTAGTAGTCGTCGAGAACGTCCGGCGCTTTCGGCGCGCGATACTTGCCCGGCTTGTCGCATCCTTCATGTTCGCAGATCCGTACCGATGTCTCGGACGCGCCCGACATGCCCCGGCGCCCACGCGGATTTTTCTTCTTGGCGGAGGACACCGACATATCGAAACCAAACGGATCAGACTTGGACATTGGAACACCTTTGCGACTCGGAGCATGGAGTTTAGGCCAAAACGCGACGAATTGAAGGGGGGCGAATGCAAAAAATTATCGGCAACAGCAAGAACCTGCACAGAGGTCAAACGGCGCGGTTCAGCTTAAGCCATTGCGTTGCATGAGCAATTTCCGGCGGGGTGGAGAAACGTCAAAACGAGGGCCTAAGATGTGGCGTCTTTCTTGTCCGGCGCGTTGTCGCCGGCCTCCTCCGCTACCGTATCCTCTTCTGGCTCGGCGGTGTCTGGCGCATCATCCTCTGCGGGCTCTTCTACCGCAGATGTGTCCGCGGCGCCCTCGTCGGCTTCGGCTGCCGGGTCAGCCTCCATCTCCGGCGCGATCTCGCGGCGGAAGACCAGCACTGAGCGATAGACCGTCTGCGTCGACGTCAGCCCCTGACGCTCTTCGCTCGGCAGGATATCGGCGCGCAGGTATTCCCATCCATCGGCGGCAAATTCGTTCATCCGCTGCTCCAGCGCATGGGCAAACCGCGCTTCTGCGCCTTTGACGCCGGGCGCTTTCAGGCCCTTCGCCGGTGCCGGGATTACCTTGTATTCATACCTGATCATCGAATGCGCTGCCCATAACTGCGAGATAACCGCCGCATCCTAACCGGGTCGCGCCGCAGTGCAAGACAGAAGATCAGAACGTGAGCCCCGTCGGGTCGCCATCAAGGCTTACCATGTTCTTTTTCTTCCAGAATTCGGCGAGTTCGTCATCGCTCATCCGGGCATACCAAGGGACAAGCTCTGTCTCGGCCCGGGGGCGGATCACAGACATTTCCGGCACACCGGTGCCGCAGGAGGTGGTGACAAGATCAATCTGCAGCTCGAAGATGTTGCGCGCACCGGCATAGTCGGGAAATTGCGCATAGAGATCGGCCCAGGCCTTGTCGCCGGGGTGAAAGACCCGGGCGTTGCCATAGACCCGTAAGGTCAGCGCGTTGCCCTCAAAAGCACAGAACATCAGGGTCATCCGGGGCGATTGACGCAAGTGGGCCGCGGTTTCATTGCCGCTGCCACTGACGCTCAGCCAGCGGATGCAGGTATCGGACACGATCCGCAGCGAATCCAGCCCTTTCGGCGACAGGTTCACCCGGCCCTCCGGCGCGGCGGTGGCCACGAAAAACACCTGTTGTGCCTCGATGAACCGCCGGAAGCTGCGGTTGAGTTTGTTGGTTTTAATGCCCATGGGAAACTCCTTTGAATTTGCGACCGGGAAGGGGGTATTGCGACAGCACCACCGCGACGATCACCAGGATGCCGCCAGCAATCGCCCAGGGCGTGGGAAGCTCCCGCAAAAGCAGCCATGCCCAGATCGGGGCCAGCGGCGTTTCGATCGCGCCCAGAAGGGCGGTTTGTGCAGCAGGGATGCGCCGTGCGCCCTCGGTAAGCGTGATCGAGGCCACCGCGAAGATCAGACCAAACGCCAGCAGAGTGCCGATTTCGGGGCGCGTGGTGGTCATTGGCGCGCCCCATAACCCGCCGGGGACAAGCAGAATGACCGAGGCGAAGATGTTGGGCAGGATCGTGGGTGTGTCGGGCCAGATCCGATAGATCACGTAGAAGACCGACATCATCAGTGTCATCCAGAGCGCGAGGAAATCCCCGGTCAGGTTGCCCGTGCCGACGGAGCCCTTGAGGGTCAGCCCAACCCCGACCAGGGCCAGAAGGCTGGTCAGCGTGATCCTGAGCGTCGGCCGTTCCCCGATCAGCACCCATGTCAGAGCGGCGGCGACAAATGGCGCGGTGGCCCAGATCAACACCACATTGGTCACGCTGGTGAGTTTGAAGGCGGGGATGAACGCGGCGGTGCCGGAGGCCGCGACGAGGGTGGCGAGCAGGGCGGACCAGCCGAAGCGAGAGATCTCATCGCGCAGCCCGCCGCGCAGCCATAGGTAGCCGAAAGATAGCACCGCCGCGCCCAGCCCGCGCCAGAAGATTACCGACCAGGCGTTGGCATCGACGCCCTTGGTGAAAATCCCCGCCGTGCTGAAGACAATGGCGGAGGTGGTGACAAGCAGGACACCCGCCGTGTGCGAAAGGGGCAGGCCGGTTGGACGGGACATGGAATACCTCCGGTCGGGGACAGACAAATCGCACTGTGTCAAAAGCCTGCTGACATGTATCTGTCAGGAGTGACATGGTAGGCTGTCGGAAAGTCAAAGAGGGGTCCGCCGTGACACGTTCCACAAGGATGTTCGAGATCATCCAGCTTCTGCGCCGTGCCGAGCAGCCGCGCACCGCCGCGCAGATCGCCGAGATCCTGGAGGTGACCCCGCGCACGATCTACCGCGACATCGCCTCGCTTCAGGCCATGCGGGTGCCGATCGACGGCGCGGCAGGGGTCGGATACATCATGCGGCCCGGGTTTGATCTGCCGCCGATCAATTTCGATATCGAAGAGGCCGAGGCGGTGACCGTTGGCCTCGCGATGATCGTGCGCACCGGCGATCGCGGGTTGAAGGAAGCCGGGCGCCGGGCCTGCCGCAAACTGGAAGAGGCGACCGAGTTGAGCAATGCGCTCTTTTCTTCGACCTGGGGCGCGGCGGAACCCGACAGTGTCGATATGTCCGATCTGCGCGCGGCGATCCGGCAGGAACGCAAGCTATCGGTGAGCTACCGCGACGGCAATGGCGAAGAGAGCCGCCGCATCATCCGCCCATTTGCGATGGTCTATCATTCCGAGGCCATAGTCTTGGCCGCATGGTGTGAATTGCGCAATGATTTCAGGAATTTCCGCCCAGATCGCATAGTATCCTATACCCTTCTTGAAGACGATTTCGCGGGGCAGGGAGAGGCGCTGCGGCGGGAGTGGATGCAGAGCTATGCGGAATGGCTCTAGCCCGGTGGCGCGCAAAACGTCTGGACGTGTCGAAGAATCGCGGGTTAGGGTTGCCAGAACTCACATGGGCGGTCCGGGGGCTGTCTGATCCTGCTGCCGCCAACCTGGTGCTAGAAACATGTTAAGAATGCTTGTGCGCCGACTGTTCCTGGGGTTCGTGACCGTATGGATCGTGTCGGTTATCATCTTTGCCGGGGTCGAGGCCCTGCCCGGGGATGCCTGCACCGCGTTTCTGGAACGTGACGCCCAGGGCAAGTTGCTGGAAAACTGCCGCCGTGACCTGGGCCTCGATAAACCCGCGGTCACGCGCTACATCGACTGGGCCTCCGGGGCAATCCGGGGAGATTTCGGCGTCTCTGCCGATGGTCAGCAAAGCATCGCGGCTCTCGTCGGCGATCGGGTCAAGAACTCAATCCTGCTGGCGGCAGGGGCGCTGGCGGTTGGTGTCCCATTGGCAATCCTGCTCGGGATCATTACCGGTCTTTGGCGCGACAGCTGGATTGACATCCTGTTCTCGACCGGGGCGATCTTTGCCATGACGATCCCGGAATTCGTCTCGGCAACGGTGCTGATCCTGATCTTTGCCATCTGGCTCGGATGGGTGCCGGCGGTGGTGTTGACCCCGGCGGATGCCCCGGCACTGGCCTTCTTTCCCGAGGTCATCCTTGCCGCGGTTGTCCTGACCATGGTGATGATCGCCCATATCATGCGCATGGTCCGCTCGTCGGTCATCGAAGTGATGGCCAGCGACTACGTCCAAATGGCGATGCTCAAGGGCGTTCCCTACTGGCGGATCGTGTTTCGCCATGCGCTGCCGAATGCGCTTTTGCCCGCGATCAACGTGGTGGCGCTGACGGTTGCGTGGCTGCTTGGCGGGGTCGTAGTGGTCGAGATGGTGTTCAACTATCCCGGGCTCGGCCGGACCATGATCTCCGCAATCTCCGCGCGTGACCTTCCGGTGATACAGGCGCTGGCGATGATCGTCGCAGCGACCTATGTGGGCGTCAACCTGGCCGCTGATATGCTGACCATCGTGCTGAACCCGCGTCTGCGCACCCTGAGTCAGAGGGGCAAATGACGGAAACCGCGACACCACGGCCCAATCCCGGCCGCCTCAACCGCTTCTGGATCGTCCTTGGGGACGTGGCCGCGCGCCCGTCGGGGCTTATCGGGCTGACGCTGGTGCTGGGCCATATCGTCTTGGCCCTCATCAGCCCCTGGCTGGCCGGATATGATTACAAGGCGATGGATTCCTCGCTGATCCTGGAACCGCCATCTGCCGAACATTGGCTTGGAACCGATCACCTTGGCCGCGATATCCTGAGCCGCGTATTGCAAGGAGGGCGCGTGGCGCTTCTGGTCACCGGGATTGCCACCCCGATTGCGCTTCTCTGGGGCGGCATTACCGGCATCCTGCTGGGCCTGATTGGCGGGCGCACCGACGAGATCGCCATGCGGGTGGTCGATGCGTTCCTGTCGATCCCCGGGGTGCTGTCGCTCCTGGTGCTGGTGGCGATCTTCGGCACGGGCAACGCGGTGATGATCCCGACCCTCGCGTTCTTCTTCGGCATCCCGGTGATCCGGGTGATCCGGGCGGCCACCCATGACGTCGTGGCGCGCGATTTTGTACTGGCGGCGCGGGCGCGGGGCCATTCCCGGCTTTCCATCGTCTGGCGCGAGCTTCTGCCCAATGTGCGCGACGCGATGATGGTCGAAGGCGCGATGCGCTGGTCCTGGATGCTGCTCGCCTTCTCCTCGCTGTCCTTCCTGGGCTTCGGTGTACCGCCCCCAACGCCCGACTGGGCCGTGATGATCGCCGATGAGCGCGCCTATATGCCGCTCGCGCCGCTTGGCGTGTTGGCGCCGGTCGTGGCGCTCTCCTCGCTGATCGTCGGCATCAACCTGACGGCGGATGCGCTGGCCAAGGCCATGGGCATCGACCGCGCCCGAAAGGCCGTTGTCTGATGGCGCAACCGATCATCGACATCCGGAACCTGTCCGTCGGGTTCACCGGGCGCGCGGGCCGGACATTGCCGGTGCTCCGTAATGTGGACCTGACCGTCCATCGCGGTGAAAGCATTGGAATCGTTGGCGAAAGCGGGTCGGGCAAGAGCACGCTGGCCCTGGCCTCCATGGGGTTTCTCAAGCAGGGTTTGCGCGTCATAGGTGGCAGGGTCTGCTTCAATGGCGAGGACATGTTCGCTCGGTCACGGCAAGAGCTTGAGGCGATCCGGGGCGGGCAATTGGGCCTCATCCCGCAGAATTCCGGCCAATCCCTGACGCCCACCATGCGGATCGGGGCGCAGATGGCCGAGGCGCTGGAACTGCATTGCGATCTGGCGAAAGCTGACTACCACGCGCGGATTATCGACCTGCTGGGGCAAGTGCGTTTGCCGGACCCGGAGGTGATTTTTAACCGCTACCCGCACGAGCTTTCCGGCGGGCAGCAGCAGCGCGTGGCCATCGCCATGGCCCTTGCCGGGCAACCCGACGCGCTTTTGCTGGACGAGCCGACCACCGGCCTCGATGTCACGACCCAGGCGCATATCCTCGAACTCCTGGGTGACCTCGCCCGGGAGCGGGACATGGCGATGATCTATGTCAGCCACGACCTCGGTGTGATTGCGCGGGTCTGCGAGCGGGTGATGGTGATGTATGCCGGTGAGGCGGTGTTGCAGGGGCCGACCGCGGCGGTGCTCAAGGACCCGGCGCACCCCTATGCGCGCGCGCTTCTGGCCTCGATCCCGCGGCTGTGCGACACCCATCTGCCGATTGCGCTTGATGGTCGTCCGCCCGCGCCCGGCGGGGCAGGGGACGGCTGCGCCTTTGCACCGCGTTGCGCCTTGGCGCGCGAGGCCTGCCATGCGACCCGCCCCGATCTGCTCGATGCCGGGCAGGGTAGCCAGGCGCGGTGTTTCTTCCACGAGGAGGCCCATGCGCTGGCCGCCGGTGGCACCGGGGCGGATCCGTTGCACCACCGCCCCGATGGCGCACCGGCCCTGGCGCTCGATGATCTGTCGATCAGTTATGCCGTGCCGGGGTTTCTGGATCGTCTCTTTGGCGACGGGGGCGGGTTCGTGCCGACCGTCGATGACATCTCGTTCGAGATCACCAGTGGCGAGACCCTTGGGCTGGTGGGCGAATCCGGGTCGGGAAAATCGACGATCCTCAAGGCGGTTGCGGGGTTGCTGCCGCCTGCCGGTGGCCGCATCACGGTTGGTCAGGACACCGCGCTGCCCACAACGGTCGAGAAGCGCCCGCCACAGCAGTTGCGCCGCATTCAGATGATTTTCCAGAATCCGGATGATAGCCTGAATGGCCGCCACACCGTTGCCGAGATCCTGGCACAGCCGCTCAGGCTTTATGACGGGTTGAGCGGTAAGGCCCTGCAGGACCGCAGCGTTGAGATCCTGGAGACCGTCCGGTTGGGCGCGCATTACATGGATCGCCTGCCCGGGCAGCTCTCGGGCGGAGAGAAGCAGCGGGTGGCGATTGCCCGGGCCTTCGCCGCCGAGCCTGAGCTGGTTCTGTGCGATGAGATCACATCGGCGCTCGATGTGTCGGTGCAGGCTGCGATGCTGGATCTTCTGAATGAATTCAAGAAGCTGAAAGACACAACTTATGTGTTCGTAAGTCACGACTTGGCGGTTGTTCGTGCTCTCTCGGACCGGGTTGCGGTGCTCTACCAGGGGCGCTTGTGCGAGATCGGCCCGACCGAGAAAGTATACGGATCGGTGTCACACCCTTATACCTCGGTCCTGCTCAACGCGGTGCTGGAACCTGATCCCGACAAGGCACCCACCCTGATGGCCGAGGACGTGGTTGAACTCTCCCCGCCCGCGCGCGGCTGCCCATTCCAACGCCGTTGCCAGCGCAAACCCGGTGCAATCTGCGATACCGAGACGCCCCCCTGGCGCGAAACCGGCGAGGGCCACACCATTCGCTGCCACATCCCTCTGGAAGATTTGAAAAAGCTCTAGCGGAAGCAAATTTGGACTTTGCCTATCCACAAGACCTGCAACGTACGCTTTGAGCCCAAGGCGGACGTCTGCGTGCTGAGTCCAAAGCCGCGCGATGGCCAGACCGCGGGATGGCGATCAACCGTGTTCAGATGCACTTTATCTTTGCCAAGTCCGAAAAACCAAATTTCGTTGCGCAACCTCACCCAATCGCCAGCCCTTGCGGGCGGTCTGGCGATCGCGCGGCGGCCTACGGCCTTGATTCCGCGC
>NZ_JASHJC010000028.1 GCF_030733385.1 Roseovarius sp. MMSF_3359 | reverse complement strand
GACGGGCATGCCAGCCCGGACCAACGGCACTACCCGATGAGGGTGCGTACCACGCCCGCCAATTCGTCAAAATGATCTATCGTCGCCTCCGGGGCGAGGGCCGCGACATCGCCCCCGTTGGGCCCGAAGGTGACAAGAACCGACGGCACCCCGGCCCGGCGCGATGTCTCCCGGTCCGTCTCCGTATCGCCCACCAACAGGCACCGACCGGTATCACCACCAGCCCGCCGCACGGTCTCCAACAAGGTTTCCGGATCTGGCTTGCGCATACGCAAACTGTCGGCCCCGATCAGCGCATCGAAATGCTCAAGCGCCCCCATGCGCGTCATCAGGAGCCGCGCCAGATATTCGGGCTTGTTGGTACAGATCGCCACGGCATAGCCATCGCGGCGCAAGTTTTCGACGCTGGCCATCGCATTGGGATAAAACACCGTATGGGTATCAATAGCCCCCTCATATGCCTCCAGAAGAACCGGGTAATAGCGGTCGATCACCGCCTCATCGACCCCATCCCCGAGCCGCTCCAACCCCAGCCTGAGCATCGCCCGCCCGCCGCGCAGGGCGGTCCCGGCATCGGTCTCGGCAGAAAGCTGATCGCCCACGCCCATGGCCCGAAAACAGGCATTCGCCGCTGCAATCAGATCGCCGCTGGTATCCGCCAACGTGCCATCCAGATCAAAAACCACCGTACGCATTGGATGTCTTTCCCCTTAACTTCAACGGGATAGGCAGGTTCTTGCTGCCGTCTGTCACATCCCGCAATCTTGTTTGATCCCTCGCCACCTTGCGCCGAACCGCTTTCCGGATAAAACGGGCCGGGCGTAATTACAAAGAGAAACCGCATGAGCACCGCGCTGATCGTCCTCGCCGCAGGCAAAGGCACCCGCATGAAATCCGACAAGGCGAAGGTCCTGCACCAGATCGCCTCGGCCCCGATGCTGATCCATGCCATCCGCGCGGGACAGGCGCTTGATCCGGACGCCTGCGTCGTGGTTGTCGGTCATGATGGCGATGCCGTCGCCAGGGCCGCGCAGGGCTACGATGAAAATATCCAGGTCGCACAGCAGAATGAGCAGCTCGGCACCGCCCACGCGGTCGCGCAGGCCGCCCCTGCCCTCGCCGATCACGCGGGTGACGCGATCGTGCTTTATGGCGATACGCCCTTCATCCGCGAGGACACGCTTCTGCGCATGGCCGAGGCGCGCAAGTCACATGATATCGTCGTTCTGGGGTTCGAGGCCGCCGACCCCGGACGCTATGGCCGGTTGGTGATGGAGGGAGACGAACTGACCCGCATCACCGAATTCAAAGACGCCGATGAGGCCACCCGCGCCATCAGGTTCTGCAATTCCGGCGTGGTCGCGGCCAAGACCTCCGTCCTGTTCGAGCTGATCGACGCGGTCGGCAATGACAATGCCTCTGGCGAATACTACCTGACCGATATCGTTGAAATCGCCCGCAAAAAGGGCCTATCCGCCACCGCTGTCGCCTGCGAAGAGGCCGAGACGATGGGCATCAACTCACGCGCGGAACTGGCCCAGGCGGAAGCCGCGTTTCAGGCCCGCACCCGTGCCCTTGCACTGGACGATGGCGTCACCCTGCCTGCCCCCGAAACCGTGCATTTCGCCTATGACACGGTCATCGGCCGCGATGCGGTAATCGAACAGAACGTGGTTTTCGGCCCCGGTGTCACCGTGGAATCCGGTGCCCATATCCGCGCATTTTCCCACCTCGAAGGGTGCCACGTGTCGCGTGGCGCTACCGTCGGCCCCTATGCCCGTCTGCGCCCCGGCACCGAGCTTGCCGAAAGTACCCGCATCGGCAATTTCGTCGAGGTCAAGAACGCCATCATCGACGAAGGCGCCAAGGTCAATCACCTGAGCTACATCGGCGACGCGCATCTGGGCGAGGCCACCAATGTTGGCGCGGGGACGATCACCTGCAACTATGACGGCGTGATGAAACATCACACCGAGGTGGGCAAAAACGCCTTCATCGGCTCCAACACGATGCTGATCGCACCCGTGACGGTGGGCGACAAGGCGATGACCGCAAGCGGGTCCGTCATCAACAAGGACGTCCCCGAGGGCGCTTTGGCCGTGGCCCGGGCCGCGCAGGAAAACAAGCCCGGCTTTGCGGTCAAGCTGTTTGAAATGTTAAGAAAAAAGAAAAAGAAACGCGATGAGAGGGCAGGATAATGTGTGGAATTGTTGGGGTGCTTGGCCATCACGAGGCTGCGCCGACACTGGTTGAGGCGCTGAAACGGCTGGAATACCGCGGCTATGACAGCGCCGGGATCGCCACCATCAACAACGGGCAGCTTGATCGCCGCCGTGCGGTCGGAAAACTGGTCAATCTCAGCGACCTGCTGGTGCATGAACCGCTCGCAGGCAAGTCCGGCATTGGCCATACCCGTTGGGCCACCCATGGCGCGCCCAATGTCGCCAACGCCCACCCGCACCGCGCGGGGCGTGTGGCGGTTGTCCATAACGGCATCATTGAAAACTACCGCGAACTGCGCGCCGAACTGGCCAGCAACGGCATCGGGTTCGAGACCGATACCGACACCGAAACCGTGGCCCTGACGGTGCAGTACTTCATGGATCAGGGCGATGAGCCGGTCGAGGCCGCGCGCAAAACCATTGCCAAGCTCGAAGGGGCCTATGCGCTTTGCTTCCTCTTTGATGGCGAGGCGGACCTGCTGGTTGCCGCGCGCAAGGGCAGCCCCCTTGCCGTCGGCCATGGCGACGGCGAGATGTTCGTAGGCTCCGACGCCATCGCGCTGGCGCCTTTGACGGACCGCATCACCTATCTCGAAGAGGGTGACATGGCCGTCATCACCCGCACCAGCCTTGAGGTCACCGATGCCGGCGGCAACACCGCGAACCGCGAAATCCGCACGGTGCAGATCGACAGCGCCCGTGTCGACAAGGGCGGCCACAAGCATTTCATGGCCAAGGAGATCGCGGAGCAACCCACGGTCATCTCGAACGCGCTGAATTTCTACCTCAACAAGGAAGGCACGGACATCACCCTGCCCGGCGATGGCGTTGATTTCACCAAAATCGACCGCATGGTCATGGTGGCCTGCGGTACCGCCTATTATGCCTGCCTCACCGCGAAATACTGGTTTGAACAACTCGCCGGGATGCCGGTTGAAGTCGATATCGCCTCAGAGTTCCGCTATCGCGAACCGCCGGTCGTGCCCGGCACTGCCGCGCTTTTCGTGAGCCAATCGGGCGAGACCGCCGATACGCTCGCGGCCCTGCGCTATTGCGAGGGGCGTGCCGACACCATCCTATCGGTGGTCAATGTCGCCGAAAGCTCGATTGCGCGCGAAAGCAACCTCGCCCTGCCGATCCATGCAGGCACAGAGATTGGCGTTGCCTCGACCAAGGCCTTTACCTGCCAGTTGACAGTGCTTCTGCTCCTGGCGCTCAAGGCGGCGAAAGCCCGGGGCACAATCAACGCCGAGGATTTTGCCGACAAGCTCTCCAGCCTGCGCGCCTTGCCCGGCACGTTCAACCATGCGTTTGACCAGAACACCGCGTTCAAGAAATCCTCGCGCCGCCTTGCGGAATCGGAAAATGTGCTCTTCCTGGGGCGTGGGCTGATGTATCCATTGGCCTTCGAAGGCGCGCTAAAACTAAAAGAAATCAGCTACATACACGCCGAAGCCTATGCTTCGGGCGAGTTGAAGCACGGCCCCATCGCGCTCATTGACAAGAAGATGCCGGTGGTGGTCATGGCCCCCCGTGACGGCCTCTTCGACAAGACCGTGTCGAACATGCAGGAGGTGATGGCCCGTGGCGGCAAGGTGATGCTCGTGACCGATGCGGCGGGCGCCAAGGAGGCCGGTGATGGTGTCTGGCAGACGCTTATCATGCCGCAGGTCGATCCGATCCTGACGCCGATCCTCTATGCCCTGCCCGCGCAGCTTCTGGCCTATCATACCGCAGTCGCCAAAGGCACCGATGTGGACCAGCCCCGTAACCTCGCGAAATCGGTCACGGTGGAGTGACCCCCCGCCCCGGCCGCCGCGCCGGGGCCTCTTCCGGCAAAGGAGCGCCCCATGGGCACCCAATATGACAGCCTCAGCGACCAGCACATCGCATTCATCGGTGAGCAACACCTGTTCTTTACCGGCACAGCGGGGGCAAGTGGCAAGGTCAATATCTCGCCCAAGGGCATGGACAGCCTGCGGGTCATGGGGCCAAACCGGATCCTGTGGCGCAACTTCACCGGCAGCGGCAATGAAACCGCTGGCCATCTGGCGCAGGTCAACCGAATGACGCTGATGTGGTGTTCTTTCACCAAACGTCCGATGATCCTGCGCGCCTATGGCACCGCCCGCACGCTACATCCCCGCGATGCCGATTGGGCCGAGATGGCCGCGCATTTCCCCGATCAACTCGGGATGCGGCAGATCTATGACATGCAGATCGACATGGTACAGAAATCCTGCGGCTACGCGGTGCCCTTCTTCGACCATGCGGGCGATCGTGACACGCTCAAACATTGGGCCGAGGACAAGGGTGCGGAAGGCATTCCCGCCTATTGGACCGAGCGGAACACGCAGACCCTTGATGGCGCGCCAACGGGGATCGTCGAGGAATGACACCGGATGAAGCGATGGCGGCACTGCGGGCGCATGTCGAGCCCGGTCGCGCGGAGGGCATGGCAGGCTACCACAAGGTGCCGCGCACCTATCTGGGCATCCCGAACCCGGCCATCAACGAATTGACCAAGGCTTGGCGCGGGCAATTGTCGGTCGAGGACCACGTGGCACTAGCAGATGCGCTCTGGCAGACCGATGTGTTCGAAGCCCGGCTGGCCGCCGCAAAACTTCTGACCCAGGCGCGGATCAGGCCCGATGACAGCACTTGGGCGCTCATCACCTCCTGGGTGCCGGATTTCGATAGCTGGGCCATTGCCGATCACGCTTGCATGGCGGGGCAGAAACGCCTTGTGGCCGATCCGTCGCGCGTGGATGAGGTCGAGGCGTGGACGCAATCCGAAAGCCACTGGACCCGACGGGCGGCGATGGTCATCACCCTGCCCTGGACCAAACAAAACCACCCGAAACCTGCCGACGCAGCAATCCGCGACCGCGTTTTGGGCTGGGCCGCTGCGTATGTCCGCGACGAGAACTGGTTCATCCAGAAATCCGTGGCTTGGTGGTTGCGCGATCTGGGCAAACACGACCCCGACCGGGTACGCGCCTTCATGGCCGAAAACGGCAGCGTGATGAAGCCGTTTGCCCGACGTGAGGCGGAAAAGCACCTGGCGAAGCCCTAGGCAACGCAAGCATCCGGGCATCGCCTCAAAGGTCGATCACCTCCGCGAAGACCAGACGTTCTTCGATGATCCGACGCAAGAAGGTGTGGTTTCCGACCCGCTCATTGACGATGTTGTCGGAATAGAACCGCTCGAATTCCCGAATGACAACACGCCGTTTGCCGGACCCGGACGGGATGGTCACCTCATCCGCCCAGAAAGCCGGATCCTTCAGGAAGGGATCGAAGACGCCGATGGTGCCCGTCGCGGCAACTTTGCCGGCATTGGTTGCCAGCGCGGCAGAAAGCGGCTGCCTTGCGTTGAGGGCCATGACCCCCAGGTTGACCGAACTGGCCAGTTCCACGCTGCCGCCGGAGCGGCGCCGCACGATCCGGCCCGGGCCAAACGGTTCGCGTTCCGGTATCCGCGGCGACACGCCGCCCGGTATGCGCCCCGGGATACGGCCCGGCACCCGACCCGGAAGACGTCCCGGAATGCGATCGGGTATCCGCTCCGGTATCGGCTCGGGATCAACATCGGGGGGCGGTTCAGGCAGGCGGCCTTCAAAACGGTCGCGGTCAAAGATCGAGGGGTCAATTGCGGGGCCGGGTGTGATGACCGGGCCATCATCCTCATCCTCTTCTTCACCCACCACATGCTGCGCCAGTGTTTTGACATCCTTCCAACCAAGGTCGCTGTCGATCCCGGATTGTTGTTCCTGCAAGACCAACTCAACCCGGTTGCGCCCGGTCTCGAACGGGCCATTGACGAATGACACCCTTTGATAGGCGGAATCGCGGGTGAAGTGGAGCGGCCCGCTGAGCGGATCAGGCCCGTGCAGCGACACATCGAGCGTGTTGCCGTCCTTGCGGGCGATGACCTTGCGCCGCGGCAGGATCTGGCTGAACTCGGCCAGCACGACCTTGGAAATCTTGGCGCCCGTCATGGCATTGGGCTGATACCTGACAAGGGCGAGGCGCACGAAAGGCATGTAGGCCGCCCCGGGATTGAGCTCGATATCACAATACCAAAGGCCGCGATCGGCGTCCCAATGCACCCGGTGGCCGACAATCCGGGCGAGCGCGCCCCCGGGTTTTTCCTGCAAGGCAATGCTCTCGGCGGTGACGCGCGCGGGGAAATCCTGATCCCGGATGGTCTGTTTCGGCTTCGCGGTCTCCCAGAGGGGGTCGGCGCCCCATTGCGTGACCAGCTTTTCCATATCGTCGGAAATACTGCTGAAATTGGCGTTGTTGCCATGCAGCACCACGCCCAGAAGCTCGCCATCGCCCGAGGAAAACCACGGGCGGTCAAGCCAGACCCGCAACCCGTTGCCGTAGCGCGTCGCGTCGTGGCGGTCATCGGACACGGACCGGTTCCATTTGAAGGTCGGCACGACGTAAAGCAGCTTGGGATCCTTGGGCGCGGCACTGGACGGCACATAACTCTGCGCGGCTGATCCGCCCGCGTCCCGCAGGACCGGCGCACCGGGGTCGTCTTCGGCGGGCAAGGCCACGGGTGAGCCAAGCGCCGCCGGGCCAAGCCGCGAAATCAGGTCCGGCTTGTCATACATCGACGGCGGCAGGTATTCGCGGAACCGGGTCGTGGCCCGGACGCGGTATTCAATCAGGCGAAAGCGCGTGTCGCCCAACTCGTGCACATCGCCCCGCACGGCCTCGGGATCGGCCAGTTGCGCATTGACCGCCGTGCTCAGCGGGAATTCATTCGCGTGATTGTCGGCAAGGCGCACCTCGCCCAACTGTCCGCTGAACTCGACCCGCTCGGGGCCAGGACGGTTGATGTCGTCCACCCATTCTTTCCACCGCGCCTCCACCTCGAACTTGCCGGTCGAGGGGCCGTGCAGGCGCACCACCCGGCAATTCAGCGTGACATTATGTTCCCCCGCCCCGCGCGCCGGGGTCATCTTGATAAGCTCCGGCTGGCACACCGGTTGCTGCGTGGCATGGACCATCGACAATCCGCGATAGGGCGTCATCAGCCAATTCGCCCCCATCGCCGCGGCCTTCATGCAGCCCTCCCCGGCCTTCTTGGTCTGGGTCCAGCGGGGGATGCCGAAATGGTGCAGGAAGTCGGGGTCGATGAAGCTCGCGTAACGCAGGTGAAGGATCTGTCCCTTGGCCAGATAGATCGTCAGAACACGTTTTTCATCGTCCCAATCGGGCGTCCCGGCATCGGCGAAATTCACCTGGCAGGGCAGGTCTTTGTCAGCCTCGGCGCGTTCGGCCAGCACCAGCCGGAAGCCCTGCGCATCGGGCCAGTCGCCGCGATGCCGGACCAGCAGGACCAATTCATCATTGTCGTCGCATTGCACGACCCGGCAATCATCGCCCAGCACCAGATCCGGTTCGAGACCGGGGATGAAATGGCCCGGGATCGCGCGGATCGCCACCCCACCGGCGGCCCCATCGGGCAGGTAAGGCGTCGCCACATGGGCCTGCTTGTGGATGATGTATTGCCCACCCACCATGCGGTCACCCACGGGGTTGTCGGCACTGGGCAGTTCCGGCGGCACAGTCGTCGTGGTGGCGGCATCGGCCACGGATTGCGGCGTGACCAGTTCAATCTGCGTGCCGAGATTGGGATCGAAGAGCGACCCGGCCTCGCGCGCGGCGATCTCATAGCCCTTCTTGGCGTCCTGCCAGTCACCGCCGAGATAGGGATCGAAAAGCCCATGCACTTCGCATTGTAACTGCGAGGATTTCGGCGGCACGACATGGCGCTCATTCTCGCTCGTGTAGCGGAAATCGACCGAGGCCGGCAGCGCGATGGCTTCCTTGAAATCCGGCGTCTGAAGGTAATCGCCGGTCCCCACGTCCCAGTTCGAGCGGATCACCATGCGCTCAAGCTGCTCGCCCTCGCTGAGCCTCTCGCGCTGGATCAGGGCGGGCGGGTCAACCGGTTCGAACCGCCAGTAGCCAACCGCATCGCTCGCCTGCTCCAGCGGCTCGATCGACGGATCGTCAATGGCCAGCGAATTCCCGGCAAGGTCCACATCACGCGCCCTGACGCGGTAAATGCTGCCAAAGCGCAGGCGGGGCAGCGAGCCCTTGCGCGCCTTGAACGTGGCCGAAAGGCCGTTGCCCTTTTCCGCCGTGTCGGTCACATCCGCGGGCACCTCGCCTTGCAGGTTGTTGTCCTCACTGGTCTCGGACTTGATCGTCTTGCCCGGACGCGGCGCCACCAGCGACCAACCGGACCAGCGGAACAGGCTTTCGTGCATATAGTGCTCATCCGGGTCGTTGAGATCGCCGCTGAGCGATGAGCCGGAGACATAACCCTCATCGGGCTCAAAATTCAGCTCCACATCGTTCTTGAGCGCGCGGTAGCTGCCGTCGCGGGCGCACAGCGTCTGCCATTTGCCAGGCTGGATGAAATCCGGCACCCGGGCGATATCCACCCGGTGACCGCGATGCACATCCTCGGCGAAAAGCACCACATTCTGCGCGTTGCCATTGACGATCTCGGTATTCTTCAAATCCGACGCGGCGGCGAGTTTGGCAAGTTTCTCGGCGCGGCCATGTTGCGACACACCGATGCCGGAACTTCGCAGCGCCGCGACCGGCTGGCGGTCGCCGGTGGTATAGGTCACCTCGCCATGTTTCTGGCGGATCGACAGGCTCTTGGTCACCAGGTTCTGCGCCGTCAGCGTGTAGTTGACGGTCTTGAGCGCCGCGCCGTCGGGATCGACCTGGTAGAGATCGAAAAGCCCCTCCTTCTCGTCCTTGCGTTGCCCCCAGCCATCGTCCGAGCCTTCAAGGCGCAGGAAACCCGCCGCATGGTCATCGGTGCGCGGACGGGCAACAAACCGATCCGGCTGCGCAAGCCAGGCGGTGCGCGGGCGTGCGCCCTCTCCGGGCGCGCTGCCATCCCATTTGATACGAAGCTGCATCTGCCCGACGCCGGTGCCACCGCCAAGGGCAATGCGGTCTTCGATCACGCCCGTGTCCTTGAAAACAAAATCGATCACGAGGCCAAGTCCACGCAACAGAGCGCCGTAATCGGAATAGGACGCGACCATCTGATGGAAGTCATATTCCGGTGCCTCAGGCGGTGGGGTGACATCCTTGAAATCGGGGCGCAGCTTGGCTTTCTCGGCCGCGGTCGGCTTACGCCGCCGATAAAACCGGTCCGCCTGATAGAAGGTGTATTCGTCCTTGGTGGCAAAACTCCCCATCAGGCCCGCATCGGCCCCGGCAGAGGCCGGATCCTGCCAATCGGGCTTCATCACCCGCATGGATTTCTTGGAATAGACATGCGGCGTGTCGGTATCAATTTCGACACCGGGGGCCACCACATCCATGTCGTAGACCGATTTGCGCCCAAAGACGCGGCCCGTCACCTCCTCCTCGAACCCCTCGTCGTGGAAGCGCGAAAATCCGGGTAGCGGCAATTCGATAACCCGGTCGCTGACAGTCACCTTGTAGGTGCGCGTGCCGATCCCGGTCATCATGTCCTTGACGCCCGGATCGGCATCTTTCCAAGGCAGCAGTTTCGGATGTTCCGCGCCATTATCCGTTGCCAGGCGACCGTAGTGATCGCGTGCGAAGGAGAGCACGTTGCGAACCGGATAGGAATGCAGGTTGACCGTGCTCATGTCCTTGTAGACGAACCCGGCAACCGGTGTTTCCTTGTCGAAAAACTGCTCCCAGAGACCGGTGTCAGGCTTGCTGATCCGCTCCAGCGGCACCGTGTCCATGCCCACGCGCAGTCCGAAGCGTGCCCGTTCCAACGTGCCAGGCCAGTCGAGCCAGGGCGCGAAGGCCGCCAGCGTCTGTTCATCCGCCGCCTCGGGCGTCAGGCGCGGTGAGACCACGACCGAGATGCGCCATTTCCCCTTATGCTCCCCTTCGCGCACCCGGCCATAGGGAAGTGCTGTCCAGACGATCAGTTGTTGTGCCATCCTCTCCCCCTCCTCACGCAAAGGCCTCGGCGTATTCACGCCAGCCATAATCCACTTCCGGCCCAGTAATCGCCGCAAGCTCGTCTTCGAGCGGCAATTCCGGCTGATGACCCATCATCTCGCGCAGGCTCGGATCGCCGTTCGATCCGGCGAATTTCTTTTCGCATTTGATCGTGACACTGCCCGAGAAGAAGAGCACCGACACCTCGATGGTGAGCGACGCGCGGCCCGTGCATTTGCCGGACGAAAACTCGTATTCAAGCTCCAGGTAGAGCTCCAGCGAGGCCGAGATCAGCCCCAGCACGTTCACATGCCCGCCCAGGCGGAAATAGCCGGTGAGCGAGGCATCGTCCTGCTCCATGCGGAAATAGATGCCCGCCATCACCTCGACCCCGCCCGAGGCCACGCCGAAATCGACCGAGAGCGATGCGCCAAACTCGAACGCGGCTTCCAGGATCTGCACCCCCTGCGGGTCGATGGTGACGCCAAAGAAGCCACCACCGCCGAAGACGTAAACCGTGAGTGTAAAGGGCTGTTCGCGCGTGCAGAAGTTGAATGAGACCGAGAGCGGCTGACCGATGAAGGGCACGGTAAAGCCCGCGCCAAGGCTCATGTTCGAGATGTTCAGGACACCGACAGCGACCGTCGGCAGGGAGACGTCAAAGCCCGCATGGATGCCCTCGGTCGTGATGTCGAGGTAAGGCGGGTCCGAGAACCCGTCGAGCGGGATGAGATCGCGCAGGGTTTCGACAAAACTGAGCGGGCCGACGAATTTGATGTCGTTCAGGAGGACATCCACATCCATCTTGGCGGCGCTGTCGATCGAAAAGCTGATCCGGTCGAAATTGAGTTCGAGGAACGATGCGGGCGCAATCAGCACCAGATCGAAGCTCCGCAGTGAACAGGTGACCGAGATCTGCGGGCTTGAGGCGCCGTTTTTCTTGACCTTACCCTCCACCGACACGACGAGACCCTTGGTATCGTTGGCGCGGAATAGCGGATCTGAACTGGGCCAGCTTGCGATCTCGGGGTTCCAGTCGAAGCGGATCGTCAACTCGTCCCCGGTCAGCATCTCGATCAGGTCGACCAGATCGCCGGCGATGCCCAGTACATCCTCGAAATCATCAAGCGCCGAGGTGAGCGGTGCCTTGACCGCCTCGGGCAGCAGGTCGAAATCGGCAATCGCCGTGCGGAAGGGGCCAATAGTGGCCTCCAACTCCTCAAGCTTGTTGCCAAACTCGCCCGGATCCTCGAAGAGGTCCGCAAGCGCCTGCGGGTCACCCACGATGGCGTCGAGCTTTTCGAACACGGCCTTGCCGGTGCTGAATAGCGTCTGCACGTCGTCAATCGCCTCCAGCACGGTCTTGAGACCATTGGCGAAGGCGATGATCTGCTGGCGGATATTGGCGGGGATCAGGGTGCCGTTGGGCGGCGTGACCAACGCCAGAAGCTCGTCGATCTTGACCTGGATCGCGGGGATATCGGCCAGCGCACCGGTGAAGTCCGGATCTGTCTCGATCGCATCGACGGCCGCGTTCACCGCGTTTTCGACCTTGTTGCGCAGCGCATCAATCAGCGCCACCATTTCGTTAAGCTTGTCGATGACGTCCTGCATCTCCTGCAGGACCGCTTGCCCCTGCCCGATCAGGTCGTCGATCTTGGACAGGTATTGATCAAGCGCCCCCTTGGCCACGCCAAGCGGCCCCTTGGGCAGGTCCGCGGCCAAGGTGAAAAGGCGCAAGAGCGTCGAGATGAACGTCTCGAACTGCGTCCCGGCCTCGGAAGCAAACTTCGGCACCTTCTCGGGATCGCCCGAGATGTTGGCCACCGCCTGGATCAGCTCACCCAGAGGGATGCAGCCGAAAAGAAGCGGCAGCGGCAGGTCGTTGAGGCCCGGCGCGGTCGGGAAACCCGCCCCCCCTTCGAGCTTGCCCTTGGCAAATTCCACCGGGTCGCTCATCACCGGCCCCGCCATCCGCGACAGCGCCAGTGGTTTCAGGTTGGGCTGCATGAACCCGCCGGATTTGTCCCCCTGCGACGAGAAATCGAGCTGTCCCATATTGCTGCCGGTCTGGACGATATCGGCAAAGACTTCACCGATGTTCCGGTCCGGCTCCGGTGCGGAAATGTCGGTGTTGAACCCCACCCGAAGGTATTGCGCGTTCCATTGCAGCTTGTTGGTCTTGGCCGACCCGGTCAGGTGGGCGACCGGGCCAAGTTTGGCCTCGACCTGGTAAATCTTCGGCACGAAAAGCGGCCGCATCAGATCGTTGCTATAGGAGCGCAGGCTCGTGTTGGTTGTTGCGTTCACCCCGGGGCTGGACCGGACGGGCGCCTCCATGTTGAAGATGACCGATTTGGCTTCGACCGCGCTGTCGCCGGGTTTGTTTGGCGTGGCCAGCGACACGCGCTGCAAGTTCAGATCGGCGTCATTATAGGGGCTCGCGTTATAGGCGGTCGCGGCATCGGCGGCACTGTTCTGCGCGGTGGTCCAGTTCGGCAACAGCCTCTTGTTCACCAGGCTGCGCGGACAGGCCATCGTGTTGTCCATGAAGATCATCGGCAACTCGAAAACCACCCGCCGGTCATCAAGGTCGGTCGCCGCGCATTGGAACATGAACGGGTTACCGCCCACATGGGGCCAGAAGAAGAGCTGGTTCTTGCCCAGTTGCACTTCGTTCAGGGCAGGATCATCCAGGTCGGGCGTCTGTTCCGTCAGGATTTCCACCTTGGAGAGCGGGAATTGCCGCGCGTAGTTCACATTGCCATCGACGGATTCGGTGGCGTGAAAGGCGCTGTCGTCGAAATGGCGGATGTATTCGCGGATCACGATATAGAACCGCTGTCGCAGATAGGCGTTCTGCCTGAGGTTGGGATCGGAGCCCTTGTGGAACTTCCGCTCGGTCACCTTGACCAGCGACACGCGATGGCCAAACGGGCAAAGGAACCCGCGATAGACCACTTTGACATAATGATCGCGCGCCATCGACGCCCGGTGCACCCATTCCTCGACCGAAAGGCCCAACGGCTCCCACGCACCACGGCTGTCGAGCCATCCACCAAGCGAGGAGAGCATCATCAGGTTGGTATCTATCGGCTCGGGCTTGTAATCGGTCGAGCCGAAATTCGACGATAGATGCACCACCTGGAACCGGTCGAAGTCGTCCATCGGCTGGCGGAAGGGCATTTTGTCGGGGCCTGGCAGGTTGTCGATCCCACCGGGATAGGGCCCCTGCATGGGAGGGTCGGCACGTTCGTCGCCGCTGCCGCTGCGCGCCCAGACGGCGCGGATCGTGCGGTTCGCATCCGGGTATGGCGGCATGACATGCGAGCCGTCGGACCGTGGCGTGACCATCTGCGTGTGCCAAAGCTCGGTCCGTTTGGTGGCGGGCGAATGCACCGGCTCGGTCGCATGGCGCCAGGCCGCACCCGCATGAGGCGACAGGATCAGCCGCCAGGGGATTTCGATTGCGGTCTGGGATGGTGTGGGGCGCTTGGGTTCCGGGCCCGTGGTATCGAGAATACCAAGCCCCAGGTCGACCGCATCGGGCAGCCGGGTCAGCACATCGCTGTTCGATGCTGCCTGGCGCGCGCGGATCGTGGTCATGTCCCCGCCACCGCGCGCCGCAAGCCGGAAGGAAGACGCGACATGGGCCGACAATGCCGCGCGTTTCTGCGGCGAGAGCGCATTGATCGCGGCCTTGTTCACCAGGTCCTTGAGCGGGATCACCTGGATCGGTTTCGTGGCCTTCGGCTTGGCATTGGGCGCCACGACCAGTTTCAGCGATTGCACCGCCGACAGGACACCGGCCAGTGAATATTCGATCTCGTCATCGGCGGGGACTTCGAAAACCAGGCGGGATTCGTCCCCGCTGCGGGCGCGTATCGGTGGCTCCGTCAAATCATCGCTCTGACCGGGCGGCTCGGGTTCGGGCTTCGTCGGGCCATTGTGGCTCGGATGGGTCGGATCATCTTCTGCCGGGTCAGAGATATCTGGCGGCGGCGGTTCATAGAACGTCTCTTCGGTGATCGTCTGCGGCGGGAAGTGCAGGATCAGGAGGCCCTTGCCCCGGCCCGTCTTGCGAATGACCGGCGGCGACCCCGGCGTGACGCTACAATTGCGCAGCTCGATCCGCATCGCCACCAGGTCATCAACCCGCAGAACCGGCGTGCCGGGACGGCTTTTCTCGAAGATGTTCTTGATGACGTCGGGCGAACTTGGAATGAGCACCAGATCGCTCAGGTCGACCTCTTCAGCCGCAACAATCGCGCCTGACGAGGTCAGGGCGCTGACCGTATTGGTGGCACCGATGGATAGTCCGGAAAGCGAATGCGCCGTGGGGCGGATAGGCATCGCAACCCCCATAAAAATGAATTTAGGTATGACGCAACCATAACACGAATTTTTGAACCCGGCCGATTCGACATGGGTAGCAATACGCCGTGTGCGTGTTTCCGCTCATCCCGGCCCGGCCGCTTCCCTCGAAAACGACAAAAGGCCCCGGCGGAAAACCGGGGCCTTCATAGCAATCATATTGCGGCTCGTGCGGTTAGTTCACGGCCTTGGCGTCAACCACGTCTTTCTCGATCGCATCGGTCTTGGCAATCTCGATCCGGCGGGGTTTCAGCGCCTCAGGCACTTCGCGCACCAGGTCGATATGCAGCATACCATCGGTATGGGCCGCACCGGTGACGCGCACGTGATCGGCAAGCTGGAACTTGCGTTCGAACGCGCGGGTGGCGATGCCACGATGCAGGTAGGTGCGGCTTTCATCCGCGTCCGACTTGCGGGCGGACACAACAAGCGCGCCTTCCTTCACCTCGACCGACAGGTCGGCATCCGAAAAACCGGCGACGGCAATCGAAATGCGATAGGTATCATCGGCGGTTTTTTCGATGTTGTAAGGGGGATAGGTCGGCTGGCTGATCTCGCTCGACAGAACTCGGTCCATCATGTCTGCGATCTGATCGAAACCAACGGTAGCCCGGTAAAGCGGGGCCAGGTCAAAGTTACGCATGGGTCATCCTCCATTTGAGCGATAACTGATGTTGATGCCTTCCCTCATGGGACAGGCGACGTGTCGTCCGACCCAAAGATTGGCGCCGGAACAATAGTAATGTGGGGAGTGGTTTTGGGCGTTTCAAGGCCCCATCAAGGGCGAAAATATCACGCTTTATCAGGGCTTTGCAAATTTCGCGCCGGCGGCGCCGCCGCCCTGGCCGACCTTGATGCGGCGGATACCGCCATTTGCGACCGGCGCCTTGGGCATCGCCCGCAGATCGCGCTTGAGGTCCGCGATCAGCGGCGGCAGGCGCATACCGAATGCCCGCGGCGTGCCATCGTCCATATTGCCCCCGCTCACAAGCGAAAGGATGCGCGCCCGGCTGCCGTCACGGACAAAGACCGGCGCACCGCTTGACCCGAAGGTGATGTTGCAATCGAAAGCGATCAGGTTCTGCTCGCTCCAGAGTTGCCCGCAGTCGCGCTGCCACGACAAAGCATCGTCGCGCCCCTGCCCGTAGGAGACAACGCTGACGCGCTGCCCGTTGCCCGCGCCCTGATGCAGCACGAACGGGTTGGCCAGTGACGTCGGGATCGGCTCGGCCAGTTCAAGCAAGGCCGCGTCATGGCGGATATTTTCGGGGCCATAACGGCGTTTTGGGTTGTATCCCTTATGTGCGGCCACGCGGGCCACTTTGCGCTCGGCAATCGACGTGCCATCCCGCAACCCCGCCCGGAAGGTCAGATCCGCCGCACTGACTGCGCGGAGCGCGTCATCGTAGACACAATGCGCCGCCGTCAGCACGAGGTTGGGCGCGATCAGCACACCGGTGCAATAGCCGTTACGCCCGATTTCGATGCGGCCGACTGCCTCCCAACCGAAAAGGTCATCGCGATCAGTCAGACGGATCAACCCGCTTCCCGCAGGGGCCTGCGTGGCGAGCGCAACCGCGAGGGCCGCCGCGATATGCAATGCACGGGCAATCATGGCTTGGCAAATTTTGCCCCCGTCTCACGACGTTCGGTGCCGCTGAACATCTTGGGCGCCGGATCTTGATAGACGCCCTGCCCCGCGTCAAGCGCGGCGCGCAGCACCTCGAGCGGCCCCTGCAATTGGGTGCCAAGCGACACCTTGGTGCCATCCACCTCGGCCATGGCCGATACGACCGACACGATGCGCGGCTCATCACCTTCGAAGCTGAACACCGGCGCACCGGAGGAGCCGTAATTGACGTCACAGGACATGACAAGCACGCCCAATTGCCGCGCCCGCACATCGCACACCTCTTGCAGCGAGGGCGCCTCGGACCGGCCCTTGGCATAGCTCACAACGCCAATCCGCTGCCCTTTGCGTGGCCGGCGGTCAGTCAGAAATGGCACAATCCGGGTATTCTTGATCGGGTGTTGCAGCTCCAGAAGGGCAACATCGTTGCGCACCCGCAATTCATTGGCCGCGCCCAGATATTCGAATTCCGGGTGCACGACCGCCCGCCGCACAGTGCGATGCGCCGAGGCGCGGCCGTTTCGCCATCCCGCCAGGAATTCGATCTTGGTATGGTCGATGCGTTGTCCACTACGGTTGTTGAACAGGCAATGCGCGGCGGTCAGCACGAGGTTTGGCGCGATCAGCGCCCCGGTGCAGAAGCCACGCCCGCCGATATCCAGACGCCCGACCGCCTCCCACGCCCGGCCATCATCGCCGGTGTCGAGCCGTTGCAACCTGCTGTCTTGGGCAGAGGCCGTTCCCACGGCAAAGATCATGGCAATCATAAACGAGGGTACGCGCAACATGGGGCCTCCGGTCCGGGGGGTCTTGATCTCGACGCAGGTTTAGACGGGTTTTGGGGCGAAAATAGGGCGTTCAGGCATTATATCTGTCGTTTCGACGCTTCTTTCAGGGCCAAGATAATTTCTGCTTCACTTTCCGTATTTTTATTCACTATCAATATCTTACGATAAAAACCTAACCCTCAATTCGAAACACCCGGATTTCTGGCAACCCGGTAAAGGGCGCGCCGATCAGGCGCATCGCGGATAGCGACATCCGGCTGCCCGCGGTTTTCGGCCCGTCGATCGGGATCAGGTCCACCTGCGCCGATTTGCCCGTCTGGGGATAGACAACACGCCCCTTCGCGGGCGCGCTCACCAGCGGCGTCTTGAGCCAGAACCCCGGCTCTCCCGGCGCCCCAAGCGAGGTGATCGTCACACCCAAATCCCGGCCGCCTGCCCCGCCACCGGATGCGGCACTGCGCTGCGCCTCGGTGGTGGTGTCGAATTGCTCGACCGTGCGCGCTGCGGGCGGGACCGGTGCAACCACCTGATCCTGTGTATCGGCGCTGCCGTTCACGCCCGCGTCGGCGGACGCGCCATCGGTCGACGCCGGACGGTTGAAGACCGGCCATTGCGCCCCCGCACAGCCCGACACCAAAACCATCATCGCAATCAGACAAATACCCTGTTTCATACCCTCAACCTAACCACGGCGCCCGGACGCTTCAACGGCAAGTTCCGCCTTGCCCCCGGACGCCGGGACGCCTAGGTTTACGTCCATGACAGCCCCGTTGATTGATCCCTTCCAACGCGCCATCTCCTACCTGCGCGTCTCGGTCACCGACCGCTGCGATTTCCGCTGTGTCTATTGCATGTCCGAGAACATGACGTTCCTGCCGAAAAAGGAGCTGCTGACGCTCGAAGAGCTTGACCGGATGTGCTCGACCTTCATCCATCTGGGCGTTGAAAAGCTGCGGATTACGGGCGGCGAGCCGCTGGTGCGCAAGGGCATCATGACGTTTTTCCAGTCGATGACCCGGCATCTTGAAAGTGGCGACCTGCAAGAGCTGACCCTGACCACCAATGGCAGCCAATTGGAGCGTTTCGCGGATGATCTTTACGCCGCTGGTGTGCGCCGGGTGAACATCTCGCTCGATACAATGGATGAGAAGAAATTTGCCGATATCACCCGTTGGGGCCGCCTGCCCCAGGTGATGCGGGGGATTGATGCGGCGCAAAAGGCCGGGCTCAGGGCCAAGATCAACACCGTGGCGCTCAAGGGCTTCAACGAAGATGAGCTGTTCAAGTTGATCGAATGGTGCGACAGCCGTGACATGGACATCACGTTCATCGAGGTGATGCCGATGGGCGATATCGGGAACGAGGATCGTCTGGATCAGTATTGGAAACTCTCCGATCTGCGCGCACGGCTTGCGACCGAATACACCCTGCGCGATCTGCCCGAACGGACCGGTGGCCCCGCGCGCTATGTGGCGCTTGAAGAAACCGGACAGAAGGTCGGGTTCATCACGCCCCTGACCCATAACTTCTGCGAAAGCTGCAACCGGGTGCGCCTGACCTGCACCGGAGAGTTGTTCATGTGCCTGGGCCAGGAGGACAATGCCGACCTGCGCGCGGCGCTGCGCAACAACCCGCAGGACGACGCGCCGCTCGAAGCCACCATTCGCGCGGCCATCGCGCTCAAACCCAAAGGGCATGATTTCGACTATTCCCGCCAGGTCGTGGACGGCAAGATGTCCCGCCACATGAGCCATACCGGCGGCTGATGCCCCCCCTTCCCGTTCGATTATATTCCATGGCGGCCAACCTGATCGCGCCACTGGCCTATCGTCGTGTTGCAGCCAAGCTCAGGGCCCATGGGACCGATCCCGCGCGGTTTCGCGAACGCATGGGCCACGCCACCGCGCCGCGCCCTGACGGCACGGTGATCTGGTTCCACGCGGCCTCGGTCGGGGAGAGCCTTTCGGTGCTGCGCCTCATCGCCCATATGGGTGAATTGCACCCGGGCTGGCACTTTCTGCTCACCTCCGGCACCGCCACCTCTGCCGAGATCGTCGGCCGCCGCCTGCCGCCCCGCTGCACGCACCAATTCGCCCCGCTGGACGCGCGCCGGGCCATGCGCCGGTTCCTGGATCATTGGCACCCGTCCGCAGCCATCTTCGTCGAAAGCGAGCTTTGGCCGCAGATGTTGCAGATGACCCGTGCCGCAGGCATCCCGTTGGCGCTTCTCAACGCCCGTATTTCGGACCGATCCGCGCGCAATTGGAAACGGTTCCCGGCCACATCACAGCACCTGATGGGCCATTTCAGCGTGATCCACACGCAAGACGCGCGCACCACCGATCATCTGCACGATCTGGGCCTGACGCATGCCTATACGGGGCAAAACCTCAAATCCGTCTCTGGCCCGTTGCCTTTCGACGCGGTCGAAAAATCCCGCCTGGAGGGCGCAGTCGGCGGCCGCCCAATCTGGGTCGCGAGTTCCACCCATTCCGGCGAGGACGAGATCATGATCGCCGCGCAGAAAACACTGCTGCGGACCTGTCCCGATCTTCTGCTGATCCTCGTGCCACGCCATCCCGACAGGGCACGCACTATCGCCGCGCTGATCGACGATGCGGACCTGATCAGTCATCGCCGCTCCGCCGGGCAAGGACCCTCGGAGGAAACACAGGTCTACCTCGCTGACACCTTGGGTGAGACAGGCCTCTGGTATGCGCTCAGCCCGATCACCTGCCTGTGCGGATCGTTCACGCCGGTGGGCGGCCATAACCCGTATGAGCCCGCCTATGCCGGTTCCGCCGTCCTGCACGGGCCGCTTTATGCCAATTTCGCACAGACTTACGCGGATTTCGATGCCAATGGCGGCGCGCGCGAGGTCAAAGATACCAGCGAACTTGCGCGTGAGGTCAACACCCTGCTGACGGATGTTGCGGCGCGCGACGCAATGCAGGAAAAATCCCGCGCCTTTGCCGCCGCGCAGGACGACATGCTGGATACGATCACCGAAACGCTGACCCGGGCGCTGGACCTCGCGCCCGCCGTCGAGGTGCCCGCGTGACCGAGTTGATCGTGACCAATTTCAACCGCAACTTCACCGGGGTTTCGGCAACCGCAGCGGGGGTGGTCCGACAGCAGATCGACCGCTACGACATGGCGCTGGCCGGTGTCGCGCTGCCGGGCTGCCCCGATCCGGTGACGACGGCGCAGGCGCGCGCACTGACCCGCCAGCCGCCACAGAGGCGTCCGTTTGCGATCTGGCATGTGCGCCGCAACACGGAAATGCGCGCCGCGATCTGGGCGCGGGACGTGCTGCGCCTGCCGATCCGAATTGTCTTTACCTCCGCGGCAATCCGGCGCCATTCGGCCTTTCCGCGCTGGTTGATCTCTCGCATGGATGCGGTGATCGCAACCACCGAGGCCGCTGCGGGTTTTGTGCCCCATGTGCGCGGCGTTGTCCCACATGGCGTTGATACAGAACGGTTTTCCCCGGCGGGTGATCGCGCAGCGGCCTGGGCCGCGACCGGATATCCGGGTACGCGCGGGATTGCCACGATTGGCCGGATCCGCCCGGAGAAAGGCAGCGATCGGTTTGTCGAGGCAATGTTGCGCTTCCTGCCGGAGAACCCCGGCGTCACGGCGCT
>NZ_JASHJC010000027.1 GCF_030733385.1 Roseovarius sp. MMSF_3359 | reverse complement strand
GGGCGTTGCGCCAGATGCGGGGCGTTCCCCACGGCATGCCTGATAGACGCTAACCGCCTCAATCCGCCTCTTCCATCTCGAAGCCCAGATGCTTGGCGACGGTAAAGATATCCTTGTCGCCGCGCCCGCACATGTTCATGCAGATCAGGTGATCGGACGGCAATTCCGGCGCGATCTTCATCACATGGGCCAACGCATGACTCGGCTCCAGCGCGGGGATGATCCCCTCCTGCAAACAACAGAGCTGGAACGCTTCAAGGGCCTCCTTGTCGGTGATCGAAACATATTTGGCCCGACCGATCTCGTGCAGCCAGCTGTGCTCCGGCCCGATACCCGGATAATCGAGGCCCGCAGAGATCGAATACCCTTCGAGGATCTGCCCATCTTCATCTTGCAACAGATAGGTCCGATTGCCATGCAAAACCCCCGGGCGCCCGCCGGTTAATGACGCGCAATGCTCCATCTTGGCATTCACGCCCTTGCCACCAGCCTCGACCCCGATGATCTCGACCTCCTTGTCATCAAGGAACGGAAAGAAAAGCCCCATGGCGTTCGACCCGCCCCCGATGGCGGCGATGATCGTGTCGGGCAGGCGCCCCTCCGCGGCCATCATCTGCTCCTTGGCTTCCTTGCCGATGATCGCCTGGAAATCGCGCACCATCGCCGGGTAGGGGTGCGGCCCCGCGACCGTCCCGATGCAGTAGAATGTGTCGCGTACATTGGTCACCCAGTCCCTGAGCGCGTCGTTCATCGCATCCTTCAGCGTCCCGCGGCCCGACGTCACCGGCACCACCTCCGCCCCGAGAAGGCGCATGCGAAACACGTTGGGCTTCTGCCGCTCCACATCATGAGCACCCATATAGACCACGCATTTCAACCCGAACTTGGCACAGACGGTGGCCGTGGCCACCCCATGTTGACCCGCACCAGTCTCGGCAATGATCCTTGTCTTGCCCATACGCCGCGCCAGGATGATCTGGCCCAGCACGTTGTTGATCTTGTGCGCACCGGTATGGTTCAACTCATCGCGCTTGAGATAAATCTTGGCCCCGCCCAGATGGCTGGTCAGCCGGTCGGCATAGTAAAGCGGCGAAGGGCGCCCCACGTAATGGGTCCAGAGGTCATGCATCTCGGCCCAGAAGCTCTCATCCGTCTTGGCATTCTCATATTGCGCTTCCAGCTCCAGGATCAGCGGCATGAGCGTTTCCGACACGAACCGCCCGCCAAAATTGCCGAAACGGCCTTTTTCGTCGGGACCGGTCATGAAACTGTTGAAGAGATCGTTCATCGGATATGCCTTTCGCATGGCTTGGCAGTATTTCCCCCGTGAATATGGCGCAGCGGCAGGATTTTCCAGTGAAAAGCGGGGAAAATCACCTTTCCCTACCGCCGTTCAGGTCAAATACCGGCTCTCCCGGAGATCTGCACCACATATGCCCGCGACCAGAGGTCCGGCTCTGCCAGCAGAAACGGCAGGAAAGGCTTGGTGACATGGGCAATCCGCCAACTCCCGGAGCCACTCAACCGGTCCATGACCTCGGGAAAGCCCTGCGCTTCATAGCTCGCCTCGATCAGGTTGAAGACGCCGTAACCGCCCGGTTTCGTGACCTGCACCAGATGTTCCAGGCTGACCGGGGGCGCATGGCCCGGGCCAAACGCACCGACACACACAAAGCCTGCAAATGTACCGGCCTCAAACGGCAGAGGTTGCCCCAGATCGGCCTCGCGCAAATCTTCGTAGCAGCCTGTTTTGCGCGCCGCCGCCAGCATGTCAGGGGAGATGTCGCAGCCGGTCAGACGGTCATACCCCAGCAGCTTCAAGGTTTCCCCGACAAGCCCGGTACCGCAACAGGCATCCAGTATGGGCCCCGCTTCCGACCCAAGATAACGCGCGGCCAATCCCGCCCCCAGCGAAGGCAGCCGAAATCCGCGTGACAGGTTGTCGGCATCATAGCTATCGGACCATTGGTTATAGATCGCCCGCGCCTCTTCGGGCGATTTAGCACCGTAGACATCTGCCAGTTCTTCCGTATGCGCCGTCATGTTCATCCCTTCTTGGCTGCCATAGCATCAGCAGGGGAGCAGACCCTGTCAACAGGTGCGACGCCCCTACGAGGTCAGTCGAGCGGAAGTTTGAAACCGGTATGGCTGGGCGTGAAACCAAGACGCTCGTAGAACCTGTGAGTGTCGGTTCGGCTCGCATTCATCGTAAGCTGCATGAGCGAACACCCCGCCGCCCGGGCCCGTGCCTTGGCGTCGGCAAACATCGCCTCTCCGATGCCCTGCCCCCGCATCTCGCTGGCGACGCGCACACTTTCGATCTGCGCGCGCCGGGCGGCCCGCAGGGATAGGCCGCTGATAAAGGTGATCTGATAGGTGGCGACGATGCTGCCTTCGGTATTCTCGCCGACAATCAGCCTGTTGCCGCCTTCGGATCGCATCGCCTCGAACGCCGCAAGATACGGGCCGATATCATCCTCTTCTCGGGACTGGCCCAAAACATCATCACGCAGCAACGCGATCACCCTGGTGATATCGCCGCGCCCGGCCTCGCGAAACCGGATCATGCGCGCGCTGCCGCGATGAAATCCGCGATCATCTGCGCATCCTTGATCCCCGGCGCACTTTCCACGCCCGAGGCGACGTCGACCTGTGTCGCATCAGTCTTCGCGATACCGTCCGCGACGTTCTGCGGTGTCAACCCACCCGCCAGCATCCACGGCACGGGCCACCGACGTCCTGCAATCAGGTTCCAGTCGAACGTGACTGCATTCCCGCCAGGCCGATCGGCTCCCGGCGGCGGCTTGGCATCGACAAGCAGTTGATCGGCCACCCGGCCCTGCTCGTCAAGCTGCGGCAGATCATCCGCAGTGGCCACGCCGATCACTTTCATCACCGGCAAGCCATAGCGTGCCTTCACCGCCAGAACCCGCTCCGGCGGCTCTGACCCGTGCAACTGCAGGATGTCGATCGGCACCTGGCCCACCAGCGCATCCAGCAAGGCGTCATCGGCATCGACCACAAGCGCGACCTTGGCCACACCGTCGGGCACATCGACGGCCAGAACGGCAGCATCGGGAATATCGACATAGCGCGGCGACTTCGGAAAGAAGTTGAACCCTAGGTAAGTGGCGCCCGCGGAAACAGCCGCAGAGACGTCTTCAGGCCGTGTCAGCCCGCAAATCTTGACGCGAATATTCTGTGGCATGACCCTGTTAGCTGGCCTCGTCCAGCAGCGCCAGAACCTCGTCCTTGCCCTGGTGCTTTTCCCCCTTGAGACGACGGATCTCCGCGCGCATCTGCTGCATCTCGCGCGCCTGCCGGGCCGCGGCCATGCGCTCCTTGGCCTCTCGGATCCATTCCCAGATAAACCCGACGATCAGCCCCGCCAGAACACCGCCGAAGATGACGATGAAAAGCGGCACCTCATAGCTCGGGTTCACCGCAGCCAGCGCCGCCAGCTCGTCAGGCAGCACCTTGACCGTCACCATGCCCCGGTTGGCAAGCGCCACAAGGATCAAAGCCACCGCAAAGATGGCAATCGAGGCATAGCGAATGTAGCGCATGGGCTTACTTCCCGTTCAGACGATCCCGGAGCAGTTTACCCGTCTTGAAAAACGGGACGTGTTTTTCTTCGACCTGAACCGACGCGCCGGTTCGCGGGTTACGGCCAATACGGGCATCACGCTTCTTGACCGAAAACGCGCCGAAACCACGCAGTTCGACCCGGTTCCCATTGGCCATTGCATCTGTAATTTCATTAAAAATGGTATTCACAATACGTTCCACATC
The DNA here is from genome assembly GCF_030733385.1 of Roseovarius sp. MMSF_3359. Taxonomy (GTDB): domain Bacteria; phylum Pseudomonadota; class Alphaproteobacteria; order Rhodobacterales; family Rhodobacteraceae; genus Roseovarius. The sequence continues at coordinate 17,168 of NZ_JASHJC010000027.1, read as the reverse complement.
CCGCTGATAGAGATGCGGATTTTCATCGGCAATTTTCTGAATCAACTCCGATCGGATCATTTGCACCCTCCCCCGAGCGTTTTTTGTTTTGATCGAATGGCAACGGAGTAACTATAGATAACATCTCGAAAAACAGAAACACAAAGCAACGCCCGAACAGCATGAATTTGCCCAAAAATTCACGGACGGGCGGAAAAATATCCGCGAAAAATGAGACAACCGGCTGCGACCTGCGGCGCCAACTGGTTTTCCCGGGCGACGCACGAGCATTGATTCGCAACGGGAAATCAGCCCGGCGCATGGCCGCGCAGCACAATGTGCGGATCAAACCCGTCAGCCGTGTCCGCACCTGCGGCGACACCCTGGTGCCCGGCCCCGAGGCGGAGGCGGGTGGCACCCCTGCCTCCCGCCGACAACGAGATACCAAGCGTGCGCGTCAGCGCACTCCGTTTGAAAGCCTCCGGGCAAAAGAAAAGGCCCCGCCAACAGGGCGGGACCTCATCAATTTCCCAAACCGGTCGGCCTGGCTTATTCGTCGCCCTTGAGCGCAGCACCCAGGATATCGCCCAGCGACGCACCCGAGTCCGAGCTGCCATATTGTTCGACGGCTTCTTTCTCTTCGGCGATTTCGCGCGCCTTGATCGACAGGCCCAGACGACGGGTCTTGCTGTCCACGTTGGTCACGCGCACATCAACCTTGTCGCCAACCGAGAACCGGTCCGGACGCTGCTCTGCACGATCCCGCGAAAGGTCCGAACGACGGATGAAGGATTTCATACCTTCGTACTCGACCTCGATACCGCCATCCTCGATCGAGGTGACCTCGACAGTGATGATCGACCCGCGCTTCACGCCACCAACGGCTTCGGCGAACTTGTCGCCACCCAGCGCCTTGATCGACAGAGAGATACGCTCTTTCTCGGTATCGACTTCCGAGACAACCGCCTGGACCATATCGCCCTTGCGGTAGTTCTGGATCGCATCTTCGCCACGCTCGTCCCACGAAATGTCGGAGAGGTGAACCATGCCGTCGATCTCGCCTTCCAGACCAATGAAGAGACCGAATTCGGTGATGTTCTTGACCTCACCTTCAACCTCGGTGCCCTCGGGGAATTGCTCGGCAAAGACCTCCCAGGGGTTGCGCATGGTCTGCTTGAGACCCAGGGAAACGCGGCGCTTGGCACCGTCGATCTCCAGGACCATGACCTCGACTTCCTGGCTGGTCGACACGATTTTGCCGGGATGCACGTTCTTCTTGGTCCAGGACATTTCCGAGACGTGCACGAGACCTTCAACACCAGGCTCCAGCTCAACAAAAGCACCATAATCGGTGATGTTGGTGACACGGCCGGTATGGGTCGATTCCAGCGGGTACTTGGCCGCAACCAGATCCCAAGGATCGTCCTGCAGCTGCTTCATCCCCAGCGAAATGCGGTGGGTTTCCTTGTTGATCTTGATCACCTGAACATTCACGGTCTCGCCGATCGACAGGATTTCCGACGGGTGGTTCACCCGGCGCCAGGCCATGTCGGTGACGTGCAGCAGTCCGTCAACACCGCCCAGATCCACGAACGCACCGTATTCGGTGATGTTCTTGACTACGCCTTCGACATTCTGACCTTCGGTCAGGTTGCCGATAACCTCGGCGCGCTGTTCGGCACGGCTTTCTTCGAGGATCGCGCGGCGTGAGACAACGATGTTGCCACGGCGGCGGTCCATTTTCAGAACCTGGAAAGGCTGCTTGAGACCCATCAGCGGGCCGGCGTCGCGCACGGGGCGCACGTCAACCTGGCTGCCGGGCAGGAACGCTACGGCACCGCCCAGATCAACGGTGAAGCCACCTTTAACCCGGCCAAAGATGGCGCCTTCGACGCGCTCGTCGTCAGCATAGGCTTTTTCCAGACGATCCCAGGCTTCTTCACGGCGCGCCATTTCGCGCGAAATGACGGCCTCGCCGCGGGCGTTTTCCGCCGCGCGCAGGAACACCTCGACCTCATCGCCAACGGCGATTTCAGGGGCTTCTCCGGGATTTGCGAATTCTTTGAGCTCGACGCGGCCTTCCATCTTGTAGCCGACGTCGATGATGGCTTGTCCCGCTTCGATCGCGATGACCTTGCCTTTGACAACTGACCCCTCTTCGGGCGTGTCCATTTCGAAGCTTTCGTTCAGGAGGGCTTCGAATTCCTCCATAGATGCGTTTTGAGCCATGTGGCGTTTCAATCCTAACGTTTCGGTTTTTCGGGCCGCGCGGTTGTCTCCGCCGGTCTTGAAGGTTTCGTTGGTCAGCCGGGAGCCGTCACTTTCCGCAAAACAAAGAGGGCCGGTTTGGTCCCGACCCTGCTCATCTCAATGCTCTGCGGCGGTTTCCGCCTTATCGACAGGCGCGCATATAAGCCAGTTATCCAGCAGGATCAAGCCCCGACCCCGTGGTCGCGCAAGCAGCCGCCGCGATGCCATCGGGTGGGCTTACCGCTCCAGCGCCTATTCCAACGGCTCCGCGGTGCCTCCGGCATCAAAGGAGATGTCCAGGTCGGGCAAAAATCCGTCAATTGAATGAAATTCATCCATATCATCAACCGATGTGCCGGCATGGTAGTCAATGATGCCCGACACGAAAACCCTCAGGTCATTTGCGACAATCGGCCGGTATTCCCAGTCGTGATAGAAGTTCAGAAGTTGGTTTCTGTTGCCGCTATGAACACCCGCCATGTCAACCACCAGGTAGTCTCCACCCCCGTTGTGGAATATGGGCAGCCACGCCGGGTGCCACCAATTCTCCAGCTCGAAATCATAACCGATCATGCCATCCAATTCGGCCTTTGCTGCCAACGCATCTGCCAGGGGCAGTAACTGCATGTTGTTGACGAAGGTGACGAATCCGTTCGGGTCCTGTCCGTCGTGCCACATGTAAAGGGCCTTCACGGCATCGGGCAAAACGAAACGGTACTCTTCTTCCAAAGCCGCGATATGGCTGGCGGTAAGGGGCGGTCGCAGACTGCCCAGCACTTCCGGTCGTTTCTCTTTCAGCTCTGATTCAAGTTTGGTCAGTAGATCGGAGACATCTGTTTCTGCATAAGCTGAACCAGCCAGGAAAATTGCCAAAACCGCCATCAGTTTTCTCATGTCATCACCTTTGCCGCCTGCCATGATCTGTTGGGGATTAGTCGATGGATGGCAAACCAGATGCAAGTTCAGAGGATCCATCCGAACGACGCCCCATCAGACACTTACCACGGCGTCCCGCGCTCTTGGTGCCGGGAGCCATGCGGTACTGGACTTTCAACTACATCTCACATGCCCGCTGTCGACTTTAGTTTACCTAGCGTAAAGTTCGGGCCTTTGGCACTCTCCCCACAATTGAACGAAAAGAAATAACGGGAGAATGTGATGCTTGATACGACACCGACCGACCAGACGCAGGCCTTTCTTGACGATTTCGGCAAGGCGCTTGAAGGGGGCGATGTGGCCGCCGCGCGCGACATGTTTGCAGAGGATTGCTATTGGCGCGACCTCGTGAGTTTCACCTGGAACATCAAGACCGTGGAAGGTCGCGATCAGGTTGAGGATATGCTCAAATCGCAGCTCTCGACCACCAAGCCCCGCAACTGGCAGATCGCCGAGGGCGAGGTCCCTACGGAGGATGGCGGCGTTACAACCGCCTGGATCAGTTTTGAAACCGACGTGGCGCGTGGCTATGGGTTGTTGCGTCTCAAGGATGGCAAGATCTGGACGCTCCTGACGACCATGGTCGAACTCAAAGGCCACGAAGAACCCAAAGGCGACAACCGACCACTTGGGGCCAAACACGGCGCCGGCAGGAACCGCACCACATGGAAAGAAGAGCGCGAACGGGAAGAGGCCGATCTCGGCTATGGCACGCAGCCCTATTGCCTGATTATCGGCGGCGGGCAGGGCGGCATCGCCCTTGGCGCGCGGCTGCGGCAACTGGGCGTGCCCACGATCATCGTGGAGCGCAACGACCGTCCGGGCGATAGCTGGCGGCGGCGCTACAAGTCGCTCTGCCTGCACGATCCGGTGTGGTACGACCACCTGCCCTATATCAAGTTCCCGGAAAACTGGCCGGTGTTCAGCCCCAAGGACAAGATCGGCGACTGGCTGGAAATGTACACCAAGGTGATGGAGCTGAATTACTGGACCCGGACCACGGCGAAATCGGCAAGTTACGATGCTGATACCGGCGAATGGACCGTCGTTGTCGACCGGGACGGCGAAGAGGTCACCCTGAAACCCAAGCAACTGGTCATGGCGACCGGCATGTCCGGCAAGGCACGGATGCCCGATTTCCCCGGCATGGACACGTTCAAGGGCGACCAACATCATTCCTCCCAACACCCCGGCCCGGACAAATACAAGGGCAAGAAATGCGTGGTGGTCGGCTCCAACAACTCGGCCCATGACATCTGCGCCGCGCTTTGGGAGGGCGAGGCGGATGTGACCATGATCCAAAGGTCGTCCACCCATATCGTGCGCTCGGATACGCTGATGGAAATCGGGTTGGGAGATCTTTATTCCGAACGCGCGGTGGCCTCGGGCATGACCACCGAAAAGGCCGACCTGATCTTTGCCTCCCTGCCCTATGCGATCCTGCACGAGTTCCAGATCCCCGCCTATGCGGCGATGAAGGAACAGGACAAGGACTTCTATGAGGGGTTGGAAAAGGCCGGGTTCTGGCTCGATTGGGGCGATGACGAGTCGGGGCTCTTCATGAAATACCTGCGGCGCGGGTCGGGCTATTACATCGACATCGGCGCGAGCCAGCTCATCATCGACGGCGAGATCAAACTCAAGCGGGGGCAGGTCACCGAGGTGGTCGAAGATGGTGTAATCCTCGATACCGGCGAAAAGGTCGAAGCCGACCTGATCGTTTATGCCACCGGGTATAACTCGATGAATGGTTGGGTCGCTGATCTCATGGGGCAGGAGATGGCCGACCGCGTCGGCAAGGTCTGGGGCCTCGGCTCGGACACCACCAAGGACCCCGGCCCCTGGGAGGGCGAGCAGCGCAACATGTGGAAGCCGACGCAGCAGGAGGCGCTGTGGTTCCACGGCGGCAACCTGCATCAGTCACGCCACTATTCGCAGTTCCTGTCGCTCCAGATCAAGGCGCGAATGGAAGGCATTCCGACGCCGGTCTATGGCCTCCAGGACGTGCATCACCTCTCCTGACCATCCTGCGGCCCGCACCGGAATTTACACCGGCGCGGGCGCTCCTCTCACGCTCGGGGTATATGGTTTGCACCCATCCTCATCCCGAAGCTATTTTGGCAAAAATTGCCAATTAATTCGACCGAATGAACGATCTGCATGTTTTTCTGAAATTCTCGCCATTCAAATTTCATCCAAAAGCAACAAATTGCGTGTTGTCGCACCACTCACGGACGGCATGACATCACCCAACCCCATGAGGATGAAAAAATGAAAAACCTGTTGATCACCACCATCATCGCCTCTCTTCCGCTGATCGCGGCCCCGGCTTTTGCCGCCGATGAAATCAATGTCAGCAACGGCATCTCCGCCGCCGGCGCACCCCTTGCCGTGCACGGTGCGGACCCGGTTGCGCTTCTGAACGACGCAAAGGTTGTTGACGGATCGGCGGATCATTCCGTGACCCATGACGGCGCGTCCTACTACTTCGCCAGCGCCGAGAACAAGGCCGCCTTTGAGGCCAACCCGGCCAAGTACATCCCGCAACATGGCGGTTTCTGCTCCTACGGCGTGGCGGTTGGCCAGAAGTTCGACGGTGACCCGGATCAATTCGTTGTCCATGAAGGCAAACTGTTCCTCTTCCTGAACGCCAAGACCCGCGAACTCTTCCTTGAAGATGTCGCAGGTACCAAGGCGACAGCGGATCAGAACTGGACCGAAATCAAGCACAAGTCGGTCGAAGAACTCGCAAACGGCTAAGGCCGTCCCCGGGGGCAGGGCCGATTCCATTCCCCCAAGGCCCTGCCCCATTCCTTACAGGCCGGTCACCAAGACGTTTAGTGCATGTGATCCGCCAAAGGCGCATCTTTCGGTCAGACCTGTACCCGGAGGATGCCCCATGCCCCTGTCCCGCCGCCGTTTCATCGCCAGCACCGCCGCGATTGGCGCCTTGCCCGCGCCCCTTTTGGCACAATCGAGCCAGACCGAATTCGACCTGCTGCACGACACGATCACCGGCCCGCCCGACCGCGCCTTTGCCGCCCTGACCGCCATCCGCGACCGGGGCAAACCCGATCTGGCCGCGGGCCTCATCATGGCGATGCGCTTTTCCAACCTGCCGCGGCATTACTTTGCCGAGACCCTGACCAAGATCACCGGCACCGACGCGGGCGATAGCTGGTTCGACTGGATGCTCTGGCAGGAAGCGAACCCGCAGGTTGTGCCGCATCAAGCATCGTTGATCGCGCTCAAACGCGAGGTCTATCTGCAGATCGACCCGAATTTCGACGTTTTCCTCAAGAAACGCCACCTGCGTCGGGACCGGATGAAGATCCGCCTCGAAGAGATCACCTGGGGCGGGGTGCGCAAGGACGGCATCCCGTCGCTCGACAATCCCCGCCTGATTACCGCGGGCGAAGCGAGCTACATGCGCGACAGCGATCTGGTTTTCGGCGTGTCGATCAACGGCGATACCCGCGCCTATCCGCTGCGGATCATGGGGTGGCACGAGATGTTCAACGAGGTGATCGGCGGCGTTCCCGTCGCGCTCGCCTATTGTACGCTCTGCGGCTCAGGCATCCTTTTTGAAACCAAGGTCCAGGGCCGGTCACGGCCCCTTGTTTTCGGCTCGTCGGGCTTTCTCTACCGCTCGAACAAGCTGATGTTCGACCGGGCCACGCATTCGCTCTGGAACCAGTTCACCGGCAAGCCCGTGTCCGGCAAACTCGTCAACAGCGGCATCGAATTGCAACAACGCCCCGTCGTCATCACGACCTGGCAAAACTGGCGCAGCGATAATCCCGACACCCGTATCCTGTCCCTGCAAACCGGGCATCGCCGGAACTATGGCTCCGGCGTGGTCTATCAGGAATACTTCGCCTCGAATGACCTGATGTTCCCAACCAACGTGGATCAACGCCAGCACCGGCAGAAGGACTACGTGTTCGGCATCCGCGAATTTGGCGGCGCCAAGGCGTGGCCGCTCAAAGCGTTTCGCAATCGGCGCGTGATCAACGACGCGATGCAGGGCCGGCCGCTTGTGTTGATCGGGGATGCCAAGAGCCGCTCGGTGCGCGCCTATGAACGCGGCAACCTGACCTTCAAGAGTGCCAAGGATGGGCTCTTATCCTCGGATGGCAGGCGTTGGACCATCGGCGAAGAGGTGTTGCGCGCCGCGAATGGCGAAACCCTGCCCCGTGTTGCGGGCCATATCGCCTATTGGTTCGCCTGGAACGGCTATCTCGGCAGCGAAAGCGCCCTCTACAAGGGCTGAGAAATTCACGGACCTGCCACATAATCCGCTCATTTTCGCAGTAGACCGGCCTTGCGCATCCAATCAGAGGCCGGTCCATGAACCTCAGACTGAACTACCTTTTCCTCGTCTTCTCGGTCGGATTCCTGGCCTATGCGGTCGCCCCGGCGTCCATCCCTTTCGAGGACGGTCGTGAAAGCCCGATAAGATCGCTGGCGCGGGACCTTTTCGGCGGCCCGTCCCTGACCAATTCCGACGCAGAAATCCTGATGGGATATCGCCGTTTCGACGCGCAGATCGAGGATGACAGGCTGTCATTCCACGGGGCTGCCTTCACGTTTCTGGATGCCGATGATCCAACCACCTTCATGCCCTACAATTTCGCATTCGACGGCCACGGCTTTGTCGAGATGGCGGACACGACCCTCGCCGCCAAGTTCTACAAAAGCAACAACGCGGAGTTCCCCACGGTGTCGGGTGTCGACCATCAAAGCTGCGTCACCCCGCGCGCAGACAGTTTGGAAACCGCCGACGGGACGCCCCTGGCGATGTCAACGCTTTGCCGGATCGTACCTGCCATTCCGGGGCATAACGAGGGCATGATCGGTGTGATCTATCCCGCCGACAACACCACGCCCCTCGCCGATGGCGATGCCACCTGCCGGGGCGAATTCGATCACTGGCGCAGTTTCCCGGGCTTTGAAAACAAGACCATCGTGCTTTGCGCCATCGTGGACCGCCCCTATGTCGAGGACGCCTATTCGGCGACAAGTTGGATGGATGTCATTTTCTATCAGCATTACGCGGGCGATCTTTACAACATGCGCGCCGACACGCGGAATTTTCAGAGTATCCGGTAACATCGCGCCCCGGCGACCACCTTACGCCTGATCTGCTGCCATCCGCTTTTCGATGATCGCAATGGCCGCCTCGGTCGCCGCTTCGATTGACATTTCCGTGGTATCAAGCTGCACCGCATCCGCCGCGGGTTTGAGCGGCGCCGTGGTCCGGGCGCTGTCGCGGGCATCACGGGCGCGCAAATCGTCCAACACATCATCAACGGTCAACTCATGGCCCTTGCCGGTCAGTTCCGCATGGCGGCGCCGCGCGCGCACGTCATCGCTGGCCGTCACGAAGAGTTTCACCTGCGCATCGGGGCAGATCACCGTGCCAATGTCGCGCCCGTCCAGCACCGCACCGCCATCACGGGTGGCAAAGGCCCGTTGGAAATCGAGGAGTGTCTGCCGCACCTCGGGGATCGCCGCCACGCGGCTCGCGGCCTGCGCCACCTGCGGCGTGCGCAGATCATCCGCTTCCAGATCCGCGGGTGTCAGCGCCCGCGCGGCCTCCACCGGATCCGTCCCGTCAAGCGTCCGCCGCCCGGTCGCCCGGTAGAGCAGCCCGGTATCGAGATGGGCGAAGCCGAAACGCGCCGCCACGGCACGCGAAATCGTCCCCTTGCCCGCGGCTGCGGGTCCGTCAATGGCGATGGTGAATGACATGTTCTGCCCCCTGCTGTCCGATCATTGCTAGTGGATCAGCGCCGCGCACTCAAGATCACGCAGGGACAGCAAACCGCGCCGGGTCAAGCGCCGCGACCACCTCGGGGGCGACCGGCGGGGCCGCGTTGCAGCACAGCGCATGGGTCAGCGCCGCCAGCGTGGGTGCGGTCTGCACCCCGTAGCCACCCTGCCCCGCCAGCCAGAAAAAGCCCGGCGCATCGGGGGCGAAACCGGCAACCGGAGTCCGATCCGGCACGAAACTGCGCAGCCCCGCCCAGCTATGGGTGGGCCGGGTGATCGGGAATGTCGTGGCCTCCTCGAACCGGTGCAGCCCCTCGGCCAGAACCATGTCGTCGGGCCAGGCATCCTGCGGCGCAACCGGGTCTTCATCCGCCGGTGAAATCAGGAGCTTTCCCGCATCAGGCTTGGCATACCACGTCTCCTCCGCCGACGCGGTCAGGGGCCAATGGCTCGTCTCCATCCCCTCCGGTACCGCCATCAGCACCGCCGAGCGCCGGAAGGGCTGCAGCCCGACCGTCTGCACACCGGCCATCGCCGCCAAATGATCGGTCCAGGCCCCCGCGGCATTCACCACGATCGGCGCGGCATAGCCATGATCGCCGCAAGTCACCTGCCAATCGGCACCCTGCCGGGTGATCGCCGTCACCTCTGCCTCGGTCTCGATCCGCCCTCCCCGCGCACGCAACAGGCGGATATATCCCTGCAACAGGCGGTCCACGTCGATATCCTGCGCGCTTTCCTCATAGAGCGCCGCCACCAGCTTGTCGCGTTTCAGGACCGGCACCATGCCGACGGCCTCGTCCGGTGTGATCCGCTCCACGCCGCTCGACCCTTTTGCATAAGCCTCAAGCGCCCCTATCTCCGCCTCGGTCGCCACAAGAAGCTCGCCACGCGGCGACAAAAGCGACGTGTCGGAAATCCCCTCGGGCTCAGTCAGCACCGGCTCCGCCGCCGCGTTCAACGCGCGCAATGTGGCGTTGCCATAGTTGCGAATGAAGGTCGCCGCGGATCGCCCGGTGGAATGGTACCCGGTCTGAGCTTCGCGCTCGAGGACAATGACCTGCGCGTCCTGGGCCAACATTGCCGCCGCACTGATGCCCGCGATGCCCCCGCCAATCACGATGATGTCTGCAGATGTCATTTGGCCGGACCACTCAATCAATGGGCAATTATCCCACCATATGCCCCGGTTTCTTGTGCAAGTTCAATGCTCCCATGCGGCCCCGGCAAAACTCCTGAAAGGCTGCGCAGGAATTGCACGGGCCGGGGTGCATTTTGGTCCTGTCAGCAAAGGAGATCAGACATGCGCATCACCCTGCTTCATCCCCCGCATACCGCCATCGGCAGCCGCATCCCCGGTGAAAACCTGCCCCCCTTCGGTCTTCTGTGCCTAGGTGGACCGCTTATCGACGATGGCCACGAGGTCAGCCTTGTCAACGCCGATCTGGGCCCCCTGTCGCTCGATCAGGCGCTGTCCCACGTGGTAGCGCACCGGCCCGAGGTCGTCCTAATCGGGCATTCCGGCTCGACCAGCGCCCACCCCACGGTGGCCCTTTGGGTCCGGGACCTGCGCCGACGCCTGCCCAATGCCCGGATCATCTATGGCGGTGTCTTCCCGACGTATCACTGGCGGGAGGTGCTGGAAGAATGCCCCGAAGTCGATTTCATCGTCCGCGGCGAGGGTGAGGAAACCATCCGGCGGCTTGTTTGCGCGCTCGACACCCCCGAAACCGTGCCAGGGATCGCCTATCGCAAGGCCGGGGAACCCGTCGCCACCCGCCCCGCGGCCATGATCCGCGATCTTGACGCCTACCGGATCGGGTGGGAACTGATCGACTTCGACGCTCATTCCTATTGGGGCGGGCGCAAGGCGGTGATCATGCAGTTCTCGCGCGGCTGCCCGCATCAATGCACCTATTGCGGCCAACGGGGTTTCTGGACCCGGTGGCGACACCGAGATCCGGTGAAATTCGCCCGCGAAATCGCCTGGCTGCATCGCGAACACGGCGTCGAGTTGATCAACCTCGCCGACGAGAACCCCACCACCTCGCCCAAGGCGTGGCGCGCGCTGCTGGACGAACTGATCGCGCTCGATCTGCCCATTAAGCTCATCGGCTCCACCCGCGCCGACGACATCGTGCGCGACAAGGACATCCTGCCGCTCTACCACAAGGCGGGGGTGCTGCGGTTCCTGCTGGGGCTTGAGGGCACCAGCGAGACGACGCTTCAAGCCGTGCGCAAGGGCGGCACCCGGAGCAAGGATCAGCAGGCCATCCAGTTGCTGCGCGCAAACGGCATGATCGGCCTTTGCACCTTTGCCGTGGGCTTTGCGGAAGAGCGCGACCGCGACTACTGGCAGCTTCTGCGGCAGTTGCGGCGCTACGACCCGGATCAGATCATGTCGATCTACGCGATACCGCATAAATGGACACCGTTTTACCAGCAATCGGCGGATCGCCGGGTGATCGACACCGACCTGCGCCGCTGGGATTACAAACACCAGGTCATTGAGGTGGCAAGGGTGCCGCCCTGGCGGGTGTTTTTGTGGGTCAAATGCATCGAATTGGCCCTGCAGGCGCGGCCCAAGGCGCTTTGGCGCAGCTATCTACACCCCGACCCCGAGATCCGCCATGCGATGCGCTGGTATACCCGCATGGGCCGCCGGGTTTTTCTGCGCGAAGCGGGCGAGGCCCTGCGCCTGCGCCTTCGCCTGCGCCCGGGCCCGCGCGTCAGCACCTTCCTCGGCGTGCCGGTCGCGGAGCAGGCGCTGCAACAACGCGAGGTTCAGCGGGTGCCGGACAAAGAAAGCGCGTAGAGTCTTTCAGGTGCAGGGGAGCACCTGCTTCCAGCGCGCCATGGCTCAACGCGCAATCAGACTAGTGATTGTCGCGCCGGATCTGCGCCCCAAGACCCGCCATCAGCGGCTCGAAAATCGGGAAGGAGGTGGCGATCGGGCTGCCATCATCGACGCTGACCGGTTTCTCGGTGGCCATGCCCAGCACCATGAAAGACATGGCAATGCGGTGGTCGAGATGGCTCGCGCAGGTGGCCCCGCCCGGCACATTGCCGTGACCAAGGCCCGTCACTGTCCACCAGTCCGGGCCATCCTCGACGGTGACGCCATTGGCACGCAACCCCGTCGCCATGGCATCAATCCGGTCACTTTCCTTCACGCGCAGTTCCTTGACCCCGCGCATCACCGTGTCGCCCGTGGCGAAGGCCGCAACCACCGAGAGCACCGGGTATTCGTCGATCATGCTGGCCGCGCGCTCGGGCGGCACTTCGATCCCCTTGAGGTCAGGCGAAAACCGCGCGCGCAGATCCGCAACCGGCTCTCCGCCCTCGGTCCGTTCGTTTTCATAGGTGAGGTCAGCGCCCATCTCGCGCAGCGTCGTGAAAAGCCCCGCGCGGGTCGGGTTGAGGCCAATCCCCGGCACCAGTACATCCGATCCCGGCGTGATGATCGCGGCACAGACCGGGAAAGCCGCTGAGCTCGGATCGCGCGGGACGGCGATCGTTTGCGGCAAAAGTTCCGGTTGACCGGTCAAGGTGATGACGCGGCCTTCTTCGGCTTCCTCGACGGTGATCTCGGCCCCGAACCCGGCCAGCATGCGTTCGGTGTGATCGCGCGTCGCCTCTTTCTCGATCACCACGGTCTGACCGGGCGCGTTGAGCCCCGCCAGCAGCACCGCGGATTTCACCTGTGCCGAGGGGACCGGCACGGTGTAGCGCACCGGTACCGGGTTTGCCGCGCCGGTAATGGTCATCGGCAGGCGTCCCCCGCTGCGCCCCACGGATTGTGTGCCGAAGAGAGCCAACGGGTCGGTGACCCGCGCCATCGGGCGGGAGTTCAGCGACGCATCGCCAGTGAAGGTGACCGAAATCGGCGAGGTCGCCATCGCCCCCATGATGAGGCGCACACCGGTGCCGGAATTGCCACAATCCACCACCTGGTCCGGCTCGGCAAAACCGCCGACCCCGACGCCGTGTACCGAGTATTCCCCGCCGCCATGATCGGTGACCTCGGCCCCGAAGGCGCGCATCGCCTTGGCCGTGTCGAGCACGTCCTCACCCTCCAGCAGGCCGGTAATCCGCGTCTCGCCGATGGCCATCGCGCCCAGGATCAGCGACCGGTGAGAGATCGACTTGTCCCCCGGCACATCCGCCGTGCCACGGAGCGGGCCGCATTTGGCCGAAGTCATCGGGATCGGGGTGCCGTGGCCAGACATGAGCGCGCCTTTCAGAGTGAGTACCTGCCCGCCTGATAGCGCAACCAACCGGCAGCGTCCATCCGTCGGGCAGGGTTATTGTGAGGAGGGATAAGACCTCTGCCGCCGCTCAGCGCGCGCGCTCACCAACAGGCGGCCTTGCGGCGGCCACAACCAGGATTTCGACCTTGAGCTCGGGCCTTGCCAGCTTGGACTCGCCGCAGGCGCGGGCCGGTGCATGGCCTTCCGGCACCCACGCATCCCACACCTCGTTCATCTCGGCAAAATCGGCCATATCGGCCAGCCAGATGGTTGTCTGCAGGATGCGGTACTTGTCGGAATTGGCAAGCGCCAGCAGCTCTTCAACCCGCTCAAGGCAAGTGCGCGTCTGATCCGCGACGCTGTCTCCGGCAATGCCGACCTGCCCCGCCAGGTAAAGCACATCGCCGTGGCGCACGACCTTGCTCATGCGTTGGTTGGTCTCATAACGGGTAATGTCGGTCATGGTGCAATCCTTTGATCTCAGGTGTCGGTGCTGTTTCCGCACTCCTGCACGAAATCGCCCCACAGGCCAAGCCCCCTCCCGCAATTGCACGATGTTCCAATCCAGCAATCTCCGGCATCGTGATGCAATGTCAGAGGATGGAAACACCGCACTTAGGGATGGACATCTTGTGGGATGAAGCGGTCCCTCGACCGCCATTGAAACTGAGGGCATCGCCCGACCGCGGGTGGGCGCCACTGAGGTTGTTCTTCGCACTTTATGGTGACGTGTACCTCCCACAATCGGTCGGATTTAAACGGTGACGAAGCGCCCGCCCATGGGGCGGTCGGGCGCTGCCCGGCGGTGCTGCGCACCTTGATTCCGGGCGGGTGCTATTTGCAAAATGGGCTCGATACAGGCACTGGCACCTAAGCGGGACAGACCGATAGCAAACTCAAAGAACGCAGCACTAGGCGCTTCGCTTGACTCGACCGACGCAAATTATGAATATTTGGCCTTATAAGTTTTCAATTATTACTTTGGGGGCAAAGTTTAATGCGACTGGTTTATATATTTTTGCTGTCGTTGTTTCCTGCTTCAGCCATGTCAGCGACAATTGTAGAGGGCATCGACTACGCTGATGCTTCTCCTGCGATGATCGGGCCGCTCGACGCGGGAACGCACACGATTTCCGGATCTCTTTCAGGCGACTGCTTGGGAACGGTGACGTTCAGCTGTCTTTTCGGAAGCGACCCGCAGGACATTTTGGAAGTCTCCTTCGCATCCGGAACTCAGCTTCAGGGTCTGTCATTCCAGTTGTCGAATTCGCTTCCCTCCGCAGCATCGTTTGCCATGGGGTTCACCTATTCGAGCCCTGAGGAGAGCTTCACCTTTTCCGGGTTGCTGGCGGGAAGCTATGCGCCCCTTGGTATCACACCGGTGCGCGATCCGATCACGCTGATTTTCACCGGAGATACCGCTCTGCCGAATGTGGCGAGCTACACTGCAAACTGGTCGGTGACACTCGACGTTGCTGCCGTTCCGCTACCCGGGGGATTGGGCCTCTTGGCTGGGTCACTCATGTGTTTCGCCATTGCACGACGAAAAACCGCAAGACGGTTGGACAAGCAGAGAGTGTGAGCTTTTCGCCGAATTTGGAACGGCAAAGAGCACTTTTTTGACGGCCGCTTTGGACTCGAACCGCTCATCGGAAGCTCAACGGACCCTCCCGAGTTGACAGGCGATCGTGGCGCGGTCGTTGTCACGTCCTTGCACAGCCATGCCGCCTTCGACCTGCATGGCACGCTGCTTGCCTGTCCGGGTTGGCTGAAAATCTCCGAGACCTGAGCGCAGTACGTCAACACGCGACACCCGTGGTGCGACGCTCGGCTATAGCCCACTTGGCGCTTCTCGCCATCTCAGTTTCTCATGAAGCTCTACGGCCTCAAATCGCCCCGGCGACCTGCCCTATACGCTTTCCTCTTCGAGATGGAGCTTCATCTCGATCAGCACCTGTTGCAGCATCGTGGTTTCCTTCAGCAGGCGCTTGGCCTCGTTCACCGTGATCACACCGTCATCAATGGATTGCTGGTACTCGGCCATCAGCATGGCAAATCGCTGGCTCAGCGCGATCACGTCGGAATTCACCCCGCCCTTCTCATCGGTGTTCCGACGGCTTTCGTCATAGGACAAGTTGATGCCCTTGAGTTCCGCAAGCGCGCTGGTCACATGCGGATAGGATGACGCCTCTTCCAACGCGGCCACCGCATCAATCGGCATGAACCGGTCCGAATGCTCATCATGGTCGGAATAGTACCGCCCCAGGGTGGCCTTTGACTTGCCGGTCAACTCACACGCAGGTTCGATGCCAACATCTTTGACCAGCGCCTCGGTGTGTTTCTTCAGGTAACTTCCGATTTTCGACATCTCTTATCCCCAAGGTGGTCCGCGCGACCTGTGACAGGGGAAAGCCCCTGATGTTTTCCCATTAAAGGCTTTATCCCGAAATGTCATTTGTAAGCAATCCCAAGGTTTTCCGGGATATACGGGTGCTCGACGTCCCCAAGTGCGGGCACAAGGGTGAGGCTGTGGATTTACGGGGATGTCCTTTCTTCGAAATCCCGATTGCGGGCAGCATTGGTCCTATCGCATTCCATCCCAGGAAGCTCGCTTCCAGAAGGTGGGGCCAGCCTGGCAATGACGGTCTCACCCGCTGCCTCTCTAGACGTTCGGAACACCCTGCAAATCACGCTGGTTCGGAACGGATTGGCGAGCCGTAGCGATCAAGCGCGCTCGACAAGCACCGACCCAACCGAGTATCCCGCCCCGAAGGAGCAAATCAACCCGGTATCCCCCGGCTTGAGATCGTCGGAATACTTCGAAAAGGCGATGATCGACCCGGCAGATGACGTATTGGCATAATCCTGAAGAATGTTGGGCTGCTCATGCGGCTCCGGCACACGACCCATCACCTTGCGCCCGATGAAATCGTTCATCGCCTTGTTGGCCTGATGCAACCAGAGCCGCTTGAGGTCCGCCGCCTCGACCCCCTCATCGGCCATATGCGCCGCGATGTGTTTCGAGACGAGCGGCAGCACCTCCTTGAACACCTTGCGGCCTTCCTGCACGAAAAGCATGTCGCGCCGGTCCGCCATGTGACCTTCGCGGGTGCGGCGCAGATAGCCATTGTTGTTACGGATATTGTTGGAAAACTGTGTGGCGCAACGAGTGGACCGGATGACAAAATGCGCGCCCTGGGCATCTTCGGCCCGCTCCAGTACCGCCGCCGTGCAGACATCGCCAAAGATGAAATGGCAGTCCCGGTCACGCCATTCTAAGTGTCCTGAGCAAATCTCGGGATTGACAACCAGGGCGCAGCGCACCGACCCCGAGCGGATCATGTCGGCCGCGGCCTGCATCCCGAACGTGGCGGACGAACAGGCGACATTCATATCGAAGGCAAAGCCGCCTGCCCCCAGAAGCTGTTGTATTTCTACGGCAATCGCCGGGTAAGGACGCTCATGGTTGCTGGCCGCGCAAATCACCAGATCAACCTCCTCGGCGCTGCGTCCAGCCTGCTCAAGCGCCTTGGCGCAGGCGTCCATCGCCATCTCCGCCATCAACGACGGCTCCTCGTCGCTGCGCGCCGGCAGGTGCGGGTGCATCACGTCAGGGTCCAACACGCCGGTTTTGTCCAACACATATCGCTGATGGATGCCCGACGCATTCACGATGAACTCGGTCGAGGACGGCGCCTTTGCCTCGACCTCACCCGCGGCAATCGCATCGGCATGGGTGGTGTTGTACTTGTCCGCATAGGCGTTGAACGCCTCGACCAATTCGTCATTGGTGATGATCTGATCAGGCGTGAAAACGCCCGTGCCGGTGATGGCAGGTATATGCATGGCTCAGGCCCCTCAAACGGATCACCCACGATCAACCAAGGCAGCAGTCAGGTCAAGCATGACGACGCGGAAAAACGCCACCGCCCCCTGGCAGGGCGACTGGTGGGCGGGTGGGTTGCCCTGACAGGGGGC
>NZ_JASHJC010000026.1 GCF_030733385.1 Roseovarius sp. MMSF_3359 | reverse complement strand
CCCCCCCCCGACCGGATGCTTCACAAGAATTCACAAGCGGAACCTGGACCCATGCCACGCCTTTTGCTGAGCCTTCTTCTGTCATTCATGCTGGCCCTGCCGATAGCGGCGCAAGAGGCCGAAGCGCCCGAGATTGACCGGTCAGCCACCGGCGGGGCGCCGACCCTTGAGGATATCCTGGCGCGGCAACGTGGTGAGAAGGTCGATGACAGCTATCGTCGCGAGGCGACCGGGGATCCGGACAGCGCGGCGGGCATGGCCTCGCAACTCGGCACGCTGGGCGGCGCGTCCGACCCCGATCTTTGGCGCGCTCTGCGCTTCGGTACGGCGGATGTCACGGTCTCTGGCGGCGGTCCCGAGGCGCGCGTTCTGATGCAGGATGGCGGCATGTGGTGGCTGAAGTTCCGCGAAGGCCCCTTGTCGCGCAATGGCGGCTACCTGCTGCTCGGGACGTTGATCGGGCTCCTGTTGTTCTTCATGCTGCGTGGGCGCATTCGCATCGACGGCGAGAAAACCGGCCGTACGGTCACCCGCTTCAAGGCGATCGAACGCTTTGGCCATTGGCTGATGGCGGGGTCGTTCATCCTGCTCGGGATTACCGGGCTTGTCTCGCTCTTCGGGCGCAAGGTACTGATCCCGGCCTTTGGCCACGAGACCTTCTCGACCCTCGCGATTGCCTCGAAATGGATCCACAACAACGTCAGTTGGGCCTTCATGCTGGGCCTCGTGATGGTCTTCTTCATGTGGGTTCTGCACAACCTGCCGAGCCGGACGGACCTGAAATGGCTGGCGCAGGGCGGTGGCATCCTTTCACCGGGCAAGCACCCGCCTGCCAAGAAATTCAACGCCGGGCAGAAGCTGATCTTCTGGTCGGTGATCATCTTCGGCGCGTCCATATCGGCATCAGGCTTGTCGCTCCTCTTCCCGTTCGAATTGCCGATGTTCGCCAAGACTTTCGCCATTCTGAACGACCTCGGGATCTCTGGCCTGCTGGGCTATGGCGAATTGCCCACCCAACTCGCCCCGCATGAAGAGATGCAATATGCGCAGCTCTGGCATGCCATTGTCAGTTTCGTGCTGATGGCGATCATCTTCGCGCATATCTATATCGGCTCGGTCGGGATGGAAGGCGCCTATGATGCCATGGGCAGCGGCGAGGTCGAGGAACAATGGGCGCGCGAGCACCATTCGCTCTGGCTTGAAGAGGTCGAGGCGCGCGAGGGTGCGGCCCCGGCAGGTGGCAAGGCAACGCCCGCTGAATAAATGCGGGCGCGGGCGCTTTTCCTTGTTGGCCTGATTTGCGCGGCAATGCCGACGCAATCGCAGGAATTCACCACGCTCAAGGGCCATGGCGGCCCGATCATGGACATCTCGGTCAATGCCGAGACCGGACAAGTGGCCACGGCAAGTTTCGACAATTCTGTCGGGCTTTGGGAGGGGCGTGAGCCTCTATGGCTGGAGGGGCATGAGGCGGCGGTGAATACTGTGACACAGTTCCGGCCGGATGTGCTGATCTCCGGTGGGGATGATTTTGCCTTGTGGCTTTGGGATGAGGATGGTGGCACACGACTTGGGGCGCATCTTGGCAAGATCGCGGATGTGGCGGCCGGGCCGGATGGCGAAACCATCGCGACCGCCTCCTGGGATGGCAGCATCGGCGTCTGGATTGTTATCAGATCGGGTGACCCGGCTCAGTGGAACACGCTTACCAAAAAGCTCGAAGGTCACGAGGCGGGTGTCAACGCCGTCACGTTCTCGGCCAATGGGAGCCGGATCTATTCGGCATCAAGCGATGGCACAATCCGCGTCTGGAGTGATGGCGGAAAACGCTCGCGCGTGCTGGTATCGAACGGGTTCGGCATCAACAAGCTGGTGGTAAACGAGGCTGCGGGTTGGCTGGCTTACGGGGCGGTGGATGGTGTTACGCGGGTGATCGACCCCGAAAGTGGCGACACGATTGCCGACTTCACGCTGGAACGGCGACCGATATTGTCGATGGCCTATCACGCCGAAACCGATCAACTGGCCGTCGGGGACGGGCAGGGCTACATCATGATGATCGACACCGCCGAATGGCGGATCGCCCGGGATTTTCGCGCGATGCGGCAGGGACCGGTCTGGGCGCTGGACTTCGGCCTCGATGGCAAGGCGATCTATGCCGGGGGGATCGAGGATGTGGTGTTTTCCTGGCCCGTGGCGTTCTTGGATGAGTATGATCCCGCTGGCGGCGACACGCGCAGTTTCCTGCGCGAGGCCGATGCGATGCCCAATGGTGAGCGGCAGTTCATGCGCAAATGTTCGATCTGCCATGCGCTGACGCCACCGCCCTCGCGCAAGGCGGGGCCGACGCTGCATGGGGTCTTCGGGCGCCGCGCCGGGACGGTGCCGGGATACCGGTATTCGGATGTTTTGAGCGGATCTGATATCATCTGGTCGGACGACACGATTGACCAGCTTTTCGATCTGGGTCCGGACCATTATATTCCGGGGTCGAAAATGCCGATGCAAGTGATCGCCAAGGCCGAGGACCGGCGCGATCTGGTGGAGTTTCTGCGGCAGGCCGCGGGCAATGGGGAGAATTGAAATGAAAGCAATGCTGACAGCTTTTGCGGTGACGGTGGTGATTGCGATCGGGGCGGATTTCGTGCTTGAGGGCATCGGGTTCAGTGCCGAGGCGGTCAATACGGGTTCTGCGGTGCGTCTGGACGATACGGGCGAATGACCGAAGCGGTGAAACAGGTCGATACGTCACATTCCAGTCCTGATGACTATGGCGAAAATCTCGGGCTTGCGTCGATCCTGGTGATTGATGATGAGCCGGGAATGCGCAATTTCCTGACCAAGATTCTGACGCCGCGGTGCAAGCGGGTGGAGCAGGCGCGGTCCACCGCCGAAGCGGCGGCCATACTGGATCAGGCGCATTTCGACCTGGTGATCCTCGACAATATCATGCCGGGGCAGACCGGCCTCGATTGGCTGGCCGAGCAGCGTCGGGTCGGGTTTTATGCCGATACGATCCTGATCACGGCCTATGCCGATCTCGACACCGCGATCCAGGCCTTGCGCACAGGGGTCGCGGATTTCGTGCTGAAACCCTTCCGTGCCAATCAGATCCTGAATGCGGCGGCGCGGGCGCTGGACCGGAAATCGCTGCGGCGCGAGAATTACCTTCTGAAGCACGAGTTGAGCGAGGCGGGATACGCTGCCCGTGGGCGTCTTTTGGGCAATTCGCACCCTATTCAGACCGTGCGGGACATGCTCGCCAAGCTGGCACCGCTGCCCACATCGGTGCTCTTTACCGGGGCCAGCGGGACCGGCAAGGAGATCGCGGCGCGCACCCTGCATGGCCTGTCGGATCGCGCCGAGAAGCCTTTTGTGGCGGTGAATTGCGCGGCGTTCGGATCGGATCATATCGCCGAGGAGCTTTTTGGTGTGATCGAAGGGGACAAGCACCGCAAGGACGGGCTTTTCCTGCATGCGGATGGTGGGACGCTGCTTCTGGATGAGGTGGCGCAACTGCCCGACCAGGTGCAGGCTATGCTTTTGCGTGTGCTTGAGGATCAGCGCATCCGGCCCGCCGGGGCGGAGCGGGAGATCCCTTTGAACCTACGGTTTCTATTTGCGACCAATGCTGATCTTGAGGCGGCGGTGGCGGCGGGGACCTTCCGTGGCGATCTTTTCCACCGGATCAATGTTGTGAATATCGAGATGCCAAACCTGAGTGCGCGGCAGGAGGATATCGTCGAGCTAGCCGCGCTTTTCATGAGCGAGTTTTCCCGGTCCCTCGGCGCACCGGCGCTTGAGTTGAACGAAGAGGTGTTGCTAAAGCTCAGCCGGTATGATTGGCCCGGCAATGTGCGCGAGCTGCGTAACCTGATTGAACGTTCGGTGATCCTGGGGGCGTTTCCCGAGGAGTTCTCCGGCGTCGGGCAGGTTTCAGGGACGCAGGCGATGGAGACGCTGGAGCTGGTGGAGCAGCGCCATATCATGAATGTGCTTGATGCCTGCGGCGGCAACCGCGCCGAGGCCGCCCGGCGGTTGGGTGTGTCGCGCAAGACGGTTGACCGGAAATGTGCCGCCTGGGGTGTGTGATCTGAGCAGGTGACTTGGCGGAGTTCGCTATCGCTCACGCCGGTCAGTTTGCGTTCAGGCCACGCAGGCCTTGGGGGTTACCCCCCCAAACCCCCCCGGCGCCTGCCTCAGCCGTCGCGCTTTTCTGGCACTGGATCATACCCGCATTGGCCCCAGGGGTGGCATCGTCCGATCCGTTTCGCGGCCATCCAACCGCCCTTGATGGCGCCATGTTTTTCCAGGGCTTCCAAGGCGTAGGCGCTGCAAGTGGGTTGGTAGCGGCAATTGAACCCGACCCAGGGCGAAAAGATCAAGCGATAGCCGCGAATGGGCAGGGCCAGGATATGGGCCAGGGGCGTCATGGCTTTGCGTGCAGTTTTTGCAGCGCCTGCACCAGGTCGCACCGTAGTTGGTCGAAGGGGCGGTTTGCGGTCACCTCGGCCCGGCCGATCAGGACGTAATCCCATCCCGGGCGTCCCTGCGCTGGCAGGACCATGCGAGCAACCTCGCGCAGGCGGCGTTTGGCGCGGTTGCGGGTCACGGCATTGCCGACTTTTTTCGAACATGTGAACCCGACCCGGATTGTGGAGGTGTCATCGCGGCGATTGCGCGCCTGTACCATCATAGAGGCTGTGCTTTGACGGCGAGCGCGGGCGGTGGCGAGGAAATCGGCGCGATTTTTCAGGACCTCCAGACAAACGGAAACCGCCGGGGGCGTGTTCCCCGTTTGCGTCTCGGGGGCCTCCGGCGGTGTCATGTCCGTTTTGTCCTGATCTGAGGCTTATGCGCTCAGCGACTTACGACCGCGGGCGCGGCGGGCGTTCAGGATCTTGCGGCCGGCCTTGGTGGCCATGCGCGCGCGGAAACCGTGGCGCCGTTTGCGCACGAGGTTCGAGGGTTGAAAGGTGCGTTTCATCGCTCCGTCTCCGATCTGATCCGGGGGCGCATATGGAATCGAGGCCCGTCCGGCGAATGTCTGAAGCCCGGTCTATAGTAGGCCCGTTTTGACAAGTCAAACCCGTGCGGCGCGATTTGCAACAAAAATCGTGGTCAAAACCACACGCGATGTTACAAATTTGCGAATTGGGGGCAAATACGTTGCGGAAGCCATCACCGGCGATCAACGGCGCGTGATCCGCCTATGAAACGGGTGCCGGACCAAGCATGTAGGGGTCAACGAAATCAAACCTGGTGATGAGATGGACGATGTGACCCTTCCCGAGAAATCCTCGGTTCTGCGACATGCGCCTCTGGTGGTGATTCTGATCGCGGCGGTGATCGGCTTTTTCACCCTGCGCGACTACCTGACCTTTGAGACGCTGCGTGAAAACCGCGAGGCGCTGCTGGCGTTCCGCAATGCCAATTACCTCGGGATCGTTGCCGTCTTCATCGGGATTTACTTCGTGATCGTGGCGTTTTCCTTGCCGGGGGCGGCGGTTGCGTCGGTCACCGGTGGGTTCCTTTTTGGCCTCGGCCTTGGGACAACGTTCAACGTGTTCGCCGCCTCGTTGGGGGCGTTTGCGATCTTTCTTGCTGCCCGGTGGGGGTTGGGCAAGACCTTGGCGGCCAAGATGGAGGCTTCGGACGGGGCGTTGAAGAAGCTCAAGGAAGGCCTGCGCGAGAACGAGATCAGCGTGCTGTTTCTTCTGCGCCTGGTTCCGGCGGTGCCGTTCTTCGTGGCCAATCTGTTGCCTGCGCTCGTGGGCGTGAAGTTCCGCAATTTCGCCTTCACGACGGTTCTGGGCATCATCCCCGGTGCCATTGTCTTTACCTGGATCGGTGTGGGGCTGGGCGAGGTTTTTGACCGTGGCGAAAGCCCGGATCTGTCGCTTCTCTGGGAGCCGCAGGTGATCGGGCCAATCCTGGGCCTGTGTGTCCTGGCGGCGCTGCCCATTGTTGTTAAGGCGATTCGTGGCCGCAAGGAAGGCATCTGACATGGCTGATCTGAAAACAGACCTCCTGGTCATCGGGGGCGGCTCTGGCGGGCTTTCCGTTGCCGCGGGCGCAGTGCAGATGGGCGCATCGGTGATCCTGCTGGAAGGCCACAAGATGGGTGGTGATTGCCTGAACTACGGCTGTGTGCCGTCCAAAGCCCTGATCGCCAGCGGCAAGGCGGCCCATGCGCAGGCCCATGCCAGCGCCTACGGCGTGGCCGATGTGACGCCGCAGGTGGATTATGCAGCGGCCAAGGATCATGTGGCCGATGTCATCGCGACGATTGAGCCGCATGATAGTGTTGAGCGGTTCGAGGGCCTGGGCGTGAAGGTGATCGAGGAATTCGGCGAATTCATCTCTCCGACGCAGGTCAAGGCCGGCGACGATATCATCACCGCCCGGCGGGTCATCATCGCGACTGGATCATCGCCTTTCGTGCCGCCGATCCCCGGGCTTGATGCGGTACCCTACGAGACGAACGAGACAATTTTCCAGCTCCGTGAGCGGCCTGAGCACCTCTTGGTAATCGGCGGCGGTCCAATCGGGATGGAAATGGCACAGGCGCATGTGCGGCTTGGCAGCAAGGTGACCGTGATCGAAGGCATGAAAGTGATGGGGCAGGACGACCCGGAGCTGGCCGCCATCGTGCTGGATAACCTGCGCGAGGAAGGCATCGAGATTGCCGAAGGCGCGATGGCCTCCGAAATCCGCGGCAAGGCGGGCGCGATCGAGGTCGAAGCCAAGGATGGCCGCATCTTCAAGGGCACGCATCTTCTGATGGCTGTGGGCCGCAAGGCCAATATCGACAAGCTGAACCTCGATGCTGCCGGGATCAAGACCACCAAACGCGGGATCGAGGTGGATGCAGGCCTGCGCACCACGAACCGCAAGGTCTATGCGATCGGCGATGTGGCAGGCGAGCTGCAGTTCACCCATGTCGCGGGTTACCATGCGGGGTTGGTGATCCGCTCCGCGCTGTTCGGGCTGCCGGCGAAGAGCCACACCGATCATATCCCATGGGCCACCTATACGGACCCGGAACTGGCGCAGGTGGGCCTGACCGAGACGCAGGCGCGCGATGAGCACGGACAGGCGCTGGAAGTGGTTCGTTTTGAATATTCCGGCAACGACCGCGCCATCGCCGAACGCAAGACAACGGGTCTCATCAAGGTGATGGTGGTCAAGGGTCGCCCCGTGGGGGCGTCGATTGCGGGCGCGCAGGCGGGGGAGCTTATCAACCTCTGGGCGCTGGTGATTGCCAACAAGCTCAAGATGAAACATGTGGCCGGTATGGTGGCGCCGTATCCCACCATCGGCGAGATCAACAAACGCGCGGCAGGGGCCTATTTCTCGCCCCGGCTCTTTGATAGTCCTAAGGTGAAGAAAGTGGTTGGTTTCGTGCAGCGTTGGCTGCCCTGATCCTGACCGTGGGAGGCAAAACGTGAACTCACTTTCGGGGCGATTCCTGATCCTGACAGCGGTCTTCGTGATGTTGGCCGAAGTGTTGATCTTTGTGCCATCGGTGGCCCGCTACCGCGAGGACTTCCTGATGTCGCGGCTGGAGCGGGCGCAGATCGCCGCCTTGGCGATGCTGGCCGAGGAGGAAGTGGCGGCGGACCTGCAGGAAGAACTGCTGCAGAACGCAGGTGTCTACAACGTCGTGCTGCGCCGGAACGAGGCGCGGCAGCTTATGCTGAACTCGCCTATCCCCGAACCCATCGCCAATACGTTCGATCTGCGCAATGCCGGGGCGTTCGAGTTGATAAGCGACGCGATCCGCTGCCTAGTCGATCCCGAACCGCAGGTGATCCGCGTCATCGGCGAGCCGGTGAACATGGCAGGCCTCCTGATCGAAGTGACGATGGAAACGACCGAACTCAGGGCGGCGATGATTGACTACGGGCTGCGGATCCTGTGGCTTTCGGCGGTGATTTCGATCATCACGGCGGTGCTGTTGTTCCTTGCGGTGCGGGTGTTCCTGGTCAAGCCGATCAAGCGAGTGGTGGGCAATATGGAAGCCTATGCCGCCACGCCCGAAGACGCGCGCCTTGTGATGCAACCCTCCGCGGGTGTGACAGAGCTGCGCCAGGCCGAAGAGACGTTGCAGACCTTGCAGACGCAACTGACCGGCGCGTTGCGGCAGAAGGAACGGCTGGCACAGCTTGGCGGGGCCGTGGCCAAGGTCAGCCATGATCTGCGCAACATCCTGACCAGCGCGCAACTTTTCACCGACCGGATCGAGGCCAGCGAAGATCCGATCGTCAAACGCATGGCGCCCAAACTGGTGAATTCGATCACCCGCGCGGTACATCTCTGCGAATCTACCCTCGCCTACGGCAAGGCCGAAGAGCCGACGCCGACACTGAACCGCTTCGCCTTGGGCGACACGGTGAACGAGGTGCTGGAGGCCGAGCGTTTGTCGGTCGGCGAGCATGATGTGAGCCTATCCGAGGATATCCCCGCAGCGATGAAAGTGCGCGCGGATTCCGAGCAGCTTTACCGCGTGATATCCAACCTCGTGCGCAACGCGCGGCAGGCGATCATCGCGTCCGGACAACCCGGAGAGATCAACATCTCCGCCACCGAAGACGATGAGAATTGGTGGATCCGCGTGGCCGATACCGGGCCCGGTTTGCCGCCCAAAGCGCAGGAATTCCTGTTCACGCCCTTCCAGGGTGGCGCCAGCAAAGGCGGCACCGGCCTGGGCCTCAGCATCGCGTCGGAACTGGTCCGCGGCCACGGTGGCACATTGGAGCTGGAACAAACTGGCTCCGAGGGGACGGTCTTTTGCCTGCGATTGCCCAAGGCGGATTTACAGGCGTTGAAATAAATTCTGCCACCCCCTCTTGCATTGGCCCGCGCGAGGGTCTAATTGCTGGCCCCCGACGGACCGATAGCTCAGCTGGATAGAGTACCTGACTACGAATCAGGGGGTCGGGGGTTCGAATCCTCCTCGGTCCGCCACCTTACCCTCAATTGAAATGCATTTTGATTATGTATGATGCTGGAAGCCCCTTTTTATATGGGGTTAATCGATTTCTCTATTTTGTTGAGTTTCTTTCGATGGGGCCTATATTTGTTCAATAGGTGGTATGAAATGTGGTATAAATCGTGTCGGCGCTGTCCGGAAAGCTAACGAAGAAGCTGGTTGAGAACCTCGGGCCAGGACGCCACGGCGATGGCGGCGGGTTGTATCTCGTTGTGGACCCGTCTGGCGCGCGGCGCTGGATCGTGCGGGTGACGGTCAAAGGGCAGAAGAATCGCAAGGGTGCGCCGCTGCGCACGGACTTTGGTCTGGGCGGGGCGGATGTGGTCACGCTCAACTTGGCGCGCGAGCG
Source organism: Roseovarius sp. MMSF_3359 (assembly GCF_030733385.1). Lineage (GTDB taxonomy): Bacteria > Pseudomonadota > Alphaproteobacteria > Rhodobacterales > Rhodobacteraceae > Roseovarius. The sequence continues at coordinate 15,345 of NZ_JASHJC010000026.1, read as the reverse complement.
GGCGCTGGAGTATCGGCGTATGGCAAAGCAGGGGTTGAACCCGCGCTACAATGCCAAACAGGACATCCCAACCTTTGAAGAGTTTGCCCAACTGGTTCACATCGAGCGCCTGCCAACCTGGTGCAATCCCAAGCATGGCCAGCAATGGATCAACACGCTGCGCGACTATGCGTTCCCGAAGATGGGGCGGATGCCACTCAACAGTATCGGTCAACCGGAAGTGCTGATGTGCCTGTCACCGATCTGGACGGACAAGCACGAGACCGCCCGGCGTTTGATGCAGCGCATCAAGACGGTGCTGGATGTGGCGCGGGCAAAGGGCTTCCGAGAAGGCGAGAACCCAGTGACGGCGATCAAGGAAGCCGGCGTGCTGCCAAACGTCAAAAAGAAGGTCAGGCATCACAAGGCGATGGACTGGCGCGATGTCCCGGCCTTCTATGCTGATCTGCGCACCCGCAACGCCATGTCGTCCAAGGCACTGATGTTCACCTGCCTGACCGGCTCGCGTACGGGTGAAGTGCTGGGCATGCGGTGGGACGAGATCGACTTTGAGGATCTTGTCTGGACCTGTCCGACGGAGCGGATGAAGACTGGCGAAGAACACCGCGTGCCGCTCACAGATGAAATGCTGGCCATCATCGAGCCGCTCAAGGCGATGCAATCTGATTATGTCTTTGAGGGCCAGAAGCGCCACCAGCCGCTCTCCAACATGTCCATGCTGATGCTCTTGCGCCGGATGAAGATCGAGGGCGTGACTGTGCACGGCTTCCGCTCCACTTTCCGGGTCTGGGCTTCGGAAGCGGCCAATGCCCCGCGCGAAGTCGCTGAAATGAGCCTCTCACACCGCGTTGGATCGAGGGTCGAACAGGCCTATGCTCGCTCGGACCTGCTGGAGCGACGGCGCCATTTGATGGAGGCTTGGAACCACTTTGTGTCAAAAGGTTTGCCGTCTTGACCGAGGAAAGGGAAACCATTGCCATCAATGAGGCTGAGTACAAATTTATAGAAATTTTCAGGGTTGCTTTGAGCGAGCGCAGTCATCCTGAACGGTTAAAGGCGATCGGTATGGTTCGGCATGATGTTACAGCGAACCGACTTGCGGTGCTGTTTTCTAGTCAGGAATACATTCTGGGCGCTGGTCCGCAAGATTATGAATTCCTCAAATGGGCTGCGGAAACTGCCTCCGTAAGGCACGAGTCGATGGTTGATCTTATGGAGGTTGAACAAAGATTTCAGGGATCAAATCAGAGAAAACTCAACATAGCCGAACACATCGGCCGCTCTGTCGTACATTCAATACAACAAGGAGAATTTCGCGGCGTACAGGTAAAAGGGGGCATTCTTGACCTAGTACGGGAAGAGGCAAAGAAAGAGAGCGTATATGGTGGACGCGACAAAGATACTCTAAGGGAAATCTGGAAAACCTACCGTGGTGTTGTGCATCTTGGCATGGCGATTACCTACCTGGAGGAGAACCCAAACCAGCTTTGGCACGTTCTCGAGCTGGCAGATTTCTTTCGGGGAATGCTTGGCGAAAAGTGTCCCAAGGGGACAAAAAAGCCTTATGTGCCTCCATCAGAGCAACTAAATTTCCAATTTATGTCCGCGATTAAGGGTCCCCGGTTTCGAGATCGGGGACTACCCTTTTACAACGGATAGCGACAACCCTTCGATGCACTTAATTGCAACGAGAGGAAATTGACGCATGTCCGATCTATTCGAAAACGACCGCAACTATGTCCTTGGAGATCCGGAGTTAAATCTCATTGGTGACCGGGACAAGTTAGCGCAATGGCGGCACAAGAAGATCGGTCCGGCCTACTACAAGCTTGGGCGCAAGATCATCTATCGCGGTACCGATCTAAATGCGTGGGCGGCACTGCATCGTTGTGATCCGGCGGTAATCCCGCATCAGTGATTCCGCACAATCTGACCTTGTTCGAAGCAATCTGGGAGAAGTGCGGGTCGTTTGGCTCTGCGCTGGGTATTGGTAGCCGTGGCACGTTCATACAAAGGCATTCGGCTTAAGACGCACCGGGTCTATTCCGTCGAAGACCTGATGGCGGTCTACAATGTGTGTCGTAACACTGTCTCAAACTGGGTACAGGGGGGGCTGGAACCGTCGGTAGTATCCCGTCCGAAGTTGTTTCGCGGCGAGGACGTAGAAGCGTTTCACCGTGCCCGGCGGGAGCGTAGCAAGACCCAGCTCAGGCGGGGCGAATTCAAGTGCATGGGCTGTAAGACGGCCGTGTTTCCAAGGCCGAATTTACTCAGCAGCAGGCCTTCGAAAACCGGAGCGCTCTTTCTGATGGCACGATGTCCCGACTGCGGCGCGAATGTTTGCAGGCTGGGGACACAAGCCGACTTGGATGCAATCAGGCAGCGGTCCAATCCCAACACCAGCGAGGGCTTCTCACACGAAGACAATACATCAGTTCCCGGTGGTATTGGGATTTCTAAAGGCAAAACGCGCTCACCCAACGATGGCATTATCTATCGTTGGCAAGCCTACGCTGGAAAATTTAGTGGAAAAACGCTCGACAGGCATCTCACCACGATCCGTCAATTCGAGGCGTTTCTTCGATTCAAGCCGTTTGAGCAGATCACCCTGAGCGATTGTCATGAATTGCGGGATCAGCTCAAGGAAGCTTTGTTGCCTGATGCCTCGATGCCGAAATCGAGATCCACAGTGCAGCATTCGGTGTCGCACCTGAAGGACTTCTTGGGCTGGCTCAGGAAACAGGAGGGCTACAAAAGATTGCCTGCGGATCTGCCCGATGCTCTGGATTTGCCAAGGTCCGCCTATGCGAAGGACTTGCGACGCGATCGTAAGTTATATCCATCGCTTGAGGAAGCGGATGACCTATTGCGCCGTATGCATGCTGACACGATGCAGGACCTGCGCAAACGAGCAATCTTTGCCTTGGCCTTCCTCGGTGCCCTGCGCGCGGACACGTTGATATCTCTGCGGCTGCGCGACATCGATTGCAGCGATCGAAAGATCACCCAGGATGCGCGCGTAGCGAGGACGAAGAACGGCAAAAGTCTGGTTATCGCCTGGTTTCCTATAGCGGAGGCTTTCTCCGCGGCCGTTGTGGAGTGGATTGATTTGATGAAGCGTGGAGGATTCAACCCTGAGGACGCACTTTTCCCGAATGAGTGTGTATTCTCCGGCCGCAAAAAATGTCGGAAATACTGGGGGCAACGGGTGCCTTCTATGACCTCTACATATGCCGTTTCTGAGGCGTTTCGAGCAGCTTGCCGCAACCACCACACGACATACACTCCTCACGCGGCAAAACACACCATCGCTGCAGAGAGAGACCGACGTACCCTCACGGCTGAGCAACGTAAAGCCTGGTCCGAAAACATGGGGCATGAGAACGAACAGATAACACTTTCGCACTACGGTAAGCTAAGTGCAGACCGCCGCTTCGATCTCATGGCCGATATTGGGGAAGAGCGCGATCCAGCGAGCTTGAAGGGTTTGTCCGATGACAAAAAAATTGCGATTTTTGATAGCTTTGCAGCCCTGGTCTTCGCAAGTCGGTAGCGCGTCTTTTCGCGCCAAGAGGCGGAAAGCAGTCATCCGCTGCGGAAAAAACAACGACCGCTTTGGGGATTGGAGGCGAAAACCTCGTGCATTGGATCGACGACTGTCGAACGGATCTGATGGTGCCATCAGCCAACGACTAGACACTTGCTGTAGGTGCCAGTGCGCTGCCCGTCAAAATCGAATTTTTAGAGGATGCTCCTACCGATCACCTTATGCAATTGGCTGAGGAAGAAGGTGAAGTCGTTATGAGCGGAAATGAAAAGGTGGGCTGTTGGGCGGTGCCCCATCTTCCGCAGCTGATCGACCAGAGCTTCAGCAAGAAGGGTCGCGTACGTACCGCACTCAATCGATGATTGTCATACTGCTAGTAAAAGCTTTGCTGTGGCTAAGCTACCCAAGCCGCTCAAGTTGCCAGAAACAATGTCCAACACGAACGGAGTAACATCGTGGGTGAGAGCGATAACGACTGCGCGATCCGGACCATCTCCACATGTTTCCGCCTCGCAGTCGATCTTTGGCCAATCAGGTTTCGGCGGGCAATCGTCACGCGACCAGAAACGGCGTCAGTTCGTTCGCTGTTCAATCGCAACCGACTTGCCCTATTTCACATCAAGGATCGGGTCGATCGCAAACGCCAGCGAGACATGCGCATCCAGCACCAGTCGAAGTGTGTCATGTTCCCGTGCGTAAGTGAGCACAAACTCCTTTAGCTCGGGATAGATCGAGTGTTCCACAATGTTTCATCGCGAAGATATCGCCCTTCGAAGTGTGGCACCAGATTGACGCTCTTGTTCGTGCGCGCCTCTAGGCTATCGATGCGCGAGCATGAACGACTTGGCCGCAATACTAAAGCTTGGACGGTCTCTGCGATCAGCTGTCTGACGTTAGTGTCGATCGGGACAGGTTAGGGTGATTTGATGAGAGAAGGTCTCTGTCACATCGTCATCACCAGGGAGTGGAGATGAGACAGAAACCCGGAGCCAAGCAGAGCCATGGCGAGGAGAAGTTGAAGGAAATGATCGGAGGGCTCAACTTGGCCGACGAGACACCAATCCGTATCGAATGGGAGAGATTATGAGCGCCGTCGAGGGTGCCTCTCCAATGACCATTGAGAAGTCACCGGATCAGCAGGCGCAACCTCGCCATTGGCCTGTCACCCAAGAAACACTTTGCCTTCCGGGTAACGGACCCGCGGCGCGGATTTGACGGCAAGGAAAAAGCCAAGCGTCAGCGGACCAAGCCTGCCTGCGAACATCGTGATGATGATGAAGGTCCGGCCCATTGCATCGAGTTCCCCCGTTGCGCCGCGCGATAGCCCGACGGTGCCGAAGGCGGATGTGACCTCAAACAACAGATCGAGGAAATCACCCTCGTAGGTGATCGACACGGTAAAAAGACCCACCAGGACCAGAAAAAGGCTCACCGATACCAGTGCAAGTACTTTCATCACCTCGTCCACGCCCAGGCTGCGGCCAAAGATGTTCAACCGCTCTTGACGCCTGAAAAAGGCCAATGTCGCCAGTGCCAGTACGATGATTGTCGTGACCTTGATGCCACCGGCGGTCGACGAAGGCCCGCCCCCGATCAGCATGAGGCTGATGGTCATGATCGTGGTGCTGTTCTCCGCCTGCGCATAGTCCAGCGTATTGAACCCCGCCGTACGTGGTGTCACCGCCTGAAACCAGCTGGCCCAGATGCGGTCACCGGTGGAATCCAGCCCAGCGAGCGTCCCGGGATTGTTCCATTCCAGCACGGCGAAGGCGAACCACGCCCATGAGATCAGAATGACCGTGCCAAAGAGCATGAGTTTGCTGTGCAACGACAGTTTCTGCCAGGACCGCTTCTGATAAAGGTCGGCCAGAACCACGAAGCCGAGACCTCCGATGATGAACATGGCGGTTATCGAAAGGTTGACGATGGGATCGCCGACATAGGCCATCAGGCTGTCGCTGAAGAGCGAGAAACCAGCGTTGTTGAAAGCAGATACCGCGTGAAAGATCGCCTGCCAAATGCCTTCGCTCCAACCGAACTCGGGTACGAAGACGAACATCAATGCCGCCGCTCCCACGGTCTGGCACAGAAGCGCCACTGCAACGATGATCCGGACGAGCGCGCCGAGGTCTTTCAGGCTGGTTTGTCCAAGTTCATCGCGGAGCACGAGACGTTGCGGCATCCCGAATTGCAGGCCCATCATCGAAAGCAGAAGCGCCGCAAAGGTCATGAGGCCAAGTCCGCCAACCTGGATCAACAGCGCGATGAAGATCTGCCCAAACAGAGTGAAATCGGTGCCGGTATCGACCACGATCAACCCGGTGACCGTCACGGCAGAGGCGGCGGTAAAGAGCGCATCGCCGAGTGTGACATCGCCGGTCTGACTGACCGGCAGCCAAAGGACAACAGCGCCCAGAGCAATGAAAGCGGCATAGATGGTGGCAAGCATCGCAGGCGGGCTCAACCGGCGCTGCGTCAGTGAAAACTGAAGCCCGAACTTTCGCCGCATCAAAGACTACCTGCGAACTCTCGCAGGTCCTGCCTGCGGCCCAGCAGGAGCAGTAGGTCGTCTTTTTGCAGTTCCGATGCTGAGCCATCCTGCCCTAGGAATTCCGTGCCTCGCAAATGGCCGATGCAACGCAGGTCGTATTCCGCATCGTAGGAGAGTTCGGTCAACTTCTTGCCTTCCAGGCTTTCGGGGATCCGGAAGTTGACAACATGCTGACCGTTGCCAAGGCTGATGTAGTCGCGCACGAGCGGGTTATGAAGCACCTGCGCGATCTGCTGACCAACTTCCTTTTCTGGCCGCACCACCCGATCGACACCCATCTTGGACAGGATGCGGTGATGGTTTTTCGAACTTGCTTTCGCCCAGAGGGTCTCGATCCCCAACGTCTTTAGATTGATCGCGGCAAGGATGCTGGATTCGATATCGGAGCCCATTGCAACCAGCCCGGCATCGCATTGATCGAGCCCGGCTTCGCGCAGCGCACCATCGTCGCGGGCATCCAGAATGAGGGCCTGGCCCAAGTCGTCGGCGTGGTCGGAAACGACACGGTCGTCCATATCGATCCCGATGACATGGTTTCCGAAGCGGGCCAGTTCGCGGGCCACCGTGCTGCCAAAGGTGCCAAGGCCGATAATGACGAAGTTGCGTGGGTGCGTGGGCAAATTTCTCGATCCTTCAAGGAACAACTGAGGCCCCGGCGCATTGAACCGGAATGACTTGGCACTGAACGCGCTGGGCCGAGCTTTGTTCCGAGGCGAGGATGAAAACAATTTGAAGACCGAATTTGCCGCCCCCCGCAAGAAGTGTGACACCAGATGAGCAGCGAGCGCGACCTGACTAAGGGGTCAGTTGGCAAGGCCCTTTTCTGGGTCAGTGCGCCCATGACCCTTGGCATTTTGGGGACGCTGCTCGTGGGTCTCGCGGATTCGCTCTTTTTGGCCCGGGTCAGTCCAGAGGCGTTGGCCGCTATTGGCTTCGTCTATCCCGTGATTGTCGCATTGACGTCATTGTCGATCGGGCTTGCCGCGGGGACCAATACGGTCGTCTCACAGGCGATTGGCAAGGGTGAGGACCAACACGCGCGAAACCGCCTGACACTGCATTCGATGCTTTTTGCCACTGTACTCTCCGTGGGGGTCAGTGTCCTTTTCTTCTTTGCAGCCCCGTGGATTTTTGCGTCGATGGGCGCGAAGGACAAGGTGCTTGAAGCGGCGTTGTCCTATATCCCCTACTGGTGCCTGAGCTTCCCGCCTATGGTCGTCGTGATGGCGCTCAACGCCGTGTTCCGCGCCGCCGGGAACAGCACGGTAGCCGCCACGACCATGCTTCTGCAATCGCTTCTCAACATCGCTCTGAATCCGATCTTCATCTTTGGCGCCGGCCCCGTGCCGGCACTGGGCATGGCAGGGGCCGGGCTGGCAACGCTGATTGCGCGTATCGCGGGCCTTGCGGGGTTGGTCTTCTTTGCCTGGCGGACAGGGTTCATCCGGTTTGATTGCGGGCCGGCGAAAAATCTACCGCGCTCGATAAGCAAGATGGCGCGCGTCGGAATACCTGCGTCGCTGTCAAACGCGATAAATCCGGTCGGAATGGCGGTCGTCACCGCCGCCGTGGCGACAATCGGGGACGCCGCCGTAGCCGGGTTTGGCGCCGCGGGCCGGGTGCAGTCCTTTGTCCTTGTCCCGCTTCTTGCGCTCTCATCGGGCATCGGCCCTGTCGTCGGGCAAAATTGGGGGGCGGGCGAAGAAGGCCGGGCCCGGAAGGCGCTCTGGCTTTGCTTCGTGCTGAGCGTTCTCTTCGGATTCGCCCTGGCGCTGCTGTTTCTGGGGTTTGCCGATTTTGTGGCCAACCTCATGACCAAGGGCGGTGAACCGGCGAAATACGCGGCAAGCTATCTGCGGGTCGTCAGTTGGGGTTTCTTCGGCTACGGGATCCTTGTGACGGCGAACGCGGCCATGAACGCACGGGACCGCGCCCAATGGTCCATGTGGCTCAGCGCGGCACGCATCGCGCTTCTTTACGCGCCGCTCGCTTGGCTGGGGGTCTTCGTTGCCGGCTACAATGGCATTCTTGTAGCCTCGGTCCTCGCCAATGTCGTGACCATCTGGTGGGCGTTGGTCGCCTGTCATGCAGTGGGATTGTTCAAGCTGGACTGGGCAATCGTTGCCACGCCGTCGCGGTGGATTGTCGATGCAACCGAACGTGCAAGCTGATCGGCGCGGCACGCAGATTGGTGGGCGGGGATCGCGTGCCATCAGATCGTCGGGCAAGCAGACGACGGCGACGTGAGCAAAGACAAAACCCCACCGGCAAAGCCGATGGGGTGTAGTGTCCGGGGTAGGACATCAGGAAGAAGATGCACGTTACGAGGTAAAACGGATCACGTGCACCTCGCGAGGCTGGCCATGATTGGGACAGTTGGGGAAGCCTCGCCTAGCATCATCCAAACTGTCCACACCTCGAAATGGTTCCAAACTTTTTTCGTCTATCATCAGCCGAGTGCGCGTTTCTCCGCAGGTTAGGACCGAGGTCATTGTCAATCAGTGACTGACGGACGACATTGGCTTTCGGCTTCGCCCACCAATACGACCCTCAAACCAGTGTTTTATCCTTGCCCATTGCGCGATTGAGGCTGAGCACGTCGTCGTGCGACAATCCCAAGGAAAATGCCAGCGACTCCAGGAATTGCTGCTCTTTCTCGTTTTCCGGATGCCCGACCAGCAATGCGGCGGAGTATACTTCTTTTCTGGCATGATGGGGTGTCGACGCCGCCAACGCTTCCGGGTCAATCGGTTCCCGCAAGGCGTCTTGCAAGATGGCCTTTTCGGATGGCGAAGCGTCATCCAGAATCTGGAACAGTGTTTCCTGCTCTGCGGTGTCGATTGCACCGTCGGCGCGCGCCATCTGCACCATGGCCCGGAGGATGGGCTTTGCATCGCTTTCGCTTTCAACGTCTTCCAGATCCAACTGTTCTTCCATGTCGCGGGCGGCGGCGTCAGGTTCTACCTGATGGCCCAATGCACTCGCCAGATTGCCAAACAATGCGCCAAGTGACTGATTGAGCGGACTCATCTGCCCCGTCACCCCGGCCTCTCTGGGGCCAGTCGCTCCCGCTGCGCCCAGGGAACCCAGAATATTGCCAAGCCCACCGCTCTGCGCATCATCTGCTCCGCCAATGCGGCCCTGCATCCCGCCCCGCTGATTGGCTGGTTCCGCCGGGTTTTGCAACGCAGCCTTCAGCCCGGATAACCCGCCCATGGAGTTGAAGGCATCTATTCCCTTTTTCGCGGCAAAAGCTAAAGCGAGTTTCGTAATCATTCTCTTGATCGACATCGGTTTCTCCTTAATTCGCAGACGGGGTGCTACAAGGTTTGGTCTTTCTCGGCAGAGTCGAAGCTCGGCGCGTGCAGACGCGCAAAATGACCCTGTAAGCACTGAAAGGTTAATGCACAGCTTCGATTAAGGTTCCGGTCCTAGACCAATGTCGTGAGTGTCCGTGGTCAGATGACTTGGGCCTGAGAGCAGCCTGATCTAAGAGAGGATCTGGCTCATCTGGTTGTTGTGATTGTGCGGCGGACTTGCGGTGAAGCAAGCGTCGCGTTTCGATTGTCTTCTGTTTGATCCGTTCTCGTTGTTTTTGAATGGCCTGTCCGCGTCCGAGGTAGACATCAGCGGGCGTGAGGTTTTGTAAGCTTTCGTGGTAGCGCCGGTGATCGTAGTGATCGACGAAGGCGTCAATCTGCTGCGTGAGATCGTCAGGCAGATAGTAGTTTTCCAACAGGATGCGGTTCTTGTGGGTCTGGTGCCAGCGCTCAATCTTGCCTTGGGTTTGCGGATGATATGGCGCGTCACGCAAGTGATCCATTTGCTGGGCTTTTGACCAAAGTCGGCTTCGAGGAAGCAAACAAATAGATTTTGAGGTGAGCATAATCTCCGGTTTGGGCCGAGGCTATCGAGCAATCTAGTTCTCAATTGCGCTGCTTCCGAGGTCTGCTGGCAGTTTAGACCTCCCGATGTTGCAATGCACATGAAGGGTGGTTCGACCGCTGAAATGGTTGTGGCCAAGAGTATCCCTGTCATCAGTGTCCACCTCCTTCAGGCGAGACCGTTTCATTGTCCGATCGGGCAGGGACAGACGAACTAAGGAGCGTCGTCAAGCTAGAGGCGCTGCGAGGCGCATCGAAGCGTTTCTTTCGCATGGAGATACTCGTGACTAAATTCGACCCTGCCGCCATCAAGGGCGGCATTGCTGAGACGATCAACAGTTATGAGGGCCCCGCCCCGGCTCTCATTTTCGAAGCTTACAGAGATGGGGTTTCTGTCAGTGCAACGCATGGCACTATGGGTTTCGATGACCCGACATTGGCAACACCGGGCGACAAATTCGAAATCGGTTCGCAAACCAAGATGATGACCGCAACTGTCCTGCTCCAATTGGTAGACGAAGGGTGCTTCGCGCTTGATGACCGGTTGGCGGACGTGATGGATGTGACCCCGCTGTCTTGGATGCCAAATATCGAAGACGTAACCATCAGGCAGCTGATGACCCACAAGTCGGGAATACCCGATTATGTGAACACCGATGAAGTCCAACGGGGCATGGGGGAATTGCTGAGCCAAGACCCACCCCGGCCCATTGGTGTCGAAGAGGTCTTGCAGCTTTTCGAGGCGACCAACCTGCCAGCGACGGCCGAGCCCGGAGCAGAAATCAGCTATAGCAATACTGGCTTTACGCTGTTGGGACTTCTGATTGAGAACACCACCGGCAGCTCTCTTGCCGATGAATTTCAGGCGCGAATCTTCGATCCCGTGGGCATGAGTTCAACCAGCCTGCCGGGTTTCGAAGTTCCTGACGGAGTCCTCAGCTCATATCTGGAAGTGAACGACCTGTTTCTGGAGGTCACCGATTTGCCGATTGCAGAGCACGGAGAGGGCGGCGTCATCTCGACAACCGGCGACATGATCCGCTTTATGAAAGCTCTGGTTATCGACGGCACTTTGGTTCCGGAGAGCCAGATGGAGCCATTGGACGCGTTCTTTGCCAGCGTATCGGATACAGCGGACGGTGAATTCATCGGCCATCAGGGCGCATCTTTTGGATCACTCTCAGTGACACTCGTTCATATGCCGACGGGAACGATTTTCTCGGCGTCGGAAACGATGCGGTATGGCCAATCTGATGTGAGCGAAGAAGTCTTCGAGGCGTTCGGCGAACTGCTGGGGAATCCCGCATGGCACGCGAATTACACCAACGGCGAGAGCATAGACTTCGCGGCCTCGGCGTCTGATCTCGAGATCAGCGAGTCAAAAGGAACTGATGGTGCCCGCGAAACATTGTTGTTCATGGACGGCGTAACCCTGTCCTTCGACGGTCCCATCTCGGCCCTCGAATCCGAAAAACTCTCGTTTGAAGACGGATCGGTCCTCTTTGTAGCCGATAAGGCTGGTTCGGACTTTCACGTCCAGCACGCGGCACGTGAAGCCGCCACAGCTGACAATCAGCTCGTCGGTTTATCTGGCGATGACCAGTTGGTTGGTGGTAGAGGAGACGACAAGATTTCCGGTGGCGCTGGCGATGACCATTTGATCGGTCGGCGCGGTGACGACACGATTTCCGGCGACGATGGAGATGACATCGTAACGGGAAACCGAGGTAACGATCACCTCACGGGCGGCCACGGCGATGATACCGTCTCTGGTGGTCGCGGCGATGACCGGCTAGACGGCGGCGGCGGGGATGACCTTCTGCGCGGTGGACGTGGTGATGACAACCTCTTGGGAGCCACAGGCGACGATACCCTGCGCGGAGGGCGCGGCAACGACACGCTGGACGGCGGAGAAGGCGACGACATTCTGGTTGGAGGACGCGGGGCGGACACCTTTGTGTTCGGCGAGAACAGCGGCGACGACGCCATCAGAAATTTTGAGGGTGGAAAAGACTTGATCGACCTCACTGCTCTCAACCTGACTTTCGAAGATCTGCAGATTTCTGAAAGCCGAGACGGGCGGAGTACCGAAATCGAGTTCGATGATGCAAGCCTGGTGATCACCACCCTGCTCGGAGAGTTGGTGGAATCCGATTTCCTTTTCTAGCGATTATTCGGTGCAAGCGGATTACCTCTGCCCACCGGAAGTTTCTTGTCTTTCCCGCAACATCTGGCGTTGCGGGAAAGACGGTTCATGGGCGCCTCTCTTTCGTCCAATCCTACAGGCACAGGCGAAATCAGTTCGGTCGAGTGCCATTTCTGCCTTGAACAGCCAGAAGTTCTGGCCAAAGCCGGAGGCAGGAAGATCAATCTCATGAACCGACGAACATTTAGTACGTTAAGCCTGGCAGCGGCATTTGTACCGCTGGCGCGCCTGCCTATGGCACAACCCGCTGCGTCAGACAGGGTTGGCTTTCAATTTGCGGCAATCAATAATGGCCTTCTGACAGTGCGACACGGGGGCATGGCGCGGGTGGGCGTTGCAGTTGACGATGATACGCGCTTTCAGGTGGCATCATGTTCAAAGACCGTCACATCACTTGCCGTTCTGACCTTGGTGCGTGATGGTCACCTGGCGCTCGACGCAGCGGCGAACCAATATCTGAGGCGCTGGCGGTTGCCTGGCCTGCGCGGCGACACCGTGACAATTGCAGAGCTTATGTCCCACACCGCTGGCACTTCCATACATGGATTTGCGGGATACGGCCCATCCGAAGATCTGCCCGATCTATTCGAGATCCTTAGCGGGCGCGCACCGGCGAATTCCGGCGCTGTCCGGGCTCAACCTCGGCTCTTTGGTAAATTCAGGTATAGTGGCGGCGGCACGATGGTGTTGCAGGCACTCATCGAAGACGTGACGGGCGACGCATTCTCGACCTACACATCAAGAGCGGTCCTTCGACCGATAGGCGCGTCGAGAGCAACCTACGCAATTGCGCCGCAGGTAGACATTGCCCATGGTACCTATGAGAGTGGTCAAAGAGTCGAAGGCGGGTTCAGACGGCACCCAGAGAGTGCTGCTGCCGGGTTGTGGGCGACGGCATCTGACCTTGCAAGAATCCTTCAGGCTGTACTCGATTCCCTACGCCGTAAACGCCGCGCTATTCTGCCGTTTGAGTTGGCAACACGCATGATTACGCCCGTAAGCCACCAGTCCGGATTGGGTGTCTTCGTTGAACCTGATCGCGTCATTTGGCACGAAGGACGAAACTACGGGTTCGATGCAATTATGGCTGCCGAGCTTGCAACAGGTCGGGTCCGGGCGGCGGTTGTGAACCGAAATGGTGCTATAGAGCGATACGCACAAGGACTTCTGCCGCAATAGTTCGCGGAGCAGCATCTCCGAGGAGAGTGGGTTTATGGACAGTACCCTTATTGAGATGACGAGCCTTGGGTCAGTCGCAATCGCTATGTTTGGCGCTGCATTCTGCCTGATGCAAACCCGACACTCCCGCGTCAGCCGGAGTTTTGCAATATTCCTCACAGCGATTGCGGTGAACAATCTTCCAGATGCTTTTACACCGTTATTGGCATCCTTGCCGAGCCGCTACGCATCAGCGGCGGACCTAATCACCTGGCCCAGTTCGTTTCTCCTGGCCCCGCTCTTCTGGCTGTACGTGTTCCTTCTCACCTCATCAGAACAACAAGCGCCGGCCCGGCTGGCCCGGCATTTTGCGTTGCCGACAGCATCCGTTGTCGTCGCGATTATGGTCCTCGCATCACCGCCATCCATTCGCGAGATGCTGTTTTCGAACGATCCAGAAGCTACATCTGCATGGGGTACTGTGCTCATTGTTGCGATGGCGCTGCTCCAACTCGCGGTTTTCCCTCAGATCGCATTGTATCTCATACTCACCTTGCACCGCCTTTCGAAATTCCGGCTGAAACTGCGTGACTACTACTCAAGCACCGAAAAACACGAGCTCCGCTGGATATATGTCATAGGCGTCTTGGGCATCTCATTCTGGCTTGCCATGACACTTTTGTTGTTTGGTGCTGTGACGTATGAAGACGCTCCGCCCGCCATTGTCATGCTGGCAAGCCTCGTCGGTTTCCTGCTGGTCAGCGCGTTGACACTCTGGGGGATACGCCAACGTCCTCCATTGGCACCCGGCACTGACGATGATCCGTCGCCGACCACTTCGCAGCCATCTGGGAAGTACGAGAAATCGGCTTTGAGCGCTGAAGCTTCTGAGCGTTTGAGCCGCAAACTTCGCAACGCCATGGAAGTGGACCACTTGCACCGGGATGCCAACCTGTCTCTCTGGGCCTTGGCCAGGCACATCGGTGCGTCGTCAAACTACATCTCTCAAACACTGAATGAGGTGATCGGTGAGAGCTTTTTTGATTTTGTGAACAGCTACCGGATCGCTGAAGCCAAAACCTTGCTTGCGACCACCAACGAGTCCGTCTTGAACATCACATATGATGTTGGCTTCAACGCGCGATCCTCATTTTACAACGCCTTCAAACGACATACCGGACAAACACCCACAAGTTATCGGAAAAATTTGTCTCAGCGTGATGGGGTGGACGACATCAACGGGCAGTTAAACGATACCTGATCCATCAAAACCGATCAGGACAGACCAAATCAAACCATCACTCACGAACACCTAAAACAAGAGGTCATGGCTTCGCGGATCCCCCGCGAGGTCCGCGGCCTTGTCCACCTCACCCCGTGCTCTTTCAACCAGCATGGGACCAACAGAAAAGAAAGAACATCAATGAAAAGATACGTAATTCTTGCAGTGCTCGGATTGAGCGCATGCGACTCTCCTGCGGAAATTGCAGCTAGCCGACAACTGGATGCTGCTTGTTTGGAAGGGAACATCGAGGCCTGTGCTGCAGTTCAGCGGAGAGTCGACAGCCGCAACCAAACTCTCGCAACAACAGCCGCAGGTTTTGAATAACTTGATCGCATCACCTCGTTTTTTGCGAGATATGATTGAAATGGTTCAGCCAAGCCACGCAGGTTCTGATCGAAGTAGCCGATCAGAACCTGCAGCAAGCGGTCCTTCCTTTCAACAAATGTCGCAGTATCTAAGAGATAGGAAACGACAATGAGGCCGATTACAGGCGCACTTATTGGGCTCTTTATGGGATCGGCGGTAGGTTGGATTGGCTTTGGCAGTGTGCCCGGGGCAATGGGTTTAGGGGCTGCTGTAGCCGCAAGCATATTTGGATTATTGTCCGCCTTTCGTGCAGGAACGAAGAAGTAACAACTGACCTGAGCCCCTGAATCTCCTCCATTTTTGTGTAGAGTCCGCCCAACAAAAGGACGGACAAATGAAGTCGAGATT
>NZ_JASHJC010000025.1 GCF_030733385.1 Roseovarius sp. MMSF_3359 | reverse complement strand
GGGCGGCGGCGGGGGCCATTACGGCGGGGGCGGCGGCAACCGTCATCTCCTGCTTGCGGCTGACCCGGACATTGAGGCTGTCCGCATCGCCATATTCGCGCTTGACCTGCAATTCGGTCAGGTCGTTTTCATTCAGCATTTCCGCCAGCGCCTTGATGAAGGCGACGTCATCTTGGTGAGTTTTTTTCGACATCCGGGTCCTCGGCCAGTTGCGGTGTTTGATTTGAAACGGAGCACCGCGTTGTTTTTTGCCGCTTATAAGGCATGCTGTGGCGCGATAAAAGCGGGCAATTGACTAGCAAAATGGGGTATTCCGGGTGAAATTGCGAGGGGAGAGATGAATTTCTTTCCCCTGCGTCATTTTCAAAGCGGCATGCCCGAGAGTTTTGCCACGAGCTCAGCCAGTTTGCGGGCCTGGAATTTCTCCAGAAGGCGGGCGCGATAGACCTCGATCGTGCGGTAAGAGAGGCCCAGCTCGATCCCGATTTCCTTGGACGTTTTGCCCCGGCAGGTCAGGATCGCCACCTCGCGTTCGCGCTGTGTCAGGTGAACGATGGGACGTTCTTCGGAGAGATCCGCGAAGGACCAGATACCACGTCGAAACGGATCGTCGGACGTCAGCGATTGCCCCCGGACCCGGCACCAGAAAAACGTGCCGTCCTGGCGTTTCATCACCCGCTCGTCGGCGTAGTGACCGGTCTTGCGCATCGCCGCCAGGCCCCGCTCGCCGATGCGGCGGTAGTCCTCGATCGAGATGTAGAAATTGGCCAGCGGCACGTTGGTGAAATCCTCGGGCGTGCCGCCGAATGTCGTGGCAAAGGTCTGGTTGCACTGACGGATGATCCGGTTTTCCAGGATAACAAGCCCGACGGGCGCGTGATCGAAGGCAAGGTCTTTCATCGACATGGGGCGCACTATGCACCGGATGGAGAAGGCGTCAAACAGGCACGTAGTTCTACGAATTGATTGCCGACCGATTTAGTGGTGATGTCGGCCAGGTTTTTGAAAGGTCACGCAGATGAACCTGGCACATTGGTTGACCCGCGCCGCCCAGGCAACCCCGCAGAACCCGGCGCTTTTTGCCGGGCAGAGCTGCATTGCCGACTACGCGGTCTTCAGGGACCGGGCAGGGCAGCTTGCCGGATGGCTGGTGGCGCAGGGGGTCAGGCCCGGGGACCGGGTCGGGATTTTCATGCGCAATTGTCCGGAGTTCCTCATCGCGCTTTTCGGCATCTGGTCCGCCGGGGCCGCGGCGGTGCCGATCAATGCCAAGCTGCACGGGCGCGAGGCCGCGTGGATCCTCGAAAACGCAGGCGCGTCGATGTGTCTTGTCACGCCCGATCTGGCAACCGCCCTGGCCGAGGCGGAGACGCCTGCGCGGTTGATCGACATTGCCGACGACACCACCGGGATCGGGGCGGCAGCGCCTCTGGCAGATGTGATCCATCGCGGGGCGGATGACCTCGCCTGGCTCTTCTATACCTCCGGGACAACCGGGCGGCCCAAGGGGGTGATGATCACCCATGGCATGCTGATGGCGATGACCATGTGCTACTTTACCGACGTCGATCACGTCAGTGCCGCGGATTCGGCGATCTATGCCGCGCCGATGAGCCATGGTGCGGGTCTATATGCCCTGATGCATGTGTTGACGGGTGCGCGCCATGTCTGCCCGGCCTCGGGCGGGTTTGACCCGGCGGAGATTTTCGATCTGGCCCGGCATTTCGGGCGGGCGCATATGTTCGCCGCGCCCACCATGGTCAAACGTCTGACCCTCGCGGCCAAAACCTCCGGCGAGACCGGTGAGGGGTTGCGCAGCGTGATCTATGCGGGCGGCCCGATGTACGAGGCCGATATCGTCGAAGCCGTGGATCATTTCGGCCCTATCTTCATGCAGGTCTATGGCCAGGGTGAAAGCCCGATGTGCATCACTGCCCTGGGTCGTGATGAAGTGGCCGACCGTAACCACCCCCGCTGGCGCGAACGGCTGAACTCCGTCGGGCGCGCGCAATCGCTGGTCGAGGTGCAGATCGGCGGGTCCGATGGTGCCCCGCTGCCTGCGGGCGAGGTGGGCGAGATCATGGTGCGCGGTGCCGCCGTCATGCCGGGGTATTGGCAGAACCCCGAGGCCACGGAGAAGACGCTGGTAGATGGCTGGTTGATGACCGGGGATGTTGGGCGCATGGACGCGGACGGGTATGTCACGTTGCAGGACCGGTCCAAGGACGTGATCATTTCCGGCGGGTCGAACATCTATCCCCGCGAGGTCGAAGAGGTGCTTCTGACCCATCCGTCGGTACGGGAGGTCTCGGTCGTCGGACAGCCGGACCCGGAATGGGGTGAGATCGTCGTGGCCTTCGTTGTCCCCGTGGCGGACGGCGCGCTCGATGAGGCCGCGCTTGAGGTCCATTGCACCAGTGAAATCGCCCGGTTCAAGAAACCCAAACGATACCTGCCGCTGCGGGAGTTGCCGAAGAACAATTACGGCAAGGTTCTCAAGACCGAACTGCGGCAAATGTTAAGCGAAACCTAGAAAAGCAACGCGTCACGGGGTCGATATGGGCGGTTTCCGACGCCCGCCCCGCATCGCGTTACCGGCGATGGCGCAAAGCAGGACCGCGCCGCCGATGAGGGTGTTCTGCGTCGGAACCTCGCCCATAGCCAGCCAGACCCAGAACGGCGCCAGGACCACCTCGGCCAGCGAGAGGAGGGTGAGTTCCGCCGCCGGGACGGTCTTCGATCCGATCGTGTAGAGCACGAGGCCCGCGCCCACCTGAAAGATGCCCATGCTGCCGGCGATTGCACCGTCATGGGCGCTCAGGACAAGCGGCAGGCCCAGAAGGAGGCAGATACCACCCATGATCACGATGGCGAAAAGGCCGGACATGAAGACCGCAGGGAGCATCTCTCCCGATTTGCCCCACCGAAGGGTGATCGTGAAGACCGCGAACCCCAGGGCTGAGCCGAGCGCGGCGAGGTTGCCCGCCATGGCGCCGCCGCCGGATTTGTCCCAGACCATGATGCCGATGCCGAGACAAGCCACGCCCATCGCGATCCAGGTATGTACCCGGACCGGCTCTTTCAGGATGACCATGCCCAGCAGGGCCGCCATGAACGGGGCCGAAGCAAAGAGGACCATCGCATTGGCCACCGATGTCGCCTGAATGGCGTAGATGCCCCCGGTATAGGCCGCGACGAGGGCAAGCGCGCCAATGACCCCGGGCAGGCCGATCTCACGGCAACGGCGGAACGGGCTTTCGCCGGTGCGCCAGCGGATCACGACGAAGAGGAAGGCCGACAGAACGATCGACCGGTAGAGCAGGATTTGCCAGACCACGGCATCGTCGATCAGCCGCACGAAGAGCCCGATGGTTGACCACAAGACCCCCGCGCCGAAGACGAGCAGGACCCCGCGCGTATCCCGTGACGGGGCGATATGGGTGGCCGTGCTCATAGGGGCGAATCCTCATCAACGCTTTGCGGCGTCAGCGGGTTGCCGGGGGCAAATGCGGTCTCGGCCACGATTGGCGGTTCGTCGCTGTGGCGCGCGGCCCGGAGTTCGCGGTAGCCAAGGTAAAGCCCGCTGAGGATGATCAATCCCATCCCGATCAGGGTGGCCGCCGGCGGCACCTCATCCCAAAGCACATAGGCGAGGACCACGGCGATTGGTAGATAGGTATAGTCGAAAGGCGCAACGAAGCTGGCATTGGCGACCTGGTAGGCTCGCGATATGAGCAGATAGCCCGCCATGCCGACCGCCCCCAGTAGGACAAGCCGGGGCATGTCGCCAAGCGCCTCGACGGGGAAATCCCATCGCAGGTGCTGGAACTCGGGGCCGATATCGACGATTTGGTTCAGCGACCAGCCCATGACAAGGATGAGCGGCGCGGCAGGCGCCAGAGTATAGAGCCCCAGCGTCAGCGTCGAATCCCGGTCGCCGATAAACCGCGCGAGAATCTGACCAAGTGCATAGGCCACAGCGCAGAGGAGCGGCAGGATCGCCACCCAGGTGAAATTGTCGCCCGTCGGGTTCATCGCGATGATGACACCGACAAAGCCCACCACGAGCGCGCCGATCCTGTGGATGCCGATGGTTTCCTTGAGCATCAGCGCCGCCAGCAAGGCGGTGATCAGCGGCGCCGAGAAGAAGATCGTGGTGACCTCGGCCAGCCCCATGAAGGGGAAGGCCGCGTAGAACAGCGAAAATCCTAGGGCGAAGAGGGCCGCGCGCAGCAGGTGCAATGGCCAGAGCGGCGTGAGCAGCCGGTGCGGCCCGCCCAACACCACGATCAGCGGCACCAGCATCAGTAAGGCAACGCAGGAGCGGATACAGATCAGCATCCAGACCGGATAGGTCTCGAGCAGCGATTTCATCATCGCGTCCTGCACCACGAAAAACAGCATGCCGAATTCAATGCAGACAAGGCCATGCATGTTGCGCGACTGCGCGGATGATGTATCCGGTGCGGTGGTGGACATCTTGAAATCCGAATTGTTGGGGACGGGTCACGCAATGGGCGCCCGTTAATATCAACCCTGTCGTGGACAGCGGCCGGTGTCTCGCTTGTTTGCGACAGCGTGTCGCCAACGCATCATGAGGAATAAAATGTCGATAAATCCGATGGTTACGGAAGTTTTGGCGCGGTTTTCCATCACCTTGGCGCGGTTGTGCCGCGAATGACACAGGCAAGATCGCACTTCAGGCGCAGTGTTTCGGCACCACCCGAAGTGATCATCTGGGTGAAGTTTTCACCCGCGATGGTGCCGATATCATGGGCGGGAATACGGATCGTCGTGAGGCCCGGTTCAAGGTCCTCTGATCCCTTGAAATCACCGATGCCGATGATCGACATATCCCTTGGCACGTCGAAACCCGCCTTTTGCGCGCCGTAGAGCGCACCCTGCGCAATGACGTCGTTGCCACAGAGAAGCGCCGAGGGGCGCGGCGCGCGCGCGAGCAGATCCAGCGTGGCGCGTTTGGCCTGGGCGATGGAATAGGGGGCCTCGGACCGCCAATGGTCGGGGATCGTCACACAGTGGCTTTCAAGGGCGGCCACCGCCCCCTGGAGCCGCTCGCGGGCGCGGTCGTTGCCGATGGTCTGCGGAAAGATCAGGCCGATGTCGCGATGGCCAAGCGAGAGCAGATGTTCTGCGGCCATCCGCCCGGCTTCGAGATTGTCCGCACCGACGCAGGACATCGGCGATTGGTCGCTGTGGTTCCAGATGGCAATGGCGGGAATGCCTTGCTGTTCGATCAGGTTGAAACTGGCGGTCGTATGTTCCAGCCCGATGAGCGCCACGCCATCCACGCGGTGTTCCAGGAGTTTGCGGAGCATCGCATATTCGCGGTCGAGGTCATAGCCATGCGAGGTGATCAGAAGGGTGAACCCCGCGGCGTCGATCGCATCGGAAAAGGCCTGGATCACCTCCGAAAAGATCGTGTGATTGATGGTCGGCACGATCAGGCCGATGGTGCCGCTGCGCCGTCCGTGCATGGTCTGGGCCGCGCGATTGCGGATGTATCCCAATCTCTCGACCGCCCGGTTGATCTTTTTCCGAGTCGCCGGATTGACCATTTCGGGGTGATTGAAACTGCGCGAGACCGTCGAGGGCGACACGCGCGCCGCCTTGGCGACGTCTATGATATCCGATTTTTGCCGTTTTTTATCAATCATCTAAAGGTCGTTTCGACGTTTTTTATGAAAACATTTGCAATACTATTTTCATTGCCTACCCTGATTTGTCAATTGGCGAGAACGCCGTCAGTGACCGGGAGGGGCCACAGGTGGAATTCATCTATTACTTCGGTGACGTCTTTGCGCCGATCTCTTTCCTGCTTCTGCTGGTGGGGACGATTGGCGGGCTGATCCTGGGGGCGACACCGGGCTTGTCGCCGACCATGGCAGTGGCGCTTCTGATCCCGTTTACATTTCATCTTGAAGCGGTGCAGGGGCTGATCCTGCTGGGGGCGGCTTACACCTCGACCGTGGCGGGTGGCGCGGTCAGTGCGATCCTGCTGAAAATTCCGGGCGCGCCTGCGAATATCGCGACCACGCTCGACGGCCATACCATGGCGAAAAAGGGCGAGGGCGCACGTGCACTGCAGCTTTCGTTCCTGGCCTCCGCCGTAGGGGGCATTTTCGGGGTGCTCCTGCTGATTTTCCTGACGCCACTTCTGGCCAAATGGGCGCTGGCATTCGGGCCTTCGCATCTCTTCTGGCTGGCCATTCTGGGGGTGACGATCATCGGCTCGCTCGACAGCGCCTCGGTGGTCAAGGGGCTCCTGTCCGGCTGTATCGGCCTTTGGCTCGCAACCATCGGCTTCGATGACATCATGGGCGCGCAGCGGTTTATCTTCCACCCCTCGCTTGGCGGCGGGATCAACATCATCGCGGCGCTCATCGGCCTTTTCGCCATCCCGCAGGTGCTGACCATGTTCGCCAAGGGGCGGCGCAACGACAATATCGAGGTGATCGAGGTCAAGAAACACGCGATCGGCGACGCGGTCCGCGAGCTTTTCAGCCGCAAGCGCGCGATGGCGATTGGCACTTCGGTCGGCTCGATCATCGGTCTGATCCCCGGTGTGGGCGGGCAGATCGCCGGGCTTGTGGCCTATGACCAGACCAAGAAATTCAGCTCGGAGCGTGAGAAATTCGGCACTGGCCATTCCGAGGGTGTGATTGCCGCCGAAAGCGCCAACAATGCCATGGTGGGACCAAGTCTCGTGCCGCTCCTGACCCTGTCGATCCCCGGATCGCCCACCGCCGCCGTGCTCTTGGGCGGCTTGCTGATCCACGGGATCTTCCCCGGCACGGATCTTTTCGACAACCACCCCGACGTGGCCTGGACCTTCATCAACTCGATGCTGATCGGGCAGGTGCTGATGTGCCTCTTCGGCCTCTACGTGGCGGGTCTCGCGGCCAAGGTGGCGCAGGTGCCGCAATGCGTGATGGCCGCCGTCGTGCTGGGTCTGTCGGTCTTCGGCGCTTATTCGGTGCAAAGCTCGATGGGCGATGTTTATGTCATGGCCTCGCTTGGCGTGATGATGTTCTTCCTGGAACGTTTCGGGTTTTCTGCCGCGCCTCTGGTGCTGGGCCTGATCCTCGGCCCGATTGCCGAAGCGAACTTCATCCAAGGCTCGATGATCGCCAACGCGACCGACGGCATGGGCACCTATTTCCTGGGCGGTGCGCTGAACCTCGTGTTGATCGCCATCGTGATCGCCTCCATCGCCTATTCCGTGGTGATGGAGCTGCGGCAAAACCGGGCGCAGAACGCGGAGGTGACCGCATGAGCCGCGCCCAGCATATCGTCCCCTCGGGGATTGTCTTCGCCGTCGGCTGCTGGATCGCCTGGGTGAGCTTCACCCAACAGCCGGCCGAGGCCTTCCTTTTCCCGCGCCTGATCTCTGCCGCCTTCGTGGCGCTTGCGGGCTGGACCTTCGTCAAGGCGCTTCTGGGCTGGTCCAAGGTCGGCAGCGGCGTGTCGCGCACGATGGCGTTGAACCTCGCGCCGGGCCTGATCGTTTCGCTGATCTACGTCTTCTGGCTGGCCAAGGCGCTGGGGTTCTACACTGCCACGACACTGGCTTTTTTCGTCTTGTTGTCGCTTTACGATCCGGCGCCGCATAATGAGGCGAAAACCTGGATCAAAAGGGCGATCATCACCGCCTGTTTCATCGCCGTGATGTATGGCGTCTTTGGCCTGCTGCTCAAGGTCTATACGCCGCGTGAAATACTGTTCTGAACAACCAACAACACCAGAGTTCCAAGGGAGGAAACGACAATGAAAAAACTACTGGCAGGGGTCGCAATGGCCCTGATGGCCCTAACGGGCGGCGCGCAGGCGCAGGATTACCCGGACAGGCCGATCATGATGATGGTCAGCTACGGCGCGGGTGGCGCGACCGATTTTCAGGCGCGGATCGTGACCATGACCGCAGGCAACGAGGATGCGCTTGGCATGCCCATCGCGATCATCAACAAGCCGGGCGCCGGTGGGCGCGTGGGCTGGAACTGGTTCGCGACCCAGGCCGAAAGCGATGGCTACACGCTCGCGGCCTACAACATCCCGCATTTCATCGCGCAGTCGATTAAGGGCGGCGTCGAATATTCCGCCGACAGTTTTGAGCCTATCGCCAACTGGGGCGCCGATCCGGCCGTTTTCGTCGTGGCTGCCGACAGCGAGATGAACTCGATGGAGGACGTGCTGGCCTTTGCCAAGGAGAACCCGGGCAAGCTGACATTTTCCGGCGCGGGCCTCTTCGTGGGACACCATATCGCGGCGTTGCAGCTTGAAAAGGCGGCGGGTGTGAAACTGGCCTATATCCCGACCAAGGGCGGCGGTGCTGCGGCGATGAAGGCCGTGATCGCGGGCGAAGTGATGGCCGGTGTCAACAACCTCTCCGATGCGTTCCGCGCGCAGGAGGCGGGCAATGTCAAAATCCTCGGTGTGTTCGATCTTGAGCGCAACGAGTTCCTGCCCGATGTCCCCACGATGAAAGAGCAGGGCATGGATATCGACAATGCAAGTGTCAATTTCCGCGGCATCATGGTGCCCAAAGGCACCCCGCAGGAGGTGATCGACAAGCTGGCCGCCACAGTACCGGAGATGTTCGCCAATGCGCGCGTCGCCAAGAAGATGAAGGCGGGCGGATCGCCCATGCACATCATGACCCGCGAAGAGGTGCAGGCCATGTGGGCCGCGCGTCAGGAAACCCTGGCGGAGCTTCTTGAAGGGCTCTGAACCCCTTACATCTGAAAACGGAGAGGGCGGTCGGCGCCCTTTCCCCCAACAATCAGGAATTCCCCATGAACGCCCAGGACGATCTTTCCCAAGTCGATCAGGTCATGGCCCGCGCACGCGTGGCGCAGCAGGCCTATGAGGCCGGTGCCACGCAGGAGCGGTATGACAACGCCGCCGCCGCCGCCGGTTGGGCCATCATGGAGCCTGCGCGCAACCGGGCGCTGGCGGAACTGGCGGTCAAGACAACCGGTCTCGGCAATGTGCCGGACAAGATCACCAAGAACCACCGCAAGACACTGGGCCTCATGCGCGATATCGCGGGCGCAAAAACCTGCGGCGTGATCGACGACGATCCGGCCACGGGGATCACGAAAATCGCCCGCCCGATGGGCGTGATCGGCGCGGTCGTGCCGTCAACCAACCCGGCGGCGACGCCTGCCAACAACATCATCAACGCGCTCAAATGCGGCAATGCCATTGTGCTCTCGCCTTCGCCCAAGGGCATCCCGAGCTGCGAATTGCTGCTCTCGTACATATATGCCGAGTTCGACAAGATCGGCCTCGATCATGACCTGGTGCAGATGGTCCCGGCCCCTGGCTCCAAGGCCAAGACGCAACGGATGCTGGAGGCGGCGGACCTGCTGGTGGTGACCGGCAGTCAGGACAACGTGCGCCGCGCCTATACAAGCGGCACGCCAGCGGTGGCCGTGGGGGCGGGCAACGTCACTGTGATCGTGGATGAGACCGCCGATCTACAAGCCGCCGCCGCCAAGATCGCAGCGTCCAAATGTTTCGACAATGCGACGTCCTGCTCGTCCGAGAACGAGATCGTTGTTGTTGACGCGGTCTACGACGATTTTGTCGCCGCGATGGCCAGGGAAGGCGGTGCGCTGGTGCCCGCCTCCGAGGCCGACGGCATCATCGCCAAGCTCTGGCCCGATGGTCACCTGAACCGCGCGGTGATCGCGCAGGATGCCGGCCCCATGCTCGACGCGCTTGGCATGGCGGGCAAGGTGCCCACCGACACGAGGTTCCTGGCCGTTGAAACCGACGGGATCGGGCCGGATCATCCGCTTTCGGGCGAGAAGCTGAGCCGTGTTGCGGCGCTCTACCGCGCGCGGGATTTCGATGATGCGCAGTCCATCGCCGCGCGCATCCTGGACCACATGGGGGCAGGCCATTCCATCGGCCTGCACAGCGCGGATGACAGCCGCGCCATGGCATTGGGCGCCGCGCTCCCGACCTGCCGGGTGATCGTCAACCAGGCGCATTGTTTCGCCACCGGCGGGGCGTTCAACAACGGCATGCCGTTTTCGCTCAGCATGGGCTGCGGCACCTGGGGCGGAAATTCGATCGATGACAACCTGCATTGGCGTCATTTCATGCAGACCACCAAGGTAATCCGCGAAATCCCGGCCAATGAGCCGGCGGTTGATGACATCTTTGCATCCTATTGGAATGTCGCGGGAAAATGACACTGTCTGCGGATCAACCACCTTCCGGTACGCTCCGTGACTGGATTGAGAAACGCGCAATTGGGGAGGGTTCGGCCTTTGTCTTTCCCGAAGGGGAGGAAAGCCTCAGCTGGACCGATTTGCGCGATACTGCCGCCCGCATCGCGGGTTACTTGACCTCCGAGGGCATCGCCCATGGCGAAAGCGTGGCGATCATGATGCCCAACGGGCGGGCGGCAGTTCAGTGTCTTATGGGCGTTCTTTACGGCGGTTTTCGCGCGACGATGATCAACCTTGTCGCCGGGCAGGAGGCGATCGCCTATGCGCTCGATCATTCCGAGAGCCGCTTTGCTTTTGTCGATGATAGTCAGTTGGAGATGTTCCGCGGGGCGTCGGGCGGGCGTATCACGCGCCTTGATCCCGACGGCGAAGGCACGACGCCCCTGCATCCGGTGGCGCACCAAGATCACGCTCTGCTGATGTATACGTCCGGCACCACCGGTCGTCCCAAGGGTGTCGTGCACACGCAATCGAGCCTGCTCGCCGGTGGATGGACCACCGCCATTGCCCATGCGCTGACGCCCGAGGATCGGGGGCTTTGCGTGCTACCGATCTGTCATATCAACGGGCTTTGCGTGACGGTCATGGGGGCGCTCGTGTCGGGCGGGTCGCTGGCCATGTGCCCGCGCTTCTCCGCCAGCCGGTTCTGGGAAAACATAGCGACGACCGGCGCCACCTGGTTTTCGGTCGTCCCCACGATCATATCGCACCTGCTGCACTCCGATCTCGACCCCGATGCCACCACCAAGGACCGGTTGCGCTTTGGCCGCTCCGCCTCCTCGCCGCTGTCGCCCGATGTGCAGACGGCGTTCGAGAGCCGGTTTGGCGTGCCGATCATCGAGACCATGGGGCTGACCGAAACCGCGGCGCAGATCCTGTCGAACCCGCTGCCGCCCGGCGAGCGCAAGATCGGCTCGCCCGGCGTGGCGTTTGGCAACGAGGTCAGCATTCTGTCGCGGGATTTCGCACCCCAGCCCGCGGGTCAGGAAGGCGAGGTTGCGGTGCGTGGCCCCAACGTGATGCGCGAATACCTGAAGAACGCGCAAGCCACGCGCGACACGTTCACGCCCGATGGCTGGCTGCGGACCGGTGACCTGGGCCGGATGGACGATGACGGGTATCTATACATCACCGGGCGGTTGAAGGAGCTCATCATCAAGGGCGGCGAGAATATCGCCCCGCGCGAGATCGACGAGGCGCTTTATTCGCACCCGGACGTGATCGAAGCGGCGGCGTTTTCGCGCCCCTGCGACAGCTATGGCGAGCGGATCGAGGCGGCGGTCAAGATCGACGATAGCTCGAACCTGTCCGAAGACGAACTCCTGGAGATCTGCCGGACAAGGCTGGGCGCGTTCAAATGCCCCGATCACATCCATTTCATGGACGAACTGCCCAAAGGCCCGTCCGGCAAGATCCAGCGCCGGTTGCTGTCCGAGATGGCGATGGCCTAATAGGTGACCATTGTCCTGTAATCCGGGGTGTTGAGCAGTTTGAAATAGTCCTGCCGCAACCCGCTGGCGACCGGACCGGCGGCGCCGTTTGAAAAGACCCGCTCGCCGATCTGCCGAACCGGGATGATGCCGCCGCCGGAACTGGAAAGGAACACCTCGTCCGCCTGCATCAGCTCGTCCACCGGCAAGGCCCTTTCCTCGGTCACAAGACCCTTTGCCCGACAAAGCTCCAGCGCGGTTTGCCGCGTGATGCCGTGCAGAACGCCGGTATCGGCGGTGATGACCGTGTCGCCCTTGAGCGCGAAAAGGTTGAAACCCGGGCCTTCGGTCACGTTACCGTTGTGATCCGAGAGGATAACCGTCTCATACCCGGCATCCTTGGCCTCGAAGAGACCGGCGGTGAAATCCCCCCAATGGTAGTTCTTGGCGCGCGGGTTGACGCTGTCGGGCGGGATGCGGCGCGTGTCCCGGGATAGCCAGACGGTCACGCCCGCATCGGCGATCTCAGATTTGACCACGTGGATGTAAGGCACGCACCAGGCATAGAAGTGGTTGCCGCATTCACGCGGGTCGCGGCTTCCGGGGATAAGCGGGGTGCCGCGCGCGGCGACCATCGCGCAATAGGCATTCCGCAGACCGGATTTGCCGACGATTTGCTGCAAGGCCTCGGTGATCCCCGCGCGGTCCAGGCCGATATCCATCCGACAGGCGGAAATCGACGCCTCGAACCGCGCCAGGTAGTCATCAAGTCGGAAAAAGGCGCCGTTCCAGACGGGCACGACATCATAGGTGACATCGGAATGGGTCACCGCCCAGTCGGTCACGCCAATACTTGCCTGCGTAATCGGAACGATACGCCCCTTGATCCACGCCGCGCCGTCAGAAAAATCCGTCATCTCCGCCTCCTGCCGGCACAGTAGGAGGCGGCAGGGCGGCGTGTAAAGCGGTCAGGTGCCGTAGGCGCGCGCGGGGGCCATGACCTCGGCCACGGCACCGGTGATCGCATCGGCGATCAGGTCCAGGTCGGCCGTGGTCAGGCGGGCGGGCAGGCGGGTGTCGCATGCCTTCATCAGCATGTTGTGGGTCTTGGGCAATTCCGGCGTCTCGCCTGGGATGAACCGCCAGTTCCAGAAGGCCCGGGCATTGTCCGTGCTTTGCCCAAAGACCTGTATCTTGACCCCTCGCAACTCCGCCGCGGCGACAAAGGCGTGGGTTTCATCCGGGCTGAGGCCGATCAGGTTGAACTGGATCGAGTCAGGCGCGCGTTCCTCTTGCGCCAGTTTCTCCGGAACGTCGAGCCAGGGCGAGGTGTTCAGCCGTTCGGCGACATAGTCGTGATTGCGGCGGCCATCGCTCACGCGGCGCGGGATTTCGGCAAGTTGCGGGCGGATGATTGCCGCCGACAGGTTGCTGAGCCGAAGGTTGTAGAGCGGCAGCATGTTCTGCGTCTTGGCAAAGGCCACGTCGAGGTCAGTATCCGCGGCGGTGAAATGCTTGGCCCAGTTGTGCTCATAGGCGCCGGACATGATGACGGCCCGCGCGATCAGGTCCGGATCATCGGTGATCATGATCCCGCCTTCGCCCGCATTGACCAGCTTGTAGGATTGGAAGCTGAAGCAGCCGACCCGACCGATCGTGCCGATATTGCGCCCATGCCACGTGGTCCCGAGCGAATGCGCAGCGTCCTCGATCACCGGAACACCACGGGCATGGCAGAGCGCCATGATCTCATCCATATCCGACGTATGGCCGCGCATGTGACTGATGATCACTGCGCCGATCGTGTCATCGAGGTTGTGTTCGAAATCGTTGATATCAATGCGGTAATTGTCGCCCACTTCGCAAAGCACGGGGATGCAATCGGCATGAATGACGGCGGAGGGGACGGCGGCAAAGGTGAAAGCGGGGATCAGGACGCGGGTGTCACGGGGCAGGCCAAGCGCCTTGAGAGACAGAAAAAGCGCCGCCGAGCAGGAGGAAACCGCAAGCGCATATCGGCTGCCCATCAGCGCGGCAAACTCCTGCTCCAGCAGTGTCACGGGCGCATTTTCCGGTGCCGTGTATCGGAAAAGGTCGCCTGTTTCCAACATCTTGTCGATTTCCGCGCGGGCGGCGGCGGGGATGGGCTCGGCGTCGTAAACATTGGGGGCTAGGGTCATGTTTTCGGCTTTCCTGAAGAATCTTTTCGGACTTTCTAAAACAATTACCTCGTCGCGCAAAGAAAATACGACACTGCCCGGCAATTTCGTGCCGGCAGGAACGCAGGGGTCTGCCCTGCCGATCCGGCGCAAGGCATTGCGTGAATGACAGGGATTTAAGGGGGGGGTAGGCGCCCGTCAGATACCAAGCCGGTCGCGGGTCGCGTACCAGGTCATCGCCAGCACCAGAAGCGGCGAGCGCATCATTGAACCACCGGGAAAGGTCGACGTGGGAATGCGCGCCATTGTGTCGAAACCGTCCGTCTGACCGGCGATCGCCTGCGCCATGAGCCAGCCCGCATGGGTCGCGGTCCCGACGCCATGGCCGGAATATCCCGAGGCGGTCAGGATATTGGGTGCAAGCCGCGCGAGGTAGGGCATCCGTTTCATGGTAATGCCAAGCGTGCCACCCCAGGTGTAGTCGATCCTGACATCCCGCAAATGGGGAAAGATCTGCAGCATCGGTTTGCGGACGGTCGCGGCGATATCGGCGGGGAATTTGTAGCCATAGCTTTCACCGCCGCCGAAAAGCAGGCGTTTGTCGTGGGAAAGGCGGAAATAATTGATGACGAACTTGGTATCTGCAATGGCAACATCGCGCGCCAGCACCTTGTCGGCTTCATCTCCCAACGGTTCCGTCGCCGCGATGAAATTGTTGATCGGCATGACCCGCGCCGCCACCTTGCGATCAAGCCCGCCCAGATAGCCGTTGCAGCCGAGGATC
The DNA here is from genome assembly GCF_030733385.1 of Roseovarius sp. MMSF_3359. Classification (GTDB taxonomy): domain Bacteria; phylum Pseudomonadota; class Alphaproteobacteria; order Rhodobacterales; family Rhodobacteraceae; genus Roseovarius. The sequence goes on along the minus strand of NZ_JASHJC010000025.1, from coordinate 18,007 downwards.
ACGTGATCGGCTTCGACCTGTCCATGATTGGTCCGCACCACCGCCTTGCTGCCCGGAATGATGTCATGCACTTCGGATTTCTCATGGATCCGTACGCCCGCCGCCGCCGCGGCCCGCGCCAAGCCGAGCGCATAGGAGAGCGGATGCAGATGCCCCGCGCCCATGTCGAGCGTACCGCCCACATAGGAGGGCGAAGGGCAGATCGCCTGCAACTGGTCATGGTCCAAGGGCTCGATCTCGCCATAGCCATAGCGGGTTTGCAGGTGCTCGGCATATTCGTGTTCTTCGGCCACCTCGCGCTTGGAGAAACAGGCATGGGCGATACCGGGTTTCAGATGGCAGTCGATCTTGTGTTTCGCAACCAGCGATTTGACCAGGTCCTTGGCGTCCTCGGCCAATGCCCAGAGCTTCGCGGCATCGTCGCGACCGACCAGTTTTTCCAAACCGTCCTGGCCCATCCGCTGACCGCTGCCCAACTGCCCGCCATTGCGCCCCGAGGCGCCAAAGCCCACGCGATGCGCGTCCAAGAGCACCACGTCGCGCCCCGCTTCGGCCAGGTGCAGCGCGGCCGACAATCCGGTATAGCCGCCGCCAATGACGCAGACATCCGCGCGCGTCTGGCCCTTTAGCCGTTCGAAAGGGTTCAGCGGCGTTGCGGTCGCCGCGTACCAACTTTCGGGGTATTCTCCCGGACGGTCATTGGCATAGAGCAGGTTCATGCCTTCACCTTTCCAAAAATACGCAAATTCCGCCGGTGCCGCCGGGATCAGACATTCATCAGCAGGTGTTCACGTTCCCACGGCGAAATAACCTGCAGGAACTCGTCATACTCCGCGCGTTTCACGATGGAATAGACCCGTGCGAATTCTGGGCCGAGGATCTTGTGCAACTCGGTCGCCTCATCAAAGAGATCCAGAGCCTCGCCCAGCACCTGCGGGATCTCTGAGTCCCCGGCATAGGCGTCGCCCTTGAACTGCTTGTCCGGTCGGGTCTCGTTCATCATGCCCAGAAGGCCGCAGGCAAGCGAGGAGGCGATCGCGAGGTAGGGGTTGCAATCCATCCCGGCCAGACGGTTTTCGACGCGCCGCGCCTTGGGACCGCTGAGCGGCACGCGGATGCCGGTGGTGCGGTTATCGCGCGCCCAGGCCAGGTTGATCGGCGCGGCGTTGTCCTTGACGTAGCGGCGATAGGAATTCACGTAAGGCGCCTGCACGGCGATGGCCGCGGGCATGTATTTCTGCAAGCCGCCGATGAAGTGATAAAACGCGTCCGTCTCTCCGCCCTGTGGCCCTGAAAAGATGTTCTCGCCGGTTTTGATGTCGAGGATCGAGTGGTGAATATGCATGGCCGATCCCGGCTCTTCGGCGATGGGTTTGGCCATGAAGGTCGCAAAGGCGTCATGGCGCAGGGCGGCCTCGCGAATGAGACGTTTGAAATAGAACACCTCGTCGGCGAGTTTCACCGGATCGCCATGCAGCAGGTTGATCTCAAGCTGCCCGGCGCCGCCTTCCTGGGTGATGCCGTCGATCTCAAACCCCTGATGTTCGGCGAAATCATAGATGTCGTCGATGACGGGGCCGAACTCATCCACGGCGGTCATCGAATAGGCCTGCCGCGCGGCGGCAGGGCGGCCCGAACGGCCCATCATCGGCTTGATCTCATGGGCCGGGTCAATGTTGGGGGCGACGATGAAAAACTCCATCTCGGGGGCGACGACGGCCTTGAGGCCACGCTCGGCATAGAGGTCTACCACCCGCTTGAGTACATTGCGCGGCGAGAAGGGGATCGGGTTGCCCTTGCGGTCCTCGGCGTCGTGGATGACCTGCAACGTCCAGTCGCCGGTCCAGGGCGCGGCCGTTGCCGTGGCGAAATCGGGCCTCAGGATCATGTCCTTTTCGATAAAGCCCTCTTCCTCGTCGGCGGCCTCCCCCCAATCGCCGGTGATCGTCTGGTAAAAGATCGAATCCGGCAGGTGGAAATAATCCTGCTTGGCGAATTTCGATGCCGGAACCGCCTTGCCGCGCGCAATGCCGGGCAGGTCGGAGACGATGCATTCGACCTCGTCGAGGCGGCGACCCTCCAGGTAGGTCTTGGCAGCTTGCGGCAGGTTGTCTTTCCAGTCGGCCATGTCTCAGGCTCCTCGTTTAAAGAAATTCGCGACGCGGTCCGCGATCTGATCGCTGTCGATCGGCGCGTCGAGCTTGGTTCGGGCATCATCCATCAACTCATCCGGCACCACGCCGCGCCCGCGCGTATCAAGCAATTGCCCCACCATGCGAGAGGTGAATTCGGGATGCGGCTGGATCGTGTAGATGCGATTGTCATAAAGCAGCGCGGCATTGGCGCAGAAATCGGACGAGCCAATGACCTCGGCCCCTGGGGGCAGTTCCGTCACCTGGTCCTGATGCCAGGCGTTGATCGCCATGTCCTGACCTTCGATTGTGTAGCTCGTATGGCCCACGGACCAGCCGCCACTGAATTTCTCGACCTTGCCGCCCAGGGCCTGCGCCACGACCTGATGGCCGAAACACACCCCGACCAGCGGTCGGCCATCGGCATAGATGTCGCGAATGAGTTGTTCTAGCGGCGGGATCCAGTCGTGATCTTCGTAAGCACCGTGTTTGGAGCCGGTAATGAGCCAGCCATCCGCCGATGCCGGGCCCTCGGGGAATTCGCCATCGACGACATTGTAGCCCACGAACTCAAACCCGTGACCGCGCAGCATATGGGCAAAAACCGCATCGTAGTCCCCGCCGAAATCCTGTTCGAATTCGGGGATCGCATGGCCGGTGATGAGGATGCCGATTTTCATCTGTGTTCTCGTTATTTGATCAAATCTTGGATGTGTGGAGGGGCCTTGGGCGATGTTAAACCTTTTCCAGATAGGTTTTCCAGTGCTCGGCCTCCGGGATCGCCGACATCAGGCGCAGCTCCTGGCGTTTTGTCATGACCAGGTTTCGGATCATCGTGGGGCTGAAGAACCGGCCAATGACCGGGTCGGTTTCGAACCGGTCGGTGGCGGTTTGCCAATCGGCGGCAAGCTGCGGCAGGCCCTGCTCATAGGCGTTGCCGGTCAGGGGCGCGGGCGGGGTCATGTTATCCTCGATCCCCATGATGGCCGCACCAAGGATAGCGGTGAAGGTGAGGTAGGGGTTGATATCGCCTCCCGCAACGCGATGTTCAATCCGCCGCGCGGCGGGCGGCCCTCCGGGGATACGGATCGCGGCGGTGCGGTTTTCATAGGCCCAGCACGCGCCAGTAGGGGCGTGGGCGCCCGGCACCAGCCGAGTGTAACTATTGGCATGCGGCGCAAAGATCAGTGTCGATGCGGGCATCGCGGCCACGCAACCGGCAACCCCGGCGCGCAGCAGATCGGTTCCGGCCTCACCACCATCGTCGAAAATGTTTCGTCCCTCGCCATCCAGCACCGAGAAATGCAGGTGCATCCCGTTGCCCGCGTCATCGGCAAACGGCTTGGCCATGAAGCTCGCGGCAAAGCCATGCTGGCGCGCAAGCCCTTTAATCAGGGACTTGAATGCCCAGGTGTCATCGGCCGCACGCAGGGCGTCCTGATGGTTCAAGGTGATTTCAAACTGGCCGATCCCGGCCTCGCTGGTCGCCGTCTGCGCAGGGATGCCCATCGCCTCACAGCCCTCGTAAAGTGCGCTTAGGAAAGGATCGAACGCGTCCATCTGCGCCAGCGACAGCACGCCCGGCGCGGTTAGGCGGCGGCCACTTCGCGGGTCGCGCACGGTGCGCAGCGTGTCGTCGCTGTCATCGGCCAATGTGAATTCCAGCTCGGTCGCCGCCATGACCCGCCAGCCGCGCGCCGCATAGCGGTCAAGCACTGCCACGAGCGCGTGGCGCGGATCGCCGTCAAAGGGGGTTCCGTCGTCATGATGCATCACCATCGGCACCAGCGGCTGATCGACGGCCAGCCATGGTACAGGCATCGGGCCGCGATCCGTGGGCATCAGGATGCCGTCAGCATCGCCTGTTTCAAACACCAGCGGGCTGTTGTCGATATCGGCCCCGAAGATATCGACATTCAGCGCCGAAAGCGGCATCCGCACCGTCCCCTTGCCAAGTTTTTCCGCATAGGAACCAGGCACACGCTTACCGCGCATACGCCCGTTGAGATCACACGCCGCCACCCGGAAGGTTTGATAATTGCTGAGGTCCATCGCGACCATCCCGTTCGATTTTGCCGCAGGTTACCGGGTTTCATGCGCCTTGCCAATAAAATTTGATCAAATTTCCCAAGGCGGACATTTCGCAAGTTCCGCAACAGCAAGGTCGGGGTTTGGGGTGGTCCCCAAGGCCCGCGCGGCCTGAGCGCAGATCGCAATGGGTGAGCGTCAGCGAACGCCGGTTGGTTGCCGTCGGCGGTCAGGCATCTGTGAACTGTAGCCGGGCGAGACGGGCATAAAGGCCGTCTTGCGCCACGAGGCTGTCATGGGTGCCTTCGGCCACGATCCGGCCCTGGTCCATCACGATGATCCGGTCCGCTTTCTTCACGGTGGCAAGCCGGTGCGCCACAATGATCGTTGTGCGAGAGCGCGCCAGCGATTCCACCGCCCGCTGCACGGCGCGTTCGCTTTCGGCATCAAGCGCGGATGTCGCCTCGTCCAGAAGCAGGACCGGAGCATCCCGAAGGATGGCGCGGGCGATGGCAATGCGTTGTTTCTGCCCGCCGGAAATCATCACGCCGCGCTCGCCAAGCGGGCTGTCATACCCGTCGGGCAGGGCTGTGATGAAGTCATGCGCCGCGGCAGCGCGGGCCGCCTCTTCGACCTCGTCATCACTCGCGTCCAGCCGGCCAAAACGGATGTTGTCGCGGGCCGAGGCCGCAAAGATCACCGGGTCCTGCGGCACCAGAGCAATGTCCTGCCGGAAATCAACTCGGGCCAACTCCGCCAGTGAGATCCCGTCGAGGGTCACGCGCCCGGTGTCGGGGTCATAAAATCGCTGGATCAGTTGGATGATCGTTGTCTTTCCGGCACCGGACGGCCCGACCAGGGCCACGGTCTCCCCCGGTTTGATCGTCAAGTTCAGGGCATCAAGCGCGGGTTGTTCACGGCGAGAGGGATAGGCGAAATTCACCGCCTCGAAGCTGATTTCGCCTCTGACCGGGCGGGGCAGGGCAACGGGGTGCGCCGGATCGGTCACCGCGTCATTGGCATTGAGTAATTCGACAAGGCGTTCGGTCGCCCCCGCGGCGCGTTGCAACTCGCCCCAGATTTCCGACAGCGCGGCGACCGCACCGGCAACCATGACGGAATAGATCACGAACTGAACGAGCGTACCCGCGCTCATCCCGCCCGCGCGGACATCCCGGGCGCCGATCCAGAGCACGCAGACGACCCCGGTGAAGACCAGGAAAATCACGATCACGGTCATCAGGGCGCGCGTCCAGATGCGTTTGCGGGCGGCGTCAAAACTGAGCTCGGTCACCTCGTCGAAACTGGCGCGGCTGGCCTCTTCGTGGGTGAAAGCCTGCACCGCCTGCACACTCAACAAGGCTTCGGAGGCATTGCCGGAGCTCGCGGCGATCCAATCCTGGTTCTCGCGGCTGAGCACGCGCAGGCGGCGGCCAAGGGTGAGGATTGGCACGATGATGAGCGGCACAATCAGCAACACCATCGCGGTCAGCTTGGCCGATGTGAACAGCATGAGCACAAGCCCGCCAAGAAAGATCAGCAGATTTCTGAGCGCGATGGAGACGGACGACCCGATCACGCTGAGGATCAGGGTGGTGTCAGTGGTGATCCGGCTGAGAACCTCGCCGGTCATCAGACGCTCATAGAAAGCGGGGCTGAGGCCAATTACCCTGGCGAAAACCGCCTTGCGTATGTCGGCCACAACCCGCTCGCCAAGCCGTGTGACGAGGGCATATCGCAGCCCAGTCCCAAGGGCCAGAAGTGCCGCGATACCAAGGGCCGCGGTGAAATAGAGGTCGAGGATCGCCCCGTCCGTCGCGCCGAAATTGTCAACCACCCGGCGCACGGCCATCGGCAGCAGCAATGACACGCTGGCGGTCAGAACAAGCGCCAGAAGCGCCCCCAGAACAAGAAGCCGATAGGGGGCGAGAAATGGCCAGAGATGCGACAGCGCACCCACATGCCTGGATTTTTCGCGGTCGAGTTGTTCCGCCCCTTCTGCCGCTCTGCGCACCATGGATGTTTTCCCCAGATTTTCACCCGTGTTTGGCCGCGCCGCAAGCGCGGGTCAAGAGCCAGATCGACGCGGGCAGGTAAGGGGCAACCGATTTCGCCCGGCGCGTGGCGTCGAGATCAGTTGCAAGGTGCGTATCGCACCTTCTGCATCAGCGAATCGGACATGTAAGGAAGGGTCATGTTGGCTGGAGCGGGCGGCGGGAATCGAACCCGCGTCATTAGCTTGGAAGGCTAAGGTCTTACCACTACACAACGCCCGCTCAGCAGAGTTACCACCTATTTCATAGCTTTTCTGACGTCAAGTGTGGGAGCAAATAAGGTTGCGTCTTCCTGCAGCCACCACAGCAACTTTGGCCCAAAGCGGACCTTCAGTTCAATTGGCTAAGCCGCAGTGCAATTCCCGAAAGCCGACGTTCGCTCAACCTGCAGCAAATAGATTTCTTGCACGACCGCTATGCGGACAAAGCCGACTTTGACCCAAAGTCCGCTTTATGTGCGTAGCTTTTGGAAATGACGGATTGTTCAGCGGATTTGCAATCCCACGTACTCGTCTGACGTTCATACATATCTCTGTAAAACGGCACGCAGGCAGATCGTGCAATATCAGTGAATTGCCAGCTCAATATGCAAAACCCTAACTATGCAAGCTACGGTGCCCGGCCGTTGAACTCGGCTTGTTGAACTAGCGCGGGGCTTGTTGAGCGCGGTGTAGAAAGTTAGCCTAATAACTCGACCATATAGTAAGCGGCTTTTCAGTCTGCCCAATTTCACGGTAGCAGTTGGTCGAAATCATTTTGCTTGTGCCATTAGGATGCGGGTCAGGTAGCTATGATGTTCGACTCTCTTGAGCTTGAAGGTCTCGATTAACGACGTGATGACGGCTCAGTTTGTGCACCGTCGTCATGACCTTCAAAGAGTGCATCCTTGCGCTGTAAGGCAATCGGGCGGAGTGTCCGCTCGGTGGCGTTGCTGTCCATCTCGAAACGACCATCGGTAAGAAGCAGGATCAGGCCGTCCCAGTATATGGCGATGTACTTGAGTGCCTGGCCGGTTGGTGACTTGGCTGAAACTTGCGCACGTGAGGCATACACCCAATTTTTGAATGCTGCGACCTCGAGCGCTGATTTGTCCTGACGTATGGCAAGGCGTTCCTCCGCTGTCAGTCCGCGAGCCTTGCATTCGATCATTTAAAGTGCGTGCGCGATTGGTCTGGCTTATCCTCGCGACTGTGGGCTGACGCAAGTCGCCCGGCTCTGTTTGCTGAGTCGTTTTGTTTTTCGGTTAGGCTTGGTGGCGCTAACATTCCGGTTGGTTGACCCAATTTTGGAAACAGTAAGGCGAAATCGGTGGGACTTCGCTGATCAATCCGCATCACATCGGCAAGATTCCAGCGTGAGCTCCTTTCAATTCTGTTTATGGTGCGCAAAATGAGCGGCGTCGCAACAGGAATACAGAAAAACAACTATATTTCAATTATTTGAAGTAACGCTTGGTGGACTTTGAGCTCGCAACTGTAATGGTAATTTTGCAACCGTTTTGCCCGAATGTCTCAAAAGGTGCGATTTTGGGGCCTTGACATAGCGCCTTCCGGTGCGCTTATTCCAGTAAGCCGCGACCTCCAATCAGGTCTTCAAGAAGACGGCTGCGGCAGAATTGTTTGGGACCGGTTTTTACATGACTAAGACAGCATCAGAGTTTCGTGATCGTGATATCAAGAAGCTCATGACCGGCTACAGCGACCAGAAAATCGGCGACATTATCGGCAAGAAGCGCGGTGCGCTCAACAAGGGTATGCAGCAGCATGATCGTTATCTGTCCGCTGAACATTGGAGGTTACTGGTAGATCATATGTTGGCCAACGATCACCCTGCAGTTAAACGAATTCTGAGCGAATTGTCGGCCGGGGGCGTCACGTTCGAAGAGGCCAAGTCCGTTACCCCATTGAACCCCGTTCGGTTATCGGAGTTGCAAATAGCCCGTTTGGACGCGTTGCTCCCTCACCCCGATCTTTGGGCTGCAAAGTTCCCAGAATCTTTCGCAAATTTTTGTGCGGCAATGTCAGACACCGATAGCGCGGGCGCGCCGACGACCATTATTGCGTCGTCAGGTTTTACCGAAGAACTGATGAGGACGCTTATTCGTCAGGTGCCGGGTTTCGCAGATCGCGACCTCGACGACGCCTTTGCTTTACGAGGTTTGTTCGACTCAGAAAAGTACCCGCATCTTTTGTGCGTGGAATTGACGGACTCGAGCAAACTGTTTCTGGCTTGTGTCGAAGATCGCTTTATCAAGGTCGAGAGTGAATTCAACAGCCGTATCTATTTGCGTGCGCTGAGTGAAGCATCGGAGCCGGTCGCGGGAGCCTAAGGTTCGGATTGGTTCCCAGGCTCTTCAGCAACTGCTACCAACGGTTGACGAATTGTCCAAACAGCGATACCTGCTTCTGCTGCCTTTCGCGCGACGACGTCGCGCTGCGTGATTACTCCCTGCGAACTGTTTAACACGACTAGGTCGATCTCTGACTTTTTGCACGCGTAGATAAGATCCGGGTGGAATACTGGCGCTTCAAGAGTGCAGTCTTGGCCTAAGTTGCTTCCAACTTTAATGAGCGTCCGGAGGTGACCGGGTTTCTTGGCTGTCATACGGATTTCGCTCAGCACTTTGTGCGTGTGGGCTTCACGACGGATATCAAGACCTGTACCCTCTTCGAGCACAATTGTACGCCGTAGTTCTTGCGGACGGCCATATCGGTTGATTTCGGAGGCGATCTCTAGGCTAACTCTTCGAGCCAGCGCATTGATCTGATTTTCAACGCTTGGATGAGGTGGAGTGATCCATCCTTCTTTGTCGATCGAGAAGCAGGGCACCAAGTCCTTCAAATGAACCGGTTGGATGCCTGATTTCCCAAAGAGATATGCTGCCTTTTGCAGGATCTCTTCAATGGTGTTGTCTCCGACAATGAACTTTTCCATTTCATTCGGCGCTAGCGTCTGGCTGCTCCCGATGTAACCTTCCGCGTCTTCATGCATCAGGCTGACATCACCAATGTGAGCAACTTCTTTGACGCCGCGGTTGTTCAGATATCGAATTATTCGATCAATCTCGCCAAGACGAATTGCTACTCCTGTTGGCCCTGCGCCCCCAGCGATATGGACAATTACCGGCTCATAGCCAGCTTCTTTGAGGCGTTCGATGGTAGGGTCTCTGTGCGTGCCGCTGCCAGTCAAAAGGCCAATAACACGCCCAGTCTTCATAAAAATGTCCCGCCGTAAGTACTTCTACTGCGTCTACAAAGTGGCCGGTACTTAAACAAGCATTGATTTTATCGCCATCGAATTTCGACGGCTGGGTCGGTGGCTAGAACGTGCACCGCGTGATCCGTGGTGCCCGAACGGTAACATAAACTTGCCAATTAGCTACTATTTTGCTACTTTTGGTAATAATTTTCTTAACCAAGATTCGACCTCAGCGAAGGAGGTCTGTTTCTGAAGTGTCAATAGCGACAGTTGAACATGGGGGCTCATCAAGTAATGGCAAAGAAAAAGACCTTCTGGACAACTAAGCAAGCGTACAAGTCCCGGCGTACAAACGCCTACTTCAAGATACTTGAAGAAGAAGAGGCAAAAGAAAAGAAAAAGACGCGTCTTCGTTCCATTGCTACTGCCGCAGCCGTCGTCGCGGCAGCCACCGGGGTATATGCTGCGGCATCGAGCCATTTTGGTCCGCTTCTGGACGTGGAGACAACCGTTGAAGTTTCGCCAGCGCCAGTCTCTCAGCCTCGACGCGACGACGATTGTGATAGTTCAGGCTACCGCACACAGGCCACAGCGGTGGCAATTGACATGTCTGATCCAGTCTCGCAGAGCGTCTTGGATCGTCTGTATACGCTCGTAACTGACGACATTGTGCAAGAGGAACGCGGAACAACAATTGTCTTGTCTGGGATTGATGACGAAGACGTTAACGAACCCCTGATAAACTTGCATCGCACCTGCAACCCGGGAACGCCAAGCGACCGCGACGTTTTCCACACAAGCCCAGGGGAAGCCGCTCGAGACTTTGCTGTCTTTCAGGCAGGTGTGGAGAGGGCTTTGGGCGGGTTGTTCGCGCCGGACCGAAAATCTGCCAGCCCGATTTGCGAAGCAATCGTTTCACTGATGCGCCAACCCGAAATGCGAAACGCATCTGGCAAGTCACTGCGTATGGCCTCCGATTTTCTTCAGTTTGTGCCTGGTAAGGTTACCTCCTATGGTCACTCGCCCAACTTTTTGGATGCGTGGCCAGCGCAATGCCAGATTGATCTTAGCGGAGTCGATATCGTGCTTTACGTGATCAACCGCCAAAGCCCATCGCAGACCCCTGCCTTGATTGAATATTGGCAGTCAAATTTGCGCGCCATGGGCGCAGCATCGGTCAGGGTTGTCGACATCTAAGTATAGCGCCCCAAAGGCCGCTGACGGCCTTAGCGGGGCATTTTCACACCAAGCAAAAAGGATGATCAAATGGCGATCTGGAAGTCCTCAAGTGACAAAAGGTTCAATGTCCAAGATGTTGACGAACTTAGCAAAGATCTTGGTTTGCCCGAAGCAATTTACTGGACTGCCGCCAAGTGGTCCGCCCACCCTGCAAGCGTCCCCGCATCGGCCGAACAAGACGAAGGCGAACTTCGTCTGTTGGAAAGCGCTCGCGACGCAGAACTTAGTCAAGCCGAGATTGTAAGTGAGCAAGAACGAGAGCGTAGGGAACAACGCGCAGATACCGAACTGGATGAGGGGTTCCCTTCTCGCTTGGCTGCGCAGGCTGAGACTGATTTGATGGTATGCGTCACGAGTTACCGTGAAGAGCGCGAACAAATCTTAGCTGAAGTGCGGGATGCAGAAGACGAAGGACGCAGAACACAGGTCCTGTACGGCCTGACGCGTGCACCGCGGTACGCAAAACGTCGTTGGCTGGTATTCCTTATGGCAGCAATTGTCCTGGTCGTGGAAACGCTCGCAAACGGCGCTGTCATTGCAGACTTCGGCGAAGGCGGCTTGTTCGCCGGTTGGTCATTGGCGTTCATGATCTCACTTGGCAATATTGGTATCGGCGGGCTTGCAGGTTGGTTGTGCCTGCGTCTGTGGGCTGTTGGACACTTACGGCGCTGGAAGCGGTGGTTCTCTCTTCTGATTGCCTGTGCTGCGATCTTTGCTATCGTTTGGATCAACTTGGCGATCGCTTATGTGAGGTCGCAAAGCGGAGCGACATACTCTCCGAATATCCAGAATATACTTGCAGATGGTTTCTTTCCAACGACCCTTGAGGGGCTGCTGATTTTTGCTCTTGGCCTCATCATTGCTTTCCTGTCTGCTGTAAAATTTGGACTGATGTGCGACCCAGTTCGCGAGCTTGAGGCCAGTGACCGTATGATGAAAGCGGCCATGGTTCGGCTGAGATTGATGGACAAAACCGCGCCCGCTGCGCTACAGAAATCAGCAGATGCAAGCATTGTTGAGTTGCAACTGAACTTGGCAGAAGCTGAAGCCAACTATGTTGAATTCACACGATCTCGAATTGAAAGCGATGCCGCACAATCGGACTACTTCGTGGCCTGTGAACGGATTGCGAAAGCGTACGAACAAGTTGTGAAATCAAGGCGAGAGCATTTGATGGTGGCTTCTTCTGTTGTGCCCGCATACTGGGCCACCGAAACCATCGCGATTACGCCTGATCCACCAAAACTCTTCAACTTGGTGGAAGATCAGAAGGTCGAAGCCGAGATAACGGCACGCTTTGAAGGCCTCAAAGCGAAGGTGGAAAAGGCAGAACGCGATATCGAGGCCGCCCACCGGAAAGCGCGACAGCAGGTTGTGCTTATGCCCAATCCGGTCCGCGAGAGTGGCGGAACTGCCACGGATAACGTCGTTCATCTACAGTTCAGGGACAAAGCCGTGGGTTGGTAAGACCAGAGATTCTAACAGACTACGTCGAGATGGCTACTTACTTGTACCGTCATCTCGACACTTCGCCCTTCCAACAGCTTTGATAACTCCTTTCACTCAACCGGCTGCAATGCATGGTTGATTTCATGTCTGTACAAAGTTCCAGTGAAGTGACTGCAATTTCGCGGAGTGAGGTGCCCCTAGTTTCTTAGACACCTGTCATTTCCAGTTTGTGCTGTCTTTTTTCATAGTCAACACGGACAGGATGCAGCTCGCGATACGCGTCGATAAACGCGTACCTCACTTTGCATACCTGGTGAAGTACGCGGTGGCCTATTTTAAGATTTCGCGCTCCTCGGTCACGCGGGTCGGTTCTTTCTTGAGACGCCTGACCTCAGCTTCTTGATCCGTCTGCCTCTGTGGCTTCGGGAATTGTGCCATCCAAATATACAGAGATTTGGCGCTGATCCCGAGCCTTTCAGCCACTTCCTTGACCGAATAACCACGCTCCGTGCTCTGAGCCACCGTATCGATCTTGAATTCATCCGAGTAGCGAAATTGACCTGACATTTGTGTCTTTCCTTGCTTCCAAAAAAATTCAAGCAAACCGTCTACATATCTAGGGTCACCTCATACACCGATTTTGCTTGGGTTGTGCATTGGGCGCATATGCTGCATTTCAAAAACGATCATTTTTGAGAGTTGCGAGGGCCTGTCGGTTAAGCAAAAGAACTTCTTTTGCTGGGCGCATGTTCAACAACTTTTGAGGGGTCTCCAAGACCAGACCTTCGCTGCGGGCACACTTAGGTGCAAGTGGGCTAGCTGCCGCCGCCGGGCCGGTTGCAGCAACTTGCAGCCACGTCAAAATCGCGCCGATCGGGACGGCCCAGAGCCGAATTTCGACCACTTCCAGAATTCACCTATAGATTCCTGAAAGCCGCCGTTCATGCACGACGCAGCATTTCGGATTCTTGAGCGGCTCAAACGCGGACTTTCGCTGCGGTCTGGATTGGCCATCGAGAAGCGGGGCCCTGCTGCCGTTCAAATTATTGCTTCCCATCTTGGTCTTCGGGAGAAAGCTTCAAGTATCCTCGTTTCGACCGACAGAATTATCAGTTGAGTGTAGACCAGCCGCGACTTGCGTTCGCGTTTTTTCCAACTTGTGCGCTATAAACAAGATGCACAGCTGGTTTAGAAAGAGCCCTCCATCGCGACACGCAAAAGGGTATGGCTTTGATGCCCGCCGCAACCCTACGAACTCCGGAGGTAACAATTGAAGTTAGATTTCAGCGGCTATCAGGCCCTCGAAACGATTTACGATACAGCTGTTAATCCCGGAAGCTGGCGCAAGGCTTTGGATGCAACGGCGTCCGTCGTCGAAGCCAAGGCAATTGCCCTGGTCGTCCGGGGCCGGAATGCCGGGGCAAAAGACCTGACGCTGATGTCCAGCGTCTACCTTGATTTCTCCCGCACACCAGCGGGGTGGTACTATGGTGCCTGGCTTTCCCGGCTGCAAAACCAGGATTGGGATTTTCTTCAGGCTCAACCGGTGCATCAACCGATCCCTGACCTTGAAACGGGAAAGTCGGCCGAAATTCTCGACGGTCGCAAAGATTACGCCTACCTGAGAAAAAGAACCGGTATCGCCCGGCGACTTGGGGTGCGCCTGAACTCAGATCCTGTCTGGTTCGACGCGATGAGCGTCGGCTTTGACCGTAGGGAACATGAAATTCCGACAACTGCGAGCAATCGCATACGCGCCCTGCTGCCACATCTGACGAAAGCTTTGGAGATTGGCCGCGTCTTTACCTTTCTGAAGGCCCGGTACAAGGCCGCACTCACGGTTTTGGACCACGTGCAGGCGGGAATAGCGATTGCGTTGCCGGATGGTCAGGTGATCGTCAGAAACGCGGAAGTGGAAAGGATCCTTGATCTGAAGGACGGTATCGCATTGGCGCGTGACGGGACAATCGTCACATCTGATCCCGACGTAACGTCGAAAATCCGATCACATATTTTCGACGTGGCGGCCACGGCCCGAGGCGAGGCAAACCGGCACGAATCCCTGATCTCGGTCAGGCGTCCGTCAGGGCTGACCCCCTACCTGCTGGACATTGGCCCCATCAGTGACAGCAAAGCTGAACTCGAGCACGGGCTGGACGGTGCGCTCGTCACCATAATTGATCCTGAACGGATCCCATATCTCAGGCTTGACCGATTCACTGAGCTTTACAGCTTGACGCAAGCGGAAACCGATGTTTGCCGATGGATCGCGGAAGGCGCAAGCATTGCAGAGATCGCAGAACACCGAAATACAAGCCCGGCAACGGCCAAGAACCAGGTCGCTGCCGTGCTTTCCAAGGCGGGCGTGAGCAGTAGAAACGAGTTGATACGGCTGATCCTTCGCGTGCTGCCGCCCGTCACTTGATGACCGGTGATTCAGGGTTCCCCATTTCAACTAATGGAAGAGTCATGATCTGTTCGGACCATGAATCACGAAGCGTAGCCCTCTAACCTGATCAATAGGTGGATCGGTAAATCATTGTGCCGAGCTCACGAATAAACCGCCCATGGCGCTGAGCCCCGGGTTTGATCAGATTAGTTAGGGAATAACAAAATGACAAATTACGCTGCAATTACCAGCCCGGCTGCTGCCGTGACATCCATTCAACAAGCGCTGAATGCGCTTGGCTACAACCCCGGCCCGATTGACGGTGATTTTGGCCGCCGGACGCGCAAGGCCGCTGAAGACTGGCTCCACAATGATGGCGAAGCTGCCGCGATGCAACAGGTCGCGGCTGCCACCAGCACGGGAGGCATGATTTACCAGGGCCGTGCTCGCCATGCCGTGGATGAGATCATCGTGCACTGCACGGCCACCCGTCCCGAATGGTATGCAGGCCGTTCGGTTGAAGAGAAGGCGGCCGAAATCCGCAGGTGGCACGTGTCGGATCGCGGTTGGACAGATATCGGTTACCACTATTTGATTGACCGCGACGGCAGCGTCGCAAAGGGACGCGCGGAAACTGTTGTTGGTGCCCATGTGAGAGGCCACAATCCCGGTACGATCAGCATCTCCCTGATCGGTGGTTTCGGTTCGTCCGAGACTGATGCTTTCAGTGACAACTTCACGGATGCGCAAGATGCCACACTGCGCGATTTGATCGCAGACATTCGGGGCCGGACTCTGATCGGGAAGATCAGCGGCCACAACGATTATGCTCAGAAAGCTTGCCCGGGCTTCACGGTCAGTGAATGGCTCTAGGAAGAGTTGGACCAGACGCAAATGGGAAAACTGTATGGCTTCGGTGGCTGTTCAAACCCTCCGTTGAAAGCACTTTCGAGTTACCCTGCGCAACACACGCCTTTGAAGCGAGTGTTGCGTATATTTTGGAGAATATTATGACAAAAGCAGAAGAGCCGGACGCTCTTATCGACCGTATCATCAAAGCCAACACGCAGATTCCGGCTAAAGGATGCCGGGCGCAACATGCAAAACATGGCGGCCATCACCGCGCGACTTTTAAGGTGCATGCGCTAGACGACACTGACCCGGCTTTGGCACAAGGGCTGTTTGCAACACCGGCGAGCTACACTGCGGTGATCCGCTATTCCAATGGAAAAGAGCAAGACGCTGCAAAACCCGATGTTCACGGCATGGCGATTAAAATTCATGCTGATCCGGGAGAGCGGTTACTAACCGACCCAGACGACGCATGCGCCATCGATTTCGTCCTGGTCGATGTCGATACGTTTTTTTCCGACGACCTCGGTGACTATACGATAGTCAACGAAAAATTGGTGCCACTCCTGCAGCGGAAGCAAACCTCAGACGATGCATTTTCCTTCTGGGAGGCGTTGGGCGGCCTCGTTGGAACCATATTCACGCTGCGAACGCTGGATGATGCGCTGCGTCTGTTCCGCTTTCGGGGCGAGAAAGAGCCGATCAGTAAGGTCAAACGCTGGCACCTGGAGTATTCCAGCGCGACACCCTACAGGCTCGGAGATATTGGACCTGTGAAATACAAGATACTGGCGTGTGAGGCGACCTCGGAAGCGAGTGTCGTAGAGGTTGCGTTTTGCATCGAACGTCCTAGCAACCCGCGCGACGTGGATATCGAAATGCCTTCATACTCTTGGGCTGATGTGTCTGACCTGGTGACCGTGGCGACGCTGGCGATCGAGACCGACCCAGGCAGCGCTCCGGACCTGGATGTGGAGCATTTGCGCTTTAACCCTTGGCATGTGCCACCCGAGCATGAACCACTTGGCGCCATCAATGCCGCGCGGAAAAAGGTTTATGACACACTTGCTGACAAGCGGCAGCGGGAACATGCCTAAGTCCGTGATGCAGTCGCGCTTTGAGAATGGCTTATCGCTAAGTTTCCGCAGGTCCCGGCGAAGAATATGCAAATGCGGGGATTTTCGAACTTTCAAGATGATCCTGTGCCTGTCGTTTTCCGGTTGCGGGCATCGCGGCGCAGCGTGCTTTTGAGACTTGATCGGGGACAAGATAGCAATAATGTGTACGGGAATGCACTCTATCTGGAGAATGTGGGCTAAGGCAGAATTTTGAAGGATATACTTGAAAAACTAGTTTCATAGTGAGGAAAGGTAATGCCCGACAAAAGAAATAATCTTGAAAGGTCTGCTGCGGTTTTTTGTGCAGTTTTTGTCTTTGCCCTGGTTGGCTACCTTGCATATCGAAATGAACCATTTTCAGATCCAAACATTGTTATTCTGATACGTATCGCACTGGCTATATCTGTAGCTGTGGTTGCTAATCAGGTTCTCGGCGCTCTGCATGTTAGAGGCAAATTCGGGCCAATCACAGTAAGAGCGACAGGCGCTTTTGCCTTGGGTGTGATTTCATATTTTGCGACCCCCACAGTACTGCCGCTGGATATCGAAGAAACCATTGAAATCAACAAACTGAATGCTGAGTCTCGAAGACTGGTTAGTGATGGATTCTGTGCGCGGGCAATCTCGATTTCAAATCGTGCTATATTGCTGGACGATACAGATTGGAGCTCCTTCAATACGCTTGGTGTAGCATACTTTGCATGTGGAAAGCACAAAGAGGCGGTGGCCGCATGGGAAAAGGCACAAATACTTACTGCGGATTTAGAGAATTTACAGGGTGTAAAGTTCAATTTGTCCGCAGGGCTGATTGCATCAGGTCGATACCAAGATGCAGTTGGCGTGCTTTCGGCGCTTTGGGAAGACTATGACTCTAGGGGTGATTTTAATCAATCGATCGCCTTCAATTACGGACTCTCACTACTAATGGTTAATCAGTTTGAGACGGCACTCGCTGTTCTCTGTGCGCCAGAAAATTACGGAGACTTTACAGAGATGGCAAAGATAATGATTGGATACAGCGCCCTAAGTACTGAAAGCTTTTCTGAAGATGAGAGAAGTGACTGTATACACTTTGCTGGGTCCATTCAACTATTTGAAGGTGAAGCCCTTCAGAATGTGATCAGAGGACAGGGCCAAATTCCACAGCAATTGAAAGAAATTGAGCCCCTTCTGATAAGTCTAAGAAATTAAATGCAGGAGATGCCGAATGATATTTCGCTTATTATTGGTAGGAATTATGGGTTTGTTTATGGCGGCAATGTTGCCCGCCTCCGACTCTCGAGCGCAGCAGTGCTGTTGGCCTGTGCAGCAATGAGAGCTTGGCACTAACGGCATTCAGTGCAGGTTCGTCGCGGTATGCTTAGTCGTGCCCCCAAACTATGCGTTGCGTACAGCCCATCGTATCGGGTTTCCAGCTGACCTGAGGTTCTGAACTACGAGAAGTTTGGAGGTGATTTGACGTTTGATAAAGCTGACCTGAGCCCCTGAATCTCCTCCATTTTTGTGTAGAGTCCGCCCAACAAAAGGACGGACAAATGAAGTCGAGAT
>NZ_JASHJC010000024.1 GCF_030733385.1 Roseovarius sp. MMSF_3359 | reverse complement strand
GCTGTTCCGCCCGGCGGCACCGCCGGGCAGCCCCCGCCCGCCCCCAGGGCGGGGGCTTTGCCCCCACCGCGGTCGGAGGCTGCCCTCAGAGATCACGCTCTGCGGTGCTGATATCTAGGACGATGTATTGAGGTGCAGTTCGTCAGATCACGTGGAGATATGGCCGATCTTGCGCAGGAACTGCGTCAGCACGCGCGCGTATTCCTCGGGCTGCTCGACGCAGGGCAGGTGGCCTGCCCGGCGGATGAGGTGGAATTCCGACCCGGGGATCAGATCGGTCGTCTCGCGCACCAGATCGGGCGGGGTGGAGCCGTCATCCGACCCCGCAATGCCAAGTGCCGGAAGGCGCAACCCGCTGG
Organism: Roseovarius sp. MMSF_3359; assembly: GCF_030733385.1. Taxonomy (GTDB): domain Bacteria; phylum Pseudomonadota; class Alphaproteobacteria; order Rhodobacterales; family Rhodobacteraceae; genus Roseovarius. Next base: position 40,340 of record NZ_JASHJC010000024.1, on the reverse strand, counting down.
TCGGCGTGTAGAAATCCGTGCCCGAGATGGCATGCATGCAGCCGATGAACCCCTCGGCGCGCTGCCCGGTCATCATGTCGCGCCAGAACTGCATGTCGGGCGACGCGCGAAAAGTGCGCGTGAACCAGCGTTCCATCGTCGGATCGGCCAGCGCCTCGATCCCGCCGGCCTCTGCCGCCGCGATCCGTTCGGCCCACATGGCGGGTTGACCGATCTTGGCGGCGGTGTTCGAAAGCACGATGGCACGCACCAGATCAAGGCGTTTTACCGCCAACCCCTGCGCCACCATGCCGCCGATACTGAGACCCACGAAGGCGCAATCGGTGACGCCCAGGTGTTCAAGGACCTGCTCGGCATCCCTCACCAACTGCCCCATTGAATAAGGTGACGGTGGGCAATCCGATCCGCCATGGCCGCGCATGTCATAGCGGATGATACGCAAACCATCGGGCAAAAGCGGCATGATCTGGTCCCAGAGCCGCAGATCGGTACCGAGCGAATTGGCAAAGACCAGTGGCGCGCCCGCCGGGTCGCCTTCCTCCACCACGTTAAGCCGGATATCGTCTAGATCCATCAGGGCCATGGCCGTCTCCTACTCCTCGTAGATTTCGCCGAACCGTTTGAACACATCCTTGTCGGTCACCGACATGAACGCGCCCTGCGGGGTCAGAAGGCGCACGATCTCGAACCCGCTCTGGCCGATTTCAAGCCGCCCGGTACGCCGCACACCTTGGGTTTCAAGGGCGGCGAAGTCGATCATGTCGACCGGCGCGGACAGGTGCGGCGCGGTCATGAAGTTCTCGATCACGCTGAAGGAATACGCCAGGTACCCATGGTCGCGATTGACCGGCGGGGCAAGGCCGCGCCCGACGAGATAGCTGTACCCGCGCGTATCATCGACCACGACCGCCGCCACGGCCCAACCGCTGAAATCATCGGTGCTGGGGATGGTTTCGCCGTCTTCGTCGACATAGCTGATCTGCTCATCCTCAGGGTCCCAATAGACGGTGACCGTCGCGCCCCCTTCGGACAGCAACCACCGCTCTGCCACCCGCGGCAGGCCAAGTTTTTCGCGCACGAAGGCGTGGATGACATCATGGGAGTTCACGAAATCCGGCGTGTAGAAGTTGGTTTCGTTTTCAAAGAGGTGGAAAGATGTGCTGCCGTCCCAGACGGGGCCAATCGTCTCAGGCGTCTCCTGCGCCAGCGCGGGCGCGGTGAGGGCCATTGTGACCACCAGTGAAAGAAGTGCCCGCGCCCTCATTTCCCCGTGCTCCGCAGGCTCATATGCGCCACGATCTGGCCGTGATCCGAAGCGAGCTTGTTATAGGGCGCCTCGGGGTGGGAGCCATCGGTCAGGTGGTCGTTGAAGACGCTGAAATAGGTCATCTCGCCCACCCGATCGCCGTTGTCCGGATGAAAATGGCGCGACAGGAAAAGCTGGTCAATGCTCTCGTAAACCCCGCCGAAGGCAGAGGTATAAACCATGTCGCGCAGGGATTTGCGCACAAAGAGCTTTTCGGCGGAGTGCAGACGCACGGCCTCGATGTCCTCGGTGATTTGCGCGCTTTGCTCGGCGGAATAGCGGTCATTCGCGGCCTTGGCATCATGGCGCAGCATCCAGGCATAGTTCTTGAACGGCACCTCGCCTGCGATGATCTCGGAGCTGACCGCATGTTCGCCGTCGTTGAAGTCGCCCATGACCATGACCGGGTGGCCCGCCTTGATCTCCTTGACGATCTCACCGCGCAGCACCCAGGCCTCAGCCATGCGGCGCACGGCGGCGCGCAGGCTACCGAGGGCGCGGCCCACGGGATCATACCGGGTCAGGTCTTCCTCGGGGGCGAACTCGGCGCCCTTTGGTTTGTTGTATTCACCGAGCTTGGATTTCAGGTGGCAGTTGAAGACGGTGATCACCTGATCGCCGACGGGGACCCGTACCTTGAGGATCGGCCGCGACAGGCGGTGCAGGCGGTAGAACCCCGCCTCCTGCGGCCCGTCGAGCCCGCGCAGAGGCTGAAAGGGGATATCCAGCGGTTGCGGCAGGTCCTGGATCATCTCGGGCGTCCCGTGAAACCCGAACCGCGAGAGCACCGCGACACCCGGTCGGCGCTGCCCCGGCACGCCCTCATCCGCCGAGTTGGGCGCAAAGGCGAGGGCCGCTTCGGTATAGGGCTCCACCGCCAGTTTGCGGAAGATGACCTTGCGGCGATAGCTTTTCGATTTATCGGGAAGGGTGGCCGCGTTGAGTACCTCGGCGCGGCGGTTGGTCTCGTCGATGACGCTCTGCAGGGCGTCTTCTTCGAAGATCTCCTGTAACCCCACGATATCGGCATCAAGCGTCAGAAGCTGGTTCGCCATCCAGTCTTCTTTCCAGGCATATTCCTCGGGCGTGTATTTCTGGAACTCGTAGTATTCCTTGTCCGGCCCGATCAGGTTCTTGACGTTGAAACTGGCAATGGTGAATTCGGTCATACATCCCCCCCATACTTGTTAAGCGCCGTTTGAAAAACGTCGGCATCGACATTCCCACCCGAGATGGTGGCGATCACCGTATCACCTTCCAACGCATCCTTGTGGAAAAGCGCCGCGGCCAGTGCCGCCGCCCCGCCGGGTTCCGCGACCACCTTCAACCGCGCCCAGGCAATGGCCATCGCGTGCAGGCATTCCTCTTCACTCACCGCAACGCCCGGCCCGCAGAGCCGTTGCAGGATCGGGAAGGTAATCTGCCCCGGCGCGGGGGTCAGAATCGCGTCGCAGATATTGCCCGACTGGCTGTTGTTGGTCTCGATATGGCCCGAGGCAAGCGAGCGTTTCACATCATCGAATCCCTGCGGCTCTACCGGGCGCACACGAAGGGTAGTGGCATCGGCCTCGCAGGCCAGCGCAATGCCAGAGGTGAGGCCCCCGCCACCACAGCAGACCAGAACATCGGCATTTTCGATGTCCAGGGCGTTGGCGTCTTCGGCAATCTCCAACCCGCAGGTCCCTTGACCCGCAATCACCTGCGGCTCGTCAAAAGGGCGGATCAGCGTCAGGCCGCGTTCCGCGGTCAGCTCGTCGCCCAAAGCCTCGCGGCTTTCGCCGTTTGCGCGGTCATAAAGCACAACCTCCGCCCCAAGCGCACGGGTGTTGTCGATCTTCATCTGCGGCGCGTCGGCAGGCATGATGATGACAGAAGGCACGCCGAATTCACGGGCGGCCAGTGCCACGCCTTGCGCATGATTGCCGCTGGAAAAGGCGATGACACCGCGCGCGCGCGTGTCCGCGTCAAGCGCGGAGACCGCCGAACGTCCGCCGCGGTATTTGAAACTACCGGTATGTTGCAGGCATTCGGGTTTCACGAAGACCCGGCGGCCCGCGATCTCGTCCATGAAGGGCGAGTTCAGGAGCGGCGTGCGCCGCGCGTGCCCGTCAAGGCGCCCGGCGGCGGCGCGGATCATGGTGATGTCGGTCATTTTACCTGCTCCAGTAGGTCAGCAATGGCTTTGAGCGCCTCGGGTTCGTCGAGGAAGGGCACATGGCCCCGGTCCGGCACGGTCGCGGCGATCATGCCCGGATGGCGGCGGGCCATCTCGGCCTGCGTTTCGGCGGTCAGCAGATCGGAATTGGCCCCCCGGACCGAGGCCAGTGGCAGACCTTCGAGTGCCGCGAAAAGCGACCAGAGGTCGGGTGCATCCCCCGCACCGGCCTGTCCCACAAGCGCGTCGCGCAGGCGCGCGTCATAGCGCAGGGCGAGCGTTTCCTTGCCTTGCTCTGCCCACATAAATTCCGCCTGCACCAGCCAGCGGTTATAGATCACGCCGGGGAAATCATCGCCATAAACCGCCGCCAGCCCCTCGGCAGCCGCGGCATAGGTGGCAAAGTTGGGCTCCTTGCCGACATAATCCATAATCCGTTCGAGCCCGCCTGCATCGACCACCGGGCCGATATCGTTCAGGATCACGCCGTTGAGGCGCGATTTATGGGCATAGGCCAGCACCATCGCGATCAATCCACCCCGGGACGTGCCCAGAAGCGTCACCTTTTCCAGCCCCAGATGATCCAGCAACTCGATCGCATCCTGCGCCTCGCGCATGATGGAATAGTTCATGAAATCAGGATCATAATCCGACTTTCCCCGGCCGCGGTAATCCATGCGGATCAGCCGTTTATGCGCCAGGTGGGGGGCGACAAAGTCGAAATCTCGGCTGTTCCGCGTGAGGCCAGCCAGACAAAGGACCGATGCGCCCTTGCCGTCATCCTCGTAGTAAAGCGTGAGGCCGTCAGTGGTCTGGAAGGTCGGCATCAGAGGCCTGCCAGTCCCGGAATGCCCGTCAGGTCGGACAGGAAATGACGGGGCTTGGCAGGCAGGCGGTCCACAGGGTCACCGGCGCGGTTCACCCAGGCGGTTGTAAACCCAAATCCCGCCGCTGCCGCCGCGTCCCACCCGTTCGATGAGACAAACAGGACCTCGTCCCGGGCGCAGCCGAACCGTTCGCCGACAAGGTCGTAGACGACGCTGGCCGGTTTGAAGACGCCGACGCTTTCGACCGACAAAACATCGTCCAGCACGTCGCCGATCCCTGCCGATTGCACCGCCCCGTCGAGCATCGCCGGAGAGCCGTTCGACAAGATCGCCGTGTTCATGCCGCCGAATTTCAGCTTGGCCAACATCTCGGGCACTTCCGGATAGGCCTCAAGCTCCCAGTAGAGGTGCAGCAGGCGTTCACGCAACTCGGGATCGCCATCATGACTGCTGGCCTCAAGTGCCCAGTCCAGTCCGTTCTGCGTCACGTCCCAGAAATCCGCATGTTCTCCCATCACGGCACGCAGCCAGGTGTATTGCAACTGCTTCAACCGCCAATGCTCGGCAATCTGTGGCCAGTCCTTGGCAAAGGCTTCACGTCCCGGCTCCGCTGCGGCGAGGCGCGCTGCCGCACCCACATCGAAGAGCGTGCCGTAGGCGTCGAAAATACAGGTGGTGATTGGCATCTGCTCCCTCCAGTCTTGGGGCGCAGAGTGGCATGGATGCGCAGGCGGGGGAAGATCAATCTGGCCCTTGCCAAGCCGCTTTAGAATTTGCAATTGCGGGGCGCACCGTATAGCGTTACGTACTGCCCGCCCGAACTTCCGCGCCCTGATGTGCGGCCCCCGAACCCTATTTCACGACGCGATTGGACAATTGATGACCCAGGTCAAATCTGGCGACAAGGTACGCCTCCATTATACTGGCACCCTGACGGACGGCACGGAGTTTGACTCCAGCGCCGGGCGGGATCCCCTGGAATTCACCGTGGGGTCGGGCCAGATCATTCCGGGGTTGGATCAGGCCATTCCGGGCATGAAAGTGGGCGACAAGAAAGTCGTAGAGGTCCCCGCGGATGAGGCCTATGGGCAGCCGCACGCCAACGCCCGGCAGGATATCCCCCGGAGTGAGATTCCCAAGGACATCCCGCTCGAAGTTGGTATCCAGCTACAGATGCAGGCACCAGACGGGCAGGCGATCCCGGTCCGCGTTGTGGCGGTCACCGACGACACGGTGACCCTCGATGCCAACCATCCGCTTGCCGGTCAGGACCTCACCTTCGCGATTGAATTGGTCTCGATCGGGTAAGGATTGCGCCGTCGACAGGTAGGCTTACCAAGAAGGACTGGTTTTCTGAAAGCGCATGGCAGCATTGCGGGCATTGTCGCCGTTTGATCTGAGGGCCTCGCGCGGAATCAAGGCCGAAGGCCGCCGCGCGATCGCCAGACCGCCCGCAAGGGCTGGCGATTTGGAGAGGTTGCACCCCGATCAGAGGTCTTCCGGACTTGGCAAAGATAAATTGCATCTGAACACGGTCGATCGCCACCCCGCGGTCTGGCAATCGCGCGGCTGTTCTTGAAAGGCGACTTGGTCCGCAAAGGACTCTCAGAGGTCATCTGACCGGTTGAACTCAAAACGCTTTGGTTTCGCTACTCGATCTCCAGTAAAACCGCCCCGGCGCGGCCTGGGGTCATGACAGCCTCATGGGCCTTTGCGCAGTCCGCCAGCGGGTAGGTGGCGTGGATGGCAGGGAGCAGGTCACCATTGCTCAGCGCGTCATGCAGCCGGGTGATCGCGGCATTGCGGGCGGCATCGGGCAGGATGTAGATCAACGTGATGTCGATCTTGAGCGCCTTGAAGAGATAGGGGCCGAAGGGCAGTTCGGGGGTCATGTCGATGAACGAACCATAGGCGGCGATGGTGCCGTTCGGAGCCATGATTTCGGCCAGAAGGGCGGCATTCGCACCAAACTCGACTTCGATGGTGCGGTCGATGCCTTGCCCGCCCGTGACTTCGGTAATTTGGGCCGCAAGATCGGGGTCCGCATAGTCAAAGACATGATCCGCGCCCGCATCGCTTACCCGCGCGGCCGCTTTTCCCGAGCAGGTCGCGATAACGGTTGCACCACCGGCCTTGGCCAGTTGCACGGCATTGTGTCCCACCGCGCCAGCACCACCGCTGACGAGCAGGGTCTTGCCCGCGACATCGCCATCGCCAAAGACCGTCTGCGCCGCCGTCAGCCCTGGAATGCCAAGCGTTGCGCCGGTTTCCAGCGACACGCCATCGGGCAGGGGCACGGCTTGTTTCTCGGGTAGCGCGATGAACTCCGCCGCGGTGCCGAAGGGGCGTTGCCATTGACCGTTCCAGATCCAGACACGCTGACCCACGCGCGCCGGATCGACGCCGTTCCCCACGGCCTCGATGACGCCGGCGCCATCGGAATGGGGGATGATCTGATCGAAGGCAGGTTTGGTCACCCCGGGGCGCACGCCGGCCCGTGCCTTGGCATCCGACGGGTTCACGCCCGAAACCGCCAGGCGCACCAGAACTTCGCCATCGGCCGCGCTGGGGGTGGGCATGTCTGTCGGGGTCAGTACCTCGTCGGCGAGGCCGAAACGGGAATAGGTGATGGCGCGCATGGAAGGCCTCGCTGCTCTGGAATGTCAGCGGCCAGAATGCCGAAAATCAGGTGCGGCGCAAGCGGATCACGACATCGACCTTGGCGATCTCGGTCCCATCGGGGGCCTTGGGGAGATTTGCGATCTCGAGCTCTTCGGCCGGCGCATCGGAGAGGCGATTTTCATCCTCCCAGAAGAAATGCGGGTGATCGTGAGTATTGGTGTCGAAATAGCTGCGCGAGCCATCGACGGTGACTTCTTGGATCAGACCCACATCACAAAAGGCGCGCAGCGTGTTGTAGACCGTGGCCAGCGACACGCGCTCGCCCATCTTCTGCACATCGGCAAAGAGGCTTTCGGCGGTCACATGTCGGTGCTGACCGTCGCCCACCAGCAACGTGGCCAGCGCGACCCGTTGCCGCGTCGGACGCAATCCTGCGCCTGTGAGCCAATCTGTGCCTCGGTTTGTTGCTGTTTCGGTTGCCACGGCTGCCATCCTTTGAACTCATGGGTAATATAGGGTGTCCCCCTTGGTGATTTCAAACAAAATCATACGTTAACGGCGCGTGCGGCGACGCACACGGGCTTGCAAGCGCCTTTTGCCGGGTGCTACAGGTTGGGTAACGGAATATTGCAGAATTGAAAGGGTCGCCACATATGGCTGACTATCCAACCAGCTTCGACCGCGACGCTTTGCTGAAATGCGCCCGCGGAGAGCTCTTTGGGCCCGGCAATGCCCAATTGCCCGAACCTCCCATGCTGATGATGGACCGGATCACCGATATCAGCGGTGACGGTGGCGCACATGGCAAGGGCCATGTGGTGGCCGAGTTCGATATCAATCCCGACCTGTGGTTTTTCGAATGTCACTTCCCCGGCAACCCGATCATGCCCGGATGCCTGGGCCTTGATGGGCTGTGGCAGTTGACCGGTTTCAACCTCGGCTGGCGCGGCTGGCAGGGTCGCGGTTACGCGCTGGGCGTGGGCGAGGTGAAGCTCACCGGCATGGTCCGGCCCGACCGCAAGATGCTGACATACTACGTGGATTTCACCAAGGCGGTGCAGACGCGCCGCTTGACGATGGGTGTGGCCGATGGCCGGGTTGAGGCCGATGGCGAGGTCATCTATCAAGTCAAGGACATGAAGGTTGCGCTGTCCGAAAGCTGACCCCCTGACCAAAGGAGACCGCTAATGCGTCGTGTCGTCGTCACCGGCCTGGGTATCGTCTCGAGTATCGGGAATGATGCGGCCGCCGTGTTGAGTTCTCTGAAGGAAGGTCGCTCCGGGATCACCGCCAATGCGGATATGGCCGAACATGGATTCCGCAGCCAGGTGGCGGGTGATCTGAAGATTGACGTGTCTGAACACGTGGACAAGCGCACCCTGCGCTTCATGGGGCCGGGTGCAGCCTATGCCCATATCGCGATGGGGCAGGCGATTGCCGATGCGGGGCTTGAGGAAAGCGATATCGTCAATCCGCGTACCGGCCTGGTGGCAGGCTCCGGCGGCCCGTCGACAAGTGCAATGCTTGCGGCGCATCAGACCGTGCTGAAGACCGGCGCAACCAAGCGCATCGGCCCCTTCGCGGTGCCGAAAACCATGTGTTCGACGATCTCCGCGAACCTGAGTACGGCCTACAAGATCAAGGGCATCAACTACTCCATCACTTCCGCCTGTTCGACCTCGCTGCATTGCATCGGCAACGCGGCGGAGCAGATCATGATGGGTAAACAGGACGTGATGTTTGCCGGGGGCGGGGAAGAGTTGGACTGGACGCTCTCTTGCCTCTTTGATGCGATGGGCGCGATGTCGTCGAAATATAACGATACGCCGGAACGGGCGAGCCGCGCCTTTGACGCCGACCGCGACGGGTTCGTGATCTCGGGCGGCGGCGGGATCGTTGTTCTGGAAGAACTGGAACATGCCAAGGCCCGCGGGGCGAAAATCTATGCCGAGGTGACCGGCTATGGCGCGACCTCGGACGGCGCTGACATGGTGGCCCCCTCGGGTGAGGGCGGCGAGCGCGCGATGCGGCTTGCGCTGGAAACGCTCCCCGAGGGGCGCAGCGTGAGCTACATCAACGCGCATGGCACCTCGACGCCCGTGGGGGACGTCGGCGAGGTCGAAGCGGTGCGCCGCATCTTTGGGCAGGGCAGCACCCCCCCGATCAGTTCGACCAAGTCGATGACCGGCCACAGCCAAGGCGCGACCGGTGCGCAGGAGGCGATCTACTGTCTGCTAGCGCTGCACCACGATTTCATCATCCCGTCGATCAATGTCGAAACGCTGGATCCCGCGCTGGACCCGGCCGAGATCGCAACCACCCGCGTGGATGACGCTGGGATTGACACGGTGATGACCAACTCTTTTGGCTTTGGCGGCACGAACGGTTCGATGCTGCTGAGCAGATTTAACGGATAGGCACAGATGAGTGATGCAATGAAGGGCAAACGCGGGCTGATCATGGGGGTCGCCAACGACCGCTCGATCGCATGGGGCGTGGCCAAGGCGATGCACGAGGCGGGCGCGGAACTGGCCTTTTCCTATCAGGGGGAAGCCTTTGGCAAGCGTGTCGAACCGCTGGCGGCCTCGCTGGGCTCGGACCTTCTGCTGGACGTGGATGTCTGCGACGATGCCTCTCTCGATGCCTGTTTCGAGGCGCTGGCGGCGCGTTGGCCGACGATTGATTTCGTGGTGCATGCCATCGCCTATTCCGACAAGTCCGAGCTGACGGGCCGGTTCCTCAACACCAGCCGGGCAAACTTCAAGAATTCCATGGATATTTCTGCCTATTCCTTTATTGAGGTCGCCCGCCGGGCGCATCCGATGATGATGGAGAACGGCGGCACGCTCTTGACGATGACCTATCAGGGATCGAACCGCGTTGTGCCGAATTACAACGTGATGGGCGTGGCAAAGGCCGCGTTGGAAGCCACGACCCGCTACCTGGCCAATGACCTCGGCCCCGATGGCATTCGTGTGAACGCGATTTCGCCGGGTCCTATGAAAACCCTGGCCGGGGCAGTGATCGGTGGGGCGCGCAAGACCTACAAACACACCGATCAGAATGCGCCGCTGCGCAGCAATGCGACGCTCGACGCGATTGGCGGCACTGCGGTCTACCTGGCTTCGGATGCGGGCGCCTGCACCACCGGCGAGATTATCCGCGTCGATGGCGGCTATCACGTTCTTGGGATGCCGCAGCCCGAGTTCCTGTGAGGGAAACGCGCTAAAGCACCATAAAACCGTGATGTTTTCCTGATAATCGTCAGACTAGCGCCCCATTCTTGCCATGAGGGTCGGCAACTGTCCGGCCCATGGAACTTGCGTTTGTAAAGCGACAGGAACGTCAGGAGCGTTACCGTATCCGGGCCAAGACGGCCCGGTTCTATGCGCGGATTGTCATGTTCGCACTCGTTTGCGCTGTCGCTGTTGCGGCCTGGCAAGACGAGAATTACGGACCGATGATGCGGCAATACGCACTGACCGCACTGGAGACATTCGAGGCTGCAACCGGCGAAGACAGCACCGGGCGCAAACTGGTCGAAGCGGCGAAGAGCAAACTTCAACTCTGAGCTTGGATTGCGACTGTCGCAACGCTCAGAGGCTTTTGAGCCATTCCACGAAATCATCCACGTTTCGGGTGTGTTCACCATTGCCGGGGCGCGCAAGGAAATACCCATATGTTGAAAGCTCGATCTCCGAGAGGCGGAACAACCGGCCTTCGTCGAGATCTTGCTGCACAAGTGCGTCCATCAACGCGATGCCCTGACCGTCGATCACCGCCTGAACCCGCACATTCGGATCGGGGATGATCAGGGTGTCCTTGCGGTCCTCACGGTGCAGGTCCGCCGCCGCAAGCCAGTCTGACCAGGCGTTGCTGTCATCGTGATCGCGCAAAAGTGTCAGGTCGGAGATGGCCCGCCTCAATCCCAGTTTTTGAACCTTTTCAAAGGTTTCACGATTTCCCACGGGCCAGGCGGGCATTGGCATCAAGGGCGAGATGTGCACGTCGTCCCATTCCCCATTTCCCCAACGGATCGCGAGGTCCACCCCCTGCCGGTCCAGATCAAAGAGCCGTGTCATCGGCTGGAGTCGTAACTGAATGCCGGGGTGGTCCTGCATGAAGGTCATGAGCCGGGGCGAGAGCCACCGGGACGCAAAATAACTCGACATGCCGACGGTAAGGGAATTGTCTTCCATCCGAACCATTTCGGCGAGGCCGGTCTCGATATTCTGGAAGGCCGGTCGCGCCAGGGTCAGCAATTCCTGTCCGACCTCTGTCAGCACAACGCCGCGGGGTTGGCGCCGAAACAATTTGATATCCAAAGCTTCTTCAAGCGTTTTGATTTGATAACTGACCGCCCCCTTGGTCATCGCCAAGGCGTCCGCGGCGTCCGAGAAGCTGGAATACCGGGCCACGACAGTGAAGAGCCTCAGGGAGTCGTAATGTCTGAAAAAGGTAGCCATTACCTTAGAGTATAAGAAATATGAACGATATGTATAGAAAAACTCGATTGTACCACGTTTAGATTTGGAGAAATCATTTACTCAAAGCTCGCTAACAGAGGTTTGGGTTGGGAAATTTAGACATATCTTCGCTCCGCCAGGCACCGCGAACCGCTCGGCGACGACGCGGATGCCGCCGTGCGGCGCTCGCGCCAGCGCCCATTTTGAACCAGCGACGGATACCTGCGTTCAAAATCCTCGGTGAGGGGGCCTTGGCGGCAATCGAGGAACAGGCGGACTGGGTCCTGGATCAGATCGGCGTCGAGTTTCGCGGCGATGACATCGCTCTGGAACTTTTCCAGGCCGCCGGAGCGAGGGTCACCGGCCAACGGGTGACATTTGAACCGGGCCTCGTGCGACAACTGTGTGCCACCGCCCCGGCACAATTCAGGCTCCATGCCCGCGATCCGGCCAACACGGTGACGCTGGGTGGGGATCACGTCGTTCTGATGCCGGGATACGGATCGCCCTTTGTGACGGATCTCGAACGCGGGCGGCGATATGCAACGGTGCAGGATTTTCGAAACTTCGTGAAGCTGACGCAAAGCGCGCCCTGGCTCCACCACTCCGGCGGGACGGTCTGCGAACCGACCGATCTTCCCGTCAACAAGCGGCATCTCGATATGATGCTGGCCCACCTGACGCTCTCGACCAAACCCTTCATGGGCGCGGTCACATCCGCCGACCGGGCGCAGGACAGTATTGACATGGCCCGCCTTGTCTTCGGTGCGGAGTTCATGGCCGGACATGCCGTGATGCAGGGCAATATCAACGTCAACTCACCGCTGATCTATGACGGGACAATGTCAGCGGCACTGAGGGTCTATGCGGCGGCGGGGCAATGCGTCTGTGTTTCGCCCGCGATCTTTGCCGGCGCCATGGGGCCACTTTCACCGGCGGCGGTCGCGGCCCAAACGCTCGCCGAAGGCATGGTCGGCATCGCGCTTGCGCAACTTGTGCGGCCCGGTTGCCCGGTCGTGCTAGGCAGCTTTCATTCGACCATGAACCTCAGATCCGGCGCGCTGACCTTCGGCTCGGCTGAGGCCAACCTGGTCACGATGGCGCTGTCGCAGCTTGGGCGGCGTCTGGGCGTGCCTGTCCGGTCCGGAGGAGGCCAGATCACGGCCTCCAATGCAGCCGACGGGCAGGCGATGCAGGACAGCGCCGATGCGATGTGGGCGACGCTTCTGTCCGGGGCGCATCAGGTCTGGCATGCGGCGGGCTGGCTCGAAGGCGGGTTGGTGATGTCCTACGAGAAATTCGTGATGGACCTCGACCATTGCGGCGCGATGATGACGCTTCTGCAAGGCTTCGATACCGATCCCGAAGCCTTTGGGCGCGATGCCTATATCGAAACCGGTCCCGGTGAGAATTTCCTCTCGACCAAGCACACGCTGCGCCACTACGCGACGGCAAATTTCTCGCCGCGCATCCCCGAACCCGGACCCTTTGAGACATGGCAAGAGGCCGGTGCGCCGACCCTGGCAGAGCGGGCAACGGTGCGCTGGCAACAGATGCTGGCCGACTATGAAGCACCACCTATGGACGCGGAGATCAAGGCGGCGCTCGTCGGTTTTGTGGAGGACCGCAAGGCGTCGATGCCGGATGAATGGTATTAGAAAGGAACGACAATGACAGAAGAACTCAGCCGCACCTCAGCACTGGCCTCGCGTCACACCGCCCTTGGCTCTGGTCTGGAGGATTGGAACGGGATGGGCACGGCCTGGACCTATGACACCGACCCGAACGAAGAACACGACGCCGTGCGCGAGAGGGCGGGCATGTTCGACATGTCACCTTTGAAGAAGGTCTTTGTGCGCGGGCCGGACGCCGCGGCGACCCTTGACCATCTGACCACGCGGGATGTGTCCCGGATTGCGCCGGGAAAGGCGGCCTATCTCTGCGTACTGACCGACAAGGGCGGCATTGCAGACGATGCGATCCTGTCCAACAACGGGAATGACGAGTGGATGATCGTGCATGGCTCCGGCGACACGATGGCGCTGCTTGAGGCCTCGGCGGAGGGTCGGGATGTGCGGATCGAATTTACCGACGATCTGCATGACCTGTCGGTGCAGGGGCCGCAATCCTGCGATATTCTGAATGCCAATTGCGATATCGACCTGTCGTCGCTCGCCTATTTCGAGCATGCGCCAGCAGAGCTTTTCGGCCACCCCTGCCGCCTGTCGCGCACCGGGTATTCGGGCGAACGGGGGTATGAGATCTTTGCCGATGGCGACGCGATTTGCGACATCTGGGACAAGTTGGTGGCGGCGGGTGTCATGCCGTGCTCTTTCACCGCGCTGGACAAGGTGCGGATCGAAGCGGGGCTTTTGTTCTACGGCTATGACATGACTGAGGCGAACACCCCCTGGGAGGTTGGCCTTGGCTTTACGGTCAGCAAAAATAAGGGCGATTTCCGCGGCAAGGCGGCGGTAATGGCGGCAAAGGGCAACGAGGCCGTCAATAACATCTGCCTTGATGTCGCCCATACGGACATGTTGGCTGGGGGCGAGGTCTTGTCGCTCGACGGGCAAGAGGTTGGTGTCGTCAACAGCCCGTGTTTCTCCCACCGGATGGGAAAATCTCTTGCCTTGGCGCATGTGCGACCGGGCGTGGGGGCGGGGGCGGTCTTGCAGGTCGACGGTGACGGTATTGAGACAACTGCAACCGTGGTGCAAAGCCCGATCTACGATCCGCAGAAATCAAGAACCCACGCCTGACGCGCGCGCCGGGGTCGTGGGTTCAGAACCACTGCCCCGGTTCCATCAGGCCCAGGTCCAGCAATTGCCGGGAATGCCATTCAAACGGCGTGGAGTTGTGCCATTTGAACGTCTCGATATCAAAGGTCGAGCCGGGATTGCGCTTGAGCGCCTTTGCCGTTCGGAATGACACGATGGCGGCCGTCAGGTTGTGATGCCAGGGGCAGGCATAGGTGTTGTATTCCTCGTCGTTGAACCGGTGGTTCGGCAGTAGCACAAGTTCCGGCTTGGCGCGGAAAAGCGCGATGCGGTCGATGTTGCGACGCGGCGCGGGGATATGCTCCTCATAGCGCCAGCGCAGACCGCCGAAGAAATCGAGTTGCCGTTCCTTGGGGTGATTGTGATTTTCCGGGTCGTTGCGGGCCAAGGCGTAGTAGCCCGACCGGTCCATATGGGCGTCTTCGAGCGATACCGCGTTCTTGTGGGTGTAGAGGTCACCGGCATAGAGGTCGACCACATAGGTCAGCATCGCATCGCGCCGTTCTTCGGTGTGGAAGGTCAGCATCTCGCCCACGGTGCGGGTTTCGCAGAACGGAAAGAACAGGTACTCGGCGTTGAAGCAGTAATAAAGCCATGTCCCCGGGGCTGCGGCGATGACCTGGTTCACGGCTTCGACGAAATCGTCCCCGGCGATCATGTCAAAATCAATGCGCTGCACCTTTGGTTCGACGTCGTCGGGCAGGGTGAAGCCCGGCGGCATCATCACCAGAACCTGTTTGAAGCCCGATTCGAGATGGTGGCGAATGCTGGTATCAACCTCGACCTCGTCCTCGACAAAGATCATCGCCACCGGCCCCTTGGCCAGAAGCGGTTTTTGCTGCGCCAGGAACGCTTTGAGAGAGGGATACTGCATCTTGGCCCTTTGTCGGTTGGCGGCAGAATCGGGGAAATCCTGACGCATTGCAAGAGACCCGTGAGTTGATGTAGTCAGGCCCCCTGAAACGCTAGGGGATCGCGACAGATGGCGGAGCCAAAGAAACTGTTCATCAAGACCTACGGGTGCCAGATGAACGTCTATGACAGCGAGCGCATGGCCGAGGCCATGGGCGGGGCAGGGTATGTCGAAACCCAGACGCCCGATGACGCCGACATGATCCTGCTCAACACCTGCCATATACGCGAAAAAGCTGCCGAAAAGGTTTATTCGGAACTTGGGCGGTTCCGCGAGCTGAAGGACGCCAAGCCCGACCTCAAGATCGGCGTTGCGGGCTGCGTGGCCCAGGCCGAGGGCGAAGAGATCATGCGCCGGCAGCCACTGGTCGATCTGGTGGTCGGTCCGCAAAGCTATCACCGCCTGCCACAGATGGAGGCGAAAACGCGCGACGGCGCCAAGGCGCTCGACACCGACTTCCCCGAGGATGACAAGTTCGACACCCTGCGTAAACGGGCCAAGGCCAAGCGCGGGCCGACCGCGTTCCTGACCGTGCAGGAAGGCTGCGACAAGTTCTGCGCCTTCTGCGTGGTGCCCTATACCCGTGGGGCGGAGGTCAGCCGTCCGGCGGATCGGATTTTGGAAGAAGCGCGCGAACTGGTCGATCGCGGGGTGCGGGAAATCACCCTTCTGGGCCAGAACGTGAACGCCTATCACGGGGCAGGCCCCGCGGGCGACATGACCCTGGCGCAGCTCATCTGGGAGCTGGACAAGATCGACGGGCTGGCGCGCATCCGGTTCACCACAAGCCATCCCAATGACATGGCGGATGACCTGATCGAGGCGCATGGCACCTGCGACAAGCTCATGCCCTATCTGCATCTGCCGGTGCAGTCGGGTTCCGATCATATCCTCAAGCGGATGAACCGGAGCCACACGGCAGAGAGCTATCTTCGGCTCATCGAACGCATCCGCGCGGCGCGGCCCGATATCCTCATGTCCGGTGATTTCATCGTGGGCTTCCCGGAAGAAACCGAAGAGGATTTTCAGGCCACGATGGACCTCATCGAAGAGGTCAATTACGGTTATGCCTATTCATTCAAATACTCGACCCGCCCCGGTACACCGGCGGCAGAACGGTCGCAGGTAGACGAAGATGTGAAATCCGAGCGCCTGCAGCGTCTGCAGGCCCTCATCACGCAGCAACAGCGCGCCGCGCAGGAGGCGATGGTGGGGCGCACGGTCAACGTGCTCTTCGAAAAACCCGGGCGGCAAGACGGGCAGATGGTGGGCAAGTCCGAGTACCTGCATGCGGTCCATGTGACCGATTCCACGATCCAGAGCGGTGACATCGTGCCCGTGAAAATTGTGGAGAGTGGTGCGAATTCCCTTTCAGGTGAAATTCTGCGTCAGGCCGCCGAGTAAATTCCACACGGCGGTCGGGAATGCCGTGTCCAACGTTCACGCTGAGGTATCAATCAGGCGCAAATTTTGACACTGTTTCCCCGATAAACACAATATCTGGTTATTTTCCTTCCCAAATAGACATTTCGCGTTAAACTTTCCCGAATTGGTACGAGTGGGGGCTTGTGCTGCGCGGACGGCGCTTTCTGGCCCTTTGTTGTGAAACACGGGTAGAAACGGGGGCTGTGGCGGAGATGAAACCAACGACAGCGATGAGGGTGCTGAAAGGGCTGGCAGTGGCCGCCATCGGCATCGCAATGACCGCAGGCGCCAGCGTGGCGCAATCCAGCGGCAAGACCAAGACCGAGCGTTACATTCCAACCATCTGGGTCGATCCCGACGGGTGCGAACATTGGGTGATGGATGACGGGTTCGAAGGTTTCATGACGCCCCACGTTACCCGCGATGGCAAACCGGTCTGCCGCCGGGGCAATGTCTGCGGCGTGATGAACTCGGACCAGCTTTTTGCCACCGACAGCGCCCGCATCGGCGCCGCGGGTCAGGAGCGGTTGCGCCAGTTCTTCCAACAGACAAACGCGCGGGGCTTCGTGATTACCGGACATACCGACAGCCGGGCCTCGGACGCCTACAACATGAACCTGTCATTGCGGCGCGCCAATGCGGTGGCCCGCGTCGGCAAATCGGTGGGCGCGCGGATCAACGGTGTGCGGGGCTATGGCGAACGCCAGCCGCGGGCGTCGAACAAGACCGCCGCGGGTATGGCGCAGAATCGCCGTGTTGAAATCATGTGTATTCAGTGAGGGGCCGGATATGACCTTGAAATCTGCATTTCTGAGCCTCTGCGCCGTTGGTCTGCTTGCTGGCTGTGGTGAGGGCGGTGGCGGCCAGGTGGGCGAAAACAAGTCCATCGACTATGGCTTTGGCCGCAAACATCTGAGCCAGTTGCAGGCGGGCATCTGGGTTGATCCGAATGGCTGCGATCACTGGATCATCGATGACGGGATCGAGGGATACCTCTCGCAGCGGTTGGATCGTAACGGCAAGCCGGTCTGTTCCGGTGTGGCACCGCCCACGACAGTCACCGGACCGTTCCAGGGCCGCCAGACCGTCGGCGATACCTTCTGAGGCCTCTCTCCAACGGCTCTGAGCCGTGAGAGGGTCAGATCACCGAATCAAACCTATCCGGAGGATACCGTGATCCGCGATGGCTGCGGGTCGCGGAGCAATCGAGTAGCGGACGTTATCCGGTTGGATCGGGTGCTGCAAAGCGGTTTGGGTTAATGAGCGGCACTGCCCGGCAAGAGGCCGGTGGTCTTTCGGTTTTTTCATAAACATTCGCAAACAATCGCCAATGCGCCCTTGCACCCCCCGGGACAAGTTGGCACGATTTCGGGAACGAAACGTCTTTGCCAGGAGAGTTGATTGATCAGCGGTGAACTGCCTCAAACCCTCGACCCCAGTGTTCAGCATGAGGAGGTCGTGGAATTCCCCGATAACCGTTTGCTGATCGACCTGTGCGGCGAGTTTGACAGAAACCTTGCGGAGATTGAGCAAAACCTGAGCGTGCAGATCATGCGGCGCGGCAATCAGCTTGTCGCCGTGGGTGAGGAGGCCCCGGCGAAGGAGGCGGTGGCCGTCCTGCAATCGCTTTACGAGCGGCTCGAGACCGGCAAGACGGTCGAGCATGGCGATATTGACCGTGAGTTGCGCATGGGCGGGTCCGACAAGGGCACCGGGAGCCGCGATGGCGATCAGCTTGAGATGTTCAAGGGCGGCACGGTCGAGATCAAGACCCGCAAGAAGCTGGTCGAGCCGCGCACCGAGGCGCAGAAGGCCTATGTGCGGGCGCTTTTCTCCAAGGAACTGGCCTTTGGCATCGGGCCTGCGGGCACCGGCAAGACCTATCTGGCCGTGGCCGCGGGCGTGTCGATGTTCATCGAAGGGCATGTGGACCGCATCATCCTCAGCCGTCCCGCCGTGGAGGCGGGTGAGAAGCTGGGCTATCTGCCGGGGGACATGAAGGACAAGGTCGACCCCTACATGCAGCCGCTTTACGATGCGCTGAACGATTTTCTGCCGGGCAAGCAATTGGCTAAGCTGATCGAGGACAAGCGCATCGAAATCGCCCCGCTGGCCTTCATGCGCGGGCGTACGCTGGCCAATGCTTTCGTGGTGTTGGATGAGGCGCAGAATGCCACGTCGATGCAGATGAAGATGTTCCTGACCCGGCTGGGCGAAGGCAGCCGCATGGTCATTACTGGTGACCGGTCTCAGATCGACCTGCCACGCGGTGTAACAAGCGGATTGCACGATGCAGAGCGTCTCTTGAAGACGATCCCCGATATCAGTTTCAGCTACTTCTCGGCCAAGGACGTGGTGCGCCACCCGCTTGTCGCCGCGATCATCGAGGCGTATGAGGCCGACACCTGAAACGTGACGGCATGACATGCTGACCGAGACCCTCATTGAAGATGACCGCTGGCAAGCGGCGGGCCTAACCGAATTGTCGGAACGTGCGGCTATGGCTACGCTCTTGCATCTGGGGATGGACCCGGACGGCTGGGAGATCAGCGTGCTGGGGTGCGATGATGCTCGGATTGCCGTGCTCAACGGCGATTTCCGGGACAAACCCGCAGCCACAAATGTGTTGAGCTGGCCCAGTGCGGAGCGGGGCGCTAAGACCCCCGGCGGGGTGCCCGATCTGCCTGAGGCGGGGCCCGACCCTGAGCTTGGCGATATCGCGATTGCCTATGACACCTGCGCAAGCGAGGCGGATGAGAGCCAAAAACCGCTGAGTGAGCATGCAACTCACTTAATCGTTCATGCGCTGTTACATCTTTTGGGCTATGACCATATCCGTGACGAAGATGCCACCTTGATGCAGTCAATCGAGGTGGAGGTACTTGGCAAACTGGGGCTACCTGACCCATATTAGGGGCGTGGGGCCTTCTGAGCACTGCAATTTTGGAAAGAGAGAATGGGCGACAGTATCGACGGATCCTCTAACGCAGCGCATCGCGCGCAGGCCGAGGGCCACGAAGAAGAGGAACAGGGCGGGTTTTTCCGCCGGATTTTTGGGGCGCTGAGCCCCGGCGACGACACTCTGGATGATGACGAGGAGGGCGAAAGCCCGAGGTCCGAAGGTCAGCCGGGCATTGGTAACCTGCGCCGCATGGCGGTTGAGGACGCGGCGATCCCCAAGGCCGATATTGTGTCGGTGGCCTCGACCATCACCAAGGATGAACTGGTGCAGGTGTTCCGCGACAGCGGGCTGACCCGCCTGCCGGTCTATAACGGCACATTGGACACACCCATCGGGTTCGTTCACCTCAAGGACCTCGCGTTGAAACACGGGTTCAACGGCGCCGGCGGGCGGTTCTCGCTCAAGCGGATGCTGCGTCCCCTGCTGTTCGTGCCACCGTCGATGCCGATCGGCGTTCTGCTGCAGAAGATGCAGGCGGAACGGCGGCACATGGCGCTTGTGATCGACGAATATGGTGGCGTGGACGGGCTGGTCACGATCGAGGACCTGATCGAACAGGTCGTGGGCGAGATCGAGGACGAGCATGACATCGACGAAGGCGGTTTCTGGACGCAGGAGCCATCGGGTTGCTACCTGGCTTTGGCCAAGACCCCGCTCGATGAGTTCGAGGCCGAGATTGGTTTTTCCCTGACCGATGCCGACGAGGTGGACGAGGAAGAGATCGACACTTTGGGTGGTCTGGTCTTCATGCTTCTGGGCCGGGTGCCCTCGCGCGGCGAGGTAGTCGAACATCCAACCGGTGTGATGATCGAGGTGATGGATGCCGACCCGCGCCGGATCAAACGCCTCAAGGTGAGCCTGCCAGGCCACAAGGATGACTGACACCGCAGATCAGGGTTTTTCAAGCCGTATCAACAGGATGCGAGGCATTCTGCGTGTATTGGTTTATCTTGGGCTGGGCGCGATTGCGGCCCTCGGGCAAGCCCCATGGGATCTCTGGCCGCTGACCATTTTTGCGCTCGCGCTGGTCTATGCGCTTTTTCGTCAGACGGAAGGTCTGCGGCAGGCTGCCGTGCTGGGCGGGGTGGTCGGCACGGGGTACTTCATGCTGGCGCTCAGTTGGATCATCGAGCCGTTTCTGGTCGATGTCGCGCGCCACGGTTGGATGGCGCCCTTTGCGCTCGTCGGGCTGTCGGCGTTCATGGCGTCCTACTGGGCCCTGGCCTTCGGTGTCGCTCGGGCGTTGGGCGGCGGCGCGTTGGCGCTGATCGTTTGTTTCGCCGTGGGCGCATGGCTGCGCGGCTATCTCTTTACCGGTTTTCCCTGGGCCCAGGTTGGGCATATCTGGATCGATACGCCGACGCTGCATTGGGCATCTGTGGTCGGCGCGCTTGGCCTTTGTGCGATCACGATGGCCGCGGCCATCGCGCTTTGGCATCTCGTTTCGGGACAAAGGCACATCGGCGCTCTGGTGGTGGTCGCAATCGCCGCGCTTTTCCTGACCGGCCCGACCATCACAGCACATAGCCCGAACATGGCCGCAGATCGCCCGGTTGTCCGGCTGATCCAACCCAATGCGGCCCAGCATGAAAAATGGGATCCGCAAAAGATCCCGATCTTCTTCAACCGGCAATTGGAGTATTCCGCCGCCGGGGAGGCACGGCCGGACCTGATCGTGTGGCCAGAGACGTCCGTGCCGGTCCTCCTGAATCACGCCGACTCGACACTTGCCTCGATTTCCGACGCCGCCGGTCAGGTGCCGCTGGTACTGGGGATCCAGCGGCTGGATGGGCCGCGATTCTATAACTCGGCGATTTTCCTTGGGGCCGACGGGCAAGTGGATGCGATCTACGACAAGCATCACCTGGTGCCGTTCGGGGAGTTCGTGCCCTTCGGTGAGATCATGAAACGCTTCGGCATCGCCGGGATGGCGGCGCGGGACGGCAATGGCTATTCCTCCGGGCCGGGCGCGCAGGTTGTCGATCTGGGCGCGGTGGGCAAGGCGTTGCCGCTGATTTGCTACGAAGGGGTCTTTGCCCGCGATGTCGCCGCCGCCCCCGAACGCCCGGGGTTTTTGCTGATGATCACGAACGACGCCTGGTTCGGCGAGGTCTCCGGCCCCTATCAACACCTGGCGCAAGCGCGACTGCGCAGTGTCGAGCAGGGCCTGCCGATGGTCCGGGCCGCGAATACCGGTGTGTCCGCGGTGATCGACGCGAGGGGGCACATCACACACCATCTGCCATTGGGGCAGGCGGGCTGGTTCGACGCGCCGCTTCCGCTGCCGCATCCGCCGACGATCTATGCGCGGATCGGTGACGGGGTGGTTCTGGGCGTTCTGATCGCTCTCCTCGGGGCGTCGATTGCAATCGGGCGATGGCGCGGCCAAAACGCTTAGACATCTGGTGACCCGCCCAAATCGGAACCAATCAAAGAGCTGCGCATGGTTTGTCGATGATCTGCGCTCAATTTCCGCACAATTAACGGCAATTCGTTTTAAAGATTGACGCGCTCCCGGTGTGGCCTTAACCAGTGCCGAACCCCGTCACAACGGCTTCCTGGCGTGGCGGTGATCTTTTTTAATGGAGCGATCTCATGGCCCGAAATAATTATGTTTTTACCTCTGAATCAGTGTCAGAGGGCCACCCCGACAAAGTCTGCGACCGGATTTCCGATGCGGTTCTGGACGCCTTCCTGTCCGAAGAACCGCAGGCACGTGTTGCCGCGGAGACCTTTGCCACCACAAACCGCGTTGTGATCGGTGGCGAGGTCGGCCTGTCGGATCAGGACAAGCTGCACGAATATATGGGCCGGATCGACGAGATCGCCCGCGACTGTATCCGCGATATCGGCTACGAGCAGGACAAGTTCCACTGGCAAACCTGCGAGATCACCAACCTGCTGCACGAGCAATCCGCGCATATCGCCCAGGGCGTCGATGCGGCGGATAACAAGGACGAAGGTGCCGGTGACCAGGGCATCATGTTTGGCTTTGCTACCAACGAGACGCAGCCGCTTATGCCCGCGCCCATTCAGTTCAGCCATGCGATCCTGCGCCGGCTTGCCGAAGTGCGCAAGGATGGCACCGAGCCCGCGCTTGGCCCCGACGCCAAGAGCCAGCTCTCGGTGATCTATGAGGATGGCAAGCCCGTCGGTGTGAGTTCGCTCGTGCTGAGCACGCAGCATCTTGACGAGGCCCTGACCAGTGACGACATCCGCGCCATTGTCGAGCCGTATATCCGCGAGGTTCTCCCCGAAGGATGGCTCACCGCCGAGACCGAGTGGCACGTCAACCCGACCGGCAAGTTCGTCATCGGCGGCCCCGATGGCGATGCGGGCCTGACCGGGCGCAAGATCATCGTTGATACCTATGGCGGCGCGGCCCCCCATGGCGGTGGCGCGTTTTCCGGCAAGGACCCGACCAAAGTGGACCGCTCGGCCGCCTATGCGGCGCGCTACCTGGCCAAGAACGTCGTGGCCGCGGGCATGGCGGAACGCTGCACCATTCAGCTCAGCTATGCGATCGGCGTCAGCAAGCCGCTGTCGATCTATGCCAATACCCATGACACGGGCGAGGTTGCGCCGAGTGCCATCGAAAAGGCGATCCGCCAATGCATGGACCTCAGCCCGCGCGGCATCCGCGAACATCTGGAGCTCAACAAGCCCATTTATCAACGCACCGCCGCCTATGGCCATTTCGGTCGCGAACCCGATGCGGATGGTGGCTTTAGCTGGGAAAAAACCGATCTGGTCGAGGCGCTGAAAGGCGCGGTCTGAACCGGTTAACGATCGTTCGGCTGCAGAGGCCGGATGACTACGAGAGTTCTCAGCGTCGGTATGCGTGCCGCAGCCGACGCTGATCTCTTCAGGTCTGCGCAACGTATTTGCCTTTAGATTACGTCGTCTTCGCTATTGCGGTTCGACTCACAGGGCCGTTTTGCTCGTTTTGCCAAGCGCCAAACCTAGTGCCGCGACTATCTGGCCTGGCTCTTCTGAGGCAAACACCGTCTTAGGAAAACCGCCTGTCGACGACACGCGACCAGTGCCGTTCGAAAATGGTCTCTCCCGCCCAGGAGACGTCAATATGTCCTTCGATCACATAGGCGTCCGCCGTCGAACTCGCACGCACCTGTGAGCTGACCGAGGCGCGGCCATCGGGGCGGTCAACACTCATTTGATGTGAAAACATACTGCTTGCGGAGGTCGGGTCATCGGCGTCAATCGAGTGTTCTGCCCGGGTTTCATGAGAAAACGTCGTTTCGATATCGTTGAAGCACATGGACATCGGCGGTTGATGCCATTTCGTGATGAGGTCGCCATTTTGCCCGATCTCTTTTGATCGGGTCAGCACCGGTGAGGCGAGCATGTGGAAGCTCTTGGTTTCCGGCAGGTCGCGCGGTGGGGGAAACGGCTCGCTCAGGGCGCGCGGCTCTTCAGGTAACACGGGCAGGATCAGGTGGCCCCCTCTGATCCTTACCTGTCCCCGCTCAGGTGGCGTCCAGACGATTGACCAGTAGGATGACGCGATTGCCAGGCGGACCCGGTGCCCGGCCCGAAACCGGTAGGCCGCGGTGGGCAACCGGATGCGCACGGTCCGTGGTCCGTCTTGGGGCGGCACATCCGGCGCGTCCAGATCATCGTCGAGCGCCAGGTTCAGAACGGAGAGGCCGACCCGCGACGACACGCCTTGGGGGGAGACGTCATTGAGCCGCAGGCAGATCTGGCTGCGCTCCGCCTCTGCCGATACCTGAAGCTCGACCTCAACGCTTCCATAAAGCAGCAGGTCTTCGGCAAGCGGCGAAGTGTCAAAACAAAGAGCCCTTTCATCGTCTTCGTTCTGCGCCAGCGGCAGGCCGCCATGCCGTCCGAAATAGCCGGTGTCACCAGCCGCCTCGCCGTGGCGAAGGTCGAAGGGGACGGCCCAATCCGGCGCCTGTTGAGATTGCTCCTGCGTCAGCACTTGTTCGGCACCAAGCCAGAAAACCCGGCGCCCGGTTTCTTGCGCTGCCGGGCCGGTTTGCACCCATGCCCCGTTACGGCGATCCAAGGCATCTCGGGGCGTATCGAATTCGCGCAACCAGACCCGCAACCTGGGCCATGGCGCGTCGGCAGCATCTGCTTTCAACCAATGATCCCACCAGTCCAGCGCCACCTGCTGGAACCCGATGGCGGGTCCCGGATGACCATGGTCGGGATAGTGATGCCCCCAGGGTCCAACGATGCCCCAGACGCAGTCCGGACGGGCGTCGACCAGCGACATCACCGAGTTCGAGTACCGATCCGACCAGCCGCCGACGGACAGGACCGGACATGAAATCCGATCGGCCTGATGCTTGATCGAGCCATGCCGCCAATACTTGCCGCGCGCTTCTTCGCGGACCCAGTTTTCGACCGGGAAAGAAAGGCTTTCTAATCGCTTCATCCAGCGGTCGTACCAATCCCTGCCGCTTGCCGGGGTGGGCGGCAGTGCCAGGATTGACGGCAGGGTCGCACCCCATTCGAAAGTGTCCGTGATCAGGCAACCGCCCTTGTGGTGGATATCATCCTCATACCGGTCATGGGTGGCGCAGACCGCGATGATCGCCTTGAGGGGGCCGGGCGCATCAATGCTCGCCTGAAGGCTGGCCGTGCCACCCCAGGAGGTGCCAAACATGCCGACGCGCCCGTTGCACCAGTCCTGCGCGGCAATCCAGTCAATCACATGGCGGGCATCGTCCAGCTCCGCCTGCGTGTACATGTCCGGCATCACCCCGTCGCTGTCGCCAGAGCCGCGCATATCGACCCGCAGGCTGACATAACCGTTCTGCGCCAGAAACGGGTGGTTGCGCTCGTCCCGGGCGCGGACCATGTCGGCCTTGCGGTAAGGGATGTATTCGAGGATTGCAGGCACCCCTTCCGGCGCGATCTGCGCAGGCATCCAGATCCGCGCGGCCAGCCTGACGCCATCGGGCATCGGGATCCAGATGTGTTCGATGCAGCGGATGTGGTCGGGGCGGATCATCTGCTCATTCATCACATGCTCATGTCTCAGCGCCGGAGGGCTGCCGGTCGGGCGCACCCAGACAGAGCGCGCCCGGATCGCAGGATCAGGCGAACCACCAGCGGCGATGCAGGCGGCTGTCATCCATCCGGCGGCTGACGCCGACAGGGCCATGGGCCAGCTTGTCGGAAGCACCGATGAGGATGTTGGCAAAGGCAAATACGGACGTGCCGCTTTCCTCCCAGAAGATCGCTTGTGCCTCGTGATACATGTCACGGCGCTTGGCCTCATCCGGCTCGGCGCGCGCCATCACCAGCAACTCGTCGAAACGGGCGTTCTGGAAGGCACTGGAGTTCCAGTCGCTATCTGACACATAGGTCGAGCTGAGCATCCAGTCGATTGTCGGGCGTCCGTTCCAGTAGACCATGCACCAGGGCACCTGCAGCCAAACCTCGGACCAATAGCCGTCCGCGGGGCGGCGATCCACGTCGATCTTCATGCCGGCCCCGGCCATCGACGCCTGCATCAGAACGGCCGCATCCACCGCGCCGCCAAAGGCGCCATCCGATGTGGACAATGTCAGGTCAATGGAGTCGAACCCGGCCTCCTTGAGGTGGAATTTCGCCTTGTCGGGATCGTATTCCCGCTGTTCCAGCTGATCGTTGTAGAATTGCTGGTTGGCGCTGATCGGCAGATCATTCCCCACGGTGCCATAGCCAGACAGCACCTTGTCCACGATTTCCTGCCGGTTGATGCCCCATTTCACCGCATTGCGCAGATGCCCGTTGGTGAACGGATCCATGTCGGCGCGCATGTCACAGGTATAGTGCTGCGTGCCTGAGACCTGCACCAGTTCGAACCCGGGTGCGTTCGCCAGGCGTCCGGCGGTCTTGGTCTCGGGCGAGCCGATGGCATGCAGCGTGTTGGACAGAAGGCCCGACATGCGCGCGCCTGGATCGGTGATGTTGAGCAGTTCCACCTCGTCAAAATGGCCCTGGTCATCACGGTAGAAATTGGCGAATTTCTTGCCCAGGAACTGCACGCCGGGCTGCCAGTCTTCTTTCACGTAAGGCCCGGTGCCGTTCCCGGCGCTCCAATCTTCGGTCCCTTCCTGTCCGATGATCAGCGCAAAGGCCGAAAGATGCGTGGGGAGGTCAAAATTAACCTCCTTTTGCTTGATGATGACCGTGTCCGGCCCGTCGGCGCGCAGCTCCTCGAAGTTCTGCACGATCTGCTGGGCCTCGGCGGCGCGGTTGTTTTCGCTCAGGTGCTGATTGAGGGACCACACCACGTCATCGGCGGTCAGCGTCTTGCCGTTGTGGAATTCCACGCCCTGGCGCAGCTTGATCGCCCAGGTGCCATCGGCGTTGCCCTCCCAGCTTTCGGCAAGGCTCGGTTGCGGCGTGCCGTTCTCGTCGATCTCGGTCAGGGTGTCATAGCTCGACAGGATCGACATGGTCGGATGATCGGCCCCGGCCATTTCGAGCGGGTTGAAAGTATCGGTGGTGGCCCCGCCATCGGCACCGGCCTTGAGCATACCGCCCTTGTTCGGGGTCATCGCCTGCGCCTCGGACCACAGCCCGCCCGCCATC
The DNA here is from genome assembly GCF_030733385.1 of Roseovarius sp. MMSF_3359. Classification (GTDB taxonomy): domain Bacteria; phylum Pseudomonadota; class Alphaproteobacteria; order Rhodobacterales; family Rhodobacteraceae; genus Roseovarius. The sequence continues at coordinate 13,312 of NZ_JASHJC010000024.1, read as the reverse complement.
GCGACAGACAAGCCTGCCGTGGCCGCGCTGCGCATGAAATCGCGGCGCGACATGCCGGATTGCGCACGCTCTGTGAGTATCGCCAATTTGCGATCTTCCATGTCTTCTTCCTCTCTGTTGGGCGCTTTGTGCGCTCGCAATTGGGCGCTCTCGGATGGATCACCGAGTCACCGCATGATTGACAGATGATTCCGATTCAATAAGAATTTTGCAAGAAAATTCTTATCTTGACGTTTTTGAGGGTTTGTATTCCACTAACTTTACAGGGTTTAAATCGAACAAATCCCGGGGTGGACCGACCGCATGACCGAAAAACAAGTCATTCATGCCATGACAAAAAGCCTGTTATCGGTGGGGTCCGAGATCCGCCAGCTGCGGAAGGCCCGGCAAATGACCCTCAAGGCACTCAGCCATTCAAGCGGTGTGTCATTGAGCCACCTGAGCGCCATCGAACGCGGCACGGCACAGCCATCTATGGATGTGCTGAACAGCGTGGCCGCGGCACTTTCGGTCACGCCGGACTGGTTCTTTGCACGCCGGTCAGGGGCCGGACCGATGGAGCAGGCCTGCGTCGTGCGGGCGCAGAATCGTCGCAATCTGAACTCTCTCTATCAGCAGGACGCACGCGAACTCGGATACACAGATGCGCTGCTCTCAAGTTCGATCGGTGGGGATTTTTACATGGGCATGTCGGTCTACGAGCCGAAATCCGACCAGCAGGACGATGCCCTGCTCAAACACACCGGCGAAATACATGCCTTTCTTGTCGAGGGTGAGCTTGAGGTACAAATCGCCGATGAGGTGATCGTCCTGCTCGCCGGGGATAGTTATAGCTGCGATGCCAGCATTCCCCACCGTGCCTGCAACCGCTCGGACAGGATTGCCCGTCTGATCTGGGCCATCTCTCCGGTGGTGATCCCAAAGGATGTTCAGCATAGTGAGGCGGGCACAAGCAAGGCCGCGAAGGCCGAAAGATGAGCCGCGATCCCCTGCTGCAGCCGTACCAGCTCAAACATCTGACGCTGAAGAACCGGATCATGACCACCAGCCATGAACCGGCCTATCCCGAAGACGGCATGCCCAAGTATCGCTATGTCGCCTATCACGCGGAACGGGCCAGGGCGGGGGTTGCGTTGACGATGACCGCGGGATCGGCGGCCGTATCAAGAGACTCGCCCCCGGTATTCAACAACATTCTGGCCTACAAGGACGAGGTCGTCCCATGGATCAAAAAGCTCACCGATGCCTGCCACGACCATGGCTGCGCCGTAATGATCCAACTGACGCATCTGGGCCGCCGGACGGGGTGGAACAAGGGGGATTGGCTGCCGTCGGTTTCGTCTTCCAAGCACCGCGAGCCCGCGCACCGCGCCTTTCCCAAGCTGGCCGAGAATTGGGACATCGAACGCATCATCTCGGATTTCGCGGACGCGGCGGAGCGGATGCAGGCGGGTGGCATGGACGGGATAGAATTGCAGGTCTACGGCCATCTCATGGATCAGTTCTGGTCGCCCTTGACTAATGATCTGGACGGCCCTTACGGCAAGGCGAGCTTGGATACGCGGTTGACGTTTCCGATGGATGTGCTGCGCGCGATCCGCGACCGCGTGGGGGATGAGTTCATCGTGGGCCTCCGCTACACCGCCGACGAGGCCGAGGCAGGTGGGATTGCACCCGAAGAGGGGATCGAGATTTCCCGGCGGCTGGCGGCGTGTGGCATGGTGGATTTCCTCAACGTGATCCGGGGTCGCATCCACACCGACCCAGCAATGACAGACGTGATCCCGGTACAAGGCATGAAGAGCGCGCCGCATCTGGATTTCGCGGGCGCGGTGAAAAAGGCCACCGGCATGCCCACCTTCCACGCCGCGCGCATCCCGGACGTGGCGACGGCCCGGCATGCGGTGGGTGAAGGGCTTCTCGACATGGTGGGCATGACCCGCGCACATATGGCCGACCCGCATATCGTGAAGAAAATCGTGGAAGGGCGCGAAGACGACATCCGCCCCTGCGTCGGGGCCACCTACTGCCTTGACCGGATTTACCAGGCGGGCGAGGCGCTTTGCATCCACAACCCGGCCACGGGCCGGGAACTGAGCATGCCGCATGTGATTGCCCCGGCCAAAACCCGGCGCAAGGTCGTTATCGTGGGGGCCGGTCCCGGCGGGTTGGAAGCCGCGCGTGTCGCCGCCGAACGCGGCCATGAGGTAACCGTTTTCGAGGCGCAGCCCGACCCCGGCGGGCAGGTGCGCCTGACCGCACGGAACAAGCGGCGTGCCGAGATGATCGGGATTATCGACTGGCGCATGGCGCAATGTGCCGCCCGCGACGTGGTGTTTCACTTCAATACCTTTGCCGATGTGGTGGATGTGGCGGCACAAAGCCCCGATGTGGTGATCGTTGCCACGGGCGGGTTGCCCAACATGGAATTGTTCGAGACGGGCAAGGAGCAGGTGCTTGCGGTCAGCGCCTGGGATATCATCGCCGGTGATGTCAAACCGGCCGACCACGTGCTGATTTACGACGAAAGCGGCGATCATCCCGCCCTGATGGCAGCAGAAACTGCCGCAGAGGCCGGCGCGCGTGTCGAAGTGATGACCCCGGATCGGACCTTTGCGCCCGACATCATGGGCATGAACCTGGTGCCCTACATGCGCAGCCTGCAAGACAAGGATGTGACCTTCACCGTCGCCCGCCGTCTTCTCGATGTGGCTCGGGAGGGCAACAAGCTGAGGGCCAGGATCGGCACGGATTACAGCGACCACACCAGCGAACAGATCTATGACCAGGTGGTGGTGAATTACGGGACACTGCCGCTGGACGATCTCTATTTTGACCTGAAACCCTTGTCGTCGAACCATGGCGCGGTTGACTATGCGGCGTTGACGGCAGGTAAACCGCAGACCCTGGTCCGCAATGCTGGCGGGGCCTTCCAGTTGTTCCGGATCGGCGATGCGGTCAGCGCCCGGAATACCCATGCTGCGATTTTTGATGCGCTCAGGCTCCTGAAGGACATCTGATCTTTGGTGGCGAAACTCACTGTGAGGGTCCCGAAAGGTTATCGTGCCAACGTCGTGGCCCACTGTACGTGACCTGAGCAACGTTTGCCCGTCCCATCCCGCTCACTGGTGCTTGCAGCCCTGTGTCAGGTGCCGACAAATGCGGTTGTGCTGCGGGCCGGTTTCTCCTATCACCCAAACTACCTCGGGGTGCGTGGAATTTCCGTGCTGAGATGCCTGACCGGCGAACCCGTTGAACCTGAACCGGCTAGGACCGGCGGAGGGAAGGGCGACGGTTTCATCCATCCTTACCCTCTCGCGAGCCAAATGGAGGATGATATGAAACATCTGCTTTTTGCTGCGGGAATTCTGAGTGCAACATCGGCCATCGCCGCTGATACGCCTGAATTGACCGTTTACACCTACGACAGCTTCGTTTCCGACTGGGGCCCCGGCCCGCAGGTCGAAGAGGCGTTCGAGAAGATCTGCAATTGTGACCTCAAACTTGTGGGCATCGAAGATGGCGCCGCACTCCTGTCGCGTATCCGGCTGGAAGGGGCCAATTCGGATGCCGATATCGTGCTCGGGCTCGATACCAACTTGGTGAGTGCCGCGCGCGAAACCGGGCTTTTTGCGCCGCATGCGGTCAGCACCGAATTCACGCTGCCCGTCGATTGGGCGGATGATACGTTTGTTCCCTATGACTGGGGCTATTTCGCTTTTGTCCATAACGCAGAAGCCGATGTTCCCGGCAATTTCCGCGACCTGGCGGCCAGTGATGCCAAGATCCTGATCCAGGATCCGCGCTCTTCCACGCCGGGTCTCGGCCTGCTGATGTGGGTCAAGGCGGCCTATGGCGATGAGGCGCCGGCGATCTGGGCAGATCTGTCGGACAACATCGTGACCGTGACCAAGGGTTGGTCCGAGGCATATGGCCTCTTCCTCGAAGGGGAGGCAGACATGGTGCTCAGCTACACGACCTCACCGGCCTATCACCTGATCGCCGAAGAGGATGACAGCAAGGCCGCCGCCGCCTTTGACGAAGGCCATTACATGCAGGTCGAGGTGGCCGCAAAATTGGCCGCAACCGACCAGGACGCGCTAGCCGATCAATTCCTGGATTTCATGGTCTCCGATGCGTTCCAGTCGATCATCCCGACGACCAACTGGATGTACCCGGCGGTGACCCCCGCTGGGGGATTGCCGGAGGGGTTCGACACGCTGGTCACGCCGGACAAGTCCCTTCTGCTGTCACCTGATGAGGCGGCGGCGATCCGTGACGAGGCGCTTGGCGAATGGTTGGGCGCGCTCAGCCAGTAAACCCCTGGCCGGGAATTGGCGCGGCGGCTCTGGTTGCCGCGCTTATCCTGGGCACGCTTCTGGCCGTGGCATTGCGGGCGGAGGCCGGGCGCGGGCTTGGCCCGGCTGATTGGGCGGCGCTGCGGTTCACGCTGACGCAGGCGACGCTTTCAACGCTCCTCAGTGTCGCTCTGGCGATCCCCGTGGCCCGGGCGTTGGCGCGGCGGCGCTTCCGGGGGCGCAGCGTATTGATCGCGCTCCTTGGCGCACCCTTCATCCTGCCGGTGATCGTGGCCATCCTGGGTCTGTTGCAGGTCTTTGGCCGGTCCGGGTGGATCTCCGACCTTCTGGGCTTGGCGGGCCTGCCACCGTTGCGGATCTATGGGCTGCATGGGGTCGTGCTGGCCCATGTCTTCTTCAACCTGCCGCTGGCCACGCGCCTGATCCTGCAAGGCTGGCAGGAGGTTCCCTCGGAACGCTTCCGCCTGGCCGCGCAACTGGGCTGCGACGGGCGCGCCATCTTCCGTCTGATCGAGGCGCCGATGCTGGCGAGGGTCGTGCCCGGCGCGCTGGCCGTCATCTTTGCCCTTTGCCTGACCAGTTTCGCCGTGGCCCTGACATTGGGGGGCGGTCCGCGGGCCACGACGCTTGAACTCGGCATCTACCAGGCCTTTACCTATGATTTCGACCTTGGCCGTGCGGCCCTTTTGTCGACGCTGCAACTGACCCTGACCGTCGCCGCCGGGTATGCCGCGCTGCGCTTGTCGCGCGGCGACGGGTTTGGCGCGGGGCTCGACCGGGCGATCCGGCGGTGGGATGGCGGCGCGGTCTGGACCGATGTGGCGTGGATCGCCTTGGCGGCGGTGTTGCTGCTGCTGCCCCTGTCGGCAGTTGTCCTCTCGGGCCTGTCTGGCCTTGCCCGGACGCCGGTGATCCTCGTCAACGCGGCGCTGATCTCGGTCGCTGTGGCCATCGCCAGCACCGTGCTCCTGCTCCTGCTGGCGCTGCCGATGGCCGCGGCGATTGCCACCGGTCGCAAGGGTCTGGTCGAGCTGAGCGGCATCCTTGGCCTGTCGGCATCGCCCCTGGTCATCGGGACCGGCCTTTTCATCCTGATCCGGCCATTGACGGACCCGACAGCCTGGGCGCTGCCTGTCACGGCGATGGTCAACGCGGTCATGGCGCTGCCCTTTGCCCTGCGCATTCTGCTCCCCGCCGCCCGTGAAAACGTGCAACGCTTTGGCCCGCTGGCGCAGTCGCTTGATATGCGGCCCTTTGCCTTTCTTCGCCGTGTCATGATCCCGCGGATGCGGGCGCAGATCGGGTTCGCCGCGGGCCTTGGCGCGGCGCTCTCGATGGGGGATCTTGGGGTCATCGCGCTCTTTGCCGATGCCGAGATTGCAACGCTGCCCTTGCAGATTTATCGCCTGATGGGCGCCTATCAGATGCAGGCGGCACAGGCGGGTGCGCTTTTGCTTTTGCTGTTGTCTATGGGGGCGTTCTGGCTCCTGGATCGGGGAGGCCGCTGGCATGTTGAAGCTTGATGGGTGCCGGATTGCCAATGGCGATTTCGCGCTGAGCGCGGATATGGAGATCTCCGAGCGCAGCACCGTTGCGGTGATTGGTCCGTCGGGCGCGGGGAAATCGACCTTGCTGGAAGCGATTGCGGGGTTTCGGGATCTTGAGCGGGGGAAGATTTCATGGCGGGGCAGGGATCTTACCGACCTGCCACCGGGAAAGCGTCCGGTAGCGATGTTGTTTCAGGACGGCAACCTCTTTCCTCACATGACGGCGCTGCAGAATGTGGGCTTGGGTCTGAGGCCCAATGGCAAGCTGTCCCCGGATGAAGTGGCCGAGGTCGACGCCGCGCTGGCCCGTGTCGGTCTGCCGGACATGGCGGCGCGCAAACCGGCGACGCTGTCAGGCGGGCAACAAAGCCGCGTCGCCCTGGCCCGGGTTCTGGTGCAGCGTCGGGAGATCTTGTTGCTTGATGAGCCTTTCGCAGCACTTGGCCCCGCGCTCAAGGTGGAAATGCTCGATCTGGTGCGAGAACTGGCTGCGGAAACCGGTACGACCCTGATGATGGTCAGTCATGACCCGGAGGACGCCCGGCGGATCTGCCGGAAGGCCATCCTCGTGGCTGAAAACACCGCATTGGCGCCACAGGCGACCGTGGATTTGCTGAACGACCCACCGCCGGCGCTGCGCAGCTATCTTGGCTGATCACAGTTTTGCGGACAGACCGGACTTCCAAGAACGAGCCGCGCGGTGGCCAGACCGCGGGGTGGCGATCAACCGCCGTCAAACGCGCTTTATCTTTGCCAAGTCTGAAAAACCTCGGCGCGGTGCACGACCCCGCCAAATCGCCAGCCCTTGCGGGCGGTCTGGCGATCGCGCGGCGGCCTTCGGCCTTGATTCCGCGCGGGTCGAAACTCAGAAGGTCCGCAATGGCCTCTATCCACGGTTCAACAGCTTTGCACAGATTGCCGTACTACCCGGCGAGCCAGCAAAATGAGTGCGATGTGGGGATTTTCGTGGACCGACGACAAAGCCTGTTGCTTCATAAAATGAAAACTAACTACCACGAGGCCGGTCCGAGGAGGACTATGCCAAATTTCCACCTCATTCGCAACTCTGTCGTGCATGGGGAGTTGGCAGCGGAACGGATGGCTTCGCCCGGTTGCTTCAACACATTGGCAAATCGTAGCCGAATTCGCTAACGCAGAGGCGCCGGTCACTCTATGGGCGTCACCACCTGGGTCCCGTCTTCGTAGTAACGGATCGACACAGCGCCCTCATATCCATATTCCTCGAAATGAGCGCGTTTTTCGAGCCAGTATTGAACAACAACAAACGCGGCGATTCCGACCAGTATCAACATTCGCAGCAGGAACACGACTTTCGAACGGCGTTCCAGTGCTGCGTATCTTTGACCGTTGCCCGACGCCTGCGCCATCTTCTGAATAGCGTCACTGCCGGAGGCGGCACCCCGCGGTGCCGATGGGTCGAGACGGGGCATCAGATAGTCGTATGCCCTCAACGGGCGATGCCGAATGAACGAACCACCGATCAGGATGTAGATTGCAAGAAGCAACGCCAGGACAGGTAGGGCATAGTCGGCGCCGTTTTTCGCAAGATACATGCCGGCAAAACTGTAACCCGTCAGGCCGCCACCAATGACCAGCCGGCCAAGGCTGGCGTAAAAGGCGTGCCGCTCTTTTGCGATCGCCCTTTCATCGATTGAATTTGAATGCGTGCCTGACACTAACTTTCCGCTCCTTGCCCGACTTTGCTAGCAAAAGAGTTGGTCAAAATTTTGGCCTGCAACCGATGGCGCCTTTGCTTCTTCGAATGCGTGTAACGATCCCGGTCTGTGCTCTTTGGGGATTGCGGTTAGGGGATGATCTGGGGCATGTGACGCGCCATGAGTTCCAAGACCCACCCCTCCGGCGCCCCGTGGCGCAACTTCTATGGCCGCTTCAAGGGCAAGGGCCTGCGCAAATCGCAGGAGGCGTATCTGGATGAGGACCTGGCGGCGCTTTCGCCCGGCGCCATCGGGTGGGAGGAAAATCCGGATCGGAAGCCGGTGAATCTGAGCGGGTATTTCGGCGACCGCGAGATCTGGTTGGAGATCGGCTTTGGCGGTGGCGAGCATATGGTGCACCAAGCCGCCCAGAACCCCGGTATCGGCATCATCGGTTGCGAGCCTTACATCAACGGTGTCGCGATGCTTCTGGGCAAGATCCGCGAGGCGGGTGTGAGCAACCTTGCCGTCTATCCCGGCGATGTGCGCAACATGTTCGACGTGCTGCCCGACCGCTCGATCTCGAAGGCCTTCCTGCTCTATCCCGATCCCTGGCCGAAAAAGCGTCATCACCGCCGCCGGTTTGTCACGACCGAACATCTTGCACCGCTCGCGCGGGTCATGAAGCCAGGCAGTATTTTCCGGGTGGCAACGGATATTCCGGACTATGTCCGCCAGACGCTGGAGCAGGTACCGAAGCACGGGTTTGAATGGCTGGCAGAGCGCCCCGAGGATTGGCGAAACCCCTGGGATGACTGGATTTCCACGCGTTATGAACAAAAGGCCCTGCGCGAGGATCGCACGCCACATTACCTGACATTCCGCAAGACCTGAGTGGCTCAGGCCTCCATCCAGATCGTCACTGGCCCGTCATTCAGTAGCTCGACCTTCATATCGGCGCCAAATTCACCTTTTTCGACGGCGACGCCTTGCGCGGCGAGTTGTGCGGCGAAATACTCGTAAAGCCGGTTGCCCTCGTCAGGGCTGGCCGCGGTGGAAAACCCCGGCCGGTTCCCGCGTGAGGTGTCGGCGGCAAGGGTGAATTGACTGACGACCAATGCGCTGCCGCCAATGTCGCGCACGGAGAGGTTCATCTTGCCCGCCTCATCCTTGAAAATCCGCAGCTTGGCGATCTTGGCGGCCAGATGATCGGCCTGCGCTTCGGTATCGCCCTGCATGGCACAGATCAGGATCAGAAGCCCCGGTCCCGTCTGCCCGATGATGCTGCCATCGACGGTGACGCTGGCATGGGAAACACGTTGTAGAAGAGCGCGCATGGAAACCTCATTTCTGGCCACGGCGCGCGGCTTGCCATCGCGCCTGGGGATCGTTGACCGGCGTCGATTTTGACCCGCATCAAAGCCGCTGCCATGACCCGTTGCTAGACTGTTCCCGTCACCAAGGAAAGGAGTTCTGACAATGGTTGAGAAGTCTCATACCGCCGGTCTTTGGCCGACCGTCTACGAGCCGTTCCGGAATTTCGGGGCGCGCGTGGCGGATTGGCTGGCGCCTGCCTCCGATGCCTCGTCAGATGACAAGGCGTACCGGATTTCCGTGGAACTGCCCGGCGTGAAGGAAGAGGATATCGAACTGTCGGTGCATGACGGGTTGGTGTCGATCAAGGGCCGGAAGCAATCCGAGCGCGAGGAAAAGGGCGATACATGGTTCTTTTCAGAGCGGCAATTCGGGGCGTTCAGCCGGAGTTTCCGCCTGCCGGCGGATGCGGAAGGCGACAAGATCGAAGCCAGCCTGAAAGATGGTGTCTTGTCGATCTCGGTGCCGAAAAGCGTGCCGGAGAAACCCGAGGCCAGAAAGGTGCAGATCACCAGAGGTTAATCCGGCTCAGCCGCGCGGGTCGTAGATTTCACCAAGCTCGGCCCGTTCGGTCCGGAACCCGTTTGCCGGGTGATCCGGATCGGCATAGCCAAAGGAGATCGCGCAGAGGATCAGGCGGTCTTCCGGCAGGTCGAAATGGCGGCGGATCACCGCGGGGTAGGCTGCGACAGAAGCCTGCGCGATGGTGCCAACGCCAAGGGCCGCCGCCGCGAGGGTAAAGGCCGTGACAAACCCGCCGCAATCGAGCGCGCCGTAAGAGCCCAAAGCCGCCTCGGAACTGATGATCGCCACATGGGGTGCGCCGAAAAGCCGAAAATTTTCAAGGCTTTGCTCCGCCCGTGCGGCATGGTCATCGCGCGTGATCCCGACCGCATCATAGAGTTGATAGCCACAGGTTCGCCGCCGGTCACCGGTGACACCCGGATAGCCGGTGGGCCAGGGCAGATCCGGCGCGGGTTTTTCATTTGCGACGGTCTCAAGCAGGGCCGCGCGGAAGCGGTCGGTTTCGGCGCCCCGGGTGATCGTGACCTGCCAGGGTTGCGCATTGCACCACGACGGCGCGCTTCCTGCTGCCGAGACGATCTTTGCAACGGTCTCTTCGGGGACGGCATCGGGGCGAAAGCCGCGGCAACTGAACCGGGCGTCAAGGATGCGGCCAAGAGCGGCGAAATCATCGGTCACGTCAGATCGCTCCTTCGTTTTTCGCGTAGAGATAGCCCACGACCCCCGCGACGATCATCGCCAGGATGACGGCGATGGCAATCTTGATCGCCGAATAGGGGCGCTCACCCTGCACCCGGCCGGTACGGCCATTGACGACAAACCGATAGGTCTCGCCGCGGTACTTGTAGGCGGCAAGCCAGACCGGCAGCAGGATATGTTTGAAGGTCACATCGCTCATCTGCGTCTTGATGTCATGGATGCGTTGCCGGTCCCCCCCGATATCGAATTTCACATCCCGGGCAATGACGCGGTCCATGTGGCGGCGCGCCTCGGCAAACCCATCTTCCAGCTCAACGGTATAGCCTTCGGCGCGGAACCCGGCGAGGTATTCTGGGCGATAGGGTTCCAGCGCGGCCAGGTCCCAAGGCTCCAGCGCATCGGTGAAGCGTTTCGGCAGCGACCGCGACGCCAGGACAAGCACATCATCGAAGAACCGCGCGACCCGGCCCCGGACCGCGCGCCAGCGCACCTTGGCCACACGCACCTTCTCCTTTTCGCCGCCGCGCATGACAGTGCGGGTCTCATAATATACCGTGCCACGCTCGCCCTGATAGCTCGATTTCGTGTCCGCATCGAAGGTCCAGTAGGGGACGTAAATCCCCTGCATTTTCCGCCCCTTGCGGGCAAATTCCTGCAGGCCGGAGGGGGCAAACCACAGGTTGCCCAGCCAGTCTGTCATGGCCTGCCGCGCGGCGCGCTCCTCAAGCGCAAAGGGCAGCACACCGCGCGGTTTGATATGCCGGTGGGTGCCCGTGTCGGTGACCACGGGCGTCGCGCAAAACGGGCATTCGGTCGCGTGGGTGTCGGCATCGAATTCGACCTGTGCCGCGCAATTGGGGCATTGCAGCACGCGGGTCTCTTCGATCTCCTGTTCGGGCAGTTGATGTTCCAGCGCCCGCCGCAGATCGAGTTCCTTGATCGGGGCGGCCCAAGGTGTTGCGTGCTCGATCTGCGCGGTGTTGCCGCAATGATCGCAGGTCAATTGGCCCGCACCGGGATCAAACCGGAAATCGGCGCCGCAATTGTCGCAAGGGAAGCGGTGTTCCTGGGTATCGAGGGTGTCGTTCATCAAAGGATCTTGTGCAGGGCGCGGGGGGCCATTCGCCGAAGTGCACCGTCATAAAGTGTCGTGTGGCGCCAGAGGTGGAAGATTGCGTGGAAGGCCATGGCCGCGGTCAGAAGCAGGTACCATGTCTTGGTCGGCAACCAAAGCGGCGTGCCTGTGATCTGCGCGAATAGGGCGGCGCCGGCCACGATACCGAGTAACAGGTACATCAGTCGGTGCGACCAGGGATGCAAGGCCCGAAAGGCTCCCCGCAACCGGGGGCCGGGACCCGACATCAGACCGTCGGTCAGTGCCATTGCCACCATCACGAGGCCTGATAGCCCGAAAGCCCAGTGCCAGGCTGCGGCTTTTGCGTCCGAGATCAGCACCATCAGCAGCACAACCAGCGTCCAATGGGCGGTGATGGTGATCTGGCGTCTCAGGGGCATGGCCTATCTCCCGGCGGGCGGTCGTCCTCAGGCGGCAGGCGGCGGCGGGGGCGGCATGACGGTGAAAAGCTGTGCCAGTTCTTGCACATCCTCGGCGCGTTGCCAGCCATCCTGCCCGGCGGTCCAAATGAGCGTGTCGCGGGTCAGGCTGCCATCGCCCGCCATCTGCCCGAGCTTCGCCTTGGAATAGGGGCCATGGGATTTGCCGCCCTCGGCGATGTGCCAGACATGTTCGACCGGCGGCGGGGGCGGCGCCGCACTGCGATTGCCCCACGGACCCTGCTGCATCCCGGCCTGCGCCATCGCCATGCCCATCCCCATGCCAAGACCGGCGCCCATGCCACCGCCATTGGGGTTGCGCGCGGCCTCGGTCATGGCCTCGGCGGCGGAATATTCGGTGAACCGGCCCAGATCGCCCGCGATCCCGCTCGATGTGCGTTTATCAAGCGCGGCTTCGACCGCAGGGGGCAAGGAGATGTTCTCGATGTAAAGCTCGGGGATCGACAGGCCGTATTCGGCCACGGTCCCGCTGATCGCGGAGGCCACGAGCTTGCCCAGATCAGCGGTATTGGCGGCCATGTCGAGGACGGGAATACCCGACGACGCGATGACGCGGCTGAACTCCTGCACGATGATGTTGCGGATCTGGTAGCTGATCTCGTTCATCGTGAACTCGCCATCGGTGCCGACGATCTCCACCAGGAACTTGGCGGGGTCGCTCACACGCACCGAATAGGTGCCATAGGCGCGCAGGCGGGTTGGCCCGAATTCGGGATCGCGCAGCATGATCGGGTTCTTGGTACCCCATTTCAGGTCATTGAACCTCGTGGTGTTGACGAAGTAGATCTCGGATTTGAACGGACTTTTGAAACCGTGATCCCAATGGTTCAGCGTCGTCAGCACCGGCATGTTGTTGGTCTCAAGCATGTAAAGACCGGGGGTGAAGACATCGGCCAACTGCCCCTCGTGCACGAAAACTGCCGACTGACCCTCACGCACGGTCAGCTTGGCACCGTATTTGATCTCATGCCCCTCGCGTTCGAACCGCCAGACCATGGTGTCGCGGGTGTCGTCCACCCAATGGATGACGTCGATGAACTCACCGGTCAGAAAATCGAAAATACCCATTACAGCTACCTATTTTTATTTGGACTTTGACACCGAAGACGTTGTCTTGGGTGGCGACGGAGGTTTGGAGGTAGTTGCCGATGATTTAGCCGGTTTGTATCCGTTTGAAACACTTGTCCTTGGTTGAGGCTTGTAGCCATCAGATAGGAATACGCGTGTAGATTTAGGCATCTTGTTCTCCTTCCGGGTCAAGGAATTCGATGGACCGAATCCCCTCTAGCGAAATGACGGCGGATCGACCGATGTTCTTTTCGCTCCATTGGCCATCTTCATCTATATCATATAGGCGTTCTAAATAGATATCGCTACGTGCGGGGTCATTTGCTGCGAGTGATTCAGGGCCGAAATACCCGTAGATTTCAACACCATCCTGAAAGGTTAGAATTACAAAACCAGGTGGCCGATCATGCGTGAAAGCATAGTCATACGCCTTGCGGATCGGGTGTTCGATTGTGACCTGAGCCCCTGAATCTCCTCCATTTTTGTGTAGAGTCCGCCCAACAAAAGGACGGACAAATGAAGTCGAGAT
>NZ_JASHJC010000023.1 GCF_030733385.1 Roseovarius sp. MMSF_3359 | reverse complement strand
CGGCGCGGCGGGGCAGACCCATCACGAGGTCACCTTCGCATAGGCGTCGAGCACCAGCCCGTGGAAATGATGCACCGCATGCTCGGACTTGCCCGACCCCGACGGATCATTCACGATCCGCCCCTGTTGAAACGCCGGTGTGCTCATCCCCCGCTGCACACTTTCGACCAACCCGATATCCTCGACCTGCAACACTTCATCCAGGTACCGGATCGCATCCAGTTCCATCGCATCAGGCTCCGGTGTTTCCAGAAAGAAATCATAGGTCTCCAACGTCCGGTCCGGCCCGACCGGAATGATGTTCAGCACGATCATCGACGACCGCCCCGGATACCGCATCAGGCAGGTCGTCGGCCAAAGCCACCAGACCGCATGGGTCCGCACCGTCGCATTCGACACGTCATAAGCCGAATTCGCCCCCGTCCCCGCGTCCGCCATGTGGCTGGAATAGATGCCATAGGTCGTGACCTTGTAGGTATCCATATCCACCAAGTCGCAGAAATCTTTGTGCGCGGTCGGGCAATGGTAGCATTCCAGAAAATTATCGACGACATTCTTCCAGTTCGACTTGATGTCATAGGTCAGCCGATGACCGAAGGTCAGTTGGTCAATATCCGGCGCCCAATGACGGATCTCGGTCTCCAGGTTGCCCGACACCTCACGCAACGGTGTCGCCTCGGGATCAAGATTGACATAGATAAACCCCGCGAACTCCTCGACCTGCACCTGATCGAGACAGATTTCCCGCGTATCGAAATTCTCCAGGTGCTCGGTCTCCGGCGCGCGCACCAGTTGCCCGTCAAGTTTGTACACCCAAGCGTGGTAAGGGCACATGATGCGGGTGGTGTTGCCCTCACCGGACAAAAGGTGATGCGCCCGGTGCTTGCAGACGTTGAAAAAGGCGCGCAGCACTCCATCGCGGTCCCGCACCACCGCCACCGGATGACCCGCCACATCCACGGTGACGAACGACCCCGGCGCACGCAACTTTTCCACGTGACAAACCCATTGCCAGGATTTCGCAAGAATGGCTTGGGTATCCGCGGCAAACCATTCGTCGCGGGTATAGGCATCCGCATGCAGAGATTGCGAATTGCCTTCATCGGCGGAATACCCGCGCGCGATGGCGGCGAATTGTGATGTGGATGGCAGTTGCGTCACGCTGGCTCTCCCCGATGCTGACCTGACTGACCATGATGATCGAAGATCAAGGCGGTACCCGTCTGTGCGCAATTCGCCGTTATTTTATCCTTAATCGCCACTCACAACATCTTCGGACCGGCGATACATCGGCCAGGCGCGGAATTCGAACGGCACACGCCCCTCGATCCGGTCATGGCTGGGCGACATGCCAAACCGCGCTTTGTAGGCGCGGCTGAAATGCACTTGGCTGGCAAAGCCGGCCGCAAGGGCCGCCTGCGCCAGCGGCAGTTCAGTCTGCGTCACCAACCCGCGCGCCCGGTCAAGACGAATGTCGCGATAATAAAGCTGCGGGCTGGTTTTGACGGTTTGCTGGAACAGCCGGGTCAATTGCCGCTGCGAGATATCGACCAGCGCACATATCTCCGGGATCGGGATTGGATGCTCAAGATGGGCCTCCATGATCTCGATTGCGCGCCGCACTTTTGCGGGCGCAGTATTCCCCAAAGGCTCCAGATGTGCATCGGTCTGATGGGTGCCCGGCCCGCGCACTGCGCTGTGGAAAAGATATTTCGCGCAATCGTTGGTGAGCGCATCGCCCACCAGGTCGCGCAGCAGGAACAAGGCATAATCCGCCGAGGCACTGCCGCCGCAACACGTTCCCACCGTCGTCTCATGCACGAACACATCCTCGGTCACCTCCACATCTCCGAACCGCTCACCCAGCGCGTCAATATGCTCGTAGTGAACCGTCGCCCGCCTTCCCTGCAACAACCCGGCTTCGGCCAGGATGAACGCCGCCGTGTCGATGCCGCCGACATAGCTGCCCGCGCGGGACATCCGCCGGATCACCGAGAGAAGCGCAGGGCTGGCAAAGGCCTCCGGGGTCCAGCTACTGGTCACGATCACCATGTCGGGGCGCCTGTCGCGCACGGCGGCGATTGGTTCCACCTCGACCGCAATGCCATTGCTTGCCCGGCACAAGCCCCCCTCTTCCGAAACCATCCGCCAAGTAAAATGCGTCCGCCCCGCGAGGTAATTGGCCGCCCGGAAGGGATCGAGGAAAGCCATCGTTCCCGCCATGTTGAAATGCGGGGTCACGAGGATCAGAAGGTCAACAGGATCAGAAGAAGGGCGGCGCATGCGGCCAATCTTGCACAAGATCCGGCGAATAAGAAAGGGTCAGCTGGTCACCAACGCCCGCTGCGCATCCAGCCCCATCGACAAAAGCACCGGCGCGGCGTCCTGCGCCGCCTTGAAATCGGATTTTGTTCCGAGGCCGCGCCAGTCGTTCAACAACAGGCTTTGCGCAACCGCCCCGCCCAAGGTGCCGCCGGGCCCCAGCACGATAAAGACATCCGGCATGAATTCCCGCGCGGCCACGCGGATCGCGGCGGTGAAATCATAGGGTTCGACCACCTGGTGGCCGAGCGTGTAATCGCGCAGGGCAGTACTGTCCGAACTGCGCGGATGCCAGATCGCCCCGCGCCCGTCGATCAGCGGCAGGTTGGGATCGCCAAACATGCCCGCATCCAACGCTGCACGCCCCTGGGCCGCGACCGGCACCTGCAGCGCGCTGTGGAACCCGGCATGGCCCGGCAGGCGCATCGGGAACCGGCCCTGCACAACCGGCATTTCCGCCTCGAACGCGGCCAGGCCTTGGGCATTCCCGGCCAGCACCAGCATCCCGCCCAGGTCAATCGACAGGCCAAGGACATGACCGGGCCGCATGTCGATCTCCGCCATCTTTGTCTCAACTCTCGCGCGCGCACCGGGGATAACCTGCCAATTTTCATCGACAAAGGGATAGATGAGCTGCCCGCCGATCATGTGCTCATGCATCAGCGTGCCCATCGTATTGACCAGCTTGAACCCGTCGAGCGGCGCCAGCGCCCCGGCGCAGGTCAGCGCGATGTACCAGCCCATGGAATTACCCGTCACCGCCAGAATGTCGAACCGATCCCGGTCAATTGACAGGAAATCCGCATAGGCACAGGCATGGATCAACCCGCTCGCATTGTCGCCACGGGTATGGCGCGCGCCGGAAAATCTTTCGGCACCGTCAAGAGCGGAAATCGCCTCCTGACCCTGCGCGGCACGATAGTCATCGAAGCTCGCCATGAGATCCCCCCGCGCCCCGTGATGGCGGGCAAGATACCCAAGCTCGTCCCGGTTATACGTCCCCCGCCCAGGGGCCACGACGACAGCGGTCTGTTTCATGCCGCCCCCCACAATCTGCGGGCCGCCTCGGCAATCGACGCGCGCGATGGCATTGTGGCGGCATAGGCCGGACCGGTCGCGATGAAACTGTCAAAAGCCGCGATGCGGGCATGGGGCAGGTCGGTATTTTCCTGCAGGAACGCCATCAACGCCTCGGACTGGCTGCCCGTTGTGCGGCATTCATCGACGATGAGAACCTTTTCGGCCCCCTCAAGCGCGGCAAGGATACCCTCAGCCGGCAAGGGCGCCAGCCAGCGCATGTCGATGATCCGGGTGCCGATCCCGTCGGGCCTCAGGTCCGCTGCGGCCTGGGCCGAAAGGTACCGGCCGTTGCCATAGGTCAGGATCGCGAGAGGACCCTCCCCCTCAACGCCCACCTCGCCCAGAGCGATACGCCGGTCCGGTGACGGATAACGCCCCATCCAGCCGCCATCCTTTTCAGCTATCAGATCGCGCATCGGATATAGCGCAATCGGCTCGACCATCACGACCACCCGTTGTTCCTCCCGCGCAAGGCGCACGCATTCGCGCAGCATCATCGCCGCGTCATCCCCGCGCGACGGACAGGCCACGATCAGCCCCGGAATATCGCGCAGGACCGCCAGCGAGTTGTCATTATGGAAATGCCCGCCAAACCCTTTCTGATAGCCCAAGCCCGCAATGCGGATCACCATCGGGTTGGTGAATTGCCCGGTCGAGAAAAACGGCAGCGTCGCCGCCTCGCCGCGCAACTGATCCTCGGCATTGTGCAGATAGGCGAGGAACTGGATTTCCGGCATCGGGACAAACCCGTTATGCGCCATGCCGATCGCGAGACCCAGAATGGATTGCTCATCGAGAAGCGTGTCGATCATCCGATCCGGGCCGAACCGGTCGATCAGTTTCTGCGTGACGCCGTAAACACCGCCCTTGCGGCCCACATCTTCGCCCATCATGGCGATCTCAGGGTGCTCCAGCATCAAGTCGGTCAGCGCCCAGTTCAAAAGCCGCGACATCGGCTGCGGGCTGTCCATCTGCTTGAAATCCGCCCCGAACGCGGCCTGCCTGGCGGCCTCGGACGGGCCATTGGTCGGCGCGCAATCGCGTTTCGGCGGGATGATCGAGGCCATGACCTGCTCCGCGCTTTGCAGGCGCGGGCGCGTGATCACTTCGGCGGCGACACGGGCACACTGTTCTTCAGCCTCCTGGTAGATTGCCAGAACCTCTTCGGCGTTCAGCACGTTCTTTTCGATCAGAAGCCGCGCGGAATGAAGCAGCGGATCATCGGCTTCCCACCCTTCAAACACCTCCCGATTGAGGTAGGCCTGCTGCAAATCCGATCCCGCATGACCGTAAAGCCGCACCAGCGACAAATGCAGGAACGCCGGTTTGCGGCGATGGCGCACATAGGCCGCCGCCTCCTGCGCGACGCGGTAGGTGTCATAGAGGTTCAAACCGTCAGCATGGAAATATTTCAACCCCGGTCGGGCCGCGAAATTCGCCTTGACCCAGCCGCCCGGGGTGCGGACGGAAATGCCGATGCCATTATCCTCGCAGACGAACAAAAGCGGCAGGGGGATCGACTGATAGGACGTCCAACAGGCGGTGTTGATCGCGCCCTGCGCCGTGGAATGGTTCGAGGAGGCATCGCCAAAGGAACACATCACCAGCCCATCGTCCGCCAGCATCGCATGTTCCGGTCGGTGACGTTTTGCCATGCCGATGGAATAGGCCGCACCGACGGATTTGGGCAGGTGGCTGGCGATGGTCGAGGTCTGCGGCGGGATGTTGAGCGCCCTGGAGCCCAGCACCTTGTGCCGCCCGCCACTGATCGGATCGTCCATCGAGGTCGCAAAGCTCAGGAGCATGTCCCAGGCGGGCGTTGTGCCCGGCACTTGTGCCGAGCGCATCGTCTGAAACGCGCCGTCCCGGTAATGCAGAAACGCCATATCCGTGGGCCGGAGCGCGGCGGCGACGGCGGCCATGCCCTCGTGGCCGGATGAGCCGATGGTATAATATCCCTGCCCTTCCGCCTGCATCTTGCGCGAGCGGCGATCGAGATTGCGGTTCAGGCATTGCGCCCGGAAAACGGCGACAGCATCCGTGGCGGTCAGCGGACCGGATGGCCCGGACCCTTCGGGCAATGCGCCCGACGCAACCGCGTTCCGAAACGCCTTGTCGACGATATCCGCCCGATCCATCGCTCTTCCCCCGCAGGAACACACCTGCGCCAAGCAGTAGCCTCAGATTTTCGGGAACGGAAGTGGTAACGGAAAATGCGGCGCTTAGCCCTTGGCGTCGCCTTCGAGCGCATCAAGCCGTGCCTTGAGCGCCTCGTTCTCCTCGCGGGCTTTCTGCGCCATCGCGCGGACCGCGTCAAACTCCTCGCGGGTGACGAAATCGCGATCCGCCAGCCAGCGGTC
Source organism: Roseovarius sp. MMSF_3359 (assembly GCF_030733385.1). Lineage (GTDB taxonomy): Bacteria > Pseudomonadota > Alphaproteobacteria > Rhodobacterales > Rhodobacteraceae > Roseovarius. Next base: position 35,536 of record NZ_JASHJC010000023.1, on the reverse strand, counting down.
GATCATCGACTTCATCGCGGTTTCGGCCTCGTCCTTGGCGCCCTGCGCGACACCCATCGCGTTGGTCATCAGTTTCGAGATGTCATCGAGCACTTTATTACGGGTCTGCATGGCGGCCTCCGGCAAAAACTGTTGAGCCTTATATGGGGCCAATGCGGCCGCTTCACAAGGTCGGTATCGTCGCAGAGTTCGCCGTTGACTTCCCCCCGCGCGCATCACAAACAGGCATCCATGCAGGCCATGATCCCCTTCCCCGATATCGCGCCCGAGATCTTCAGCATCTCGCTTTTTGGCATGGAATTTGCGCTGCGCTGGTATGCGCTTTCCTATATCGTGGGCATCCTGATCGGTTGGCGGATGGTGGTCGCGACCGTCAAGCGCCCGAAACTCTGGCCCGGCGACAAGGCGGCAATGGGTGTACAGGATGTCGAGGACCTGCTGACCTGGGTCATCCTTGGCGTGATCCTGGGCGGGCGGCTTGGCTTCGTCCTTTTCTATCAGCCCGCCTATTACCTGCAAAACCCGGCGGAGATCCTGCAAGTCTGGCAAGGTGGCATGTCCTTCCACGGGGGCCTGATCGGCGTCATCATCGCCTGTTTCGGCTTTGCCTGGCGGCGCGGCATCCGCGGGTTTTCCGTGGCTGATATCCTCTGCATGGCGACGCCGGTTGGGCTTCTGCTGGGGCGGATCGCGAATTTCATCAATGCCGAACTTTGGGGACGGCCCACATCGCTGCCCTGGGGCGTGGCCTTTCCCGGCGCCGCGGCGCAGGATTGCCCAGGCGTCGAGGGCATCTGCGCCCGCCACCCGTCACAGCTCTACGAGGCGCTGCTTGAGGGGCTGGTGCTGGGCCTCGTCCTGCTCATTATGGTCTACAAGCGCGGTGCGTTGAAAAATGTGGGCCGGGTCACAGGTGTGTTTTTCCTCGGCTACGGCCTCTCGCGCTTCGTGGTGGAATTCGCGCGCCAAGCCGATGCGCAGTTCATCACCCCCGACAATCCGCTCGGCTACGTGGTGCAATTCGGCCCCGCGGGTCTCAGCATGGGGCAGCTTCTTTCGCTTCCGATGATTGCCTTTGGCCTCCTGATGATTGCCCTGTCACGACGGCGCACGGCCAAATGACCGATCTGCGCGCGCACCTGATCCGGCGGATCACGGCGGGCGGACCGATCAGCGTGGCCGAGTACATGGCCGAATGCCTCACCCATCCCGATATGGGATACTACGCCACGCGCGATCCGCTCGGAACAGCGGGTGATTTCATCACCGCGCCGGAAATCAGCCAGATGTTCGGCGAGTTGATCGGATTGAGCCTCGCGCAAAGCTGGCTCGATCAGGGCGCGCCAAGCCCTTTTGTCCTGGCCGAGGCAGGGCCGGGGCGCGGCACGCTGATGGCCGATATCCTGCGCGCCACACGCTCCGTGCCGGGGTTTCACGACGGGCTCGACCTGCACCTGATCGAAATTTCCGAACCTTTGAAGGCAATCCAGCAGAACACGATTGGCCGCGATGACATCACCTGGCACGACAGCGTTGCCTCCCTGCCCGACTTGCCGCTCTTTCTGATCGCCAACGAGTTCTTCGATGCGCTGCCCATCCGGCAGTTTCAACGGGACGGCGATGGTTGGCGCGAACGGCAGATCGGGGTTCAGGAGGGCATGCTCACATTCGGCTTGGCCGGCCCCGTTGTCCCCGGTGGGCTCGACCATCGGCTGGATGATACGAAACCCGGCGATCTGGTGGAGTTCTGCGCCGCGGGTCAGCACGCTGCGCAGCAGATAGGACAGCGGATCGCGGACCATGGCGGCGCAGCCCTGATCGTTGATTACGGCGACTGGCGGTCACTGGGGGACACGTTTCAAGCGTTGGAAAACCACGCGGCGGTCGATCCGCTTACCCGTCCCGGCGTCGCCGACCTGACCGCCCATGTGGATTTCGAAACTCTGGCCAACGCCACGCCCTCGCGCTTTAGCCGCCTGACCCCCCAAGGTGTCTTCCTCGAGCGCCTCGGCATCACCGCGCGGGCGCAGGCACTGGCGAAAAACCTCTCTGGCGAGGCGCTGCAAAACCATATCGCTGCACATCGGCGCTTGACCCACAGCGCGGAAATGGGGACGCTGTTCAAGGTACTTGCCTTTTATCCCGACGGGGCCGCGCCCCCACCCGGACTGGACCCATGACACTTGAAATCCTGACCGCCGATGCACTGGCCCCGCTGCGCCACGGGTTCTTCACCCGCAAGGGTGGCGCGTCGTCGGGTGTGTTCGACGGGCTGAATTGCGGGCTGGGATCATCCGATCAGGCCGAAGTGGTGCAGATCAACCGCGCCCGCGTGGCCGAAGCGATGCAGGTGCCGCCCGATCATCTGGTCACCGTGCACCAGGTGCATTCACCCGATGTCGAAATCTTGCACGGTCCTTTGAACACGTCCCCAAAGGCCGATGCGATGGTCACCGATACGCCAGGGGTGGCCCTCGCGATCCTGACCGCCGATTGTCAGCCTGTGCTGTTCGCCGATGCCGAGGCGGGCGTGATCGGGGCGGCTCATGCCGGTTGGCGCGGCGCATTGGACGGCGTGCTTGAGGCCACGCTGGACGCGATGACTGATCTGGGGGCCGCGCGCGACAGGATCAGTGCCGTTATCGGTCCATCGATCAGCCAGGGCGCCTATGAGGTCGGTCCGGAATTCATCGACGCCTTCCTCGATCAGGACCCGGATAACAGCCGGTTTTTCGCCAACGGCACCGGCGACCGGTACCAGTTCGACCTTACGGGCTATGGCGTTCATCGCCTGCGTGCCGCGGGGGTCGGCCACGCGGAATGGACGCGTCATTGCACCTACTCCGATCCTGACCGCTTTTTCAGCTATCGCCGCGCCACCCACGCGAAAGAGGCGGATTACGGTCGCCTGATCTCGACCATCCGTTTATGAATTGGGCAAGACCGCGGCACCATGGCGGAAAGTTCTGCCCGATTTGGCGGCCAAAAGCGGTAAACTTACCAAAATCTCAGATTTTTCCGCCTTCTTTTTAAAGACTTACCTAACGTAACTCTGAAATTCACATTTCCCCAACTCGCGTTCAGAACTTTTTTCCAATTTTAGTCAAATCGTCAAAACATGGCCGCAAATCGAGGCCATACATGATCTCGAGAAAACAAATGTGGTCAGGAACGGCCCGGTCAGAGCAGAGGAAAGAAGAGATGAAAAAGCGTTGGATGAACTCGGTTATCAAAAGCAGCAAGACAGAAGCGACGGCCCTGCCGTTTCATCGCTCGGTGCGTCTTGCCCGCAAGAAGGCCCAGCCCATCACGCTTGCACGGGAATTAAAGACCGCCTGAAGGGGGCGGCCTTTAACGAAGGGTTCATTAGTGCTTTTCGTATCAGTATTCTAGGGTGGATCGTCTCGGCAACGGGGCGATCCATTTGCATCCGGCAGGCGCGTTGTTCGGCAATTGTGGCCATCGCAGCGAAAAGATGGAAACAAATCACCACACGCCCGTCGGATTGGTTAAATTTCAGATACAAAATCGTCAAAAACTTGACTGAATTTAGGCAATTTTGTCATGTTTGGTGTGTACGAGTAACTCAAGACAGTCCTTCTGTCGTTGTCGGTGGGGGCCGACGCGGTTGTGACGCCAGTAAAAGGTAAACAACATGACCATGCCCCCGTTCCCCCGCCCCTTCATGCCCTCGCAATCGGATGCCGTCCGTCCGGTCGCCAGACCGCTCCACGATGTGGACCCAGAGGCACGCAAATCGCTGGTCATGCGCAAGTTCCGGGTTTCGAGCCTGACGCGCGGCGGCGACATCTATGAAACCGATCAGATCGGCCCCGCCACGCCACTTTTCGAGGCGGCGTTTTCCGCCTTCGCCCACGGGACGCTTATCAAGACCGACGAGGGGCAGGTTGCGGTCGAGGACCTGCAGCCGGGAACCAACATACTGACAACCGAATACGGTGCCTTGCCGCTTCTCTGGATCGGGTCGATGACGTTGATGCCGCGGGAAGACGACGGCACACAGCCGCCTGTTCAACTGACCCGTATCATGGCCGACAGCTTTGGCCCCGCGCGTCCCGCACAAGACCTCATGGCCGGACCAGGCGCGCGCCTTCTGACCCGCCGAACCGAGATACACGATATCGTCGGCACCGAGCAGGTCCTTTCCCCGGCTCGCGACATGGTCGATGGCGTCCACGTCATCAACATCGCCCCACCCCGGCCCGTGACGGTCTATCACCTGTGCCTGCAACGTCATGCGACGATCACCGCCGCAGGCCTTTCGGCAGAGACGTTTCACCCCGGACCGGGGTTCGAACGCGCCCTTGGCCCCAACATGCTGTCACTTTTCCTGTCATTCTTCCCGCATATTCACGTGCCGTCCGATTTCGGACCGCTGGCATATCCGCGCGCCTCTGCCAATGGGGTCAGTGAGCTGGAGGCGGGTTAGGCAGACTGGCTGAGCCGAGCTTCGAGCACATCGAACGGCACCCCGGGCTCATCCTTGGCGCCGCGGATCACAAGCGACGTCTTGACGCTGCCGACGTTTTCCGCCGCGGTCAGTTCCTCGGTCAGAAACCGTTGAAAGGTCGACAGGTCGGGTGCGACGCATTTCAGGATGAAATCAACCTCGCCGTTGAGCATGTGACACTCGCGCACCAAGGGCCAGCCATTGCAAAGCGCCTCGAACGCCGTCAGGTCCGCCTCGGCCTGGCTTTGCAGGCCGACCATGGCATAGACCTGCACCTCGAAGCCCAGTTCCCGCGCGTCAACATCGGCGTGGTAACCGCGGATATAGCCCTGTTCCTCCAAGGTACGCACCCGGCGGAGACAGGGCGGCGCAGAAATGCCTACACGGCTTGCAAGCTCGACATTCGTCATCCGGCCATCCGCCTGCAATTCGGCAAGAATCCTGCGATCAATCTCGTCGAGCCGGCTGTTTGCCATGCGATTTCTCTCCCGCGTCAACTTGGCGAAAGTTATATCAGCACCGGGGGTATGCGCAATATTGTTTCACAGCCCGGCAATAAAATTCTGATGCCAGAGACGACTGTCGCAAACGCGGAAATTCACTGTTTTAGGCCGCAAAAATCACGATTTTAGATCATTTTTAGTTAGAAATACGGCCAATTTGTGGTAACGTTTTCGTGCGTGAGAGCTTATGTGCCTGATTTTTCGGGATTTTTGTATTCGTCTTTTGCGTGTGTTTCTGGCGTATGCGTCCAAAGATTCGGTTCGGTTCTTTCCTCGTGCGTCGGATTATTTGAAACTATATTACGCACTGGAGGGTAATATGAAAAATAGACTGATGGGAGCCGCTGCGGCTGCTGCCTTCTCTGTATCGTCGTTCTTTGGGTCGATCGCACATGCGGCAAATATCGATCTCGCGTTCATCATGGATGCATCGGGAAGCGTCGGTTCGGGTAACTTCAACACGGCGATGGACTCGCTTGCAGACGCTCTGGCAGCAAGCATTCCCGTTGGCGGCACGGACACATACCGCATCGGTGTTGTCACGTTCTCCAACAATGCGAAGCTGACAACCCTGAAGACGATCTCGAACCAGGCGGACCTGGACACGGTGGTTGCCGACATCAAGGCAGAGTCGTTCATCGGATCGACAACCAACTACAAAGCGGCGTTTGATCTGGTTCGCACCTCGTTTGGAGCACTCGGCGCATCAAGCATCGTTAACATGATGACTGACGGCGAGCCTTGCTGCCTCAGCAGCTCCAACTCGGATGCTGTAAGTGCGCGGAATGCCCTGAAAGGCGCAGGCTGGGATTCGCTGAGCTTCGAGTCGGTGACAAGTGGCGCAGACAATGCGTTCCTGTCGCGACTGGGCTTCGACACTGCAGGTGACGGCGCAACCATCATTGACGACGCCGGCGATATCACCGACCCGCTGAACGACGCCTTCGTTCTGAAAGTCGCAAGCTTTGGCGATGCGTATGACCAGGCGATCACGACCAAGGTCCAGAAGATCGTGACGCCAGGTGTCGTCCCGCTTCCGACAGCTCTTCCGCTGCTCGGTGGTGGTATCCTGATCATGGGCTTCATCGGCCGCCGCCGCAAGGCTGCTGCTGCCTGATCCGGCAAACATAAGAAACAGAAAATGCCGGCGAATTCGCCGGCATTTTTTTGTTCAATCCGAGCGTTTCGAGGCGCTATTCAGCACCATCGTTGGCCAACAGAACCAGCTGCTCCGCTTCATTCACCCAGATTGCCAACGCGTTCCTGACACTCTCTTTCGGAAGTTTGTCATGCGCATCCGGCGCCTCCAGTGGGATAAACGCCGCATCGGTCCAGACCCAGGCCCCGCAGGGTTTCCGCTCGGCACAGATCGCACGGCCTTCATTTGCAAGATGATCCTCGCTGAGACCATCGGGGCAAAGAAGCATCGACACCATGCCGTTTGTTCCCTTGCCTTCGCAAACCGGCGTGTAATCCTCCTGCGCCATCGCGGGAACGGCAGCCATCAAGACACCGACCGGCGTCAACAGAGATAAACCCTTTAACATAAGATACACCTTTTCAATCAATTCGACCCCGGGAGTTTAGCAGAGTTTGCCAAACAGTTAACAATAAATCACTCCCCGGGCTGATGTTGTCGTGAAGGGGTTTTGCAGGCGGTGTGCGCAGGCTATATCCGGTCAGACTGCAATGCCGGAGATTCTTTCATGTCAGAGACGCGCCACACCAAAGCACTCATCATCGGCTCCGGCCCCGCGGGTTATACCGCCGGTGTCTACGCATCCCGCGCCATGTTGGAGCCCATTCTGGTGCAAGGGATCGAACCGGGCGGGCAGTTGACTACCACAACCGAGGTCGAGAACTGGCCCGGCGACACGGAGGTGCAGGGTCCAGACCTGATGGTGCGGATGGAGGCCCACGCCAAGGCGATGGGCTGCGAGATCATCGGCGATATCATCTCGGACCTTGATCTGTCGAAACGCCCCTTCACCGCAAAGGGGGACAGCGGCACGATCTACACCGCCGATGCGGTCATTCTGGCCACGGGGGCACGGGCCAAGTGGCTCGGTATGGACAGTGAAGAGGCGTTCAAGGGGTTCGGCGTCAGCGCCTGCGCCACCTGCGACGGGTTCTTCTATCGCGGCGAAGAAATCGTCGTTGTCGGCGGCGGCAACACGGCGGTCGAAGAGGCGCTGTTCCTGACCAATTTCGCCTCCAAGGTCACGTTGATCCACCGCCGGGACGAGCTGCGCGCCGAAAAGATCCTGCAGGAACGGCTGTTGAAACATCCCAAGATCGAGCCGCTTTGGTTCCACGAGCTCGAAGAAGTGCTGGGGGACGACAACCCCAAAGGTGTCACCGGCGTGCGGGTGCGCAACAACCAGACAGACGAAGTGTCCGAGATCGCATGCAAGGGCGTCTTTATCGCCATCGGCCACGCCCCCGCGACCGAACTGGTGAAAGACACGTTGGAGCTGCACAATGGCGGTTATGTCAAGGTGCAGGCGGGCAGCACCCGCACGTCGGTGCCGGGCGTCTTTGCCGCAGGTGACCTGACTGACCACATCTACCGCCAGGCCGTGACCAGCGCCGGCATGGGTTGCATGGCCGCACTGGACGCCGAGAAGTTCCTGGCCGAGCAGGAAGGTTAAAACTTCGGACGCCAACATCCGCTTCGAGCCCGAAGGAAACCAGGACAGTTTTGCTTCGCGGTCGCAGTACGAAATTCGCCGCGGCCGCATCCTGTTCAGCGCCGCAGCGCGATGCCGACAGCAGCCATTCAAGCGCGCCTCTGGGCGTAACTTATTCTCGAACTTTCGGGTTTTGGACAGAATCCAACAACCAGCAAACTGAAGCGTCAGCACGGTGCGGAGGTCTGGACGCGGCGGAAGGGTTGGACGGCAAGTTAAGCGGAGAGCCCCGCACTCCGGAGCGGCGAGGATGCGATCTGATCAAAGTCGAGCGGGTGTCGGTGACCCAGAGTAAAACCAGGCGGCCAGTTCAATGCCGCCTGGCCGAAAACACAAGGGATACGCTCTTCGCTGGGACTAAAGCAAAAAGACCCGCCTGCTGTCGCGGGCGGGTCCGATTTTTGAGTGATTACTTTTTGAGGTTTGTCCAGATCGTGTCGTAGACGGACTGGGTTTCCTGATCGCAGACTTCGATGAAGACACCGGCGCCGGCATCGGCAGGCGGGTTGGCTTCGGGCAGTGACGCAAGAGCCGGATCAAGGTGATCCGCGACACCGTTCACGCCGGCGCCGTAGCGTGCATAGTTCGACACCGCCGCGATGTTTTCGGGTTCCAGCAGGAAGTCCATGAACTTCAGGGCATTGTCGCGATTGGGCGCGTTCTTGAGCAGAACGACATTGTCCATCCAGACAATGTATCCCTGTGTCGGGAAGGCGTATTCGACATTCGCGCCTTCCTCGCGGGCCTTGGCTCCAAAGCCATCATAGATCTGACCCACGGCGGCATCGCCTGACACCAGAACCTCCTTGGCGGTATCCGAGTTGAAAGAGACCCAGTGGCCCTTGGCGTCTTGCAACATCGCGTTCAGCGCCTTGAGCTGTTCGCGGTCTGTCGAACATTGCGGAATGCCCATGTGAAGCGAGGCCATGGCCAGAACTTCACCCTGGCTGTCGAGCATGTTGATCTTGCCGGAAAGCTCTGAGGGCGGGTTGAACAGGATATCCGTGGTGTTGATATCGCCATCATAAACGTCCCGGTTCACCGAGAAACTGGTCGAGCCCCACTGATAGGGGATCGAATGCTGGCGCCCGGGATCAAAGCTGGGGTCCGCCCATTCCGGGGCGATGTTACCTTTGTTTGCCAGTTCGCCATCGGCAACCGTGTCCAAGAGACCCTGTTGCGCCATGATCGAGACCATGTAATCACCGGGAACAGCGACGTCATAGGTGCCGATCGCGCCCGCCTTGAGCGACGCCAGGAGCGCCTCATTGGAATCGTAGGTGTCCATCACGACTTCGACGCCGTGCTCCTCAGAAAACTTGTCCAAAAGCTCTTGCGGGATGTATTCGAACCAGTGATAGATCACCAACTTACCCTCGGCGCTTGCAGCATTCGCAGCCAGCGCCAGCGCCATCGCAGTCGCGGTCGTTTTCAGAAGTGTTTTCATTTCAGTCTCCCTGGTAGTTACTTGGTGTTGTCAGATTTGCTGACGAAATAGCTGATCGTGACCATGACAATCGACACCGCCAGCAGCATTGTGGAAATGGCCATGATGTTGGGTTTGATGCCCTGTTTGACCGATCCGAAGATCGCCGTTGGAAGGGTTTCGACGCCTGCGCCTTTCACGAAATTCGTGATGATGAAATCGTCGAGCGAGATGATGAAGGCCAGGATGAAACCTGAGATAATGCCGGGTAGCATCAATGGCAGCAGGATCTTGGTAAAGGCCTGTCGTTTGCTCGCGTAGAGATCCATCGCGGCCTGTTCATAGCTGTCTTCGATCCCCTGCATCCGCGCTGAAATCGGCATGTAGGCGAACGGAATGCAGAAAGCGATATGAGCCACGAGGATGGTCAGATAGCCGCGGGTGAAACCGATGGAGTTGAAAAAGATCAGCGTGGCCACCGCTGTCACGATCTCGGGCACCATCAGGGGCAGGCTGATCAGACCGAACGAGACTGTCCGCAACCGGAACCTTCCGCCCCGGATCATTGCCGTGGCTGCCAGCGTGGCGATCGTCGTCGACACCGTGGCCGCGACGATGGCGATGGTGAAACTGTTCCAGGCTGCGATCTTGAACTTGTCGGATTCCGGCCCGGTGAAAACATCGACGTACCAGCGGAAACTCACGCCTTCCCAGTTCGTGATCGAGTTGCTGTCATTCAGCGAGTAGACCGTCACGACCAGGAGCGGCGCATAGAGGATCACCAGACATAGCGCAGTGATTGGAAGGAACCCGGGGAAACTCTTGATATCGTATTTTCGACTTGCCATCAGCCTGCCCCCTTCTCGGCCTTGGCCTGCTGACGCGCAAAGATCAGCAGGATGATCAGCACCATCGTCAGCAGGATCATTGAGGCCGCCGCGCCAAAGGGCCAGTTGCCCGCATTGCCTTTGAACTGCTCCTCGATCAACGAACCGATCATGAAATTCTTGGCGCCGCCCAACAAATCAGGTGCCAGAAAAGACCCCAACGAGGGAACGAACACGAGGATGCAGCCCGCGATGACGCCGGGTTTGACCGCTGGCAACAGAACCCGCCGCAGGGTGACCCACTTGCTGGCGTAGAGATCGGCGGCGGCCTCGGACAGGCTGAAATTGTACCGCTCCACGCTGGCATAGATCGGCAACACCATGAACGGCAGGTAGGAATAGAACAGCCCTAACTGCACGGCGAAGTTCGTGTTGACGATGTGGATTGGGCTGTCGATCAGCCCGGTCGAAATCAGGAAGTCATTCAACGGCCCCTGATCGCGCAACATGAATTTCATGCTGACCGTCCGGATCAGCAGGTTCACCCAATAGGGAATTGTTATGAGAAAGACCCAGATAGGACGCACCTTTTCCGGCCGGGTGGCGATGAAATATGCGGTTGGAAACCCGATCACGAGGCTCAGCAGTGTCGCCGCCCCGGCCTGCCAGATCGAACGCCAGAAGATGTTGATAAAAGTCCACTCTATGGCGCAGGGCTCATCACCAAACAGGCCGCGGTTACAGAAGAACTGGTCATAAGCGGCAAAGCTGAACTCCCAGATCACGCCGCCGCGAAACTCCTTTGTCAAAAAGGAATAGACCAGCATCATCAGGACGGGCGCCAGAATGAAAATGCCCAACACCGCCCAGGCCGGTAACAAGAGCCACGTCCGGGCTTCGGCATACGTATCAGACTGCGCGCTGCCGCCGCTTGCTGCCCCGGCTGCCATCAGTCGACCAGGAGGCGCGCGGCCTCCGACTCCATGTTGACATAGGCCTGCGCGCCGGGATCAAAAATCCGCTTGTTGCCCCGATCAGAATTGGACGTACGCACAATCATTTGCGGCCCATCTGACAGATCGACAATTGTCTGGATATCGGTACCGACAAAGATGTTGTCCCGAACGGTTCCTTTCAGGCTCTCGGTCTCGGTTGGCTCGTCCGACAGGAACAGGCGCTCAGGTCGCACCGACATATGCACCTTGGAGCCGACGCCGACCCCCTGAACCTCGTTGCACGTCAACTCATGCCCACCCCCAAGATGGCACACGGCACGGCCATTTGTGATCTGATCGACGGATACCTCCAAAAGGTTGGTTTCGCCGATAAAGTCCGCCACGAACATATTATGCGGGCGCTCATAGATTTCCTTCGCCTCGCCCAGTTGCTGCATCTCGCCTGCAGACATCACCGCGATCCGATCGGACATGGTCAGGGCTTCTTCCTGGTCATGGGTCACGAAGATGAAGGTGATGCCGGTTTCGCGCTGCAATTCCTTCAACTCGAACCGCATCGCCTGGCGCAGCTTCAGGTCCAGCGCCGAAAGAGGTTCATCCAAAAGAAGAACCTTGGGTTGTGGCGCAAGCGCCCGGGCGAGCGCGACGCGCTGCTGCTGACCACCAGAGAGTTGCGATGGTTTCCGCGCGGCAAATTGCGAAAGCTGCACAAGTTCGAGCATTTCTCCGGCTCGGGTACGGGCCTCGGATTTTGATTTTCCGCGCATTTCCAATCCAAACGCGACATTTTCGGTGATGGTCATGTGCGGGAAGAGAGCGTAGTTCTGGAAAACCGTATTGACCGGTCGCTTGTTGGGCGGAAGGTTTTCGATTTCTTCGCCAAAGAGGAAAATCGCGCCTTCGGTGACGTCTTCGAACCCGGCAATCATTCGCAGTAGCGTGGTTTTACCACAGCCGGACGGGCCGAGCAGCGTGAAGAACTCATTGTCGAAAATCGATAATGATATTTGCTGAAGCGCGGTGAAGTCACCGTATCGCTTGACAGCGTCCACGACATCAATGGCATTTGATTTTTCTGGCATTCCCTGTTCCCCGGCATTTCGCATCGCTGCCGATGAGCATAGGTTTTTGCTAATCCCGCCTTAAGAACTGTATTCCTCAGCGATTGTTAGCCTATGCCTAAGCTGGTATTGTTATTGAAATACAAATACTTAATCCTGATTTCGCAATATGCGTGATACGGCGAGAATTGGAGTGCGCGAAACACGCTAAACCGAGTTTGGGCACGGGGTTTCATCGGATGTGCGATTGACCCAGGTTCGGCAAAGTCTAGTCCAGAGTGAGCAGTTCGAGACCCGGAAATCCCTGTCATTTTGCGCAAGCCAAGCCCAAGAATGAAGGACCAGTGACGGCGATCACTGCCGCAATGCCAACCACTTGCGCAATCTTCATCGAAGAACACCGAGCGTCCTCCGTTGACCAAATCACTCTGCCGCTTTGCATCTGCGGTCTCCTCTTTGTCATGTCGAAACAATGCGGGCCACGCGATGGCGGCCCGCACCGGGAGGATCAAAGAGGCGCTAGTCCTCTTCGACGAGGTTCTCGATAGGTTCCGGTGTGAAGAGCCCTTTCTTCATGACGAACATCACCCAGTAGGCTGCGAACAATGCGCCGGCTACCAAGACCCCACCGGCGATACCGAACACCTTGCCGGTCAGTTCTGGTGCGGGTGAGGCATGCCAGATTGCATAGAGCATTCCGGCGATACCTACGATTTGAGGCAGCGGATAGAGCGGCGTCTTGAAGGGGCGATCACGATCCGGATAGCGCATGCGCAGAACAATCACATCAACATGAGCAATGATGTAGGCGATCAGCCAGGCAATAGCGGCGCCGATCAGCAGTAGAATGATTGCATCAGCATCGACACCGTAAATCAGGATCGGTGCGCCTGTGGCTACGGCAACAAACGTAATCGCCACCCAGGGTGTTTGATACTTGCCATGCAGTTTTCCGAATGCCGCAAAGGTCTGCCCGTTCTTGGCCATCCCGTAGAGCATGCGCGGAACCGCCGCGAGAGACGTGTTAACCGTCGAGCATGTGGCCGTGAACGCCGCGATGGTCAGGAAGATCAGCCCGGTTTCACCAAAGACAGCCCCCACTTATTCGTAATGCGGCAAGGCCGACCCCGCCAACGTCTCCGCGGGCACATAAAGCAGAGCGCCGAGGCAGTACACCACATACATGGCCAAGATCATGGTCGCGCCAATGATCATTGAACGTGGTATGTTGCGCTCCGGGTTCTTGGTTTCGGCCACGAGCGGGCAGACGAATTCCAGGCCGACAAAACCCCAGATCGCAATCGCCAGGAGACCAAGAACACTGCCGTCGGCGAAAACAACCTCAAGCATCATCTGCTCTTCGGGGCGCGGCAGGGCAATACCGTAAATCGCCGAGAGGCCCATGAGCGAAATCGCCGATACCATGATGAAGGATAGCGCCGACTGCATTGTCGCGAAGATATCGACGCCGCGGATGTTGAGAAGCGTGAAGGCTGCAAGCAACACAAAAGCCAGCACCATCGGTGGCAGCTTGATACCCAACACTTCGAGAAGCATGAGTTCAATCAGTACCAGTTCGGCGGACAAGGCAAACATCGCAACAACCAAGTAACCCGCGAAAACCGCAACAATGGCGGGAAAATTGCCGATGGCCGCTTCGGTGTATGTGCTGAGCGTCCCCGGGCTTTTGAAGAGCAGAGAAAGCTCTGCGAATGAAAAGACGTAGAAGAGCGCAAGCAGGTACGCCAATCCCATTGTCGTGAAAAAGCCAAAGCCACCAAGGCCAGTGCCTTGGAGCATGATGACCATGACGCCCTGCGACACCACGAGGCCCACACCCACAGCCAGAAGCTGAGGAAAGCCAAGCGTTCGCTTCAACGCCACTTTTGTTGTATCAGAAGCCATTCCCTGTCCTTTGTTTGTTTGTCAGTGACAAGCACTGTCAAAGGAAACAGGTCCGCCGGAAATTACGATGTTCCGTGCCAAGGATTAGGCTAAGATTATCGCGCCCTGGAAGCGCCTTTGGCTTCAAAATTTAACTTTTCAAAACAGATATATAAGGTACGTTCTCACCTCTGGTTCGCCCGTGGATAATCCGCAAAATTCATGTTGGGCGGACCCAACTCTGCGTGCGCAGCCGGCCAATAGCCATTTTTGAGCGAAGTTTAGAATCGCTCGGCGGCCAGCTTGAACGGATCACGGGTCCAATGCTGACCTTCTACCGGCACAACATCCGTATGGCCCGACAAGAGAATACCATCGCCTGCGGGTCCAATCTCGGCATAGTGTCCGGATTTGGTCCCTGCCTGATTGGGGACCGGACGCATACGAACCACATGCGCCCAGATAGTCCTGAACATAGTCGATCAACCCGTGGTTTGATCGGGCACTGACCCTGTCGAACCCGACCAGCCGGTCAAGAATGTCCAGCCTTTCCGCCATTCTAGTCGACCGCCAGCTCGGTAATCTCCCGACGGAATGGCAGTGCATCACCGTAATCAGGCTCGTCCAGTTCACGCGCGTAGCGGTGACCAGCGTAAGTTGCCCATGCAATCGGCCCCGGTGCGTTTGCATCCCCAATGATCCTGATCGACTTGATGCCCGCGTCAGCCCACTCGGCCTCACGCGCCTTCAGATCGTTGAAGAGACCGTTATTCTCCTTGCGGGCCGCGACCATGACCACTGCGTCCGCGTCGTACTTTTGGGTACGGTCGGTATAGACGCAGTTGCTGATCACGTGATCGGCGTGGATTTCGGTGATCCCGCGGTTGAGCACGATCTCGACCCCGGCTTCGACCAGGCGCGGATGGATCGCGATCTGTTCCAGCGTGTTGTTGGTCCAGTCGCTGACGTAGGCCGAAGGTGTGATCAGCGTGACATCCGCCCCGTGCTTGGCCAACAGCTCGGCCAGTACGCCGCCCATGTAATAGTGGTCATCGTCAAACACGATAACCTTGCCCGACGGTATCGTGCCGTCCATCAGGTCGTCGGGTGTGAATATCTTGGCGCCCTCCGCGATGGGCATCGGCACCACGTGTTGACGGGCAACACCGTCACGACGCCATTTTGCGCCGGTCGCAATACACACATTTTCGAAGCCAAATTCAAGAATGCTCTCGGCATCCAACTCACTGTCGAAATATGTCTCGACATTGGGTTTCTGGCTGATCTGGTATTCTCGATATTCCAGCACACGGCCCCAGGCACTGAGGCCTGGCAGCTTGCGCTCACGCGCCACGCGGCCGCCCAATTCGGTCCCGGCCTCGGCGATCGCCACGTCATAGCCCCGCTCTGACAACGCACGCGCCGCCTCCAGGCCGGCAGGACCCGAGCCAACCACAAGCACGTTATCGCTGTCGCCCTTGGTGTTCATCTTTTCCGGGTGCCAGCCCTTGCGCCATTCCTCCATGAAGGTGGGGTTCTGGGTGCAGCGGCTGATCGACATGGTCATGTCGCCGGTGATGCAGATGTTGCAGCCAATACATTCGCGGATATCGTCGATGCGGCCTTCCTCGATCTTCTTGGGCAAGAACGGATCGGCGATTGACGGCCGTGCACAGCCGATAAAGTCGAGAACGCCAGACTTGATCTGTTTGACCATCGTATCGGCAGAGGTGAAGCGGCCCACACCCACAATGGGTTTGTCGGTCAATTCGTGAATGCCGCGGACCAATTCCTGCTGCGCCGCTTCCTCCTTGAACCGTGACGGACCGGAACAGTCTTCCCAGGTGCCCTGCGCCAGATCCCAAAGATCAGGCAGGTCCTTGTTCATCTCGACATAGTCACGCACCTCGGCGTTCGAAAACCCGAGCTCACCGATGGTTTCATCCAGCGACACCCGCAACGTGATGGCCATGGTGTCACCTATGGCGTCTCGCATGTCGGCAATCACCTCCCGGCTGAACCGCGATCGGTTCTCCAGGCTGCCGCCATATTCATCGCCACGCTGGTTGGTCGCACGGCTCAGGAAGTGCTGGAAGATGCCAAAGCCATGGGCGCCATAAAGACAGATCAGGTCGAAGCCCGCCTCCTTGGATCGTTTTGCTGCATTCACGAACCAGCGGCGCAGGTCCTTGATATCCTGCTTGTCCAGCGCCCGAGCCTGCACCGGGTCATTGGTAAAGGTGCGAATGGGCAGAGCCGTCGGCGCCAGCGGGACCTCTTTGGTGTAGAGGTTCGGCCCGTTGATACCGGAGTAGGCCAGCTGAATGCCCGCCAGAGCGCCGTGAGTTTTCATCTGCTCGGACATCTTGCGCAGTTGCGGGATGTCTTTGTCTTCCCAAAGCCGCAGTTCGATGAACGGTGTGATTTCCGACGTGTGGTGCATCTCACACTGCTCGGTGAAAATGACACCCCATCCACCTTCGGCCTTGATGCCGCGCATGGCAGCCGCTGCCGACGGATCGCGATAACCGCCGCCATTACAGTGGGGAACCTGGTAGAAACGGTTCTTGGCACTAAGTGGTCCGATCTTCATCGGTTCAAAAAGAATGTCATAACGGGGATCGCGCAATTTACCCTCCCATAGAAGCTGTTTTTGCCAAGATACCGGCGGCAGAGAACTGCGAAAGACAAGTCTCCAAAAGCCGGGGTTAGGAAGGGACTAAGCCGCGCCTCGCCTGTTAGGGCTTAGGTGCGTTATGATTGCCAAAAAAGGCACCAATGTCATGTTGATGGCGACAATGGCTGACAAAGGCCCTTACCACATTCGCGCTGTCGGCATCTGTGGCCGTCAACAGCCCCATCCGCATGGGTCTGACATCGCCCCGGAGGGTCAGGAACTTCAACGGCTTGCCGTCAGGTGACATGTCGTTCAAGGGGCGAATATTGGCGATGGAGTAACCGAAACCGTTCGCGACAAGGCTGCGCATAACGGCCATGTCCTTGGTACGTTCGGCAATGATCGGTTTGATTTCGGACTCTGCGAAGAACGAGAGGAAATACTCTGAACTAAACGGCAAATCCAAGAGAACCATGGGCAGGTTGCTCAGATCCTCCACGTCGACCTCTTCACGATCTGCCAATGGATGAGACTCGCCAACAATAACGAATGGCGGCAACTCAAGCAGGGATTCAAAGACCAGATCGGCAGGCAGGTCGAGATTGTAAGTCAGTGCCACATCAATCTCTGCCCGCCTGAGAGCACTGAATATTTCGGCCTGGTTCAACTCGAACTGCTGGACACGAACATCGCTGAATTCACTCTCGAAACTGCGCCGGAGCGACGGCAGGATCACTTGGGCGAACGTGACAAGGCATCCAACTGACAGAGGCCCGCGAACGGTGCCTGAGATATCGCCGGCCAGATCGACGATATACTCTGCTTCACTCAGCACCAGTTTGGCCTGATCCAGCATTCGCCGCCCGGCAAGCGTCAGTGACAGGCCCTGCGCGTGCTGCCTTACGAACAGCGACAAACCAAGCTCCTTTTCCAGTTGGTTGATGGCGGCCGAGATGGACGGAGACGAGACATTTACCTTCTCGGAAGCCAGCGCAATGCTGCCCGCCTCACCGACGGCAACAAAGTACTCGAGCTGTCTGAGCGTGTATCTGAGCAACGCGCGCCTCCGTAGAATGGCTTGGGTTAAGCTTTGTACTTAACCCAAGTGGTTTTCAACGCTGTATATTTCTCCAGCGAATGCAACGAGAGGTCACGGCCAAAACCCGATTGTTTCATGCCACCAAATGGGGTCTGTGCAGACAGCGCATCGACCGTGTTGATCGAAACCGTACCGACATTCAACGCATCGGACACTCGGAACGCCCGGCTGAGATCATCCGTCCAGACCGAAGCGGCCAGACCGTAGATCGAGTCATTGGCCATGCGCACGGCGTCTTCTTCGGTGTCAAACGGGATGACGGTCAGCACAGGTCCGAAGATTTCGTCGCGCGCGAGCGGATCGTCATGACCAACGTCGTCAAAGATGGTTGGCTGTATGAAATTGCCTTTTCCGTTGACGGTCACCTGCTCACCTCCGGTAATGAGGTTAAGGCGTTTTTTGCCGTCTTCGACAAACCGCATGATGCCCTCGGTCTGTTTGGCATCCACGATTGCCCCCATCTTGGAGGCCGGATCCAATGGATCGCCCGGTTGAGTGGCGGCGGCCCGTTCGATCATTTTCGCAACGAATTCATCCTTGATCGAGCGTTCCACGTATAGCCGTGAGTTTGCGCTGCAGACCTCGCCCTGGTTAAAGAAGATACCAAAGGCGGCCATATCCGCGGCCGCGTCCAGATCGTTGCAATCGGCAAAGACCAGGTTCGGGCTTTTGCCGCCGGTTTCCGGCCAGACCTGTTTGAGGTTCGACTGCCCTGAATACTCCATGAACTTCTTGCCGATCGTGGTTGAACCGGTGAAGGCCAGGCAATCGACATCCATATGCAGGCCAAGGGCCTGACCCGCCGTTGCCCCAAATCCCGGCACGACATTGAAAACGCCATCGGGGACACCCGCCTCAGCGGCAAGCTCGGCCAGGCGGAGCGCCGAGAGGGGCGACTGTTCGGCTGGCTTCAGAACAACCGAATTCCCCGCAGCCAGGGCAGCGGCCCCTTTCCAGGTCGCCATGTCCAACGGAAAGTTCCAGGGTGTCACCGCGCCGACAACACCAAGCGGAACACGTGCAACCAATGCCAGATCGCCGGGACCTGTCGGCGCGACCTCGTCATAGATCTTGTCGATCGCTTCGGCGTACCACTGGAAAAAATGCGCCGACCCCGGCGCGTCAACCGTAACCGCATCTGTGACGAGCTTCCCCATATCCAGACTGTCGAGCAGCGCCATTTCCTCAAGATTGGCGCGGATCAGATCAGCCAGTTTCAACAGGATGGCTTTTCGGTCACCAGGCGCCATGCGTGACCAGCGCCCATCCTCGAACGCGGCACGACCAGCAGCCACGGCGCGATTGACATCTTCGACGTCACATTCGGCAACGGTCGTCAGAACCTCATCGGTTGCCGAGTTGATGCAATCGAATGTCTTGCCAGAGACGGCATCGACAAAATTGCCATCTATGAAGGCCTGTCCACGGAATGAAAGCGCCGCCGCTCGGGTTTTCCAATCCTGATAGCTAAGATCCATTTTGTATCTCCCTGAGTTAGTCGTCGCCGGGCACGCCGTATGACGGTGCGGCGCTCGGGTCCAATGCGCGTTGGACGTAGGCGTCCAACTGAGGTTTGTAGACGTCCCAGGCCGTGGCAATGTTTTCGATCGGGCATTCCTCGGTCCAGTCGCAGCGCAGATCGGCCACAGGCCAGCTCACTTTGTCGACAATCATCAACCCCGCCGAATGTACCGGGCCCGCTTCGCCACCGGCGGCAAGACCGGCGCGCATCGCAGCGATAAGACGGTCCCCGATATGCCCGGGGGAGGCGAGGTACCCGTCAACAATGGCCTGCGGCACACCGTCATTGGCTAAAAGGTTACCGCCCGAGGCGACGTCTGGCCCTTGGGCTTGCGTCCAGATGCCAAGCGAGTTTGGCCCGGAATGAATCGCCGTGGTGCCGGTGCTGTCCACGGCCAGAACCTGCCGGTATTCGATGAACTTGCCGCGCTCCCGAACAGTGTCTATGGCCTCGGCGGCTGTCAGGCCGCTCTGCATCAGATCCAGCGCCATTGGACCCAGGCTGGGGTCAGTCACATTCTGCGACGCCACAGCCCCCACGCCAGCCCGCGCATAGGAACACCGTGCCGCAACCGCCGGCGAGGAAGAGGAGATTGCAACACCGAACATCCCCGTTTCAGCGCACCGCGCCACGAGCGAAAAAGTCATCTTTCACAGCCCTCCAGACTTGTTGGCAATTTGCCTTGCCACGCGCCGTTTCTTCCGCACGTCAAGAGTTACAGATCAGTCGGGAATAACGGCGGTACCATCAATTTCAACCAGCCAATCCGGGCGCGCCAACGCCTGAACCACGAGGCCGGTCGAGCAAGGGTAGACGCCCTTAATATACTCACCCATCGTGCGATACACCGCCTCCCTGTGGCGCACATCGGTAATGTAGACCACGACCTTGACAAGGTGCTCCATGCCACCACCGGCTTCTTCGATCAATTGCTTGATATTCTGCATCACCTTGTGGGTCTGCTCGACCGGATCGTGGCTGTCGATGTTGACCGCATCATCCAGGTTTTGCGGGCACTGCCCCCGCAGATAAACGGTTTTTCCACCCTGCGTGACCACCGCCTGGCAAAGGTCATTGTCCAGGTTTTGCTCGGGATAGGTCTCTTTGGTATTAAACTTACGAATGCGCGCATGAGCCATCGTGTGATCTTTCCTGTTCGCTATGCCGCAGTTTGCGGCTGATCAAATTATTCTGCGGCGTCGACCTTTTGTTCTTCGGGGCCGCGGTAACTTGAATAAGAACGCTGAATTGCAATCTGATCGGCGATGTACTTGGCGTCATGCCAGACGCCCCAAATGAAGGTTGAGCCACGGCGGGATTGCCAAGGTAAGCCCAGGAAATAGACGCCTGGTTCCTTTGACACGCCCCGCTGGTGGATCGGGGCGCCGCGGTCGTCAAACGCATCCACCTTCATCCAGCTGAAATCCTGACGGAAACCGGTGGCCCAGATGATCGAGGTGACACCTTCTTTCGCCAGATCAAGCTGACGAACTGGGTTGGTCAGACAATCAGGGTCCGGCAAGAAGTGACGGGCTTCAGGTTCTTCAGGGAGCACCAGCCCCATACGTTCGGCATAGGCGTCTGCAGCGTCCAGCATGGACAGGTAACTCGCATCACCATTGGCGATGTTTGTCTGCAAATCATCCGCGAAGCTCAACACTCCGTCGTCATAGGACTGCGTCAGACCAACCAGCGTGACGCCATCTCCGGCCAGCCGACGGAAATCCATCGTGCGCCCGCCATAGGCCCCGCTCACGGAAATGGTCACATGTTCGGTACCTGGCTCCTGTGCGGCCACATCCCA
Organism: Roseovarius sp. MMSF_3359; assembly: GCF_030733385.1. Taxonomy (GTDB): domain Bacteria; phylum Pseudomonadota; class Alphaproteobacteria; order Rhodobacterales; family Rhodobacteraceae; genus Roseovarius. The sequence continues at coordinate 14,676 of NZ_JASHJC010000023.1, read as the reverse complement.
AAGGCCAAGCACGCCCAGCCACCAGACGAAATCCCTGTTGCGATAGGCGCGTGGTGGGCGCTCATGCGGACCAACCGACAAGTAAACGCGGCGGCCTGAGCGCCGCAATTCTTCCGCGATTTGCGCGCCGGAAGATCCTGCACCAACAACCAACACTGCCCCTTCGGGCAACTGGTCAGGATTGCGATAGTTGAACGAGTGAATCTGGGTCAGACCAGCTACCTCAGGCACTACTGGTGGTATAGACGGGATCTGAAAAGCGCCGGTCGCCGCCACGACACGCCTCGCTCGAATGTTTCCCGCACTGGTTGCGACGGTAAAATCGCCGGTTCCTTCGTCACGGGTTGCTTCGAGCACTTCGACGCCGGCCCTAATCGGAGCATCAAACTTTTTTGCATAGTCGCAAAGATATTGGGCAACACGTTCTTTGGGCGCAAATTCCTCGGGGTCGCAGTCATCAAACTCGAGATTTGGAAACCGGTCGTGCCAGGCCGGGCCATTTGCGACCAGCGAATCCCACCGCCCCGAACGCCAGGCTTCAGCGATGCGGTCTTTCTCCAGAACGATATGCGGAACACCTTGTTTCGTGAGGTGCTCACTCAGGGCAATGCCCGCTTGGCCACCGCCAACAACCACTGTGTCCGTCTCCTCAATCGACATTTGCATATCCTTCAATGTTACGACCAACTGCGCTTGTGTGTTTTGTGATGAGCATAATTTGCAACCTCGGTCGCCTAAAACATGATCTCTCTAAGCATTGCTTGGCATTGGCCTAATCGGGCATTTCCGGGGATGTGGAACTTGCTGGCCAGGCCCGGTCTCAGTGGAGATACTTTACCGATAACGATCAACAAGAAGTGCCAGCGCAAGGTACGTCACCATCCTGATGCAGGCGAGAAACGCGCAGGACACGAAACCAATTCTACGCAACGTTTTTTTTCGACTACGTCGCCCACCGATCTAGCAAATAGCGGCAAAGGGCTAGTCTGGACTCGGTACTCCGCGGGAATGTCCGATGACCGGTTGGATGGGCAAATTGAGCGGTGTCGACATTGGCATCCGCCGACGCAAAGGCACTTCGCATACGCCGAATTCTGGTGTGTCCAGCAGCTCGGTTGCCAAGTTTGACCACGGCGAACGCGCGGGTTGAAAGCTGGGTAACTTGATACAATTGAGTGACTGCAAAAGGCAAATCCGCTGCGCAGCCTAGTTCCCCGTGCCGTACGTGCGCGCGTTTTCTGCGGCAGTAACGCAGACGTCAGTCAGGTCAATTCCTCCGCCCGCACCTTATTCCAAGAGACACTAACATCATCGCAGCGTGACCCACTGGCCACAGTTCTGAAACACTCTGTTGCCCTTCAAATTTGGGCTTTCGGAAATCCCGGCGATGTGACATGTGTTCACGCGTGAACATACTTTGAGTCGCGTATAATGAATTCGATTGACCCCAAAGCCAACCTGCCGGAGAGCGATCATCTCTTCCGCCTTCTGCGCCAGCTCGATCTGGCGCCGGATGCGTCGCAGCGGGCGACGGCGGCGGCGCTTGGGGTATCTCTCGGTGGCCTGAACGCGCAACTTCGCGCGGCGGCCGACGCGGGGTTCATCAAGATCAGCGAGCGTAAGGGCGACGACCGCCGCCAACGCTTTGCCTATGCCCTGACGCCAAAGGGCGCCGCGGAAAAAGTACGTCTCACCGATCAATTCCTTGCGCGCAAACTTGCAGAATATGACGCGCTTCATGCCGAACTGACCGGCACCGCCAGTAACCTTGTCCCCCTCAAACACAGGACCAGTCTCTTGCAGAACAATCTTACCCCCATCCCCGAGCTTTATGTTTCCTACGAAAGCGCCCAGAAACTGAAGGTCGAAGCGGCCGACCTGGTAAGCTGGGATCTGACCCCGCGGCAGATCTGTGACCTCGAACTGCTGATGAATGGCGGCTTCAACCCGCTCAAGGGCTTCCTCAGCGAAGAGGATTACAACGGCGTTGTCGACAACATGCGCCTCGCTGACGGCACGCTCTGGCCGATGCCGATCACCCTCGATGTCTCGGAAAAATTCGCCGAAGGTCTGGAAGAGGGTCAAGACATCGCCCTGCGCGATCAGGAAGGCGTGATCCTTGCCACGATGACCGTGACCGACAACTGGACCCCTAACAAGGCGCATGAAGCCGAGAAGGTCTTTGGTGCTGATGACGATGCCCACCCGGCGGTCAACTACCTGCACAACACCGCGGGCAATGTCTATCTCGGCGGGCCGGTCACCGGCATCCAGCAGCCCGTGCACTACGATTTCCGCGGCCGCCGCGACACGCCGAACGAGCTGCGCGCCTATTTCCGCAAACTGGGCTGGCGCAAGGTCGTGGCCTTCCAGACCCGCAACCCGCTGCACCGCGCGCATCAGGAACTGACCTTCCGCGCCGCCAAGGAAGCGCAGGCCAACCTGTTGATCCATCCGGTCGTGGGTATGACCAAACCGGGCGACGTCGATCACTTCACCCGCGTGCGCTGCTACGAGGCGGTGCTCGACAAGTACCCCGGCTCGACCACCACGATGAGCCTTCTGAACCTGGCGATGCGCATGGCAGGTCCACGCGAGGCGGTCTGGCACGGGCTGATCCGCGCCAACCATGGTTGCACCCATTTCATCGTCGGTCGCGACCACGCCGGCCCCGGCAAGAACTCCGCCGGTGAGGACTTCTATGGCCCCTACGACGCGCAGGACCTCTATCGCGAGAACCAGTCCGAGATCGGTTGCGAAATGGTCGATTTCAAACACATGGTCTATGTGCAGGAACGCGCCCAGTACGAGCCGAATGACGAGATCGCCGACAAGGACAATGTCACGATCCTCAACATCTCGGGCACCGAGCTGCGCCGCCGTCTGGCCGAGGGTCTTGAGATCCCCGAATGGTTCAGCTTCCCCGAAGTGGTCAAGGAGTTGCGCCGCACCCGTCCGCCGCGGTCCAAGCAAGGCTTTACCGTCTTCTTCACCGGCTTCTCAGGCTCGGGGAAATCGACGATCGCCAACGCCCTGATGGTCAAGCTGATGGAAATGGGCGGCCGTCCGGTCACGCTGCTTGATGGCGACATCGTGCGGAAGAACCTCAGCTCCGAGCTTGGCTTCTCCAAGGAGCACCGCGACCTCAACATCCGTCGCATTGGCTATGTCGCCAGCGAGATCACCAAGAACGGCGGCATCGCCATCTGCGCGCCCATCGCCCCCTATGCCACCACCCGCCGGGCGGTACGCGAGGATATCGAAGCCTTTGGTGCCTTCGTCGAGGTGCACGTGGCCACGTCGATCGAGGAATGTGAACGCCGCGACCGCAAGGGCCTCTACAAGCTGGCGCGCGAAGGAAAGATCAAGGAATTCACAGGGATTTCAGACCCTTATGACGTGCCGGAAAGCCCCGAACTCAGCGTCGAGACCGAGAATGTCGATGTCGATAACTGCGCCCATCAGGTCATCCTGAAACTGGAGCAGATGGGGCTGATCGCAGGTTAGTCCCCGGCGCTTTAACCAACTGCAGGCGGGCCGTCCTTTTCAGGGCGGCCCGTTTTTGTGAGCAGGGTCCACTCAGGAAACATCCCGATCCGGCGCTGGATGCTGTATGGACAAGGGATGTACGCCATCTCGCTCACCTCCATTCCACCGCGTTTCCCCCGGCTTGGTCCGGTGTTGCACAGCCTTCTGGCCCAGGATCCGGCGCCCGCGGAAATCATCCTGTGTCTGCCCCGTGCCTATCGGAGGTTTCCCGGCAAGGTCGAGGCCCCTGCGTTACCGGATGGTGTCCGCCTGCTCTGGTCCGACGTCGATCATGGCCCGGCGACAAAGATCCTTCCGGCGGCACATGCCTTGTCGGACACGGACAGCCCGCTGATCTACTGCGATGATGACTGGCTGATGCCGCCCGGTTGGGCCGCTGCACTGCTCCGCTCAAGGGAAAGAGGTGTTGCCGTGGCAGCATCAGGGTTCACCGTGGACCGGCTGGGCCGACGTTCCCATGCCAGAACGGGTGAGGTCGATATTGCGCAGGGTTTTTCGGGCGTCTTGGTTGATCCCGACTGGCTGGCAGCGCCCGACCTGACCCCGCCCGAGACCGCGTGGCCCGTCGATGATATCTGGCTTTCGGGCCACCTGGCACGGCGCGGGATAGCGATCAAACTGGCTGATGCCGCGCGGGACGGCATGCGGCTCGCGTTCGATGATGCGCATGAGCTGCAACACGCGGTGATTTCCGGCCGAACTCGGGATCAGGCCAATCGCGCCTGCGCGGAGCTTTTGCATCGAGAATATGGCATCTGGCCACCGCTCTGACCGGCGAAAGCCTCAGCCCTTCTGACGCTCGCTCAACTGCTGCGCGCCACGGTCGGCCAAAGGACCGGTGCCATCCTTCCAGCGGCGGTGGATCCAGAACCACTGCTCCATGCGCTCACGCACCTGCGCTTCAAGCCGGTCGTTGACCTCTTGCGTCATGGTCACGGCATCCGTGGGCGCCACCGGCTCTTCCACCAGAATATCAAAATCCAGACCGTTCTCCGCCCGTATCCCCCAGGTCGGCACCAGCGGCGCGTCAAATTTCAACGCAAGCTCGGCGGTCGCCAAGGGCGACATGGCGGGCTTGCCAAAGAACTTCAGCGGCACGCCGTCATGAGCATTAAGGTCGGTCAGGATGGCCAAAACCCCACCAGAGCGGAGATGTTTGACCATCTGCATCATGCCGCGTCGACCCTGTTCGAACATCGGCTGCGATAGCGCCCCCATGGCCGCCGTGTAGCGTTTGTTGAACCACGCGTTGTGCATGGAGCGGTAGAACACGCCCATCTCGAACCCCTGCTCGATCATGGCGACACGGGCGGCATTGAAACTGCCGAAATGGCCGGTCACGAAGATGATCGGACGGCCATCGGCCTGCGCCTTCTTGATCGTGTCCATGCCGGGGCCGAAAACCCGCGAATGCCGGGTCCGTTCGGAAAACTCACGGTGCGAAAAAAGCTCGATCATGTTGCGCCCGGCATTGTCCGGAACCGCGCGCATCAGGCGACGCACCTCGGCCTCGGGCAGGTCGGGCAGCACATGGGCCAGGTTTTCGCGCACCCGCTTGTCATAACCCGCAATTGGCGCAACGAGCCGCGATGTGAGCCACCCGACGAGCGGGATACGGAGCCGGTAGGGAAAGACCCGTGCCAACGCAATCGGCGCATACATCGCAAGTCCGATCAGCGTGTCGGTCGCGCGACTGGCAAAGGGGGTGGGTTTCTCGCTCATCAACTGGCCACTATGAGGGGGTTTGTGGCGGCAGACATACGCCGCCGGCCGTTCAATCACAAGGTATATCCAAAGATCGGACCGGCGCGCGCGTCTTTGCACCGGATAACTGCCGCGCCTCAGTCCCGTGGTGGCAGGTTTTCGGGCCGGTAATCCGCCCGGGCCACGAAACGTTCGGTCACACTGGGGTGGATCTCGGTCTGCGGATCGACAAAGCGCGGCTCGGACCGGGGCAGATAGGCACCGAGGAACGCTTTCCGCGCTGGCCACTCGATCCGCCGCGCGCGTTTCGGCAGAAACTCGAGGATGCGCCATGCCCAACTCATGGAATCGTGCAAATCCGCCGTCGGGTCCGGCGCGCTATAGGCAAAGCTGCTGTCATCGGGGTTCTTGCCCAGGACCAGAAGATCCGGCAGCTCGGGCCGAAACCTCAAGCCTTGTTCGGCGGCTTCGTCCATCATCCATTGCAGCACGATCTTGGCCGCGCCGCTTTCAGCCTCGGGATACCCGCCGCCAATGTCGGAATGCACGCCCGAGAACCAGACCTGCTTGATGTCCTGCGCGGTGATCTCGGCCTCTTTGGCGAAGGGGTTGGGCTTGTATTCCTGCGGTTCCTTCCACGGGACCAGCCGGAACATGCGCCGCCGCTCGTCAATGGCCATGGCATGGCGAAAACACTGCACCGATGGGTTCGTCATCGTGTAGGGCAGCGTTTCGAGCGAGGGGATGTAAAACCGGTCCCGGCGCGGGATGATAACCGACCCGACCGTGTCCCAACACCCCATGAACCGGATCGGCGCATAGGTCGTCTGCAACACCCGGTGAAAGCGCCAGGCGATCTTGAAATCGTCCTTCTCGCTGGCCTGCTTATATGCCGTGAGCGCATAGCCGCAGAGGTTGTCCTGTTCCTTGGGCAGGATGCCGACAAGGTTCATGAAACCGGCCAGCACGCGGATGGTATAAGCCCCCCGGCTGAACCCCAGCAGGTAGATCTTGTCGCCCTCGGCGTAGTTGTTGACGATGAACCGGTAGGCTTCGAGAATGTTGTGATCGAGGCCATACCCGGTCAGCAGGCCAAACACGCCCTTGGCCTTGGTCTTGAAGACCGACCAGGCGCCGCTGTCGCTGATCGTGCCGACACCGGGGTCGTAATAGACAACCTGTTTTTCGTCCTTTGCCAAGATACGAAAGAACTTGAGGACGTTGGATTGATGCTCTTTGATCTCGTTGCCCGTACCGTCGCAACAGATCACAATTGATTTTGACACTCTTTGCGATCCTCTCAGACCTGAATGCCAAACATGCTAGCGTCGAAGTTAATGCAATACAAACGGGGCGGCCCAGCGCCCCTCCTCAGGGACAGGGAAAACGTGGCCCGTCCTTAGTGAACGGCGACCGGTTCCATGTCGTTCTGCCGTGCCAGTACAAAGGCAAGCGACCTGTCGCGGACCAGCGCAAGGCGCTCCCCTTCGGCGGAATGAACCGCGTAAAGGATCTCATGCCCCATCGCCTGCTCGCGCATCTCTTCGGGAAGGTCCGCGACATTCACCGCGCGGACATAGACAATCGGCTGGCTCGCCTCGGCGCCAAAATCGTATTTCGCATCCATACTCTTACCCCTTCTTGATCTTTATCGTTTGCACCACCGTCTCGGGCTGCGCGCGGGTCAAATCCACGTGCAACAGCCCATTTTCGATGATGGCATCACCCACCTCGACGCCATCGGCCAGGACAAAGGACCGCTGAAACTGGCGGGCGGCAATCCCGCGATGCAAAAACACGCGGTTTTCACCATCGTCGTTCTGACGTCCCCGGATCACCAATTGTCTGTCTTCGACAGTGATCGACAGGTCATCTTCGCCAAAACCGGCCACGGCCAGCGTAATCCGATAAGAGTTCTGCGAAGTTTGCTCGATATTGAAGGGCGGATACCCTTCGTTGCCGGATTTTGCGCTGCGTTCCAGCAAGCGTTCAAGCTGTTCAAACCCCAGCATGTAAGGGTGCGACCCCAGGCTTAGTTTTGTCATCGACACGTCCTTGGCGTTAAGCGACAGTCCATCAACACGGCCCCTTTTTGGCAACCGGTTATGGTAAATATGGGGATTAAGCATGTGCGGCGCAAGGGCTTTGCGAAAGCGTGGTTAAAGTCTATATTGGTTCCGAAGGTGCCAAGGAAACGTCCCCAGATGAACGCCTATCGCGATTTATCCATGAAATCCGAAGAGGTTCTGCGCGTGGAACTCGAAGAGTTTCGCCGCCAGCATCGTGACCTGGATGAGGCGATCTGCGCGCTTGAAGAAAAGGGCGCGCGCGATCCGCTGACGATCAAACGGCTCAAGCAGCAGAAACTGCGCCTCAAGGACATCATCGCCGCAATCGAAGACCGGCTCATTCCGGATATCATCGCCTGAGGCAGATCACCCCGGCTTGCGCGCCACGAGGGTGAAACACATCGGTATCTGCGCCTCACGCCCTTCGTAAATGTCATACTCGACCTCACGGTTTGAATGTGAGTGCTCGCGCAGTTGCTCAACAATCAGCCCCGCCTGCACGCAAGCCGTGACAATCTCGCCCAGCCCATGCGTGAACCAGTAGGAGGTCGGCCCCGGCTCACCGGGCGATCCGTCATAGGTGATCGTCTCGGACCAGCTTTCGGGCGTCTTGTCGAAATAGGACCGTGACGGGGTGAACGGGTCTTCGGCCTCCGGGTCGAACATTTCCATGACGGGATGGGTTTCATAGATCACCAGAATGCCATCCGGACCAAGAAGCCCTGCGACCACGTCGAAGAAACGCCCGATATCCGGCATCCAGTTCAGAACGCCAATGGTTATCAGCCCAAGATCGAAATCGGCCGGAACATCGCCGGGCAACTCGTAGATGTCGGCACGCAAGAACCGGCAATCGGACCCGGCGATCTGCGCAAGCCGCCGCGCCTGGTCGAGGAACTTCTCGGAGATATCGATCCCAAGGGCGGGCACCGCACCAAGCGATGGCAATGACAGCAATTCGCGCCCGTTATTGCAGCCGATCTGCACCGCGCGGCGCCCTTTGATACCGAGGCCCTGCAACGTCTGCGTCATGGTCTGATCGAAATCGGAGAACCCACCCGATTTGAGCGCCTCAACCATCTCCTGCCACTCTTCCTTGCCCTCGAACGCCGCCGCAGAGGCATCCCACACATCGCGATTCGATCCGGTATAATCTGATAGTTTCTTCATTTTCTCCCCCGGGGTGGGTGCCGCATGATCGTGACGCATCCTACGCCGGTTTTCCCCGAAATGGCCACCGCAAGCGGCGACAATCTTAGCAGTAGAACTCTTTGAAAGGATCGCTATAGTGCGCGCTTCATTGCTAAAGGGCGGGATATGACAGAGCTACAGGTTGGGATCATCATGGGCAGTCAGTCGGACTGGAGCACCATGCGCGCAGCCGCGGAAATCCTGGATGAATTGGGTGTGGCCTATGAGACCAAGATCGTTTCGGCGCACCGGACCCCGGACCGGCTCTGGGACTATGGCAAAACCGCTGCGGATCGCGGCCTCAAGGCAATCATTGCCGGCGCTGGCGGGGCGGCGCATTTGCCGGGCATGATGGCATCGAAGACCCGTGTCCCGGTGATCGGCGTGCCGGTCCAGACCAAGGCGCTTTCCGGCGTCGACAGCCTTTACTCCATTCTCCAGATGCCCAAGGGCTTTCCGGTCGCCACAATGGCCATCGGTGCGGCCGGTGCGGCCAATGCCGGGCTGATGGCCGCCGCAATTCTGGCCACGTCGGACGCAGCCCTGGCCGAACGGCTCGACGATTGGCGCACCGCCCTTTCCGCCTCCATTCCCGACGAGCCGCAAGATGACTGATCCGCTGACAACCGGTGCCACAATCGGCATCCTGGGCGGGGGCCAGCTGGGCCGCATGCTCTCGGTCGCCGCATCCCGCCTCGGCTTCAAAACCTGCATCTTCGAGCCCGGTGGCGATTGCCCCGCAAGCCATGTGGCGAACTACCATTTCCAGGCTGGTTACGAAGATGAAGACGCTCTGCGCAAATTCGCAAGCAGCGTCGACGTCATCACCTACGAGTTCGAAAACATCCCGACCTCCGCGCTCGACCTGCTCGAAGAGCTCAAACCGGTACGCCCCGACCGCATGGCCCTGCGCGTAAGTCAGGACCGCCTTGTGGAAAAGGCGTTTCTGAACGATCTCGGACTAAAGACCGCGCCTTTTGCCGCGATCGACGACGCCACCGACCTTGCCGAAGCCATGGACGAAATCGGCCTGCCCGCGATCCTCAAGACCCGCCGTTTCGGGTATGACGGCAAGGGTCAGGCCCGGATCATGACCGAAGCGGATGCCGACAAGGCGCTTGCGGATATGGCCGGTGCGCCCGCGATCCTCGAAGGCTTCGTGAATTTCACCCACGAGGTTTCGGTCATCGGCGCGCGCAATCCGGCGGGCGATGTGTCCTGCTTCGACCCCGGTGAAAACGTCCACGAAGGCGGCATCCTGCGCACCACGACCCTGCCTGCACGGCTCAGCGGCGCGCAACGGACCGATGCGGTGCTGCTGACCGGCAAGATCCTCAACAAGCTTGACTATATCGGCGTGATGGGGGTGGAACTTTTCGTGACGCCCCAGGGCCTGATCGTCAACGAAATCGCCCCGCGCGTGCACAATTCCGGCCACTGGACACAACAGGGCTGCTCCGTCGATCAGTTCGAGCAGCATATCCGCGCCGTCGCGGGTTGGCCCCTCGGCGATGGCAGCCGGTACAGCGACGTGGTCATGGAAAACCTGATCGGCGACGACATCGACCGCATCCCTGAAATCTCCAGGGATCCGACCGCCTCTCTGCACCTCTACGGCAAGACTGACGCCAAACCGGGACGCAAAATGGGTCACGTGAACCGGATCGTCTCCAAAACCTGAAACACCGACACCCCGTTCAGATCAGAGCGCCAAATGCTGAGGCGCCCGCCGGAAGGCGGGGCCGAGGTGAACCGGTGCGCGCGGCAGCGCGCTCAATTTGGTTATCTGATAAACCGGGCGGCAACCTCGCCGGACATGTAACTGACCCGTCCGCCCGCGAAGGTCGCCGCAACCCGGCGTGTGGCCGCATCCAGCACCACGAGATCGGCGCGCTTGTCTTTGGAAATCTCGCCACGATCCGGCAAGCCAAGCAGTTTCGCGGGGCCGCTCGAAATCAACGCCCACGCCCCGGCTAGGTCCGTCACGCCCCCATCCGCCAGAAGGAACGCCGCCCGCCGCAGGGACGGATAGTGGTAATCCGACGCCAGCGCATCCACCAACCCCATCATGACCATCTCGACCGCGCTGACATTGCCGTTATGCGACCCGCCCCGGACGACGTTGGGCGCGCCCATAATGATCGCATCGCCCCCTGCCCGCGCCTCTTCGGCGGCCTCCATGGTTTCGGGAAACTCGGTAATGCCCGCGCCCCGCGCGCGCCATGCGTGGCGCTCGTCTGCCGTCCGGTCATCATGGCTGCCCATCAACACATTTTGCGCGGCAAGGACGGCGGCAAGCCGGTCCACCGCCGGGCCAACCTCCGCCCGTCGGGCATGCATCGCCTGCATCATCGCCAAGTGCTTTTCCGGGTTGCGCCCGATCCTGAGCGCCTGCCCGGTCAGGCGCGGGGGCCGCTTGCCCTTCTCCAGCGCGTCATGCGGCAGATGATCGTTGAACACGACATAACCGATCTGCCGGTCGGCAATCACCTTCTCGACCGCCGCATAATCGTCCAGCATCGGTATCTCGAACCGCAACTGCACCCGCAGGTCGGTCTCTACCGCGCCCTTTATCTTCGCCAGGCCGTCAAAAACGCGATCCGCGAATTCCGGACCGCGCATGCCACCCTCCCAGCTATAGAACTGCGCCAGCGTGGCCGTTGTGATCCCATTGGCCGCCAGTTCGGCCTCCGCCGCGATCAGCCCCTGATCCAGATCCTTCATCGCGCCGCGCCGCGGAGCCAGATGCCGCTCGAACCCGTCGCCATGGGCATCGACGATACCGGGCAACACCATGAAACCGCTCAAATCGACCTCACGCGCGGGGGCGTCCGCGACAATCATGCCACCTGCCGACGTCACCGGCGCGTCACGCAGACCACACGGCATCAGCACCTGCGCGCCCACCAGTCGCACTTCAACTGCGTTCATTCACTGCCACCCCAGAACAATTCCCCGATGCCCATATCATGGTCAAACGCGCCGTCACGCAGAAAAGCCGAAATCTGCGCCAGCACCATCGGATTGTTCATCATGAACGTGTGGGTCACAGGCAATTCGATGTGGTCCGCCATGCCCTCGACGCGGGTTGAGGCGACGGACACCTTGCCGTCATCCGGCCCCTCGATCAGGGTCGAGAAATAGGGGTTGAGCGACCGTGTTCCTGCGATCACGCCCAGTTCGAAATCCACCGGCGGCAACCGTTCCGGCAATCCGCCCGGGCCGGTTTCCAGCTGCGTGAAGGCCGGACCGTTGATCCACTCCACCAGGTCCAATGCGCCCAGTTCATCCACCACCTCGGAGCCATGGTTGGGCGGGGCCAGCATCACCACGCGACCGAGCTTTTCGGGCCGGTTATCCCTCAGCCACGCCCGGAGCAGGATGCCGCCCATGGAATGGGTGACGAAGTGCACCGTCGTATCGCCGCAGGTCCGCACGGCAAAGGGCAGCGTTTCGTCCGCCAGCTTCGTGATCCGTTTTTCCGTGGACGGATAGCTCGGTGCGAAAGTGTCGTATCCTTCGGCCTCAAGCACTTCCTGCAGGACCAGAAACGACGTCTCGGTCCTTGCCAATCCATGCAAAAGTACAACGCAATCGGCACGCGCCGCCATCGGCAGCATCAAAAAAAGGGCAACGACAAATCGTTTCATACCCTTGAGATACGCGCTATTTGCCCATTAAAAAAGGGTTTGTCACGTAACGGAACACCCCGGCCATGCCCATACGCCTTGCCACACGCGCGATCATTGTCAGGGAAAACCGCCTGCTTCTGGTCAACGCATACCCCAACGGCACAAGCGATCTGTGGTGCGCGCCGGGCGGCGGGGCCGAGATGGGCGCATCCCTGCCGGATAACCTGGTCCGCGAAGTGCATGAGGAAACCGGCCTGACCATCTCGGTCGGCGCGCCCTGCCTCATCAACGAATTTCATGACCCCGAAACGGGATTTCATCAGGTCGATATCTTCTTTCGCTGCACGATTACCGATGGGACGATCGACCAGCAATGGCAAGACCCCGAAGCGATCGTCACCGACCGCCGTTTCTTCACCCGCGCGGAGATGGCAGGACTGCGCTTCAAGCCCGACAGCCTCGCGGAAATCGCCTTTTCCGACGGGTTGCGCTATGATCCGTTGGAACGGCTGATCCGGTAGGAGGCGACATGAACAAGGCGTTCACCAAGGAAGACGACGGCAGTACGCCGCAGCGCCTGCCGGATCTACCGGTGTCGGATCACCCGAACCTGGTGACCGCCCGGGGCTTCGCTCAATTGCAGGAACGCCAGGCTGCCCTTGAGGCCGAGGTGGCGCGCCTGCGCGATCATCGCGACCATCTCGACGATCTGCATCCGCTGGCGGTGGCCGAGCGCGATCTGCGCTATGTCGAAGCGCGCCTGGCCAGCGCGCAGTTGATCCACCCACCCGACACGGTCACCCATGTGAGTTTTGGCGCCACCGTGACAGTCGAGGACGAAGAGGGGCGGACATCGCAATACACCATCGTCGGCGAGGACGAGGCCGACCCGGCGCGGGGCCTGATCGCCGCCTATTCCCCTCTGGCCCGCGCCCTCATGGAAGCGCAGATCGGCGACATCGTGGAATGGCCAAAACCGACGGGCGATGTGGAGCTTGAAATCCGCGATATTCGCTTCTGACGCCACCTGTCAGGTGGTGGTGTTCGCGGTCACGGCATCCCTCAGTTCGGAAAGCTCGGCCACCAACCGCTCCAGCGCAGCCATGTCCTTGCCCGTCGCGCCAATGATGCAGCGCGTGATATCGGGGGCTCTTGCCCGCAACGCCGACCCAGCCTCGGTGAGTGAGACGAAAACCTGCCGCTCATCCGTTTCCCCCCGGCGACGCATGACCAAGCCAAGCCCCTCCAGCCGCTTCAACAGGGGCGTGACCGTGCTAGGATCAAGCCGCATGCGTTTGCAGATCGTCCCCACCGGCACAGTCCCTTCCCGCCACAGCACCATCAGCGCGATGTATTGCGGATAGGTCAGACCGAGATCCCGCAAGAGCGGTTGATAGGCCCGCCCAAGCGCATGGCTGGCGGAGTAGAGCGCAAAACAGATCATGTCCTCCGCGTTCTCGGGCAGATCGTGGTCATCGGGTGTGTCAGACATGTCGGGTACCGGCGATGTTGTGGCGTGTCGGGAAATACCTCGCGCACGATATATCAACTCTTGACCAAAGTGCAATTCGCTCGTATTTGTATCGCTCAACAATATATCGTACACGATTTAATGGAGGAAGCAATGAGCTGGCTACCCACACTGATCACCGACACGCCCGAAGAGGGATACGCCGTAGCGATCAAACTCTCGCGCATGGCGGTCAAGATGACCCAGCCGGATGACGCCATCCGGGCCAAGCTGCGCCCGATCTACGGCGAGGATGCGACCAACCTGATCCAGTCTTCGCAGGTGGTGGCGACGAATTTCAACACCGTGGCGATGGCGAACAATTTCTGGCGTGACTGACGCGCTTGCGGCTCAGGGTTTTCGCGGTTTCAACACCGAGATCGCGACCCCTCCAAGAACCAGAACCGTGGCAATGGCAAACTGAAGGCTCAGTTCTTCGCTCAGCAACAACATACCGCCAATCGTCGCGATGATCGGAACGGTCAGTTGCGCCACGGCGGCCACTGAAGAGGCCAGCGACGGCAAAACGCTGTACCAAAGCGCATAGCCCATGCCCGAGGTCACAGCACCGCAGATGATCGACAGGATCACCCCCTGCCCGGTCAGAACCGTGGGTTCCATGGTTGGCAGCAAGAGGCCAATCGCGACCCCCAAAGGTGCCGCCAGGATGAAATTGGCCGCAGTGCCTTGCAGTGCGTCGCGACTAAGTTGCCCGGCGAGCGAATAAATCCCCCAGCCGACACCGGCAAGCGCCATGAGCAATCCGTGCACGAGGCTGATCGACGGGCCACCCCCGGGCCAGAGCAACCAGGCAAGCCCGGAAAACGCCACGCCCGCACCGATCCATCGTCGCGGCGGCATTGGCTCGGACTTGAGCAGGCCACCCGCGAACATGGTGATCTGCACCACACCAAAAAGGATCAGCGCGCCAAGCCCGGCATCCAATCCCCGATAAGCGGTGGAAAATCCGTAGAGATAAAGGAGAAGCGAGGCCACCCCCGCGAGGCGCCCAGCCCCCCCG
>NZ_JASHJC010000022.1 GCF_030733385.1 Roseovarius sp. MMSF_3359 | reverse complement strand
GCGCATCAGCCATTCCAGGAAGAGCTACAAGCGAGGATTTCCGCGGAGGGCCTCGCGGACCGCGTCCTTTTTCCCGGCGAGATCGCCCCCGATGCGCTGCCTGCGCTGATGCGCGGGTTATCGGCGGTGGTCCAACTTCCCCGCTACGAGGGTTACGGCATGGCGCCGCTTGAAGGCATGGCCTCGGGCGTGCCCTTTGTGGCCACCGATCAGGGGTATTACCGCAGTTTCTCGGGTCAGGGCCAGGCTGGTGCGATTGTTCCCGAAGACGATCCCGACGCTACCATCGCCGCCCTGTCCGACCTTCTGAACACCCCCGACCGTTTCCGCAAAATGGCGCAATCGGCCCGGGACGCCGCCACCACGCATTTCAGCATCGCGTCCGAAGCCGACGGCATCGACGCCGTGTATCAGGCGCTATGGCAAAGCCAGTAAAGATCAGGTTCAAGTCGAAAGCCGTTGATTTTAATCACTTCTATTGAACCTTCACATGCCTGCTGCTACCAACGCCTGAAGTCGTATCGGGAACGCTGATCATGAGGCGACGGGGAGCAGTTTGCATCTGCATTGCCCCTGTTGCCAGCAGAGGGCCGTCCATTCGCGATCGGCGTTATCATTGGCTTTAGGAGGCGAATTTGGTGAAGAAAATAGCGGCCCTGGCAGTCCTGTTCGGCACATTGACGGCGTGCGGGTCCACGACCCTGTCTGTACCTGACAAGATCGAATACAGTGGCCAGGAAGCCTTTGACGTCGTGACCCTCTATACGAGCAACTTCGACTATCCACCCACCGATGCCCAGACCGAGATTGCGTTGAAAGAACTGGCAACCGGCAAGAAGTTTTCTCGGTTACCGGCAAGAGCCGCCAAGGCCTGCCCGTCGGGCGGCTATAGAATCCTGAAAAAGGAAGAGGCAAAGGTCGGGTCCTACCTGATCTCGGCCATCCCCAAACTCGTATCACGCTGGACGCAACGTTTCATCATCGCCTGCGAATGACAAAATGAAATGCCCGGTCGCCGGTCGATGCACCCGGCGGCCGGTGCTCAGACCACCAACCGGCCATTGCAGGGTGCAACGCCCTTCACAGCCCTGCATGCTGGTTTTCTTCCGTGGGCGCCGCCTGCGGCACCTGGGGCGGGGCTTTATCCAACAATGTGTCTACGGCGATCCTGTCGCGGTGGCGAAAAGCTATCAGGACGATACAGGCCGCGAAGGTGATGCTTGTTGGGTAAAAGACGTGTGAATTGAAGACGATGCGGTCAACACCGGTGATATACCAACGATAGGGATCAATGATCGCCCACCAGACGCTGATGGCGGTAAACCCATGGATCAGCGCCTGCAGCGACAGGGCATAGCGGCGCCAGAGACCGATCACGCACAGCACACCGATCACCAGTTGCGCGCCACCGGCGGCATAGCCCAAAACGGCATTCATCGTGTCGCTCAACTCCATCGACCGCAGCGCAAATGGCGCCTTGGCCTTCACGATCTTCGCGAGGCCGGACCAGATCAGAAGAAACCCCGTGCTCACGCGCAGCAGAAGCAAGCTGAACTGCTGCGCGATCGTGGATGTCACGATGGCGTCACCTCTCATGCCATTTTCCCTTTGGATCGAGGGCCACCAACCTGCCCGCCTTCATGTTCCGATTAACCGAAGATGGCGGCCCACTTACCCATAGGCCGCGAGGTGGGCACCGATGATCTCGCGCAGGCTGTCTGTGTCACTTGGGCCACGGACAATCTGCACCATTTCGCCGTCCCCATCGAACAGCAAGAGGGTCACATGCGGCACGCCGAAACGCGCGGCAAAGGCCCCGCCTTCCGCCGTGTTGATGTCTGCCACCAGAAAGGTCACCGCCTCATCGTCGAATGATTTCAACGCCTTGCGCGTCTGGCGCTGCAACTGCTGACACAGCGAGCAATTGGGGTCGTGCACCTGCACGACGGATGGTTTTCCCTTGCCGATCTTGGTCAGGTCCGCCTCGCAGATCGTGGCCTGCACGGATTGCACCGAAAACACCGTAGCACCGACCAGGACCGGCAGGGCGATGGCCGTATTGCGCGCCAATCGCAGAAACTTGCGGCGGCTCTCGGACCGGGCGGTCTCGGCTTCCACAGCGGGATCGGCCTGCTTTGGCGCACGTTTCGATTGCGGCTTCTTGCGTTGTTTTTTCACCGAGGGGCACCCCTGAATAGCCAATGACAGATGTGGCGCAGTATCATCCGCGACGTGGTAACGGCCCAATCACATTCCGGTGAAACCGGAGCGCGGGCCAAGGCATCAGTCGGGCGTCACCAGTTCCAGAACGCTCGGTCCCAAGCCTTCGACGATCCGCGCCACGCCGTCGGCATTCGGATGCAGCCGGTCGGGCAGGAAATACGTTGGCAAGTCCGCAGGCGCGGTCCCTTCGAGGCCCACGAAGAAATCCGGCGCATAGGCCACGCCGAACGCCGCGGCCAGTTCGGGGAAGATCGCATCGAAATCGGATTTGTACCCCGCGCCAAGGTTGGCGGGCGCTTTGAGGCCAACCAAAAGCACCTCCACCTCCTGCGCCCGGGCAACGGTCAGGATTTTCGACAGGTTCTCGCGGCTGACATCGGGATCAATGCCGCGCAACATGTCGTTGGCCCCAAGGGCGAGGATCATCACATCAACCTCTGGCGTCAGGCTCCATTCAACCCGCGCCGCGCCGCCCGCGGTCGTGTCGCCGGAAACGCCCGCATTGATGAGCGTCACATCGGCCCCCTGCCCGCGCAACCACGCCTGCATCTGCGGCACGAACCCCTGCGCTTCGGGCAAGCCGAACCCCTGTGTCAGACTGTCACCGAGCGCCAGGACCGTGACCTCTTCCGCCGAAAGCGGCGCGGCCAGGAAAAGAAAGCCCGCCATTACCTTGCCCCTGAGGCCCCCGACCCCATATGTCAGAAAATCTTTTGCAATCAGGCGCAAACCCATGGCTGATCCTATCCTGTCTCTCAACGACGCCACGCTTTCGCTCACGGGCAATGCCGGGTTGGTTGAGATACTTAAGGGGATCACGCTGGATGTCCACCGGGGCGAGAGTGTCGGGCTAATCGGTCCGTCGGGGTCCGGCAAATCGTCGCTCCTGATGCTCATGGGCGGGCTGGAACGCGCCAGTGGTGGAACAGTGACAGCCCTGGGCCATGACCTCTCGGCCATGTCCGAAGATCAACTGGCACGGCTGCGCCGCCACCATTTCGGCGTTGTTTTTCAATCCTTTCACCTGATCCCGACGATGACCGCCCTGGAAAATGTCGCCACGCCGCTCGAACTGGCCGGACACCGCGACGCACATGACCGTGCTGCCGAAGAACTGGCCGCCGTTGGGCTTGCTGGACGCGCGGGTCACTACCCCTCGCAATTGTCGGGCGGAGAGCAGCAGCGCGTAGCCCTGGCCCGGGCCGCTGCGCCACGGCCCGATATCGTTCTGGCCGATGAGCCCACCGGCAACCTCGACAGCGCCAATGGCGATGCGATCATCGACCTGCTTTTCGGGCTGCAGGACCGGCATAACACGACACTTGTACTGGTCACCCATGCGCCCGCGCTGGCGGCGCGCTGTGACCGGGTGATCGCGCTTCATGACGGCCGTATCGCACCCGACGCTTCCAAATCCGAGGCCGCGGAATGAGTTTTCGCACGGCCGCGCGCCTTGCCCGGCGGGAATTGCGGGGCGGTCTGCGCGGCTTTCGCATCTTCCTCGCCTGTATCATCCTGGGCGTCGCGGCGATTGCATTGGTCGGCACCGTTCGCGAGAGCATCAACGCCGGGCTGACCGCCGAGGGGGCAACCCTTCTGGGCGGCGATGCCGAGCTTGAATTCACCTACCGGTTTGCCAGCGACGCCGAGCGCGCCTGGATGGAGGAAACCGCCCTTGCGGTGTCCGAGATTGCCGATTTCCGCTCCATGGCGAGCGTTCCCGGCGGGACACGCAGCCTGAGCCAGATCAAGGCCGTCGATGAGGCTTACCCGCTCGTCGGAGAGGTCGCGCTTGATCCCGCGATCCCACTGGCCGATGCACTTGCCGGCACTGGGGACTTGCCCGGCGCGGTCATGGACCCGCTCTTGACCGGCCGGCTGGGCCTCAGCCCCGGTGACACGTTCCGTCTTGGTACGCAGGATTTTCGTCTGATGGCGGAGCTTGTGACCGAGCCCGACGGCATCGCCAGTGGTTTTGCCCTGGGGCCGCGCACGATTGTCGCCACGACGGCGCTTGAGAACGCGGGGCTCCTTGCGCCCGGAACGCTGTTTTCGACCAAGTATCGGTTGCTGCTGCCGCCTGGCACGGACATCAACCTGACGCAATACACCGCCGTAAAGCGGTTTGAAAACAGTGGCATGCGATGGACGGATGCCCGAAACGGCGCGCCGGGCATCGCGGAATTCGTCTCCCGGTTGGGGGCATTCCTGGTGCTTGTCGGCTTGAGCGGTCTTGCCGTGGGCGGTGTGGGCATTTCTGCGGCGTTGCGGGCTTTCCTGACCGGCAAGACGCACACGATCGCGACATTGCGCACATTGGGCGCGGATCAGAACACGATTTTCCTCACGTTTTTCCTGCAAGTGGCCGCGCTTGCCGTGCTTGGCCTGCTTATCGGCCTTGCGCTTGGCGTGGGCCTGCCGATTACGCTTGCGTCTTTGATCGAGGCCGAACTGCCGGTTCCGGCGATCTTTGCCGTCTACCCGGCGCCAGTGGCGGAGGCGGTGCTTTACAGCGTCTTGACCATCCTCCTATTCACCCTCTGGCCGCTGGCCCGCACGCAAGAGGTCCGCGCGGCCACGCTCTTTCGCGATGGCATGGCGCCCGACGCCAAACTCCCGAAACCGGTCTTTCTCATCGCCACCTTGCTTTTGATCTGCGCGCTGCTGGCGGCGGCGATCTGGTTTTCGGGCAATGCGCGGCTGACTCTTTGGATGCTGGGCGGGATCACCGGCGCGCTCATGCTCTTGGCGCTGTCTGCGATACTGATCCGATGGCTTGCCCGTCGCGCGCGCCCCCGTCTTCGGCGGGTACCGGCGCTTGGCTGGGCGCTCGGGGCCATCGGCGGACCCGGTGCCACCACGGTCCCGGTGGTCCTCTCGCTGGGGCTTGGCCTGTCGGTCCTGGCCGCCATCGGACAGATCGACGCCAACCTGCGAGGCGCGATCTCGAACGACCTGCCCGCCCGTGCGCCGAGCTTCTTTTTCGTCGATTTGCAGAAGGACCAGATGCCCGGTTTCCTCGACCGTCTCGAAAATGATCCCGCGGTCAGCAAGATCGACGAAGCCCCCATGCTGCGCGGGATCATCACCGCGATCAACGGCAAACCTGCGCGCGAGGTGGCGGGCGATCACTGGGTCCTGAGCGGGGATCGTGGCATCAGTTATGCCGGTCCGGTTCCTGCGCGCACGACCATCACTGCCGGTGCATGGTGGGGGGCGGATTACGACGGCCCGCCCCAGGTCAGCTTTGCCGCCGAAGAGGCCGCGGAGATGGGCCTGAACCTGGGCGATCTGCTGACCGTCAACATCCTTGGGCGCGATATCACCGCCACGCTGACCAGCCTGCGCGAAGTTGATTTCTCGACCGCGGGCATGGGGTTCATCATGATCATGAACCCCTCGGCCCTCTCCGGGGCGCCGCATAGCTTCATCGCGACCACCTATGCCACGCCCGAGGCGGAGGCCGCGATCCTCAACGATATCAGCGGCATGTTCCCCAACGTGACCGCAATCCGCGTGCGCGATGCGGTCGACCGGGTGGCCGAAATGCTCGGCGGTCTGGCGCGCGCATCGGCCTGGGGGGCGTCGGCCACGCTTCTGACCGGCTTTCTGGTCCTGATCGGGGCGGCTGCGGCGGACAGCCAGGCACGCAGGCAGGAGGCCGCCATTCTCAAAACCCTCGGTGCGACGCGGGCGCAGATCCTGAGCAGCCTTACCCTGCGCGCGCTGCTGCTTGGGCTGGCAGCGGGGGGCGTAGCCCTTGGCGCCGGTCTTCTGGGGGGCTGGGCGGTCAGCCATTTCATCATGGAAACCGGTTTCAGCATCAACTGGCCCTCGGCGCTCGCGATCATCTCCGGCGGGGTCGGTGTTTCGCTGCTGGCCGGGCTGGCCTTTGCCCTTGGGCCGCTTTCCGCCCGCCCGTCCCGGATCCTGCGCGCCCGCGACTGACACCTTGTTTTCACGACAATCAGCCCCATATCAATCCTGACAGAAACAGGAGGCTATGACAGATCATGCAATGCCCTATTGATGGCACCCAACTCGTAATGACCGACCGCAATGGCGTTGAAATCGACTATTGCCCGCAATGTCGCGGCGTGTGGCTTGATCGCGGCGAGCTGGACAAGATCATCGAGCGCAACATGACGCAAACGCCGCCACCCCCGCCGCCGCAACACGCGCCGGAGCGCAGCTATGACCATGGTCACGGCTACGACACGCGCCCGCGCAAGAAGAAAAAGCGCGACAGTTTCCTAAGCGAGATTTTCGACTTCTGAGCCGTTTGGGCCCCTAGCCCTTGGCGCGGATCTTCTGCAAGAGCGGCAAGACCTGCGCCATATCCGGCCCATGCGCCTGCCCGGTGAGGGCCTTGCGCAATGGCATGAAGAGGCCGCGACCCTTGCGCCCGGTGGCCTCTTTGACCGCCGCGGTCCAATTGCCCCAGCTTTCCGCATCATGCGGTCCGTCAGGCAATAGCGCCATCGCCTCGGCGACAAACTCCTTGTCCTCATCGTCAATCACTGGCTCGGCACCGTCGCGGAACATCTCCCACCAGCCAGCAAGGTCATTCAGCGTGGTGATATTCTCGCGCGTGACCTCCCAGAATTGCGGCGCGATGTCCGACGGGACGTCAAGCGCGTCGATATGGGCGGCCACGGCATCAAAGGGCTGCGCCTGCAATACCCGTGCCGACAACGGGAACAGATCCTCGGTATCAAGTTTCGTCGGGGCAGTGCCAAACCGGCCAATGTCAAACCCATCGATCAGCGCCGCCATCTCGGTTTGCAGCTCAACAGGATCGCTCGACCCAAGCCGCGCCATCAGGCTCAAAAGCGCCATCGGCTCTACGCCTGCTTCGCGCAGATCGCGCAGGGACGCGACCTTGAACCGCTTGGAGAATTTCTCCCCCTGCGGCCCGGTCAGGAGCGAATGGTGCGCAAATTCCGGCACCGTGCCGCCGAGGGCTTCGATGATCTGGATCTGCGTCGCGGTGTTGGTCACATGGTCCGATCCGCGCACAACATGGGTAACACCCATCTCGGTATCGTCGACCACCGACGCAATCGTGTAAAGCACCTGCCCGTCCGCCTTGATCAGCACCGGATCCGAAACGCTTGCCGCGTCAATCGAGATATCGCCAAGGATCCCATCGGTCCATTCGATCCGCTCCTGGTCGAGCTTGAAGCGCCAGACGCCATTGCCGCGCTCGGCGCGCAGGGCCTCCTTTTCGGCGTCGCTCAGGGCCAGAGCGGCGCGGTCATAGACCGGTGGTTTGCCCATGTTGAGCTGCTTCTTGCGCTTGAGATCCAGCTCCGTAGGCGTCTCGAACGCCTCATAGAAGCGACCCATCTCGCGCAGACGATCCCCGGCCTCGGCATAGCGGTCCAGCCGTTCCGACTGACGTTCGATCCGGTCCCAGTGCAGACCCAGCCATTCCAGGTCCTTCTTGATCCCGTCAACATATTCTTCCTTCGACCGTTCCGGATCGGTGTCGTCGATCCGCAGGATGAAGGTGCCCCCGGCCTTGGCCGCAATCAGGTAGTTCATCAGCGCGGTACGCAGGTTGCCCACATGGATGTAACCGGTGGGCGACGGGGCAAAACGGGTGGTGGTCATTGGCTCTCTCCTGGATCAACCGGCAGATGTCACAGCCGCAGCGGATTGTCCAGAATTCACGGCATTCCCGGCAGTAATCATATCTTTGACGGCAGGGCCAATCAGGATGGATGTACTTCCCAGATCGCGTTCAGATCGCGCAGCCCCGTGCGGACAAGCTCGGCCAGAACCGCCATGTCGATATCGGCAAGCTTGTTGACGTAGAGACAGGATTTGCCTGTCTTGTGTTTGCCGAGCCTGCTCAGGATATGGCCATAGTCCTGGTATCCGGGCATGATGTAGATGCTCAGGGCGGATTTTCGGGGGCTGAACCCCGTGGCCAGAAAATCCCCTTCCCGGCCGCTGTCGTAGACATAATGATAGCGCCCGAACCCGATGATCGACGGCCCCCACATACAGGGCGCAAAACCGGTAACCTCCTTGAAAAACGCAAGCAGGGTCTCCGCATCCTCGCGTCGGCGCGGGTGTTCGACACCGGCGATGAAATCCGCAGGGGTCTGATCGGTCGCTTTGGTCTTGTTGGTGCTCATGGCGCGCCTCCGGGCCGCAGTGCCGTCACAATACCGTGAGATCATACACCCCACCGGCCAGCCGCGCTATCATCCTTGCAACCCAAGGAGGAGAAACCGATGACCACGCCCCATTTGACCCGCCGCACCCTGATTGCATCCGCCGCCGCAGTGCCGCTCGCCACGGTGGCGCGGCCCGGTCACGCGGCGGCCCCAATGCTTGGCGCCGCAACCCCCGGGTTCAAACGGTTCACCTTGGGCGGTTTCGAGGTCACGACCCTGCTTTCAAACAGTTTCCCGCGTGACGATCCGCATTCGATTTTTGGCCTGAACGTCAGCGAGGAGGAATTCAACAAGGTCTCGGCGGAGGCGAATCTGCCCACCGATCAGGCGCGGTTTTTCTTTACGCCCACGGTGGTGAATACCGGCAGCGACCTGGTATTGTTTGACACAGGGCTGAGTGCTGCCGACATCACCGGCGCGCTTGAGGGCGCGGGATACACCGCCGATCAGGTCGATGTGGTGGTCATCACCCATATGCATGGCGATCACATCGGCGGCCTGATGAACGAGGGGACGCCCACGTTCCCCAATGCGCGCTACGTCACCGGTGCGGTGGAGTTCGATGCCTGGTCCAAGGCCGAAAACGAGCGGTTTGACAGCAATATGAAGCCCCTGGCCGAGAAAGCCACGCTGATTGATCCCGGCGCCGATGTGGTGTCCGGCATCACGGCGGTGGACGCCTTCGGACACACGCCCGGGCATATGGTCTACCGCGTCGAAAGCGACGGCAAGCAGCTCATCATCGCCGCCGATTTCGCCAACCACTATGTCTGGTCGCTGGCCTATCCCGATTGGGAGGTGAAGTTCGACATGGACAAGGAGGCCGCCGCGGCGACGCGCAAACGTCTGCTCGACATGATGGCCGCCGACAAGATCCCCTTCGTGGGGTATCACATGCCCTGGCCCGCGGTCGGATACGCGGCCAAACATGGCGACGGTTATGTTTACATCCCCGAAAGCTACCAATTGCAGCTTTAGGAGAGCGGTCTAACCTTCAGACTTTCCGATGTATTTTGCTGTAAGCGAGCTCGATGGTTTCGATCATGAGCTCGTTTTTCATCGCGTCGAAGCCCGCCGCCTGCATCTTCACCGGATAGGCCTGCTGTATGACCCATATCGCAACAGCGTCTCCTTCATCATTGACCAGCGACACCTCAAGGTCATGCACCTCGATCGGCTTGTCGAACCCGCCCTCAAGCGTGTCGCGGCACCAGGTAACAAGGAGCGCGCTCCCCTCTGACATGCCGCGCTTCAAGACAAGATTGCCGTGCTTCGCCACGCCCGGCAGCGCATGCACAAACCGGTTTTCTCCGCCTTCGACAACGGGCTCGGTGCCAAGGTCGGCCTCCAACCCGCTGACCTCTTGAAACACCACGACCGTCCCGGAAGGCGATGCGAAACTGACGTTGAAGCGAAAGGCGACGGGCATTTCAGTGGGGCTGTTCAAGGTAGTCCTCCATCGCGTTTCGCCACCCGTTACCCGTCATCGCGCCAGCGGTTGACGATGGGATACCGCCGGTCGAGCCAGAAAGCCTTCTTGCTCAGCCGGGTGCCGGGGGCGGATTGAAAGCGTTTGTATTCGCTGATGTAAAGCAGGTGCTCGACCTTTTTCGCATCGGCCCGGTCGAACCCCGCGGCCACGCAATCTTCGATAGATCCGTCCTGATCCACCAGGATTTCGAGGATACCGTCGAGGACCGGGTAATCGGGCAGTGAATCGCTGTCTTTCTGGTCCTCGCGCAACTCCGCCGAGGGTGGCTTCTGGATCACGTTCGGTGGAATGACTTCACCCGCTGGCCCCATCATCCAGTCGCGGTGATGGGCATTGCGCCAGCGGCAGGTGTCGAACACGCGGGTTTTGTACATGTCCTTGATCGGGTTATAGCCGCCCGCCATGTCGCCATAGATCGTGGCATAGCCCACGGCGACCTCGGATTTATTGCCGGTGGTCAGGAGCATCTCGCCAAATTTGTTCGAAAGCGCCATCAGCAAGAGGCCGCGCAGGCGCGATTGGATGTTTTCTTCGGTCAGCCCCGGCTCGGTCCCTTCGAAAAGCGGGGCGAGCGTGTTGGTGACCGCGCCGCGCGCCTCGGAAATCGGCACAAAATCGTAGCGGCAGCCGAGGTTTTCAGCGACCTGCTTGGCATCGTCCAGCGACGCCTGAGAGGTATATTCCGACGGTAGCATCACGCAGCGGACGTTGTCGGCCCCCAGCGCATCCACGGCGATTGTCGCCACGATGGCCGAGTCGATCCCGCCAGAAAGACCCAGCAGCACCTTCTTGAACCCGGTCTTGCGCATATAGTCCCGCAGGCTGAGGACCATGGCGTTGTAATCCTGCTCATACGCATCCGGCAGGGGCGCGAAATCACCCTTCTCCGCGCGCCAGCCATCCTCTGAGCGCACGAGATCGAGATGGGTGATCGCCTCCTCGAAAACCGGCATTTGCAGCGCCAGTTCGCCGCCGGGGTTCAACACGAAAGTGCCGCCGTCAAAAACCTGATCGTCCTGCCCGCCGACGAGGTTGAGGTAGATGAGCGGCAGGCCGGTCTCGACCACGCGGGCGACCATCAGGTTCTGCCGAACCTCCATCTTGTTGCGGTAATAGGGCGACCCGTTAGGCACCAGCAGGAACTCCGCCCCGGTCTCTGCCAGCGTCTCAGGCACATCCTCGTGCCAGCTATCCTCGCAGATCGGGCTGCCGATGCGCACGTCATCGACCACGTAAGGCCCGCCAACCTCGGCCGCGTCGTAAATCCGCACTTCGTCGAACACCGTCTCATTCGGCAGATGGTGCTTGAGCACCCGCGCTGAGGTGCGGCCGCCCTTCAGGATATAGTAAGCGTTATAGAGCCCTGCCCCCTCAAGCGCCGGACCACCAATGGCCAATGCCGGCCCATCGGCGCAGGCCTTCGCCAGCTCTTCCAGCTTGGCAATCGCCGCCTGGTGAAAGGCCGGTTTCATCACCAGGTCCTGCGTATTGTAGCCGGTGATGAACATCTCGGGCAGTGCGACCATGTTGGCGCCCGCGTCGCGCCCGGCCTCCCACGCCTTGCGGGCCAGCGCGGCATTGCCGTCAAGATCGCCCACGGTCGGATTCATCTGTGCCAGTGTCAGGCGAAACCTGTCGGCCATTGCCAAAGCCTCATCTTTATCTTCCCCAACTGATTTAGCAGATCAGGTAGCAAGGGAAAGCCGATTTGAGCAAAACCCGTTGTCAGCCCGCCAGCGGTCCACTAGATTTCCAGTGATCGCGCATCACATGCGAGGTGGGGCATTCGGGGCAAAAATGACATTTTCACTGACAAGAACCGTTATTCTGGGCATTGCATTGAGCGGCGCCACCGCATTGACTGCGCAGGAAAACGAGGTCCGCACCAAACAATACGATGATGGCGGCATCTATGAGGGCACGTTCAAGAACGGCGTGCAGCATGGGACCGGCACCTATACGCTGCCCAATGGTTATGAATACACCGGCGAATGGGTCGAGGGAGAGATCAAGGGCAAGGGCGTGGCGCGCTTCCCCAACGGGTCGATCTATGAGGGCGAGTTTTCCAAGGGCAAGCCCCATGGCGTGGGCATCATCGTCTTCAGCGACGGCGGCACCTATGAGGGTCAGTGGGAGGACGGCAAGATCACCGGTCAGGGGGTCGCTCTCTATGCCAATGGTGTGCGCTACGAGGGCGGGTTCTTCAATGCGATGCATAACGGGCGCGGCGTGATGACCAGCCCCCGCGGATACATCTATGACGGGGATTGGGTGAACGCGGTCAAGGAAGGCAAAGGCAAGATCACCTATCCCGACGGGGCGGTCTATGAGGGCGACGTGGCACGCGGCGCGCGCGAAGGCCAAGGCACGCTGACCACGCCCGAGGGCCTGGTTTATACCGGCTTGTGGAAGGGTGGCCAGATCAACGGCACCGGCAAGCTCACCTATCCCAATGGCGATGTCTACGAGGGGACGCTCGTGGCCGGTCGCCGCGAGGGCCAGGGCCGCGTCACCTATGCAAATGGCGACACTTACGAAGGGCAATTCCTCAACGATCTGCGCGATGGTCAGGGAACTTATATCGGCACGGATGGCTATAAGTACGAAGGGTCCTGGGTCGCGGGCAAGATCTCGGGGCAAGGCACGGTATCCTACCCGGATGGCTCGGTCTATGTCGGGGATTTCCGCGATGATCTGGCCGATGGCGAGGGCAAGATCACCTATGCCGACGGCTCCACCTATGAGGGGCAGTGGGTCAATGGCGTGATCGAAGGCGAAGGCCGGACGACCTATACCAACGGGCTTGTCTACGAGGGCATGTTCAAGAATGCCAAGAACCACGGGCAAGGCGTGATGACCCATGCGGACGGCTATAAGTATGAGGGTGAATGGGCCGACGGCCAACGCCACGGTCAGGGCGTGGCCACCTATGCCGACGGCACCGTCTACAAGGGCGATTTCCGCAACAATCAGCGGCACGGCCAAGGTGAGATCAAGATGGCCGACGGGTTCCGCTACACCGGCGAATGGCAAAACGGCGAGATCAGCGGCCAGGGCGTTGCGACCTACCTCACCGGGGATGTCTACGAAGGCATGTTCAAGCGCGGCAAACGTCAGGGGCAAGGCACGATGCGCTACGCCACCGGCGAGGAAGCCAGCGGCGAATGGCAGGATGGTGCCCTATCCGGCGACAGCGAGGCGAACTAGGCCCAAGACCCAAAGGCGGGCCCATTGCTTGAGCCCGCCCCGCCTGTCTACAGGACCAAATCGACATCCTTCGTGGTGACCGTTCATCCCGTGCATCAGCATTCCGGAATGCCCCGCCGCGGCTCCCCCGCCTACCGGGCGTCGATGAGTTTTTCGATCGTCGCCAGGCCAGCTTCGATCTCATCGACGACGACCTGTTCCATGGCCGGGTCATCGGACGAAAAATTCACCGACCAGGCGATCAACGAGTTCTCCAGGCTTTCAACCGACAGGGTCGAGATGAAATTCTCGACCGGCAGGGGCGAACTGACCGTCTTGTAGGTGTAGGACAGGCCAGCTTCATGGGCGATGCGTTTCTGGGTCCGCTCTTCCCCGTTCACATTTGTCAGGACCCGGATCAATGCGCCGTCCCGCACCTTCAGCGAACAGGCACGCACATCGGGGTGCCAATCGTCGATGTCGCAGAAATCGCCGATCAGATGCCAGACGTCCGTTGCCTGCGCCGACAATTTAAGCGTCCGCTTCACCTTGTAATCCGCGGAGGCGGCCGCCGTTGCACAAAGCGTTGCGATGGCCATCACTGTGACTTTCGTGAGGGTTTTCATGATCTTTCCTTTCCGGTTCATGTTGCCGTCGCGCATATCGGCCTTTGCAGTGCCAGATCGTCCGGACGGCGTCCTTCCATGTTGGGTGCCCGCCGTTTCGCGTGGCTCTGCCACCTGCGGGCTTGCGACGAGTCCAGGAGAATTTTCTTGCCTCCCGGGGCGCCTCTTCGCAAAGTCAGATGGGCATGGAGGGGCCTGAAATGTCCGGAGAAAAGCCTGAAAAAAATATGAAATCGTCCTGGACCCTCTCCCTCGGCGCCTGTCGCTTTTCCCTGCAAACGAACGAATTGCGCGATGGCACGGGCAATTTGGTGCATCTGCGCAGCCAAAGCTCCGACGTGCTGGCCTACCTTGCGCGGCGCCGGGGCGAGACCGTGTCCAAGGACGAACTGTTTGAAAATGTCTGGGACAAGAAATTTGTCACGGATGACAGCCTGACCCAGTGCATTGCCGATATCCGGCGCGCCCTGAACGACACGGGCCACAACATTATCCAAACGCTGCCGAAGAAGGGGTACCGCCTGAACGCAAAGGAACCTCCGCAAAGCGCCGCGGGTCACACCGATACGCCCGCCATCCAACAACACCGCACAAAGCGTCTGGTCTTGGTGGGCCTCGCTCTGGTGGTGGTCCTGGGCTTTGGCCTCATTTGGGTCACGGCATCTGACAAGGGCCCGGACGTTTCCGAGACTACCGAGTTGCCGCTGCCTTCCAGGCCCTCCATCGCGGTGCTGGCGTTTGAGGACCACAGCGTCGGGGATGACGCGGATTACCTGAGTGACGCCATCGCCGAGGGGGTCATCGGCGGTCTGTCCCGATTTCCCGAACTTTTCGTCACCGCCCGCAATTCGAGCTTCAGCTTTCGCGACACCCCGACCGAGGTGAAGAGGATCTCCGACGTGCTCGGTGTCCGGTACCTGCTGGAAGGGAGCCAACAGAAAAGCGGCGACCGGCTGCGCGTGACGATCCAGCTTATTGATGCGGTCGGAGGTCAAAACCTCTGGTCGCAGGTCTATAACAGCGATCTGAGCGACATCTTCGCCGTGCAGGACGAGATTGTCCGCAAAACCGCGGCCACGGTGGCGCAGAAGGTTATCAACTTCGAAGGGCAGAAGGCAATCAGGTCCGATCAGGCGAAGCTGTCGGCGCTGCTTCTTAATCTGAAGGCGCGCCAGCATCTTTTCGATTTCACACCCGAGGGCAACGAAAAGGCACGTCAGGCCAATCTGGCGGCGATCGAGGCGGACCCGTCCCAACCATACGGATATGTCGGGCTCACCTTCGTCCACATCAACAAGTACCGTTGGGGGTGGACGGACCAGGACCCGATTGAGGAGCTGAATGCGGCGCGGAACTATGCGCGCAAGGCGGTCGAGATCGCGCCGGAATTCTATGATGGCCATTCGGCAATGGCCTATATGCACATCCAGGAGGGCAAGCTCGACAAGGCGATTGCCCGGTATCAGCAAGCCCTGGCCTTGAACCCCAATGACACGGGCGCAATGGCCTCGTTGGCCGAGGCACTGACCTATGGCGGTCGAGCCGAAGAGGCGGAAGAGCTGATGTTGAAAGTCGTGCGCCTCGACCCGCTGCACCAGGACTGGATCAAGTGGAACCTGGCCTGGGTGCAATGGCACACGCGCAATTGCGACGATGCCTTGCAGACCATGAACGCGATGTCCGAAATCCCGCCGATGGCCTATCGCGTGCTGGCAATCATCGAGATGTGCCGTGGAAATACCGACGGGGCCAGGGAGGCCGTTGGACACCTGCTTGATTTTGACCCGGCCTATTCACTCGCGAAGGTGCGTCACAACTACGATGGGAAATACACGAACACCGCCGATCTTGATCGCGTGTTGAACGATTTGCGCGGCGCCGGGCTGCAGGATTAATCAGGTCAAACAAAGGAAACGGGTTTGGCCCTGGCTCGATGCGGGCGGTAAAACATGTCGCATTTCACATTGCCGGTCGCTTCAGACCACCTCCCCGCTGTCCAGCCGGTCAAGCAGCCTTTCGGCGTCCCGTAGGACCGTCTCGCGGCGCCCCTCGTCCATCCGGTCCCACGTCCGGTACATGTTGCCCATCCGCGGGTTTTTGTCGAACCTGTCGCGGTGGCGATCCAGGAAATGCCAGTAAAGCAGGTTGAAGGGACAGGCCGTATCGCCGGTCTTGTCCTTCATCGAATAGGTGCAGGAGCCGCAATAATTCGACATCTTGTTGATGTAATTCCCGGAACTCACGTAAGGCTTCGACGCGATGATGCCGCCATCGGCAAACTGGCTCATACCCACGGTATTGGGCGCCTCGACCCATTCGAACGCATCCGCATAGACCGCCAGGTACCATTCGTGCACCTGTTCGGGGTCAATCCCCGCCAGCAGGGCGAAATTGCCGGTCACCATCAGGCGTTGGATATGGTGGGCATAGGCCTCGTCGCGGGTCTGCGCCACCGCATGGGACATGCAGTTCATGCCCGTCTCACCGCCCCAGTACATCCAGGGCAGATCGCGTTTGTGGCCCAGCCCATTGCGCGTGGCGTAATCCGGGCCTTCGTGGAAATAGAGCCCGCGCACATACTCACGCCAACCGATCACCTGCCGGATGTACCCTTCGGCGGCATTGATCGGCACCCGGCCCGCACGCCACTCTTCCTCGACCCGCTCGCAGATTTCGATCGGGCTCAGCAGGCCGAGGTTGAGATAGGGCGACAGGACGGAATGGTGCAGGAAGCGGTCGCCTTGCAGCATCGCGTCCTGAGTGTCGCCGAACCCCTCCAGAAGATGCTTGGCGAAATGGTCCAGCGCCCGGCGCGCCTGCCCGCTTGTCACCGCGAACCAGAACGGGCGCAACACCCCGAAATTCTCGCCAAACCGATCCTCGACCAGATCCAGCACCTCTTCGGTGATCTCATCTGGGGTGAATTGCATCGGTTTCGACCGCAGCAGATCATCCTTGGCCGGTTTGCGGTTCTCGTGGTCATAGTTCCACTTCTCGCCCGCGGGCTTGTCGCCTTCCATCAACAGCCCGGTCTTGCGGCGCATGTCGCGATAGAAATACTCCATCCGGAGTTCCTTGCGCCCTTCGGCCCAGCTCGCGAATTCATCGAGAGTCGCCACAAACCGGTCATCGGGCAGGATCGTCACGGTCAGGGGTGCATCCTCAAGCGCCCGGAGCAACCGCCATTCGCCGGGACAGGTGGCGATCACCTCGCTCGTCCCGTGTTCCTGCCCGCGCCGTATCAACTCGCCGACAATGGATTTCGACGCCTCGCTATCGTCCAGCTTGGTATAAGCAACCTGCCAGCCGTCTTCGCGCAACTCTTCCGCGAAATGACGCATCGCCGACAGCACGAGCGCGATTTTCTTGGGGTGATGCGGCACGTAGCCGGTCTCATCCGTGACCTCGGCCATGACAATGAGGTCACTGTCGCGGTCACCTTCGCGTAGCGCCGAGAGATCAGGGGAAAGCTGATCGCCCAGCACCAGGATCAGTCGTTTCACCATGTGACCTGCTTGCCCGCCCAGTCGAAGAAAAGCCCGCTATCGGCGGTCTCAAGCCCGTCGATTACCGCCAGAAGGTTCTGCGCCGCCTCTTCCGGCGGGACGGTCTTGTGACGCCCGGCGTATTTCGCCGTGAAATCGGTGGCGACGGTTCCCGGGTGCAGACAGACACAGATCGCCTCCTTGTGCGTGCGCCCTACCTCGATCGCGGCGGTGTGGATGATCTGGTTCAGCGCGGCTTTGGCGGTGCGATAGGAATACCAGCCCCCAAGACGGTTATCGCCAATGGATCCCACCCGCGCGGAGAGCGCCGCAAAAACCGCCCTGCCCTCTTTCGGCAGCAACCGAACGCCATGCTTGAGAATCAGCGACGGCCCGATGCAGTTTACCGCGAACTGGTCCGCCATGGCCTTTGCCGAGATCGCCTGCAACGTCTTTTCCGGCGCGGCCCCGTCGACCTCGAGCGCGCCCGAGGCCACGAAGATCAGGTCATACGGGCCCTCAAGCGCGCCCATGGCCGCCTCGACCGACGCCTCGTGGGTCACGTCCAGCCCGTCCGCGCGGCGCGACAGCCCGGTCACGGCCACACCCCGCGCCGCAAGGGCGTCCGCAAGGGCCGAACCGATCCCACCCGATGCGCCGATAATCAGTGCTTTTTCCATGCCACCAGACCTAGAAGAGATGCGCGGCGGATCAACACGAAAACGCTCTTTTATTTCCCGCAAACCGCGCCTATCATGTCGCCCATGATGACCAACGGGCATATCACGACCACCGCACGCCGTATTCCCGGCGCGCCTGGTGCTGCCCTCATCCTACTCCTAAGCCGCCTCTGAGCGTGCCATTCGGCGCGACCGCTCAGAGGATGTGCTCTTTCGCGCCTTAACGCTCGCTTAGGAAAACAAAGATGCAGAAAATCAACATCGCGGAAAAGCTCGCGCTTTTTGACACCCATTGGGATCCGAAAGTCGTGGCCAGCTACAACGATAACGAGGTGATGGTTGTGAAATTCCAGGGAGAGTTCCCGTTTCACAAGCATGACACCACCGATGACTTCTTTCTGGTTATCGACGGCACGGTCACGATGGATTATGAGGGCGCCGAAAGCGTGGTCTTTGGCCCCGGCGAACTGGTAATCGTCCCAAAGGGCGTGGTGCACAGGCCGCGCGCGGAACACGAGGCCAAGGTGCTGCTGATCGAACCCAAAGGCGAACCGAATTCCGGCGATAGCGGCCAACCCGCCGCCGCCAAGGACCATATTTGAACAGGAACTGACGACATGAGCACTGACAGCAAAGACAGAGTGGTCATCTTTGACACCACCTTGCGCGACGGCGAACAATCCCCCGGCGCGACCATGACCCATGACGAAAAGCTGGAGATTGCCGGGCTGCTCGATGAAATGGGCGTCGACATCATCGAAGCCGGTTTCCCGATCGCCTCGGAGGGTGATTTCAACGCGGTAACCGAGATCGCCAAAAACGCAAAAAATTCCGTGATTTGCGGGCTTTCCCGGGCGAACTTCAAGGATATTGACCGTTGCTGGGAGGCCGTGCAGCACGCCAAACGCCCCCGCATCCATACCTTTATCGGCACCTCGCCCCTGCACCGCGCGATCCCGAACCTCACGCAGGACGAGATGGCCGAACGCATCCACGATACGGTCACCCACGCGCGCAACCTCTGCGACAACGTGCAGTGGTCGCCGATGGACGCCACGCGGACGGAATGGGACTACCTCAAGCGCGTGGTCGAGATTGCGATCAAGGCCGGTGCCAGCACGATCAACATTCCCGATACGGTCGGTTACACCGCCCCGGTGGAATCAGCCGACCTGATCCGCAATCTGATCGCCGAAGTGCCCGGCGCGGATGAGGTGGTTTTTGCCACCCACTGCCATAACGATCTGGGCATGGCGACGGCAAATTCCTTGGCCGCGGTGGCCGGTGGCGCACGGCAGATCGAATGCACGATCAACGGCTTGGGCGAACGCGCGGGCAACACGGCGCTGGAAGAGGTTGTGATGGCGATGAAGGTGCGCGGCGACATCATGCCCTACCACACCGGCATCGACACGACGAAAATCATGCACCTGAGCCGCCGGGTCTCGACCGTGAGCGGCTTCCAGGTACAGCCCAACAAGGCCATCGTCGGCAAGAACGCCTTCGCCCACGAGAGCGGCATTCACCAGGACGGGATGCTCAAGAACGCCGAGACGTTCGAGATCATGCGCCCCGAGGATGTGGGCCTGACCGAGACCAATATCGTGATGGGCAAGCACTCGGGCCGCGCGGCCCTGCGCTCGAAGCTGAAAGACCTCGGGTATGAGCTGGCCGACAATCAATTGAACGATGTCTTCGTGCGGTTCAAGGAACTGGCCGACCGCAAGAAGGAGGTCTATGATGAAGATCTTCTGGCCCTGGTAACCGCCGGTGAGGATGCCGCCAATGACCGGCTGGTCATCACGTCCCTGCGCGTCGCCTGCGGCACAGGCGGACCGGCGGATGCGGAATTGGTCATGACCATCGACGGCGAAGAGAAAACCGCCACGCAATCCGGCGACGGCCCCGTGGACGCAACCTTCAAGGCGGTACGGGAGCTTTATCCCAACAATGCCCACCTGTCGCTCTACCAGGTGCATGCGGTGACCGAAGGCACGGACGCGCAGGCGACGGTTTCCGTCCGGCTCGAAGAAGACGGCAACATTGCTACCGGCCAATCGGCGGATACCGACACGGTTGTGGCCTCGGCCAAGGCCTATGTGAACGCGCTCAACCGCCTGCTGGTGCGCCGCGACAAGGTCGGACAGGACCGCCGCGAGATCAGCTACAAGGACGTCTCGTAAACCACTTTGCAGCCCCTTCGCCGCCGAGATGGCACAGGGCTGCAATCTCCCCCCGAAGAGGGCGACAAGGCCGCATGTTGTGCACCGCCAAGGGCATACCGGCCGGACACCGACCACGTATTTCGACCCAACCCTGCGTTGCTTTTTCCCGCCCGAGAGGAGATACAGGATCTGCCCGTGTCTCAAAGGTGGCCTCTGAATGCTGACTTATACCGTCCGACGGCTGGTTCTGTCCGTTCCGACGCTTCTTTTCATCGCACTTGTCATCTTTTTGCTGCTGGAACTGGCGCCGGGCGATCCGATGGCGCAGGTGCCGCTGACCGTGCCCGCGGAAGTCAAACAGCAGATGCGCGAGGCATTGGGCGTGGGGCAGCCGACCCATATCCGGTTTGGCAAATGGCTCTATCAGTTCTTTGTGGTCGAACCATCTGTCTGGTTTGACAATGCCTTCGGCACGGCATTGGCCGAGGGCAAACAGCGCGTCATCAGCTGGCAGACGCGCTCGCCGGTCATGGATATCGTGCTTCAGCGGATGCCGCAGACGCTCTGGGTGGTGGCCATGGCCTATCTCGTCGCCGTCCTTATCGCCATTCCTGTCGGCATCTATTCGGCCTATCGTCAGTATTCGATGTTCGATCAGCTTGGCACATTTGTCACCATGGTCGGCTATTCGGTCCCACCCTTTTTCTCGGGCGTTCTGGTGATCGTGATCTTCTCGGTGCAACTGGGCTGGCTACCATCGATCTATGACACCACGCATCGGGTCGTGGATTGGGACACATTCGTCATCCAGCTCAAGCAGATGGTGATGCCGGTCATGGTCCTCGCGCTTCAGATCACCGCCCAGATCAGCCGCTTCATGCGCGCCTCGATGCTGGACAATCTGGGGCAGGATTACGTGCGCACCGCCCGCGCCAAGGGCATGGGTGAACCCACCGTAGTCATGGTACATGTGCTGAGAAACTCGATGATCCCGGTGGTCACCGTCATCGCGCTTGGCGTGCCGCAGATCTTCGGCGGCGCCATCATCACCGAGCAGATCTTCAAGGTGAACGGGCTCGGGCAATTGTTGATTACCGCGATACAGGCCAACGATCTGCCGATGGTGCAGACCGTGACCTTCATGCTCGCCGTGCTCATCGTGCTCTTCAACATCATCGCCGACCTGCTCTACGGCATGCTGGACCCGAGGATTCGCTATGACTGATCCGGCTCTCTCCTCCGCCCCGCGCAGTCAATGGCGCGATGTCTGGCTGCAATTCCGCGCCCATCGCGGGGCGCTGATCGGCATGGGGGTGTTCTTCTTCATCATCGCGGGGGTGTTTCTCGGGCCGCTCGTCTGGAGCATCGACGCCACCCATATCGACATCCGCGCCCGCAACCAGGGGCCAAGCTGGGCGCATCCCTTCGGCACGGATCAACTGGGCCGCGACACGCTGGCACGGATCATGGCAGGCGGGCGCAGTTCGATCACCGTGGGGCTGACCGCGATGCTGCTGGCGCTGGTGCTGGGCAGCCTCATTGGCGTGCTGGCGGGGTTCTTCCGTTGGCTCGATGCACCGCTCATGCGCCTGACCGACCTCTTCTTGTCCCTGCCCTTGCTGCCCCTCCTGCTGGTCATGGTCATGCTCTTCCGCGAGTCCCTCAACGCGGCCTTCGGCCCGGAAACGGGGATTTTCATCCTCATCGTCTTTGCCATCGGCATCACAAGCTGGATGCCCACCGCCCGGATCGTGCGCGGCGATGTACTGGCCCTGAAAGAGCGGGAGTTCGTCCTCGCTGCCCGGTCGATCGGCACCTCGAACCGGCACCTCATCACCCGCCATATTCTGCCCAACGTCATGTCACCGATCATGGTCTCTGCCACGCTCGGCATCGCCAACGCGATCATCACAGAAAGCGCCCTGAGCTTCCTGGGTCTCGGGTTTCCGCCCGATTTCCCCACCTGGGGACGGCTTCTGAACGATGCCACGGTCTATCTGCAGGACTACCCCGAGCGGGTCATCTGGCCCGGCCTCGCGATCTCGCTCACGGTGCTCAGCGTCAACTACATGGGCGACGGGCTGCGCGACGCGCTCGATCCCCGCATCCGCGGTCGGTAACCTTGACCCCACCGGCGTGAGCCAGCGCAACGCGCAGTCCTACGCTGACAGATCAATAGCGGGCAAGAAGCCGGTTGAACCTCCCTGCCCGTCTGCCGGATTCACGCCACATTTTGGGCCAATTTTCTGCCACAAAGCTCCGTTAACCAAAAATTCATGCGCCGCTTTTCGACAGTTTTGACGTTACTTTGGTCCAAGCCTGCTCGCCTCCGATCCGGAGGCTTTGAGCGCGATGTGGCGCCTTTATCTGGCGCATCTTCCAGGGTATGTGACGCCGCCCGTCCATGGCCCTATCTGATCCGGTCGGGTTTCCGCCGAATGTCGGCAGGTGTTTGCCAGCCATCGGCGGCTTTCCCCCGGATTGCGCGGCTTGATGCCACTTTTTGCGGTCATGCACACCTCCTTCTTTCCAGACGGCGTTTGCCGCTCTAGCCGTCGGAAAAACTGAAACAACAGCGAAAGCGAAACTCTCATGTCAAAAGCGAACGCCCTCGAATGGCAGATGTTGGACCTGATCAACAACGAACGTGTTTCGCGTAACCTCAATCCGTTGCGGTTGGAGTTGCGGCTCAACGACGCCGCCGAAGATCATAGCCGGTGGATGATCAACGTCGACCAATTCAGCCATACCGGGGCTGGCGGCTCGTCGCCCACCGCGCGGATGCGTGATGCGAATTTCGATCTCGCAGGAAGCTGGCGGACCGCGGAAAACATCGCCTGGCAAAGCGTGCGCGGAGAGCCGGGCCTCGCCGATGACGTCGTCAATCTGCACCAATCCCTGATGAACAGCTCCGGTCACCGGGCGAATATCCTGAACCCCTCATTGGAAGTCATCGGCATCGGCATTGAACGTGGCGACTACAGGGGGTGGGATGGCCTGTTCGTGACGCAGAATTTTGCGCGGACGGACGCGCCGGTGCAGCTCGACAGCCGTGGATCTGCACCGCCCGCACCACAGCCACAACCTCAACCTGACCCCCAACCCGATCCCCAACCGCAACCTGTTCCCCCGAGCAACAACGATGACCAGCGGATCACCGGGACGAATGGCCATGACCGGCTGAACGGCCGCGCGGGCGACGACACCCTGCTTGGCAGCGGCGGCAGTGACACATTGTCGGGCGGCGCGGACGATGACCGCCTCGAAGGTGGCAACGGTCGCGACAAATTGCATGGCAACAATGGCAGTGACGATCTCTTCGGGAATGCGGGTCATGACCTCTTGTTTGGCGGCAATGGTGGTGATGACCTCCGCGGCGGCGACGGGCGCGACAGGATGTTCGGGGATTCCGGGAATGACCGGCTTTGGGGCGACGCAGATCGTGACGTCCTGCGGGGCGGCTCAGGCAACGACCGCCTCGATGGCGGTGCCGATAATGACGTGCTGAACGGCGATATCGGCGTGGACACGGTTGATGGTGGTCGCGGCAATGACATGCTCAGAGGTGGTCTGGGCTCTGATATCTTTGTCTTTGAGAACGGCCATGGGCATGATCGCGTTGCCGATTTCAATGCCCGGAGTCAATGGGAAAAGATCGACCTCGGCGATGTCTCGGGCTTCAACAATTTCCAGGACGTGCGCGATGCGGCGAGCCAGAGGAACGGTCATGTCACCATCGACACGGGCGCCGACAGCTCGATCGTTTTGCTGAACACGGCGCTCCGTCAACTGGATGCCAGCGACTTCTTGTTCTGACGTCTGATAGATCAAGCTCATCCAACAGACCTGGCAAGGCTCAGAGCTTTGCCAGGAATGGCTGCACGGTCGAGCGCGCCTCGCCAGTTTGCGGTTTGGAACATGTTGCAAGCGGCGCCTCGGCCCCGGGGCACCCTTCAATCAAGCCGTTTTCTAATCCTGCGGATCATCCACCAGACCGCCGCGACAACGGGTAAGGTCGCCAGTGCCGTGACCATGCCCTTGCTGATCCCAAACATGTCGCTCAGCGGGTAGAGAAGATAGCCCGCGAGCGATACCGCATAATAGCTGATCGCGACGACACTCAACCCCTCGACCGTGCGTTGCAGGCGCAGTTGTGCATCGGCGCGGCGATTCATGCTTTCCAGCAGGACCTGGTTCTGCGCGCTGCGTTCCACGTCCACCTGCGTCCTCAGAAGGTTGCCGGCCCTGAGCGCCCGGTCCGACATGCTGCGCAGCCGCTCCTTGGTCGAGGCCACCGTGCGCATCGCCGGCGAAAACCGCCGCATCATGAATTCCGAAAAGGTCTGCCGCCCCTCGAACCGTTCCTCGCGCAGAACCTCGATCCGCTGATCCACGATGCGCGCATAGGCCTCGGTCGCCCCGAACCGGAAGGAGGATTGTGCCACCATCGCCTCCAACTCCGCCGAGACTTCAAGCAGGTGCCC
The DNA here is from genome assembly GCF_030733385.1 of Roseovarius sp. MMSF_3359. GTDB lineage: Bacteria > Pseudomonadota > Alphaproteobacteria > Rhodobacterales > Rhodobacteraceae > Roseovarius. Next base: position 25,768 of record NZ_JASHJC010000022.1, on the reverse strand, counting down.
AAGGGTTTTCTCCGCAGGTGTATACCCGTCGGTCATCTCGACCATGAGATTGCCCAACTGGCCGTCGATATCCCCCATACGCGTTCCCATGTCGCGGACCCGGGCAAAACCCAGCATGGACATGGTTTTGTAGGTCTCGATCTCGCACAGGCGCTGCACGATCCGGCCCACGCGCCGAGCGCCGGTATCGGGCGCAACACTCACCAGGAACCGCAGGTGACCCGCCGCATCAATCCTGAAATCACCCGCAATCACGGCGGAATTATCCAGCACTCGTGCGACCGCCACGCTTTCGGGGATGAACCAGTTTCCCAGGTCTTCGCGGAGCTTTTCGTCATCCTGATGCGATGTGATGCGGATCAGCGCCGAGGTCATCCGCTGCCCCGGCACCGCGGCCAGCCAATCATCGGGGAAGACATCGAATTCATCCGGCGCAAAGGGTTTGTCCCCGGCCCCCTCGCTCAGCATGGTGTAGGTCACAAACTCGGTATGGCTTTCCCATTTGAGCATATGGCGCCCCACCTGCCCGAAGTAATGCGTGGCGTCCGGGCGCGGATGCGAGGCACCGTACCGATCCAGCAAGGCCAGCAGATGCGCCCGATCCGCATCGCGGTCCCGCTTGGCCGCGTCAGTGGGTTGTTTGACAGCCAGAAAAACCGCCGTTGCCGGAACATTCAACGACGGAAAGGGCCGCGCATGCAGCTCATTGGCCAGCGCAAACCGCAAAGGGTGGTCAGGAATTGGGGGCATCGGCGTTCCTCATCTTCGCAGGCAACATATCCGGCCCGGCCAGCGAATAAAACGGATTCTTTTGTCACACCAATGACTTAGCGGCACACCGCGGCATACATCGCAATAAGCGCCACAGCTTGCCACCAGACCCCGGAACCTGACGGATCACTTGTCGCGGATCGCAGTGCGGCAGCCTCCCAGCCAAATCAACGCACCGCATAACAAACCAAAAAGGGGCGCCCGATGATGGGCGCCCCCCTCTGATCGTTTGTCGATAACCCTAGTCGACCTTGGGCAACAAGCTCGACACCGAATCCTTGGCATCGCCATAGAACATCCGGGTGTTGTCCTTGTAGAAGAGCGGGTTTTCGATGCCGGAATAGCCGGTCCCCTGCCCGCGCTTCGAGACAAACACCTGTTTCGCCTTCCAGCACTCCAAAACCGGCATCCCGGCAATCGGGCTGTTGGGGTCGTCCTGCGCGGCGGGGTTCACGATATCGTTCGAGCCGATAACGATGACCACGTCCGTGTCGGGGAAGTCTTCATTGATCTCGTCCATCTCCAGCACGATGTCATAAGGGACCTTCGCCTCGGCCAGCAGCACGTTCATATGCCCCGGCAGACGCCCCGCAACGGGGTGAATGGCGAAACGCACATTCTTGCCCTTGGCCCGCAGCTTGTTGGTCAGCTCGCTCACCGCCTGCTGCGCCTGCGCCACGGCCATGCCGTAGCCGGGGATGATGATGATGCTCTCGGCCTCGTTGAGCGCCGTGGCAACACCATCGGCGTCGATTGCGATCTGCTCGCCCTCGACCGCCATCTGCTCGCCCGAGGCGCCACCAAAGCCGCCGAGGATCACGCTGATGAAGGACCGGTTCATGGCCTTGCACATGATGTAGCTCAGGATCGCACCGGACGAGCCCACAAGCGCGCCCACGGTAATCAGGAGATCATTGCCAAGCGAGAAACCAATCGCCGCCGCTGCCCAGCCCGAGTAGCTGTTGAGCATCGACACCACCACGGGCATGTCCGCGCCGCCGATCCCCATGATCAGGTGATAACCGATGAAGAGCGCCAACAGTGTCAGCAGCACCAGCGTCCAGGTGCCCGAACCGCCCAGGTACATGATGACAAAGAGCAGCGACAGACCCGCCGCCGCCGCGTTCAGCGCATGGCCGCCGGGCAGTTGCTTGGCCGACGTATCGACCTTGCCCGCCAGTTTGCCATAGGCAATGACCGAGCCGGTGAAGGTCACCGCGCCGATCCAGATGCCAAGCACCAGTTCGACCTGCAGAATGGTGATCTCGATCGGGGTTTTCTTGGCCACCAGTTGCGGGAAGACCCCTTCGACGCTCTCGCCTGCGGCCTTCGCCGCCTCGACCATGCCGATAGTGAAATCCGCGTTGAAGCCCACGAAAACCGCCGCCAGACCGACCAGCGAGTGCATGATCGCCACCAGTTCCGGCATCTGCGTCATCTGCACCCGCGTGGCCAGTTGATAGCCGATCACGGCACCTGCCGCGATCAGTATGAGTGACAGGAACCAGAAGCCCGAACCGGGGCCAATGAGCGTCGAGACGACCGCGATGGCCATGCCGACGATCCCGTACCAAATGGCACGTTTCGCGCTTTCCTGCCCCGAAAGGCCGCCCAGAGCGAGAATGAAGAGAACTGCTGCGACCACATAGGCCGCTGTTGTGAAACCAAAATCCATGTCTCGTCCCCCTTACGACTTCTGGAACATGGCGAGCATGCGCCGGGTGACGAGAAAGCCACCGAATATGTTAATGGCCGCCATGAAGACGCTGACCGCGGCCAGCAGGATCACGAGGAACGAGCCTGATCCGATCTGCATGAGCGCGCCGAGGATGATGATCGACGAGATCGCGTTGGTGATTGCCATCAGCGGCGTGTGCAAGGAATGCGACACGTTCCAGATCACCTGGAAGCCGATGAAGACCGACAGAACAAAGACGATGAAATGCTGCATGAAGCTCGCCGGCATCCCCGGGATCGCCCCGAGCGCCAGAAGCAGACCGCCACCAATGGCCAGCAACGTGACCTGGTTCTTGGTCTGCGCCTTGAACGCGGCGGTCTCGGCGGCACGCTTTTCCTCGGCAGTCAGTTCCTTGGGCGCTTCCTTCTTGGGTTGCGCCGCAATCGCCTGCACCTTGGGCGGCGGTGGCGGGAAGGTGACCTCCTTGGCATGCGCCACGGTCGCGCCGCGGATCACGTCATCCTCCATGTCATGCACGATCACGCCGTCTTTCTCCGGCGTCAGGTCGGTCATCATGTGACGGATGTTGGTGGCGTAAAGGCTCGACGATTGCGCCGCCATTCGGCTCGGGAAATCGGTATAGCCGATGATGGTCACGCCGTTGTCGGTCACGATCTTCTCGTCCATGACCGTCAGCTTGCAGTTCCCGCCCTTCTCGGCCGCGAGGTCCACGATGACCGACCCCGGTTTCATCGCCTTGACCATGTCCTCGGTCCAAAGCTCGGGCGCCTCGCGGTTGGGAATGAGCGCCGTCGTGATGACGATATCGACCTCCGGTGCCAATTCGCGGAACTTGGCGAGCTGCGCCTCACGGAACTCAGGGGACGAGACCGCCGCATAGCCACCGGTGGCTGCGCCATCGGTCTGCTCTTCCTCGAAATCGAGATAGACGAATTCGGCACCCATCGACTCGACCTGCTCGGCCACCTCGGGGCGCACGTCGAACGCATAGGTGATCGCACCCAGCGACGTCGACGTACCGATCGCCGCCAATCCGGCCACACCGGCGCCGACAACCAGCACCTTGGCCGGGGGCACCTTGCCCGCCGCGGTGATCTGTCCGGTGAAGAAACGACCGAAATTGTTGCCCGCCTCGATCACCGCGCGGTAGCCCGCGATATTGGCCATCGACGACAGCGCATCCATCTTCTGAGCGCGGGAAATGCGCGGCACCATCTCCATCGCGATGACCGTCGCACCCTTCTTGGCGGCGGCCTTCATCTGCGCCTCGTTGGCACCGGGGTTGAAGAAGGAAATCAGCGTCTGACCGTCACGCAGCCGCTTCATTTCGGCATCAACCGGAGGCCGTACCTTGGCTACAACATCGGCCGCTTTCCAAAGCGCCGCGGCGGTCTTGACCACCTCCGCGCCCGCGTCCTTGTAATCCTTGTCCGAAAACCCGGCCTTGTCTCCGGCCCCGGTTTCAATCACGCACTCATGACCCAGCTTCTGCAACTGCGTCACCGAGTCCGGCGTCATCGCCACCCGGTTTTCACCGTCGATGACTTCTTTCGGCGTCCCTATTTTCAATGTCCTGTTCCCTCTTCTGTCACGTTCCACTGCGCTGGCCGCCCTGAATGGCCGTCGCATTTCTGACGTCAAGCGCCGTTATTTCACAAGGTTTGGAAAGATGCGACTGCCAGATTGCCACATTTCTTAACACCAACGTCGCGTTTTTTCGCAATATCGCGCAAAATCCATCCGAAACTTGCGCCGCAGGCGATCTTCTTCGGCGAGAATGAACCGCTTTTCGATAATCCAGAAGAAGATCGGCACCAATGGCAGCGCCAGAACCGCGTCCCATCGCAGAATCAGACCGCCGAGAATCAGCGCGTCGCCCAGGTAGATCGGGTTGCGGGTCCGTTTGAAAATGCCGCCCGTGATGAGGCGGTCGGCCTCCCGGTGCGGGATGACGGTGGTCTTGTGGCGGCGAAACTCGGCAAAGGCCAAAGCCATCAGCACCAAGCCACCGCCGACGAGCAGCCCGCCCGCAAAATCCGCCCAGGCCCCGCCGAAACTCAACCCCAGCGGCCAGTATGCCGCCTGCACCCAGGCCAGCACCGCAATGCCCAGCAACCAGACCGGCGGTATGTCGATCCATTTCAGCATGTCGCCTCCTACCCTGCCGCTCCCCGCCGGAAAAGAGCGCGAGTTGCCGCAGCCCGAGCGGCCAAGGGGTTTCGTAGGCGCATCGGGATGCGGTGCCGAAGGTCTGCTCGGAGCCCGTAGCAGACGTAGCACCCAGCCCAGACTCAAGGTGCGCAGCACCGTCGGGCAGCGCCCGACCGCGGTCAGGCGATGCCCTCTGTTTCAATTGCGATAGAGGGACAGCTTCGTCCGCAATGCAGAAAAAGCGCAAGTGATGGCGAACTCATCCCGTAACCGGTCGGACGAACGCGTGCAGGTAGAGATGCCCGGCCCCAAGGCCTCTTGCCCCCTTCCCTGGTTCCTTTAGGGTGCCATTATGACACCTTCCGGCAAACATGCGCTCGTCACCGGCGGCGGCACCGGCATTGGGCTGGCGATTGCCCAGGCCATCGCGCAGGAAGGTGCAGAAGTTACCATCACCGGGCGGCGCGCGGGTGTTTTGGAGAGTGCTGCGACGCAAGGCCTCCACCCTGCTGTGATGGATGTCACCGACGAAGCGCAGGTGACCGCGACCATCGCCGATGCCGTCTGTCAGCGTGGCCCGATCCAGATCTGCATCGCCAATGCAGGGCTCGCCGAGGGCCGAGCCCTGCACAAGACGGAAATGGCGTTCTGGCGGCGGATGATGGCCACAAACCTCGATGGCGCGTTCCTCACGATCCGCGAAAGCCTGAAATCCATGCGCGACACGGATTGGGGCCGCGTGATCGCAATCTCCTCCATCGCCGGGCTCAAGGGGCTGAAGGGCGCGCCGGCTTACACCGCGTCGAAGCACGGGATGATTGGCCTGATCCGGGCGCTCAGCGAGGATTACCTCGGCACGCCATTCACCTTCAATGCCGTCTGCCCCGGCTATGTCGACACCGAGATTGTCACCCGCAACGTCACCTCGATCCAGGAGCGTGCGGGCATCAGTGCCGAAGAGGCCCGCGCCATCATGGTCGGGGCAAACAAGCACAAACGCCTCATCGCCCCGAGCGAAGTGGCGCAATCCGTGCTCTGGCTCTGCGGACCGGGATCCGAGAGTGTCAACGGACAGGCCATTGAAATCGCCGGAGGAAAATTCTGATCCGATGACACGGGACGAGTTCAACATCTTCTGCGGCAGCCTCAAGGCCACGACCCATGTGGTGCAATGGGGCAATGCGGATGTGTGGAAGGTCGGCGGCAAGGTGTTCGGCATCTGCGGCTGGAACGATGGCAAGGATGCGTTCACCTTCAAGGCGTCGGAGATTGCGTTCGAAGTGCTGGGCGATCAGCCGGGCATCCGGCCCGCGCCCTACCTGGCCTCGCGCGGGCTGAAATGGTTGCAGGTCTATGACACGCCGGGGCTCAGCGATGAAGAGCTGCGCGAACATTTGATTGCCTCCTACCACATGGCCGCTGCCAATCTCAGCAAGAAGAAGCGCGCCGAACTGGGTATACCAGAACCAAAATGAATGATTTCAAGCACCTGAAAGACAGGTTTCATCTACCCTCCGGCGTGACTTACCTTGATGGGAACTCGCTTGGCCCCCTGCCCAAATCGGCCGAGGCGCGGATGACCGGGGCGATGCGGGACGAATGGGGGGAGATGCTCATCACCGGCTGGAACCGGGCCGGTTGGATGGAGCAGCCACGGCAGCTCGGTGATCGGATTGCGCGGCTCATCGGGGCGGAACCCGGCCATGTGGTGTTGGGCGACACGCTCAGCATCAAGGTCTACCAGGCGCTGGCCGCCGCGTTGGCGCTGCGCCCGGACCGCAAAGTGATCCTGTCCGATAGTGGCAATTTCCCCACCGATCTCTACATGGCCGAGGGGCTTATCAAGACGCTCGATGCCGGTCATGAATTGCGGGTGGTGGCCCCTGATGCGGTTGAGGATCACATCACCGACGAGGTCGCCGTCCTGATGCTGACGGAGGTGGATTACCGCACCGGCCGCCTTCACAACATGGCGCAACTCACTCAAAAAGCGCATGAAAATGATTGCCTGACGATATGGGACCTGGCCCATAGCGCCGGGGCAATCCCGGTGGACCTGCAAGGCTGCAATGCAGATTTCGCCGTGGGCTGCACCTACAAGTATCTCAATGGCGGCCCCGGCGCGCCGGCCTTCATCTATGTCTCGCCACGTCACACGGAAACCGTTGACCCCATCCTTTCCGGCTGGCTTGGCCACGCGGCACCGTTTGCTTTTGATCCGGCTTACCGGCCGGGCGCGGGAATCGAACGGATGCGGGTCGGGACACCGCCAGTGCTTGCCATGGCAGCTCTTGACGCGGCGCTCGACATCTGGGACGCGGTCGATATGGCCGCTTTGCGCGCGCAGTCGATTGCGCTGAGCGAACGGTTCATCGCCCGTGTCGAACACGCCTGCCCGGCCTTGGACCTAGCCTCACCTCGCGATCCGGACCTGCGCGGCAGCCAGGTTTCATTCCACTTCGAGCATGGATATGCTGCGATGCAGGCGTGCATTGCCGAAGGGGTGATCGGCGATTTCCGCGCGCCGGACATCATGCGTTTCGGCATCACCCCGCTTTACCTCGACACGGCTGACATCGACCATGCAGCGGATGTATTGATCGGTGTAATCCGCGAAAAACGCTGGAAAAACCCGGAGTTTCAGATCCGGAGCCGCGTCACCTGACCTTGCCAGAACCGGACGCGATACGGAAAACCACAGTTTCGGAAACAATCGACAAAATTTTGCCTCATTGGCCACGTAATTGCGCCGCACCGGCGCGCTACGCTGACCGTGTAGACAATGGGGCCTTCGGGCACCTGACCTAGGAAAACGGGCAAACGAAGAGCAGGCGCATGTCGCGGCACATGCGAAACAGGAGAAGAAATACATGCCTACATATACGGTTGGCATCTATGACGTTGATCCGACGACGATCTTCACGACGGCGACCGGGTCGACCTTCAACTGGACTGGCCCTGCGGACCAGGACGGCACCGCGACGATCACCGACAATGAAGCCACGTTTCAGGGCTACACGCTCGACGATGACAACAACGGCGCGGAAACCGCCACCGCAGATGTCACGATCGGTGGCAACACCTCCACCGGATCGAACGTCGATGCCGAACAAAGCTGGACGATCCGCGATACGGTAACGGGCGAAACCTTCGACGTTTCGCAGTTCCAAGTCGAAAATGGCGCCGCAACAGGCTTCTACACCCTGTCCGAACGCCCCCTCATCCCCGGCCGAACCTATGAGGTCGTGGCCCACGACACCAACCCCGACGTCACCGCGGGCGATCCGGGCTTCAACATCTCGAACTATGTCGGCACGGACACGATCGTCAACGGTACCTCCGGCGATGACACGATTGACGGTAGCTATTCGGATTTCGACGATGACAGCGTCAATGGCGCCGGCAACAATGACAGTATTCAGGCGGGTGATGGCGACGACAGTGTCGTCAGTGGTGCGGGCAATGATACGATCGAAGGCGGCGGCGGTGCCGACACCCTCATCGGTGGCAGCGGTGCGGACACGATCTATGGCGGCGACAATGGGATTTCGGCGACCTCCGCCGAAATCCTGAACTGGGAAGCCGTCGACAATGACGAGGCCGATATATCGGGCGGGGTCACCCAGATCACCGGCGAAATCGAAGTTTCGGTCAGCTTCACCGATGACGGCAACAACAACGCGACCTTCACCGTCGAAAGCACAGACACGCAATACGAAGACACCGGCGAGCCGTTCAACACGACCTCGTCACTGGCGATGTTCGGCGATGGCGATGCGGATACCTCGACCACGACAATCGACTTCGCCGCCGCCCCCGGCAGCACCTATGCGGATGAGGTTGAAAATGTCAGCTTCCGCATCAACGACATCGACAGTTTTGCGGGCAATCACACCGATACGGTCACGGTCAACGCCTTTGACGCCGACGGCAATCCGGTCACGGTCACCATCACGCCCGAGGGGGACGATACGGTTGTCGGCAACACGATCACCGCGGGCGGTGCGCTGGATGATCCCGAGGATGCCAACGGCTCGGCCCTGATCGAAATTGCCGGACCGGTGTCGCAGATCCAGATCATCTATTCCAACGGTCAGGACGGCACCCACGGCATCAACATCACCGATGTCCATTTCGACGCGGTCCCCCCCGAGGATGGGGATGACAGCATCGAAGGGGGCGGCGGGGCTGACAACATATTTGGCGAAGCCGGCAATGACACGATTGACGGCGGCAATGGTGACGACACGGTCGATGGTGGCGACGGTGATGACCTCATCACCGACAGCGGCGGCGGCGGCAGCCAGGACAGCCTGTCGGGCGGGGTTGGCAATGACACGATCGACGGTGGCCTGGCCGATGACACGCTTGATGGCGGGGTCGGCGACGATAGCCTGATCGGCGGGCTTGGCTCGGACAGCATGACCGGCGGTACCGGGGACGATACGTTCCAGGTGGCGCAGGGCGATACCGCCGAGGGCGGCGATGGAGACGATTTTTTCACCCTGACCGACCTGGGTGAAGCCGGCAATGATGCGATCACGATTGTGGGTGGCGAGGGCGACGAGACCGACGGCGACACGCTGCAACTGACGTCGGACATTTCACTGGCCGATATCACCTTTACCAATACCGATGACGCGGCGGGCGGCCTGTCGGGCAATTTCACCATGGCCGATGGCACGGTGGTAACCTTCTCGGAGATCGAGAACATTATCTGCTTCACGCCGGGCGCGCGCATCCTTACGCCGCGTGGGTTGCGGGCGGTCGAAACCCTAAAGGCTGGTGACATGGTGGTCACCCGCGATCACGGGCCGCAGCCGATCCGCTGGCTTGGTCGCCGGACCGTGCCGGGGCTTGGCCGGTTCGCGCCAGTGACGCTGGATGCCGGGGCGCTCGATGGCCAGACGCGGCGGCTTACCGTTTCGCCTCAGCATCGGTTCCTGTTTACGGGCTACCGCGCCGAGCTGCTTTTTGGCACGTCGGAGGTGCTTGTGGCGGCCAAACACCTCGTCAATGATCTGAACATCCGTCAGGTCGATTGCGCCGCGGTCACGTATCTGCACATGATGTTCGACCAACACGAGGTGATCTACGCGGATGGCGCCGCGACCGAGAGCTTTCATGCGGGCGATATCGGCATCTCGGCGATTTCGGACCAGTCCCGCGAAGAGATGTTCGCGCTGTTTCCGGAATTGCGGTCCAACATTGGCGCCTATGGCGACACGGCGCGGACCTGCCTCAAGGCCCATGAAGCGCGACTTTTGATGCCCGAGGTGGCGCATCCGGCCGTTCGGTCGGCGGCCTAACCTTCGGGGGTTTCAGAAAATCCCGTTTTCCATCTGCACGGCGCGGACATAGGCGATGATGGCCCGAATATCGGCATCGGTCGCGCCCTCGACAGGCGGCATATCCCCAAACGGCCAATGATGGCTCCGCACGCCTTGGCGTGCCGCCCGCAGGAAGGCGCCGTCTCCATGGTGGCCGGGTTCATAGATGCGGTGAACAAGCGGCGGCCCGGCACCGTCGATCCCGCCGGCATTCGGTCCATGGCATGCAGCGCAAAGCCCGGCAAAAGCATTGGCGCCAAGCGCCGCTTCGCCCGTGAGCGCGGGCAGTGTCACGGCCACCATTTCCGCCCCGGTACCTGGTGTCTGGCCCCCCGCCCCGGTTTTTTCCCGAGGACCGACATAAACCCAGGCCCCAAGCCCAATTGCACCAATCAACGCCCCAATGAGCAGAGTTCGCATTGTATGTCCCCCAAAATGTCAGCTCACCGGCGTGTCTGCGCCGTCCAGCAGGGGGAAGGTCAAGCGGGTTTTCAGGCGGATTTCAGGATTGGTGCCGTGCGGCCCGCGGACCATGCCCGCGCCGCATCCCCGAAGGCGGAAAAAAGCGGCCGGCTGACCGGGTCATTCACCGCGTTGAACTCGGGATGCCATTGAACGGACAGGGCAAAGCCCTTGGCCCCTTCGATATAGATCGCCTCGGGCGTGCCATCATCGGCCCATCCATCAACGACGATGCGGTCGCCCGCCTCCTCGATCCCTTGCCCGTGCAGCGTGTTCGTCATCACCTCGGTCTGACCCATCAGCCGGTGAAACGGCCCGCCCGGGGTGAAACTAACCGTGTGGCGCAGGGCAAACTGCTCTTCGAGCGTCCCATCGGGGGGCATCCGGTGATTGTCCCGGCCCGGCAAGTCGCGGATTTCCGGGTGCAGCGTGCCGCCCATGGCCACGTTCACCTCCTGAAACCCGCGGCAGATGCCGAGGACCGGCTGCCCGCGCGTCACGCAGGCCCGCACCAATTCCAGGCAAAGCGCATCGCGCGCCCGGTCAAAGGCGCCATGCGCTTCAGTCTCTTCGTGACCATATTCTTCGGGGTGGACATTGGGCCGCCCGCCGGTGAGCAGGAAGCCATCACAGACCTCGAGCAGATCTTCGACCTGCGCCAGCGTCGGATCGGAAGGGACGATCAACGGCACGCAATCGGCCACATGGGCAATCGCCTGCGAATTCATCTCGCCATTGGCGTGAACCATATAGCGGTTTTCCAAATCGTATTTGTTACCGATAATGCCGACTACTGCGCGCGCCATCGTTTACCCCTGATCATTCTCCACCTACACGGTATATCTGGCAAATTGATAACAAAACATCAATCACCGCACAGGTTTCCGCGCGCCTGTGCACCGAGTGGTAACCAAAGCACCCCTAGGGTTGGCGCGTGGGCGGCGGCATGTGTCGCGCCGGGCGTTGCGCCCGCAGGCGTCCCTGCCCTGGCCACAAGCATCCCGGTCAGGCGGGTTGCCGTCGTCCACACCACCCGACCTTGCAGCCGCGCCGCATTCCGGTAAACCTGTGCCGACCCGGTGACAGGAGACCCGAGAAGATGCGCGATGCCAGCCCCCAGACCATCTATCTCAAGGATTACAACCCCTTCGGCTACGCGATCGACGAGGTCGAGCTGACCTTTCGCCTGCATCCAACGAAAACCCGTGTCCTCTCCCGCATCGCCTTCCGCCCCAACCCGGACGCCACCGATCGACGGTTTTTTCTGCACGGCGAAGAACTGACCCTGATCCGTGCCGCGATCGACGGTGCGGAGATCACGCCCGAGATCACCGAAGGCGGCCTGACCTGCCCCGCGCCAGATGCACCCTTCACCTGGGAGGCGGAGGTCGAGATTTCGCCCGCGACCAACACCGCGCTCGAAGGGCTCTACATGTCGAACGGCATGTATTGCACCCAATGCGAGGCCGAAGGGTTCCGCAAGATCACCTATTACCCGGACCGCCCCGACGTCATGGCGAAGTTCAGCGTGCGCATCGAAGGGGACGAAAAGATCCTGCTGTCAAACGGCAATCCCGGCGACGCAGGTGCAGGCTTTGCCGAATGGCATGATCCCTGGCCCAAGCCCGCCTATCTCTTCGCGCTGGTCGCGGGCGATCTGGTCAATCACCCGGATCGTTTCACCACGAAAGCGGGCCGCGATGTCGAATTGAACATCTGGGTCCGGCCCGGGGATGAGGGCAAATGCGCCTTCGGGATGCAGGCCCTGAAGGACAGCATGAAATGGGACGAAGAGGTTTATGGCCGCGAATACGACCTTGATATCTTCAACATCGTTGCGGTCGATGATTTCAACATGGGGGCAATGGAAAACAAGGGGTTGAACATCTTCAACTCGTCGGCTGTGCTGGCCTCGCCCGAGACCTCCACCGATATGAATTTCGAGCGGATCGAGGCGATCATCGCCCATGAATATTTCCACAACTGGACGGGCAACCGCATCACCTGCCGCGACTGGTTTCAGCTCTGCCTCAAGGAGGGGCTGACCGTCTTCCGCGACGCGCAATTTACGTCTGACATGCGCTCGGCGCCGGTCAAACGCATCTCGGACGTGATCGCACTGCGCGCGCGTCAGTTCCGCGAGGATAACGGCCCGCTCGCCCACCCCGTCCGGCCCGACAGCTTTGTCGAGATCAACAATTTCTACACCGCCACGGTCTACGAAAAAGGCGCCGAACTAATCGGGATGCTCAAGACGCTGGTGGGCGATGAGGCTTATTACAAGGCGCTCGACCTCTATTTCGAGCGGCATGACGGCGATGCTGCCACGATCGAAGACTGGCTGAAGGTCTTCGAGGATGCGACCGGCCGTGATCTCAGCCAATTCAAACGCTGGTATGAACAGGCTGGCACGCCGCGACTGATATGGAGTGATGATTGGGACGGAGCGAACGTATCGGTGACAATCAAACAATCAACACCACCAACACCTGGACAATCTGAGAAGGCGGCCTTGCACATACCAATTGCCCTGGGCGCACTGCATGATGATGGCACTGAAGCGGCGCCGACTCAAATCTTTGAAATGACTGAGCAAGAGCAAGTATTTGAGTTCGAGGTTTCCGAGCCGCCAAAAGAAGCATTGGCCAGTGGGATGCCACTCCCACCAATCGTTTCGTTCAATCGCGGTTTCTCTGCGCCGATTATTGCAACGAGATCAACATCATATGCCGGATATGAACTTGCGACGCTGTTAGCCCATGACACGGATCCCTTCAACAAATGGGAGGCCGGGCGCGATCTGGCGCGTGACGGGCTGATCGCGATGATCCGCGACGGGGCCGTACCTGATGGCGCCTATCTCGACGCGGTGCAGACCATGGCGCGGGATGACAGCCTCGATCCGGCCTTCCGCGCATTGGCCCTCGGCCTGCCCAGTCAGGACGATCTGGCGCAGACGCTCTTTGATGCCGGGCACACGCCCGATCCGCAGGCGATCTGGGAGGCGCTGGAAACCCTGCGCCAGGCCAAGGCCCAGGCGCTGCAGGACCTCGCGCCGCGGCTCTACGCGCAATACCAGGTGACCGAGCCCTACCGCCCCGACGCCGCGCAATCAGGCGCCCGGGCGCTGGCCAATGCGGCGCTCGGCATGATCACGCGCCTCGATGGCGGGGCGCAGGCGCAACGGCAATATGACAGCGCGGCCAACATGACGCAGCAACTGGCGGCCTGGTCCTGCCTGCTCCAGGCTGGCAAGGGTGAAGCCGCCACCGCCGCCTTCTACGATCAATGGCAGCATGACCGGCTGGTGATCGACAAGTGGTTCATGCTGCAGATCCTGCATGCCGATCCGGCCGAGGCCGCAGCCACCGCCGCGCGCCTGACCGAACATCCTGATTTCACGATGAAAAACCCCAACCGCTTCCGCGCGACCCTGGGCGGGCTGACGGCCTCGCCCGCGGGTTTCCATCACGCCAGCGGTAAGGGATATGCCCTGCTGGCGGATTGGTTGATCCAGCTTGATCCCCTGAACCCGCAGACCACCGCACGGATGTGTTCCGCCTTCGAGACCTGGCGGCGCTATGACGCGGATCGGCAGGCCCGGATCAAGGCGCAACTCGAACGTATCCTCGACACCCCGAACCTCAGCCGTGACACCACCGAAATGGTCACGCGCATCCTAGCGGCGTGACCCCCCGTCATTTGGCGATCAAAAGGTCACATGGCGGATTTCGGATAAGGCCCGAGGTGAAACCGCCAAGGACGTAGCGCGCGGCGTTGGACCTTGTATGTCCGCCAATCGCCAGCAGATCATGGTGTTTCGTGTCGAGAAACGCATGCAGCGCATCACTGGCCGACCCTTCGAAAAACTGCGGCGCGGGGGCGCTTTGGGGCAACGGGAACATGGCTTTCCACGTCTCGTAATCACGCCGCGCCTCCTGCCCGAAGGAAACTTCATGGGCATGAAAAAGGCTGAGTTTCCCCTTTGGCGCAACCGTCGGGATGCTGTGGAGGGCTGCGGCGCATATCTTCGAAAGATCGACCCCGGCCAAAACGCCCGCATAGGGCTCGGCCCCCTCCCCGGCCACCAGGAGAACCGGAATGCGGCTGGCGCGGATCAGGTGCTCCATCGTCGTTTCCCTGACCTGGTCGAGAAACCGCCGCCGGCGGTGCAGGCCAACGACCAAGAGTTCGGCCTCGGAGGTGTCGATGGCCTCGTTGATGACCTCAACGGCGTCGCCGGTCACCACCGTGACTTCCGACGTGACCGACCGGTCACCGATGTCCGCCGCCACCTGTTCGGAAAGGATCGTTTTGGCGCCGACCTCAACCTGCTGCGCCAGGGTGTCGGGGATGGCCGCGTCCACCACGTGCAACACGGTAAGACGAGCATCTGCATCCGCGGCAAGGTTGACCGCCCGGCGCACCGCCGACCGTGATCTTTCCGACAAGTCGCTGGCGACCAGAATGCTCTTCATTGATCCAAATTCTCCCGCATAAAGTGTTTTTTGACCTGTCTTTCATCTATGCAATCTCAGGCGGGTCACAAGATCACGACCGATTGCGGCCATCGTTTTTTACGCGATGGTTACAGATATGCGGGTCCTGAAATGCAAGTCACCGGACGGCTCAGAACTGCGCGGACAGCCCGAAATCCGGGGTCACTCAAGTGTCGCGCTTGCGACCTCGATGGGCCGTGTTCTCGGCCGGACGGCGTTCATCGGTTTGCAATAGGTCTGCTTGCGGGTCCATTGCATCATGTCGTTGCGTTTCTTGCGGTTGTGGAACGGGCCCCAATCGGCGGCCACACCGCGCATGCCCTGTGACACGACACCGTCGCGGGGTACCGTCACCGCCATGATGCGGATCGCGCAGGACAGGTTTGCCGCGCCTTTCTTCAGCGCCTCGCCCGAGCGCGCCCGGCAGTTGTAACCGCGTGCCGTCCCCGGCGAGATCTGCACCAGGCCGAACCATTTGCCGCCGCCGCCCACCGCACGGGGCCTGAAGGTGCTTTCGTGCTTGGCCAGCGCCGACAGAAGCCCAACCCAGAAGGCACGGCGTTGCGCCTCGTCCGCCCCGGCATAGGCCGGACACCAGGCTTCGATGTCACGCGGGACCGTTTGCGGCAGCCGGGCGCCGTGTTCCTTGAGCGCCGACAGCGCGGCGCGGGTCCAAAGCTGCGCCTCGGGACGGTTTTCCCACCTTGTGCGCGGTAAATTGCCCGTCCTCTCGGGTGGTTTGGGCTTTGACATGGCAAATTCGGTGGCGCCGGTTTCGACGGCAAGCGCGAATCCCGGCCAGAAAGCCAGCAAAACAAGGGCAGCGACACGTTTCATCCCCGCATTCTGGCTGGTTTGTGCGCGCAAGGCAACGCCCCTGCCCGGCCCGCGAATTTCCCCGCCAAGACCAAAGGCTTGTCATGTTTTGGCCCACAAACGCGGGCATTGTGCAACAAGGTTAACGAGTTGGAGCCTCCATGAAGACCCCGTTCGACACCGGCAAGTCGCTTGCTGGCTCTGTGTTCAAGTCCCTCAAGACGGCGCTGCCCGACAGCGTTGGCGGCCTCAATCCCCGCAAGAAGCCGCAAATCGACATCGAACTTCTTGCCAAACATGTCATTTTGCCGTCGCTTCCGGTCACCGACGAAGAGATGGCCCGTGCCGCCCATCAGGATCGGGGTCAGAAACTGGCCCGGCAGGAAAACTGGGAGGAACTGTCGGATCAGATCCAATATGCGGAAGATTGCCGGTTGAGCACCCCGGGGGGCGAATCCGCCGCGATGCTGCTCGCTTTCGGGGCGCGCAGCGATGTGGTCGCGGTGACCGAGGACGCGCTTTACGACGAGGCGGACCCCAGCATGGAAGGCATCAATGCGCTCGAAGAGATGCTGGCGGAGAATTACGGCGACTACGCCTGCGCCCTGGTCACGGCGCTCGCGCATATCGACATCGGCTGGGCCTGGCGCAACACGGCGCCGGAAGAGGATGGCAGCGGTCATCTTCTCAAGTTCAAAGAGCATTTCAAACGCGCCGAAGATATCCTTGGCACCTTTGACGGGGTCGAGCTTGACGCCCCGTCTCTGGCCGCGGCGCAATGCGCCCTGCTGGCATCGCGCCGTCAGCCTGGCAACCGGGTTGCCGATGATTACGAGACCCTGATCGACCTCGACCCCGATTGCCCCCGCCACATGCGCGCATTGGGGCAGCACCTGTTGCCGGCCTATTACGGCGATCACAAACGCCTGGAGCTGGAGGCGCGGCGCACGGCGGCCCGCACCGGGGATATCTGGGGAGCCGGGGCATATACATGGGTCTATTTCGATGCGCTGGCGCTTGATACCGGTGCGATTGACCTGCTCGATTGCGATTTCTTCATCGAAGGCATGAAAGACATCCTGATGCGGCGCTCCGATCAGCACGTGACCAACCTTCTGGCATCATTCTGTGCGATCACCATGAGCCCCGAGGCGAAGGGCGCGAAGGACCTGTCCGCCTCCGCCCGCACCACGCGGCAACAGCTGCACCAGTTTCTTGACTACATCTTGACCTGCCATCTGCAGGAGTTGCATCCGCTGATCTGGTCGCAGACGCTCCTCAGCCCCGGCCTGACGCCACCCCTGCCCTCGCGTCGCGCTCTTGTCGCCAAGGGACGTCAAACCGCGCTCAGGGTCATCGCCGAACGTTTTGCCGACGACATTGCCAACGGGTACTCCATCGCGTTTTCCACGGCGGGGATGTACCGGCTGCCATCGCTGTGATCCAATCGGTCACGGGGTGTCCGCCTGCACCGCAATTTCAGCCTCGAGCCCATCAAGAAACGCGCACATCACCTTGTGACGTTCAGCCGCCAGCGCCCGACCCGTTGCCGTCTGAAATGACGTCGAAAGCCGCAACAGCTTCGTCCTGAAATGGTCAATGGCAAATCGCCGGTCATCGAGCGTCCTGTTTTCCGCCCTCGGGTCGTCCGGGTCATAGAGACCCGTGCCAAGCCGCCCGGCCACGTAGAAGCATCGCGCGATGCCGATATGGCCAATTGCGTCGAGACGGTCCGCATCCTGAAGGATCATCGCCTCGACGGTCTGCGGCATGATGTCGGCGGAAAAGCTATGTGCTTCAATAGCATGGTACACGCTCCTGATCCTGTCCTCCGGCCACCCAAGCGTCCGCAACGCATCACTCGCCTTTTGCGCCGCAAGAGCGGATGCCGACGATCGTTGAGGAGTGTTTTTGGAAACAGCCACGCAATCGTGCAGGATCGTGGCAGCCACGAGGATCTCCTGATCCCCGCCTTCCGCCCGGGAAATCCGCTGCACGTTGCGCCAGACCCTCAGGATGTGGCCAAGATCATGAGAACCATCCTCCGCGGCCTCCGCTATGACCGGGAGCAAATCGCCCGCGATCCGTTCATGTGGCGCGAAACAGGTGGGATCAATCATACCGTCATGCCGCCGCAATTTGGCGCGCATCGATCACGGCAAGTCATCGGTATGGGCCGTGCCCCAATCATGCAGGGCGTTCATGACCGGCGCCAATGCCCTGCCCTTGTCGGTCAGGCGATATTCCGAACGCGGCGGGTTGGTGGAGTATTGATGGCGCACAAGTATGCCGCCTGATTCGAGGCGTTTCAAACGGCCCGACAGCGTATTGGGCGACACATTCAGCACATCCTGCAGGTCCTGAAAACGCCGCGCACCTTCGAGGAAAAACTCCCGCAGGATAAGGATAGACCATTGATCTCCAATGAAATTTGTTGCCCGCAAAATGGGGCAGTTATCGCGACTACGCTTTGCCATGGAGGACAATATAGCGCGTTTGTTCAAAATGTGAATTGACTATAATTATAGTAGTTACTAGCTAAAACGTATCGAATAAGGAGTTCGCTATGCTTGACGTTTTCTTTCTTGGGTATGTCCATTTCTTCGCTGTGCTCTTGCCGGCGCTGGCGGTTGCACTCGTGACCATGGGCGCCACGCAGGCCAGCCTATCCCCGACCGAGACGCGGGTGGCCGTTCTTGTACCGGCGATCCTGCTCGGGGCGTGGTATGCGATCGCCAACCACATGTCGCAGACCAATGTCTTCAATGTCCCGGCAACGCTGGCTGAACCGCCCATCGTGTTGGCGTTCCTTTTTGGCGGGGCGTTCACACTCTGGGCCCTGGCAAGACTAACGGCGATCGGACGGGCCGTGACCGACCGGTTGGATCTCGGCCTGCTTGCGGCGTTCCAGATCCCCCGCGTCATGGGGGCGCTTTTCCTGCTGGGATGGGCCGCGGGCGTGATCCCCTGGCAATTTGCCCTGCTTGCGGGACTGGGCGATATCTGGGCGGGTATCGCAGGGTATCAGGCGTGGCAGGCTGTGCGCCGAAACGCGCCCGATGCGCGGCGCAAACTGGTCCAGGCCAATGTGATCGGCATCGGCGATTTTGTCGTGGCCGTTTTCATGGGCATCACCACCTCGGAAGGCTTCGCGCATCTTTGGGCGCATGAGGCACCCAACATCATCAACCTGCATCCCCTTGCCCTGTTTCCCGGCTTCTTCGTACCAATATTCCTGGCTTTCCACCTGATCTTGATCAGCAGGCTCCGCCACTCCTCCGCAATACCGGCGGCGGCCTGATGACGCGGCAGGCCGGGGCAATCCTGGCCTGCCTGCGCCCCCAAAAACCAAACGCGCGCGTCGATCAAGGACGCGCGCGTTCGCAGTTTCAGGGGTGCGCTAGGAAGGCGCCGTGATCTTCAGAAGATGAAGTCGCTGGCATCCAGATCGCTCAGCTTCACGAATGACAGGAAGATCATGTCACCACCGCCAGTATCAATGATGGTGTGCTTGTTATGCTGATGCGCCGCGTCGCGGACATCCTGGAAGTTGTCAAATCGGCTATGCGCGCTGAGGTCGATCTTTTCGCTCGAATTGCGGGCGTTGAAATCCCGGATCGAATCGATCCCGTTGTTATCGTCGAAGACGAAGATATCCGCATGGCTGCCACCATGCATCCAGTCGTCACCGGCGCCACCATCAAGGGTATCTTCGCCCCATTCACCGCGCAGAACGTCGTTTTGGTCACCACCGTCGAGCTTGTCGAAGCCACGGCCGCCTTTCAGCAGGTCTTTGCCGTCTCCGCCACGCAGATCGTCGGCACCGTTCTGACCATAGAGCTTGTCGCGATCGTCACCGCCTTCGATACGGTCATCGCCATTACCGCCATAGAGCCGATCGAAACCGGATCGCCCGATCATCGTGTCCTCGCCCTCGGTGCCACGGATCGTGTCGCCGGAACTTGTGCCGACCAGGCGCTGCCCGCCATCATCGGGGTCCGGTGCCGGAGGGGCCGGCGGTGTCGGAGGCGCAGGCGGTGCCGGAGGTGTCGGCGGCTGCGGATCCGGATTGTGGTCATGATCGTGATCGTGGTCATGATCATGGTCGTGGTCATTGCCACCGGTATTGTCATTATCGCCATTGTCCGGCGGCGGCGCAGGCGCGTCGTCCTGAACGCCGTAAATCTGTTGAATGCCCGCGATATCATCCGCCTGAAGGCCGATCTTGCGCACCGTCGCTGTCATGATCGAATTGCCGCTCACATGGCCCAGGCCAAGCGAGTGACCAAGCTCGTGCAGCACGACGGCTTCGAAAAGCGCCTGGTCGTTGTTGAACCTATCCAGCGTGTCGAGCAACACGTCACCGGCGATCGCCGATCCATATGACGACGGGTAGAAGGCATAGCCCGCGGTGCTGCCCGGAATTTCGCCGAAAAAGATGCGGATATCGGCGTCCTTGCCGACCCCTGCAGCGCCACCGCCATCGGCAACCTGCTTGAATTCGATGTCCCCGTATTTCGACCACTGCGCGAATGCGCCGGCGATGACCTGGGTGAAGTTATAGTCGAGAAATGAGCTCCCCGAGACCGACGTTTTTGTGCTTACGCCAAAGCGCGAAATGTCTACTCCAGCGCCTACGATACTCCAGGTGACTGTGCCTCCTGCGGTACCAAGTGTGCTGCTCCCCCATTTCGTTCCTACTACATTTGCCAATTCTGACACCTCAATGCTTCTTGTCGTTCATCCCAAGAACAGTGCTAAACACGTCACAACACGTCACTCAACAACCTTCGCATCGTCTCCTTCGGCGCCTGCGGGAATCCGCCAGCGAAGACCGATCTATTAACCAAAAAGGGCGGAAATATGCTCGAATCGCCACGGCTTGGCCGTAATTTGCGCAAGTTTCGATTTTGGAAAGTGACGGGTCCGCTGCCGTCGGGGCAGCGGTTCGCTTCAAAATCGGTCAAAAACCGGTGATTCTCGTGAATCTTTCGAGGCTGTTCTTGCAGTTATGGGCAAGGCAACGGGCGATCTATTCCCGACCGGAAACAGGCTGTTTCCTGCTAAGGATGTTCAGAACAGGAATTCATCCGCTCCCAGGGCATTCAAACCGATCCCGAAGACGAGGATCGAGTCGCCCCCGCCAGTATCAATCCGCACACCGTTGAGCGTGTTGGTCGCCGCCGCCCGGACATCCGCCAGGCTGTTAAGCGCGCTCACACCGCTCAGGTCGATGAATTCGTTCCTGCTGGCCACGTTGAAGCCGCGTATGGTGTCATCGCCATGACCGTCGGCGAAGACAAACCGGTCGCCGCCAAGGCCACCGTTCAACCAGTCATTGCCACTCCCGCCGTCGATGATGTCGGCGCCGATGCCACCGGCGAGCACATCATTACCGGCATCCCCTTCAAGCGTGTCATTCGCATCACCGCCACGCAGGGTGTCATTGTCATTTCCACCCTGCAGCAGGTCCGCCCCCGAATGCCCGACAAGAAAGTCATTGCCGTCATCGCCGATCAGGACGTCAAAACCCGCATTGCCCTTCAACACATCGTTGCCGCCACGCCCCTCGAGGGTATCCGCGCCGCCACCGCCGGCAATGAAGTTGTTGTCGTTGTCCCCAAGAATGGTATCGCCATGCAGGCTGCCGAAAATCCGCTCGATGCTGATCAACGTGTCGCCCAGGGCGTCACCCGCGGTGCCCGACGCCGCCAGCAGGTCGAGAACGATCGCACTGGCGGAATCGCCGTAATCCGCCACGTCGTTGCCCCAGCCGCCGTTCATCACATCGGCCCCGGCGCCACCACCAAGCGTATCGCTGCCATTGCCGCCGTTCAGTTCGTCGGCGCCATCCTTGCCCCTGAGCCGATCGGCCCCGGATCCGCCGTTGATGGTCTCATCCCCATCGGCGCCGATGATTACATTGTTGCGGGCGTTGCCCTGAACGGTCAGGTCGTCAAGACCTTCGAGAATGTTGAACCGACCGCCGCCTCTGACGTTCAAGACCGGGTCGGCACCGTCCTGCACCCCGTAGATCTGCTGAATGCCGTCGATATCGTCGGCTTGCAGGGTCGCCAGGGAAATCTGCGGCGTCATGACCGAGCCGCCGAACACATGCCCAAGGCCAAGCGCGTGGCCGATCTCGTGGATGATGAGACCGCGAAACTGTGTCTGGTTGGTGTTGAACGAGCTCAGGCTGTCGATCAGGATATCGCCGGCAATGGCGCTGGTGTGGCGCGTCGGGAAATAGGCCCATCCAATGGTCGAGCCGGGGATCGACCCGAAAAAGATACGAATGTCCGCGATGAAATTGGCACCGGCCGCGCCGCCCCTGTCCTCGACCTGGACAAATTCGATATCACCATAGGTCGACCATTCCGCGAACGCATCGCTGACCACCTGTCGGAAATCGAAATTCAGAAAGCTCTCGGGGTTGACGGATCGCCCCGCGACCCCGAAGCGGCCAATGCCTTCGCCACCACCTGCCAGGCTCCACGTAATCACGCCGCCGGGATTACCATTGCCGTTTGCACCCCACTTGGTCCCCACCAGGTTCGGCATCTCTTTTCTCCGTCATCAGCGTCGGCCCGGTCAAAAAGCACCGTCAAAGCCGACCCGCCGGCGGATTTGCGAAAATCCACGCTTAGTCCCCGACGGTCCCCAAGAATAAGAGCACCGCGTCGCAGAGCAAAGGAAGGAAAGCAAGCGAAACTCCCCTCCGCCTGCTTTTCCGCGAAATCCCGCCGAAACGCTCTACCAAAAGTAGAGTGACGGGGTTTGATCCCTAGAAAAGGAAGTCGTCAGCACCCAGCATGTTCAGCCGAACATTGCTGATCAGGATCGAGTCGCCCCCGCCAGTGTCGATCAGAAGACCATTCGCCGTGTCTGTGGCCGCTGCCTGCACATCAGCAAAGTCGTCCAGCGCGGTCACACCGCTCAGGTCGATAAATTCCCAACGGCTCCGGACGTTGAAATCGCCGACGGTATCGCTGCCGTGACCATCCGCGAAGACAAAGACATCGTTATTCTGGTTGCCCTTCAGGTCATCGTTTCCGGCACCGCCGTTGATCACGTCATTGTTGAAGCCACCGCGCAGGAAATCATCCCCGTCGCCACCTTCCAACGTGTCATTGCCGCGTGATCCGATCAGGACGTCATTATCGTCGCCCCCCTGCAGAAGGTCACTGCCACCCTCGCCATGCAAGGTGTCATCGCCCGTCCCACCGATCAGCGTGTCATTTCCGAAGAAACCGCTAATGAAGTCATTGCCACCGCGCCCGTCGACAAGATCCCAGCCATTCAGGCTGACGATACGGTTGTCGTTATTGTCCGCCATGATCGTATCGCCACGGCGCGAGCCGATGATCTTTTCGATGCTAATGAGGACATCGCCATTGGCATCGCCACCTGTCCCCGTGGGTTGCAGCATGTCGAGGACAATGCCGGTGGTCGAATGGCGGTAATCCGCGGTGTCGAACCCGTCGCCACCATCGAGCCTGTCCGCACCTGCCCGTCCGATCAGGAAATCGTGCCCGGTACCACCGCGCAGATCGTCCGCACCCCAGCCACCGATCAGCCGGTCATTATTGGCACCGCCATCCAGCGTATCGTTGCCGCCGGTCCCGACGATGATGTTTTTCTGGCCGTTGCCCTGCACGATGAAGTCGTTGTTCTTGGCCGCCAGCCGATAGACGCCAAAACCCTTGATCGTGAAAGATGGCGCGATATCGGGATCACCGTAAAGCTGGCGAATGCCGTCGCGGTCGTCACGCTGCAGGCGGGTTATGTTCGGGTTCAAGACCGGCGTCAGGATTGAATCCCGCTCCACATGGTCCAGGCCCAGGGCATGACCGATTTCGTGCAGCACCAGCGCACGGAATATCTCGCGGTTGGTGTTATAGATGTTGCGCACATCCAGGAGGATGTCACCGCCGAAATCGGTATTGCTCGGGAACGCGCCCAGTCCGAGCGTCCGCCCGGGCAGATGGCCGAAGAACAGCCTGATGTCGCCATCATCATTGCCGCCCGCGGGACCACCGCCATCGGGAACCTGCTGGAACTTGATATTGCCGAATCTCGCCCATTGGGCGAAGGCATTCTCGATTTCCTGCGTGAAATTGAAATTCATGAAGCTGCTGCCGTTCACCGACCGCGTGAAAATGCCGAAATTCAGCAGCGATTCAAACGCACCTGCAATACTCCACGTCACTGTTCCCCCGGAGGTTCCGATTGTCGGATTCCCCCATTTCGTTCCAAAAAGATTAGGCAACTCAAACTCTCCGATTCTTCCCATGGTTTAGTAAGACGGGAGCCGCACCCGATACCAGCAGAAACAGCAGCTATGTTACGGAAACAATAGGTTTCCACCCTCTTGCCCGCGGCGGGGGGCTGGCATAGAACCGCGACAGGAAAACGAAAAGGCCGAAACCATGCTTGACCTGACCTATGAGAGCCCGAAACCCAAGGTGATTGCCGGCGCGAAGCACGATTGGGAACTCGTGATCGGCATGGAAGTGCACGCGCAGGTCTCGTCGAATGCCAAGCTCTTTTCCGGCGCTTCGACCCGTTTCGGCGCCGAGCCGAACGCGAACGTGGCCTTTGTCGATGCGGCCATGCCCGGCATGCTGCCGGTCATCAATGAGTTTTGCGTGGAACAGGCCGTGCGCACCGGTCTGGGCCTCAAGGCAGAGATCAACCTGAAATCGGCCTTTGACCGCAAAAACTACTTCTATCCCGACCTGCCGCAGGGTTACCAGATTTCACAGCTTTACGAGCCGCTGGTGGGTGAAGGCGAAATCCTTGTCGATATGGAGCCGGGCATCGCCCGCTTGGTCCGGGTCGAACGCATTCATATGGAGCAGGACGCCGGCAAGTCGATCCACGACATGGACCCCAACATGTCCTTCGTGGACTTGAACCGTACCGGTGTGGCGCTGATGGAAATCGTCTCGCGCCCCGATATCCGCGGCCCCGAGGAAGCTGCCGCATACGTGACCAAGCTGCGCCAGATTTTGCGCTATCTTGGCACCTGTGATGGCAACATGCAGAACGGCAACCTGCGGGCCGATGTGAATGTCAGCATCTGCCTGCCCGGCGCTTACGAGAAATACCGTGAAACCGGCGATTTCAGCCATCTCGGCACCCGCTGCGAGATCAAGAACATGAACTCCATGCGCTTCATTCAGGCGGCCATCGACTACGAGGCGCGCCGCCAGATCGCGATTGTCGAGGCGGGCGGCGAGGTCACGCAGGAAACCCGGCTCTACGATCCGGACAAGAACGAGACCCGTTCGATGCGCTCCAAGGAAGAGGCGCATGATTACCGTTACTTCCCCGACCCCGACCTGCTGCCTCTGGAGATTGAGCAGGCTTGGGTGGATGACATTGCCGCGTCACTGCCCGAACTGCCGGACGAGAAAAAGGCCCGGTTCATGGGTGAATTCGGTCTGTCTGAATATGACGCCAACGTGCTGACCGCCGATGTGGCCAATGCGGCCTATTTCGAAGAGGCCGCCGGGGGGCGCGATGGCAAGCTCACCGCCAACTGGGTCATCAACGAGCTGTTTGGCCGGTTGAAAAAGGACGATCACGATATTGCTGAAAGCCCGGTCAGCCCCGCGCAACTGGGCGGGATCATCGACCTCATCGCCTCTGACGCCATCTCGGGCAAGATCGCCAAGGATCTGTTTGAAATCGTCTATACCGAAGGCGGTGACCCAGCGCAGATTGTCGAAGAACGTGGCATGAAACAGGTCACCGATACCGACGCGATCGAAGCAGCGGTGGACCAGATCATCGCCGATAACCCCGCCCAAGTCGAAAAAGCCAAGCAGAACCCGAAACTGGCGGGCTGGTTCGTTGGTCAGGTGATGAAAGCCACCGGTGGCAAGGCCAACCCCAAGGCGGTCAACCAGATCGTCAGCGCCAAGCTGGGGTTGTAATCGCGCATCCGCATTGCGGACGAAGCTGCCGTTCGACTTTCACCTCCCGCGCGGAATCAAGGCCGTAGGCCGCCGCGCGATCGCCAGACCGCCCGCAAG
>NZ_JASHJC010000021.1 GCF_030733385.1 Roseovarius sp. MMSF_3359 | reverse complement strand
GGAAACGCCGTCAAAGAAGGCGTCACAGAAGCCATGAAGTTCTTCACAAACGTCAAAACATACTCCCTACCATGGCCCCGGTAACACAAGCCGCAATCTGACAGGCGCGCGGGGCCAAATGCGGCCCCGTCCATCCCACTCGGAGGTCCAGAATGGCTCAGAAAATCGTCCACACCGAAGGAGAGTCAAACACCTCCAACGCCCGCCGGACATGGCTGAAGAAATCCATCGGCCCCAAATCGGAACCACTCCTGAAACGCGATGCCGACGCGTTTTTGCACCAGAGCCTTTCCAGCCCCTGCGTCAGTACCATCGCCAAGGCCGAAGGCATCTGGATCGAAGATGCCGATGGCCGCCGCTACATGGATTTCCACGGCAATTCCGTGCATCACATCGGATATGGGCATCCACGCCTGGTTGCCGCGATCAAGGCGCAGCTTGACGATCTGCCCTTCGCGCCTCGCCGCTTTACCAATGATCCGGCGGTGGAACTGGCCGAGAAACTGGCCACGATTGCCCCCGGCGATCTGGGCAAGACACTGTTTACCACCGGCGGGTCGGACGCCAATGAGGTGGCGCTGAAAATCGCCCGGGCGGCCACGGGCCGGTTCAAGACGGTGAGTTTCTGGGATGCTTTCCACGGGGCCGGGTTCGGGTCGGCCAGCGTGGGCGGCGAGGCCACGTTCCGCAGTCATATTGCCGGGCCGATGATGCCGGGAACGGAACATGTGGCCCCCTTCGCCTGTTATCGTTGTCCTTATAATCACGCAGGGCCGGATGTTTGCGGTCTCGCGTGCGCCAAGATGGTCGACTACGTGCTCGATCGGGAAGGTGACGTGGCAGCCGTGATTGCCGAGCCGATGCGCGCGGTGCCTTATGTGCCGCCGCCCGGGTTCTGGAAAGCGGTGCGGGAGGCGTGTAATCGCCATGGGGCGCTCCTGATCCTCGATGAAATTCCGACCGGTCTCGGCAAGACGGGCCGCATGTTCGCTTTTGAACATGACGAAGTGATCCCCGATATCGTGACGATCGGCAAGGCGCTTGGCGGGGGCATCCTGCCGATTGCGGCCTGCATTGCGCGGCGCGATCTGGATGTGTGCGGTGATTTCGCTATCGGGCATTACACGCATGAGAAAAACCCGGTTACAGCCCGCGCGGCCCTGACCACGCTGGAGATTATCGAGGACGAAGAGCTTGTCGATCGCTCCGATAGGCTTGGCCGATTTGCGATGGACTACCTGCGCACGGAATTGGCTGGTGTGCCGATTGTTGGCGACATCCGGGGCAGGGGCCTGATGTTCGGGGTGGAGATTGTGCAGGACATCGCCGACAAGACCCCCGGAAACGATCTCGCCGAGCGGATTTACTATGCTTGTCTCGAGGCGGGGTTGAGTTTCAAGATTTCGCAGGGTTGCGTGCTGACCCTGTCGCCCCCCCTGACCATACCGAAAGCGGATCTGACCCGCGCGTTGGAGATCGTCGTGACGGCGATCAAGAATGTAAGCCGATGAAGGTTGTCCGCACCGATAGTGAGCTTGAGGTGCCGGTGGTCGATGCAGCCCTGCGCGATGCCGGGTATGAGGTGGTTTTGCTGCCCGATGGTGTGTCCGAGGAGGCGCTTTGTGCGGCCACGCGCGACGCGGACCTTCTGCTCATGTGCTATGCGCCGATCACCCGCCGCGTGATCGAGGGGGCGCCCAACTTGCGGGGTATCGTGAAATACGGGGTCGGGATCGACGCCATCGACATCCCCGCGGCGATCGAGCACAGCGTGACCGTGGTGAACGTGCCGGAATATGCCGAGGAGACCGTGGCTGAGGGGGCGTTTGCGCATCTGATTTCGCTGGCCAAGAGACTGCCTGAGATCGGTGCCGAGATGGCGCGCGAGGGGTGGACATGGCCCAATGCCCGTTGGTTGGCGCGCGACATTGCCGGGAGTACCGTGGGTATCGTCGGCTTTGGCAAGATCGGCCGGTCCATGGCGCGGATGGCCGGTGCGGGCTTCCGGGCGCGGGTGATTGCCTATAGCCCGCATACCCCGCCCGAGGATATCCGCGCGGCTGGCGTCGAACCGGTGGCGGATTTGCGTGACTTCCTGAGCCAATGCGATTTCGTGTCGATCCATTGCGTGTTGAACGACGAAACCCGGCACCTGATCGGCGCGGCGGAGCTGCGCGCGATGAAGCCGACGGCATGTCTGGTAAACGTCTCGCGAGGGGCCATCGTGGATGAGCAGGCGCTGATCCGGGCGCTGGATGAGGGCTGGATTGCCGCCGCTGGCTTGGATGTGTTCAGCCAGGAGCCGCTGGCTCTCTCTGACCACCCTCTCAGCCCGTTATTCGGGCGGCCCAACGTGATCCTGACGCCGCATCTGACTTTCTACACCCATGAGGCTATGCAGCGGTTGGAAAAAGATACGCTGGATCGGTGTTTCGAGCTTCTCGAAGGGCGGCCCGTGCGGGTCAAATCCCGCGATCCGCGTCTGCGCGCGCAGAGCCGGGGTGTGATCTTCGGATGAGCGGCGGGCTCAGGGCAACCGGGACTACTCCCGTTTGCCCTGCACGACACGGTCCAGGATCATCGCACAGAAGAGGATCGCGAACCCGGCCAGGATACCCTGACCCACGGAAGCGTATTGCAGCGCCTCCAGCACATCCTCACCCAGACCCTTGGCCCCGATCAGCGAGGCGACCACGACCATCGCAAGTGACAGCATGATCGTCTGGTTCACGCCGGCCAGGATCGAGGGGGCCGCCAGCGGCAGGTCGACCTTGGTCAGCAGGTACCACTTGGACGCGCCATAGGCGATGGCGGCCTCGCGGATGCTTTCGGGAACGCCACGCAAGCCCAGTACGGTCAACCGCACCACGGGGGTGCCGCCAAAGATCATCGTGGTCACGACGGCTGCCGGTTTGCCGGTGCCAAAGAACGCGATCACCGGGATCATGAAGACGAAGGCCGGCATCGTCTGCATGAAGTCCATGATCGGGCGGATAAAGGCATAGAGCCGGGGGCGGCGGGCGCAGAACATGCCGATGGGAATACCAAGTGCGATCGAGATGCAGGCGGCGGTACCCAGCAATGCCAGCGTGGTCATCGCCTTTTCCCAGAAGCCGAGAAATCCCATATAGGCGAGGAATCCGGCAGCGGCGAAGGCCGCGGCGGGACCGGCGGAAAGCCAGGTCAGCAGGATGATCATCGCGGCAATGACCGGCCAGGGGGTGTCGACGAACAAGATCTCCAACCCGTCGAGGACCGCGCGGATGCCGAAGGTGATGATGTCGAACACCCATTGCCCGGACGCGATGATGAAGTCGAAAAAGGCCTCGACCCACCGGATGGCGGTCAGGCGGATGTTTGGATCGGTCGGGAAGTCGGTCAACCAGCCGACCGCGCCGGGAAAGGCGAAATGCACGACGCTGACCGCGAAGACGATCAGGACGAATGCGAAACTCAGCAAGGTCCGCAGCGGCTCCAGCCCGGATTTGATGCTGCGATCCGACAGCCAGTCGGAATAGCGCCGTTCAAGCACGGGGTTGGCCATGATGCCTTCGGCGATCTTGACCGCGATCAGGAACCCCAAGCCGAAAAGGGCCACCCAGATAGCTGTGGCATCGGCTCTTTCGGCCTCGGCACGGATGCCGTCGATTGCGGCTTCGAGAGAGTCAATATTGCGTTGAAAGGCCGCCCCGTCATCGCCCTTGTCGATGGCCGCCTGCAATTGTTCATAGCGCAGCGCCAGGGTGCCTTCGATCTGTTTGATCCGGTCGCGCACTTCCGCGCCCAGATCGCCGAAAAGGCCGCGCCCCAACTGGATGAAAGCGAAGGTTTCGAGGATGACGAAAGGCAGCCCCCAATTCCACAGACCCCGCATCCCGTACCAGATCGGCCCGAGCAGGGCGGCAACCCAGTTGAAGGTCCAGGCAAAGCCCGCCTTGGCGCCGATCTTCTGGAATTGAGTGCCGTAATAGCCGGGATTGGTGGCAACGAATTCCGCGAGCAGTTCTTCTTTGGTTTCATCGGCCATGATCAAGAGGTCTCCGTTCCTTCGATCACCGTGCGCAGAAGGTCCGCGCGGGTGATGGCGCCAACGCGGTTGCCCGCGGCGTCGATGATGGCGGCGGGCTGGTCACTGCCGATGGCGGCGTCGATCAACTCGCCCAGATGGGCGTCTTCGGCAAATTCCTGGGCGGTCTCGGACAGCCCGCCATTGGCTTTTTCAAACTCGGCCAAGGGCTGCATCACCGCGTGGGCGCGGACCACTTTGAGGCGTGAGATGCCAGCCACGAAATCGGCCACGTATTCGTCCGCCGGGTGCATCACGATATCTTCGGGCGTGCCGATCTGCACCACGCGGCCATCACGCATGATCGCGATCCGGTCGCCGATCCGCACGGCCTCATCAAGGTCGTGAGTGATGAACACGGTGGTCTTGTTCATATTGGCGGCGAGCTTCATGAATTCGTTCTGCAATTGCCGCCGGATCAGCGGATCGAGCGCCGAAAAGGGCTCATCCATCAGCAGAATTTCCGGATCGGCCGCCAGCGCCCGGGCCAGGCCCACCCGTTGCTGCATCCCGCCCGAAAGCTCATGGGCAAACTTGTTGCCCCAAGCAGAAAGATCGACCATTTCGATGGCCTGTTCCGCGGCCTCCATGCGCTGGTTCTTGTTGATGCCGCGGATTTCCAGCGGCATCGCCACGTTGTCCAGCACCGACCGGTGCGGCATCAGCGCGAAGTTCTGAAAGACCATCGCGATATGTTCGTTGCGATATTGGCGCAGGGTGTCCGGCGCCATCGCCATGATATCCTCGCCATTGACGACGATCTTGCCTGCCGTCGGCTCCAGCAGCCGGTTGATGTGGCGCACCAGCGTGGATTTGCCCGAGCCGGACAATCCCATGATGCAAAAGATCTCGCCCGGGCGGATATCCATCGTGGCATCGGCCACACCGACCACGCAGTTGAACCGCTCCAACACTTCCTTTTTCGAGATGTCACTGGCGCGGATCTCGGCCAGCGCGTCATTTGCCCGCGCGCCGAAAATCTTCCACACGCCGGAGAGTTCGATTGCGACGTCCTGCGACATGGTGTGCCCCCATCAGTTTGATGATGCCGGGCCGCGCGTCCCTCACGCGGCCCGGCGATTGCGATGGATCAGAGGCCGAGCCAGCCGTCCACGCGGTCGGAATTGGCCGCAACCCATTCCTTGGCGACGTCCGCGGGGTCCTTGCCGCCTTCGATCTGGAAGGCGAAATCGGACACGGTCTCGCCATCAAGCTGGATATTGGCCAGCAGATCGGCAATGGCAGGCGAGCGTTCGGCCAGCGACTTGGAATAGGCGATCTGTACCTTTTTCAAGGCATCCTCGGTCATTACCGTCGACTTTTCGAACCAGTCCGGATCGTCCGATGGCTGGATTGCGATGTATTTTTCGGGATCGAACGCAGGCTCTTCAAGGCGCACAATGTCATACTGGAACCAGATCGCATGCGGGCTATAGCAATAGAAGGCATATCCGATGTCCTTCTTGATGCTGTCGCCGACGGTGGCGGTCATCACCGCCTGATCCGCGCGGATCGGCTCCATGAAGGGCATCAGGCCGTAATCGCGCACCTTGATCTCGTTCACATTGGCCGAGGCCCAGCCGGGCGCACCAATCCAGATCTCACCCTTGCCATTGCCGTCGCTGTCCATCTTCTCGGCCACTTCCGGGCGGGCGAGGTCGAAGATCGACGTGACGTTGTTGGCCTCGGAAAACGCCTTGCTTACGCAAAAGCTCTGCTTGCCTTCATATGGTTTGTCCGAAAGCGCCACCGTGCCGGCTTCGTCCACGTATTTCTTGGTAAAGCTCTCCTGGTTGGGCAGCCAGACATCGGGATGTACGTCGATATCGCCTTTGCCCTGGTCCATCGCCTGGAAGATCGAGGCATTGCTGCCGGGGACCAGGTTGGCCTCGCCGCCGATCCGCGTTTCAACGATTTCAGCGATCAGATGCGCAATCGCCTGCGCCCCGGTCCAAGGGGGCGCGCCGATATTCACGCTCTCTGCCGCGTGGGTCAGCGACGCTGTCGCCATGACGCCCGCAAGGGCCGTTCCCATCAGTTTCAATCTCATTTTCTTCTCCTCTGTTGTTCGCTTCCGTTTGCCGGAATTGGGTGTGTTTATGGTCGTATTTTATCGTTTCAGGTGGTCCCGCCTTGCGCCTCATCCGTCACGAAATCGCGAATAATCGTATTGAACAGCCGGGGTTTCTCGAGGTGGGCGTTGTGGCCGCAGCCGGGCATGACCGCGAGGTTGCTGCCCGCGATGCCGGTCCAGAGGGCTTCGGGCTGCTGCCAGCCATAGGAGCGGTCCTTGTCGCCCCAGATGACCAGCGTCGGCTGTTTGATGGTGGCCAGGGCGGCACGCCCGTCCCATGTTTCCATCGCATTCAGACCCGCCAGCGCACTCTCGACCGAGACGTTTTCACCAAGGGCCGCACAATCCTCAAAGCCGGGCGCGTTTTCTTCGCTGGTGAACCATGTGGCCGCGATGCGCCGGGCGGTGGCGCCGACGCCTTGGGTTTGCAGCCGGGCGCGCGACTGGTCGATCGTCTCGAACCGGTTGGGCAATACCCCCTGCGGTCCCGTGCCATAGCAAATCAGTTTCGTCACCCGGTCCGGGGCCATCGCCGTCATCTGCTGGACGATCATGCCGCCCATTGAATGGCCCAGCAGGTGAAACCGTGAAATGCCCAGATCATCCAGAAGCGCCAGCACCTGCCCTGCGTATCCCGTGATCGTGTCCAGCGCCTGTTCCCCATGGCTGCCGCCATATCCGGGCAATTCCGGCACGATCACATCGAAACCATCGCAGAGCGCGTCGATCTGCCCTTGCCACATCGCCGCCCCGCCGAGGTAGCCATGAACCAGAACCAGGGGGTGTCCCTGACCCCGGCGCAGATACGCCATTCGCGATAATTCGGCAGTCTGGGCAGCGTTCGACATCGTGTCGCAGATCATCCCCTTGGCAATGCGGCCACATCCCCCGGGGCGCGCTCCTCAAGTGTAGGCCGAAGTATTTTGAAACCGCCAATTCAAAGATTTCATGAAACTATTCCGAAATTGCATAGTTTATGGTAACGCTGCCGCGGCGACCTTTTCGCGGGGGGAGATATGGACCTGAACTGGCTGCGCGATTTCGAATGCCTGGGGCGGACGTTGAACTTCACCCGCGCGGCGGAGGAGCGCAACATCACCCAATCGGCCTTCAGCCGCCGGATCAAGGCGCTCGAAAGCTGGGTCGGTCTGCCCCTGGTGGACCGGGCGACATACCCCGTGCGCCTTTCGGAGGCCGGCGCGCAATTCCTGCCGGTTGCCAAGGCGGCAATTGCCGATCTGTCGGAAAGCCGACAAATGATCCGGGATCAGGATCGCGGCGACCGGCAGCAGGTCAGGTTTTCAGTTTTACACACGATCTCAGTGCATTACCTGTCATCCAAGATAGATGATCTGGCGCGGGAATTACCGCATCTGCGGACCCGGGTCATCTCGGATTCGCTCTCGGCCTGTTGCCAGATGTTGCATGATGGTGCGGTGGAATTTCTGCTCTGCTACCGGCACGCGGATGTGGCGCCAACGCTCGACGAGGGGGAATTTGCCCGAAAGGATATCCTCACGGACCGGATGGTGCCGGTGGCTGCCCGCGACGCGGTTCGCCGCCATGGCTGGTCTTTACCCGGAACGCCGGATCAGACGATCCCATACCTTGCCTATGAACACAGTTCTTTTCTGGGGGTGGTGATGGAGCATCTGATCGGAAATCGTCCGCTGCACCTCGATATGGTCTATGTTGACGGGCTGGTCGAGGCGATCAAGCGGCGCGTCCTTGCCGGCAGTGGCATGGCATGGTTGCCCGAAACGGCGATTTCCCGTGAGCTGGATCAGGGTATTTTTGTGCCCGTCGGAGGCCGCGAATGGGAAACTGCCATGACCTTGTCGATCTATGCCGCGCCGGATCGGCTTGATCCGGTTTCCCATGAAGTTTGGTCTCGTTTTTGATTATTTTCGTCTCGCAATGGCGTGTGTAACCATCGTATTGAAACAGAAGCGAAAAAGATCCGCGATGTTTACCCGTGAAACACGATATGGTCGCATTCTTTTCGCGAAAAACGCTTAAACTCGGGTCAAAAACACATATATTGACTGCAACAATCACAATTTGAGAAAGAGGGGGAAGTGCATGGCCGATCTTGATGCGCAGGTGCGGGAATCGCAGGCTCAGGTGAGCGAGGCTCAGGCGAAAATTGCCGAACTGACCAGCAAAATTGAAACCGCACGGTCCAAGATCAAGGGCGGCGAAGACGCGATGCTGGATATCGAAAACGCCTCGCTGGAGGACGTGCACGCCCATACCGAGGTGATGAACGCCAATATCGCGGAGCTCATCATGGGGCTCGACGACATCACGGCAGCCTTTTCCAAAGATTTCGACGAGATGCGCAACAAGACGGGCTGGGAAAGTTTCGTCGGCATGTTCAGCCGCGCCAAGTCCGACAGCATGCGGCAGGAACGGGTGCGCGAGGCGTCGATTGACGACAAGTTGCAGGACCTGATCTCGAAATCCGATGTGATCGTGCAGTTGCTCCAGGGGCAGTTGACGATGCTGGAGGAGCAGAAGACCAAGGTCGAGGCCAACCTGACCGAGACGCTGGATGAGCGCGAGTTCACCGTCGGCGACCTGGAAAACCTGCGCACCGAGATCAAGGGGATGGACCCGAAGATCATCGAGTTGGAAAACAAGATCGCCAATGAAACCGACGCGGCGGCGCGGACCAAGCTTGAGACCGAACTGGCCGACCTGAACACGCAGTACAACGCGATGGTGCAGGACGAGCAGGTCAAACTTGCCAAGTCGCAGACGCTGGAGCGGTATATCGAGAAGGGCAAGACCTGGGTCGACTCATTGCAAAACCAGGCGGCGACGCAGATGGTGCTGATCAACAAGCTGCAGACCGATACCAAGCAGCGCGTTGTACTCTATGATGCGCTCACCAAATCGCTCAAAACCGCGCAGCAGCAGGATGTGGCCCACCGGATCAACGAAATCGGCGTTGAGACCGACCAGGAGGCGCAGACCGCCATGGCGGGCATCGGGGCGGCGACCAACAAGAAGATGGCCGACATGCTGGAAGCGCACGAAGATCACATGGTTTTCGCCCGCGACGTGCTGGAGGCCAAGGCCAAGGCCGACGAACGCTTCGCCCGCAGGTTCCAGGAGATTATCGAGAAGCACGACAAGAACCTTTACGGGGCCTGATGCGCAAGCCTCCACGAAACTATTTGCTCGCTATTTTCCTAATCTTCGCCGTGGTTGGATTGAGTAAGTTAATTTTGATAACGAAGTTTGGCGAGCAGGGCTATGCTGAATGGCGGCATCTTATGATCTACACGGTTGCAGCGGGAATAGCGGTCTGGCTTGTTTGTGGGCCTTTTGTGAGGCGAGTTTTGAAACACAGGGCTGCCTCTGATGAGTGAGGCCGATAGCCAAAATCGCGATCACGTTGGCCTGACCGACCTCTTCGCCAGCCGTCGGTATTTCAAGAAGTTCCAGCGGATCACCGATTATCTTGCGCGCGTGTCGGCGGTGATGCAGGGGGCGGGGGAGTTGAACCGGGACGAGGTGGAGATACTGACCGGTTACATCCAGGGCCTCACTTACACGTTCCGGGCGCTCAGCATGAAATACCTGCTCACTGGGCGCGACGCGGGCCATGCCACCGTCGCCATGACCATGGATACGGAAGAAAGCGGTTTTCCGGTGTTCAACGAGTTGCTGATCATGGCCAATGACGCGCAGCAGGCGGAGCGGCACTTGGAGAACATGCCGGGGCCGGGGGCGCTCAAGAAACAGATGGTTGAGCAGATCATCAGCGAGCGTGAAATCCCCACGCGCCTGCAATTCGCCCTGTCGCAGCGGCTTTATTATGAGGAGTTGTCGCGGGGATATCTCTTCTGGGCGCAGAATGATCCGCAGATCATCTGGCTCGAAGGTCTGGATGATCGCCGCAAATACCTCGTCCATTGGGCGGTCTATGACAGTCAAGTCAACCTGCCGACCATCTACCTCATGGAGGTCGAAGACGATGGCCGCACACCGCTGGCCCGCGATCAGCGCCGCTGGCCCGAGTGCCAAGCGCACCTGATGGGGCAGGCGCTTGGCGGGCTGAAGCTCCTGACCATCGCCAAGGGCTTTGACGAGGCGTTTGACGATCTGCACCCCAAACGCCTGCGTCGCCTGCATCTGGGCCCGATGTACAGCCACACCTATACCCGCCAATCAGGGCCGCTGCGCGATGTTCTGGCCGAGGCGCGCGCGCCCGAGGGGCAGGATTGGGCGCTGGCCTGGACCGACGAGGTGCTCGAAAGCGAGCGGGTCAAGGAAGAGCGCGCGGGTTGGTTCGGCACGGTCGAGCGGGAGGTCTTTGCGCTTGATCCCTTCTCCGGGCGCGGGGTCGACACGGGTGCTACGCGGACCGAACGCAGTATCATCCTGCCCGAACGCCCCTACCAGGTGCTGGCCGAACGTAACCCGCCCGGTTTTGCCAGCGTGACGAAATACGTGGTCAACCCCGGCGGACGGGTGTTGCGGTATTGATGGCCCCGGCGGGAGTATTTGACGAACGATGAAAACAGAGGTTTGAGCGATGAGTTTGACGGCGGACACGATGGAATTGCGCGAAGAGGATATCGCCAAGCATTACGATGCGGCGGTGGCCATGCTGGACGGGTTCGACCATACCCCGCGCATTGCCAAGCCGGTGGACGCACCTGCGGAGGAACGCTCTGCCGGGATCGGTACGCGGCGGCGGTTCCGCACCACCACGCCGGGGCTTGTGACCCGTTCCACCGCGCGGCCCGAAGGGGTGCATCTGATCGACCGGATCGCGGGTGCGGATGGGGATGACCCGCTGACTTCGCCCTTGCAGGCGACGGTGATGCACACGCTGCGCCGCGCGCTCGCGGTGGCGCTGGCGGTTGGTGAAAACTACGCCGATGCGACCGGCCTGGCCGATCTGCGTCGCGCCAACCTGGCCGGGTCCTTGCCGGCCGACCGCAAGACCGAGTTTTCCGAACTCATGGCGGCCGAGGCGCTGGCCGTTTCCCATGTCTTTGCCAATGCCACGGCGTTCCTTCTGGGGCCGCATGGAAGTGAGATTTCGGTCGAGGTGGGCGAGGTCGAAGAGGTTCTGACCGACAACGCCCAGCTTGCCCTGCACGGCGCGCTTTGGGAGATGGATCAGGATATCGCCAAACATGCCAGCGACGATGCCCGCCTTGTGGCGACGATCACCGCTTTTGCCGAGCAGTTGATGGAAAAGATCGCACTGCGTGCGCAAAACGCCGCGCGGCTTGATCCCTTCACGCAGGCCAGTTGGCGCATCGAGGCCGATGACCTGACGATCCGCGGCTTTGACGTGTCGTCCAAAGGCAAATCCTCGACCCTGACCATGACGTTCAAGCAGCCGCATGAGGTCGTGGGCAACCACATCGCCAAGTACCAGGCGATGAAGCTGGCCAAGATGCTGATGGCCTATGATTTTGACCGCCGCCTGAACCCGTTTGCCGAACTGGGCGGGTTCATCTTTACCTTCATGGGCGATGGCAAGCCGGGGACGGGTAAGACCACACTCATCCAGATGATGGCGGGGCTGATCCAGGGCTATTGTCAGAACGCGGGCTACCCGTTCCGCTATCAGAACCTGAGTACCGAGAGCATCGACAGCTATCAGGGCAAGTCGGCGCAAAACGCCAAGAGCTTCATCAATAACGTGATCGACCCGTCGGTCATCGGCTTCGGCACCATTGACGATATCGACCAACTCGCCGGCAAGCGGGGCGACCGCCAGTCCTCGGCCGGGCAATTGGAAATCACAGCCGTGCTGATGGAGAGTTTCGCAGGTGCCAACACGGTCGTGCGCGGCAATTGCACCTTCGGCATGTTCTCGAACTACCCCGAGAATGTCGATGATGCCCTGCGCCAGCGGGCCGGGGCGCGGTTCCTCGTGGACGGGCCGATCACGCGGGAGGATTACATCGACATCCTCTACCTGCTGATGGGCAAGAACCACGATATCCCCCTCGGCGAGCATGAGGTCTATGCCGCGCAGGAGATCAAGAAGGCCGTCGCCGCGTCGTTTGAATCGCATTCCAAACCCCACGAAGAGGGGCTGCTCCGGGTCTATGAAGCGGTTGATCGGAAGATCGGCAAGCTCGACACGATTGCCAAGCTCGGCACGTATCTCAAGGGCATTCAGGAGGCCGACGAACGCTTCACCGGGCGGGCGATCAAGAACATCACCGACGCGGTCAAAGTCCGCGCGATGGACTTTGAGTTGCCAGATGAATGGATGGAAGAGCCCGACCTTTTCCTCTTGAAGGATTATGACACCAAGAAGGGCATGATCGAAGAGCTGCGCCAGCCGATCACCGTCGAGATGGTGATCCAGGAAATCAACCGCTACGCCGATTCCGAATTCCGCTATGCGGATAAATCCGACGAGGTGGCAATTGAGAATGCGGTGCGGGATATGGGCCGAATGGAAGAGGCCAAGCGGCGGTATTTGGAAGGGAAATCAACCTGATGGCGATGGCGGTTTTCTTTGTGCTGTTCACTACTGCGCTGATTTTCGGCATCCGATTTGGCGCGGATTACCGGCGCAAAGAGACAGGCAGCAAGACCACCAATTTCTTTCTGGGTCTGGGAAAAGTAACCCTTTGCCAATTTGGCGCAGTCGCTGCCGCTGGCCTTTTTCTGACAGCAATCGGTGCAGGTAACACCTTTGCGGAGCTTGTCGGTTTCAGCATCGGCGTCACCATCCAAAGTGCATTTTTGTTTGTACCAGTTTTCGGGTTGGCCTTTTTTCTGGCTCCAAAATTCAAGAAACGAACCTCATGACAGACAACTCGGCAAATCCCTTGGCTCTAGGGTCCCTGATCTTGCTGACGATGGCGGCCTTTGGCGCGGCTGTGTTGGCACAAGACTCTGGCTGGCTCAGCTATGTGCCGCCTGCAACCGCCGCAGTTCCTGAGCCCGCCCCGGACGTCGACGATAGAAACGCGCTGGCTCTTTACCAATCAGCGTTCACGGCCTGGGCTGCACTGGTTCTGTTGATCCCCGCCTACTGGTTCTATCTGACAAAAGGCGCTGGCCGTCAGTGGTTTGCCTTCTGGCTGGTGTCATTCATCGCCTACCTGATCCATCTCTATGTTTCCGCCTTTCTGTTCTTTGGCGGCGACTTCACTTGGATGACAACGTCCTCTCGCGTCAGTGCATTTTGGCCGGGTATGGCGTTGATCATTTGGTGGGCGGTCGATCTTGTGATTGCATGGCGTGGAATGGCTTTGAGATGGTTTGGCATTCAACGGGGCGTTTTGCACATCGCCACGTTCGTCCTGTTCTTTGGCGGCTCGGCGATCAAAGGTGAGATGATCGCAATCAAACTTCTGGGTGCGGTTTTTGCAATTGCGGTTGTTCTCGCCCTATTCAGCAAGCGAAGAGGGGCTGCGTAGTGGAGCGTCTGATTAGATCCGGCCTGATGTTTGGCAATCTGGTACATGTGGCCTCACCTGCGCTGGTGGCGCGATACAATCGCGCGTTGGAGCATCTGACCGGTAAGACCACGCAGCTTGACGATTTTTATGTCGATATTTCAGGCTATTCGCCGGAGATCGGCCATGAGCTGGGCGACCCTTTGTACCTCAACCATGCGGGCGTCAACCGGCAATTCATCCTGCTCACCACCGAGCAGAAGCATGCGCCGCTGCTCGACATGAAATTCTCGACCTCCTACGGCATCCTGCGGCAGTTCATCGAGGAAAACGAACCGGCTCTTTTTGCCCTGACGGCGCGCGATGCGGTGGCCGGGGAGTTGGTGAATTCCATCTATGACATGTCCACGCCTGCGCGGCTTTTCGACATCCGCCGGATCAAGATCGAGGCCGACACCGTAGGTGGGGCGCTCAAGCAGGCGGATGCGTTGGATGCCAAGGTCAGCCGGTTCCTGAACGAGGAGGATGCGTGGTTTGACGATGTCCTCATAGCCGAGATGATCACGCTCGCCGGAGAGACCGGAGACGTGGTGCGCAACCCGATCGACCTCAAGAAAATGAGCTTTGATCAGCGCAATTTCTGGACGGCTCATTTCGGCGGTACTTACCTCTTTCAAGAGGCCGATCATCCGGCGCTCATCACCGGGGGTGGCGGCGCGGATTTCGGGGGCCTGCCGATCAAGTATGTCTTTGGGATGCAGCAACGTAACCAGATCGCCAAGTTCCTGGAATATAACGATCTTGTGGAGCCTATCGCCAAGGCACGGGGCATTGATGCGGGCGCGATCCTGCGGCAGAAAATGGATTTCATCCTGGTCGATGCGCTGGCCGGGCAAGGCATTGCGCTTGCCGGGCGGTCGCGCACCGACATGCGCCGCCTCGCGCGGCAACACGCGCAGGATCTGCCCGAGGAATTCCATGTCCTGGCCGCCCTTCTGAACTGGGCGGAAAACGGCGGGCCGTGGCCGCGCATCGCCTCCGACAGCCCGGCATATTTCTACACACTCAGGGCCGCGAACCACCCCGATGCCGACCTGGTCAACATGCTTCTGAGCGAGCTTAGCCCCAAGGATATCCGGCAGCTTTTCATCTGCCACAAACCGCTTTTCTATGACCGATACGTCACGTGGAGCGCGGAAAAGAAGGCGTTTGTGGTCGATTTTCTGGTGAATGACTACCAGATGGATAAGGTAGGAACCCGCAAGGCGCTGTTCGGTCACGCCCCGCCGAGACGCGAAGAGGACCTGATCGCGCGGGTGGGGCCCTGGGGTGCGGTAAGGAGGTAAGACATGCTGGCATTCGGACGATTGATGTTCTTCGGCCTGATCGCGTTGACCGTGATCTATGTCTGCCTGTCCTTCTATTCCCGCTCTGTGCGCCGCGGCAAACTCAAGACCTGGTGGGAGGAAGAGGGCCGGCCTGGCGATCTTGATGCCTATGTCGAAAAGGGTCTGGCCGAATATGACGGATCGCTGCGCCGCAAGCTGATCCTCGGGGTTTATGTGGTGCCGATCTGCGTGGTGGCACTCATCATCTACCTCACGAATTTCCACTGAAAGGGCGGGCATGACATATCTTAAATGGGCGTTCTGGACCGTCTTCTGGATTTTCGTCGCGGCGGTGTTCCACTATACGTTGCCGCAAAACGACGTGGCGCGGGTCACGGATACCTATGAAAAGCGGATCGATTTTGGCGAAAACTCGATATTCTGGGCCAGCCCCGATGTCGGCGCGGACCAGACGACCATCAACCGCGATGTGTTCTTCATTCAGACCAAGCGCGCCAATGGCCGTGTCATGGTCTATCGCAACGAGGATACCGGCTGGAGCTGGCCTCCCTATTTCAAGTTCGACACCTCGAACCTGCAGGCTGAGGCGGCTGACCTGAAATCAAGCGCCGAGTCCCCGAAATGGGTGGCGATCAAGCATTACGGCTGGCGCAACGAATTCCTGTCGATCTTCCCCAATGCGGTTGGCGTGCGGCAGGTCGACGGCCCGGATGCCAGCACCGGTATCCCATGGCTCAACATCCTGATCCTGGTGGTGTTCCTGGCGATCAGCTTTGCGATCTGGCGGCGCTGGCGCCGGTTCCGCGCCGCCCGGATCGACCCGGTGATGGATGATATCCAGGGCGGGTTGGACGCGGCGGGCGATCATATTTCCGAACGCCGGTCGCGGGTGAAACGATGGCTGGATACATGGCGGGCCAAATAGCCTGCTTGGAGTTGCGCCGGAGGGCGTAAGGCCTTCGGTTTGCCGGACTTTTCGTGCAGAAAACGGAAATACGGCAAATGGCTGGACCCGGTCCGGTTGCGTCCGGGTTGCAGGACGGCGTATGGTTAACGTATCGACATTTTACTTGTACGACCGGCTAGTTACCGATGATTGGCCAGCCACCTGCCGGACGAGGATATCAAAATGATCCGCGCGCAAGATCGGGAAATCGCCCTGACGTCCCTGCTGCTGAGGAACATGCCGGAGCGGGCGGCCGACCTGTTGCTGAGCGGTGCGGCGACGCGCGATTACAGCCGCGGAGAGACCGTTTTCCTGCAGGGCGAAAAAGCCACCAGCGTTCATATCGTGCTGGGCGGCTGGGTGAAGCTTTACCGGATCGCGCCGAATGGAAACGAGGCCGTCGTGAGCGTCTTTTCCCGAAGTCAGAGTTTTGGCGAGGCGGTGGCCTTCCGCAACGAGGATTACCCGGTTTCGGCCGAGGCTGCGACCGATTGCCGGTTGCTGCAACTCCGGGCGCAATCCTTCATCGACATGATGAAACACGAACCGGAGCTTTGCGTTTCGCTCCTCTCGGCGATCTTCAAGCATCTGCATGAACTGGTGGGGCAGGTGGAGCACCTGAAGGCGCAGACCGGGGCGCAGCGGGCCGCCGAATTCCTGCTTGACCTCTGCTCAAACGAAACCGGCGCCTGCGTCGTCACACTGCCTTATGACAAGGTGCTCATCGCCGGGCGGCTAGGGATGAAACCGGAAAGCCTGTCGCGGGCTTTCTCCAAGCTCCGCACCGCCGGGGTTCGGATCACCAAGAACCATGCCTCCATCGAGGATGTTGAACGCCTGCGCGTCTATGCCGAAAAGGATCGTGCCGAAACATGGACCAAAGCCCTGTGAACGCCCTTGAAACCGCTTTTGCCGCCATCGACGCGGCCAATGAGAAAGACCCCGTGTCGAGCGAAGGGACGCCCGATGCGTTGCTTTATGGGCAGCGGATGAGCGCGGAGCAGGAGCGGCTTTTCCCCGACGCAAGCGCGCCGCTCAGGATCGCCGCTCGGGGGCAGCATATCGAACGCTGGATCCTCAAGCGGGCGGAATATCCGGAGGGGCGCACGGGCTACCTGACCTGGCGCCGGGATCTCGCCAAACATCACGCTGATCGGGTCGGCGCGATCATGCGTGACGCAGGCTATGGTGATGATGCGGTCAACGCGGCGGGCCGGATGCTGCGCAAGGAAGGCATCAAGCGGGACGCGGAGGTGCAGGCGCTTGAGG
Source organism: Roseovarius sp. MMSF_3359 (assembly GCF_030733385.1). Classification (GTDB taxonomy): domain Bacteria; phylum Pseudomonadota; class Alphaproteobacteria; order Rhodobacterales; family Rhodobacteraceae; genus Roseovarius. Next base: position 37,761 of record NZ_JASHJC010000021.1, on the reverse strand, counting down.
ATATTGTCTGTTTCACCTTTCTGAAGTGGTACTTCGCGCCGTTTTCCGAAAAGCACAGCCACGAGAAGCTGGTGCGGATCGTCGAGAAAACCGCGCGCAAGATGTCCGGCGAGGCGCGGGCGCGGGTGTTGGACGAGTTCGACCTGCCGGATGATTTCGCCGCCGCGTTCAAAGCATGAGCGGCGCGAGGTAAAGCCCCAGAAGCAGGGCGCAGAAAAGCGTGAGCGAAATGTCAAAACCGCGCCGCCAGAAGGGCGCATCGGCGAGGCCGAGATAGCGCGTCAGGATGATCCGCGCCTTGAACCCGGCGATCAGCAGGACGCCTAGGCCAAGCGCCGCAGCGGGCGCGTGATCCATCACTGGCAGGGACAGAAGTGTTGAGCCGAGGCTGAGCCCGACCAGCATGAGCCATGCCATCATGAGGTGTCGCGCCGTCATTGCAGCAGGTAGATCACGGGGAAGAGCAGCACCCAGACCAGATCGACCATGTGCCAGAAGGCCGCTGCCGCTTCGATATTGCGCGAGGTGTCGCGCCACGCCACCAGAAGCAAGAGGACCACACCCGCCACCACATGTGCCGCATGAAAGCCGGTCAGCAGGTAGTAGAAGGTAAAGAAAGGGTGGCTTTCCCAGGTGATGCCAAGCGCGGATTTATGGGCAAATTCCGCACCTTTAATGATGAGGAACACGATGCCGAGCAGGGCCGCCGCGATAAGCGCGATCCGCGCTGCGCCGCGTCGCAAGGCGTTGCGCCAGAGGACGGCCTGCGCCGCGAGAAAACCGCTGGTGACCAGAACAACTGTGTTGATGCCCGCGCCGGTACGGTTCAGCACCGCTTGCGCCTCGGCAAATCCGGTGGAGTCGGTGATGCGCACCGCCAGAAAGGCCACCAGCCCCGCGCCAAAGACCAGCAATTCACTGACGATCAGGACCCAGATCATCAGGTCGCCGGGCAGCTCCTCCAGCACATCCGCGTCGCTCATGCGCCGACCAACTCGCGGTAAATCTCGGGCAGCGCCTGGGTCAGTCTTTCGGCCTGCGGAATGACGTGGAATCCGCCCCGGCCAAAGAGGCGCGGGAACCAGCTTTTGGCCTCCCGGTCGATGGTCACGCCAAAGACCGCCTGCCCGGCGCGGCGGGCTTCGCGCACCGCCATGGCGGTGTCCTCGATCCCGTGCCGCCCCTCGTAGTGATCGAGGTCGTTGGGCTTACCGTCGGTGATGACCAGTAGCAGGCGGCGCTTTTTTGTCTGCCCCGCCAGATCGGCGGAGGCATGACGGATCGCGGCGCCCAAGCGGGTGTAGAAACCGGGGCGCAACCCGGCGATCCGGTCTTCGACAAGCGCATTCATCGGCTCGTCAAAGCCTTTGCACTGCTGGATATAGACGCGGTTGCGCTTGAGCGACGAAAAGGCGTGGATGGCGAAGCTGTCGCCGCAGGCGTCGAGCCCCCAACTGAGCGCGGCCAACGCCTCGCGTTCGATGTCGATCACCGCGCGGTTGCCCACGGCGCTTTCGGTGGAGCGTGAGACATCGAGCAGGATCGACACCGCCAGATCGCGCGCCTGCGGCAGGGTCTGCCGCCAGATGCGGTTGCTGCCCGCGCCATTGGCCAGGATATCAACCCGCGCGCGCACCGCCGCCTCCATGTCCAGGTCATCGCCATCGAGGCAGCCCGGGATGCTCACCCTTCCCGGGCGCAACGCCTCGAACTGGCGTTTGACCTGGTTAATGCGGCGGGCGGCACGCGGGTCATCGCGGAAGCAAGGAAGGAACCGATTTTCTTCCGCGACAGAGGAAAGGACGCGCACATGGTCGGGCAGATAGGCCCCGGTCCGCGCGTCCCATTCGGGATAGGTGGTCACGCCCGACAGGCGCTCGCGGTCCACATCTTCGGGTGCAAGGTCAAGATGCAGTTTCAGGCGTGTGGCGGGGGCTTTGGAGATCTGACCCAGGCCAATTTCGTCCTGATCGTCAGCGGCCTTCTTGGCGCTGTCGGGATCATCGTCATCGACGCGCCGGTTGAGGTTCAGGAACTCCGCCCAGCTCAGGATCGCTTCGAATTTATGCAGGATCAGACTGTCCTGGCGCTCGGCCTGGTCGGCCTGACGGCGGCGGGCGCGGTGAGTGCCCTCATGCCCCTCCTCGGGCGGGCCATCGGCATCGCGGGCTTCCACTGTGTCGCTGGCGCTGAACCGAAGCTCGCGCAGGTCGGGCCATAGCGGCACCGGGTTGAACGGTTTGTAGCCGCGTGGGGCACTCACGTACGCGGGATTGGCCTGCAATTCGCGTGCCAGCGGGGGCAGGGGGGCGGGATCGCCCAGAACCCGACGGATCAGCGCCTCGACCGCAGCGTCGTAGCGTGGCAGAGCAGCCTTTGGCCGTTGGGTAATAACCGTGGCGCAGAGGGTATCGTGCAACTCGCGCAGGCCCGGTGCGGCGGCGAGCGTGGCGTCGGTCATTGCCTGTGCGTCGGCAATCGACTGGAGATCCGCCTGCAAGGCATCGTCTTGGGGGGCGCAATCCGGCGCATGGGCCGCAGCCGCTGCCAGCCAAAGATAAAGCGCGGCATTGGCCTCGCGGCTTGGAAAAACGGCAAGCCTGTCGGGCAGACGCAGCGCCTCGCCGTCGAAACTGGCGCGGGGCACATGTTCCGCCTCGGCCCCGAGGCGGCGGCGGAAGCTCAACCGATGGCGGCTGACCTCGGCGCTGACCGGGCGGATCTCGACCGACGCATCGCCACCCAGCCCGCGGAAAAAGACTGCCAGCCGCCCGCTGACCTCGGAGAGGTCAACCGCGGCTCCGTGATGCGCCTCGGGCGCATCCAGGCGACTGGCAAAAGCGTGCCACAGCTTCCCGATGGTTTCTTCGGGTTCCCATGGCTCGATGTCGATCCTGGTCACGGCCATACCTCACCCAAAGATGGCCGTCACAAGATCCTGGAGCCCGCGTTTAATGTCCGCATCGTCGGTCAGTGGCTCGATCATCGCCGCCTCGATGGCGCGCTCAAGACCCATGCCGTTGGCAATCAGCGTGGCCGCATAGACGATGAGACGGGTCGACACGCCTTCTTCGAGATCCTGCCCCTTGAGGCCGCGCAGCTTGCCGCCAAGACGCACGAGCCGTTCTACTTTCTCGCGCTCCAACCCGCTTTCGCGGGTGACGATCTCGACCTCCTGAGAGGGCGCGGGGAAATCGAACTCGGCGGCGACAAAGCGTTGCCGTGTGGAAGGTTTCAGGGTCTTGAGGATGTTCTGATAGCCCGGGTTATAGGAGGCGACGAGCATGAAGCCGGGGGCCGCCTCCAGCTCTTCGCCGGTGCGGTCGATGGGCAGGATGCGGCGGTCATCGGTCAGTGGGTGCAGGACAACCGTCACGTCCTTGCGCGCCTCGACCACCTCGTCGAGATAGCAGATTGCCCCTTCGCGTACCGCGCGGGTCAGGGGGCCATCGACCCAGACCGTCTCGCCGCCCTTGAGCAGGTAGCGCCCGATGAGGTCCGCGGCCGACAGGTCGTCATGGCAGGCCACCGTATAGAGCGGGCGGCCCAGACGCGCGGCCATATGGGCGACAAAGCGCGTCTTGCCGCAGCCCGTCGGACCTTTGAGCAGCATCGGCAGGTTCATCCTGCTCGCCGCCTCAAAGAGCGCGCATTCATCGCCTTGGGGCAGGTAGAAGGGGGCGTCCGCCGCCCCCTTTGGGTTGGTCAGGGATCCATCCATCCGCGTCACTCCGCCGCCACCGAATTGTCGGTCGAAATGACCTCGCGGCGGGGCACGAGGATCGCGTAGAGGAAGAGCAGAACACCCAGCAGAACCACGAGACCCGAGCCAAGACGCATCCAGTAGAACACCGCCAGCGTGTCCTGCACGTCCATGTAGTATTCGCCCACCACCCGCTGCATATGGGTCTGCACAGTGCCGGCGAAGGTCAGGGTGAAGGTCATGAAGACCATGCCCCCGGACATGAGCCAGAAGGACGCCATGTTGAGCACCTGGTTGTAGGGATCGCGGTTGCGCAGGATCGGGAAGGCATAGGTGAAGATCGCCAGGTTGAGGCAGACATAGGCACCGTAGAAGGCCAAGTGCCCATGGGCCGCGGTGATCTGCGTGCCGTGGGTGTAGTAGTTCACCCCGTGTAGCGTGTGTAGAAAGCCCCAGACGCCCGCACCGAAGAAGGCCAGCGTGGCGCAGCCAAGGCTCCACAGCAAAGCGGCCTTGTTCGGGTGGTCGCGACGGCCCTTCCAGACCATGACAAAGGCGAAGGCCATCATCGCAAAGAAGGGGATGACTTCGAGCGAGGAGAAGATCGAGCCGATCCACTGCCAATAGGCGGGTGTGCCGATCCAGTAATAGTGGTGCCCGGTGCCGAGGATGCCCGAGAAAAGTGCCGCCGCGACAATGACATAGAGCCATTTTTCGACCACTTCGCGGTCAACGCCGGTGAGTTTCAGCATCAGGTAGGCCAGGATCGAGGCCATGATAAGCTCCCACACGCCTTCAACCCAGAGGTGGACGACATACCACCAGTATTGCTTGTCCACGGCCAGGTTTTCCGGGTTGTAGAAGGCGAAGAGAAAGAGAAGCGCCAAGCCCCAAAGACCCAGGATGAGGATGTTGGAAATGGCGGTCTTCTTGCCCTTCAGCACCGTCATCGTGACGTTATAGAGGAACATGAGCGCGGCCACGACGATGCCCGCCTTGACCCATTTGGGTTGCTCAAGAAATTCGCGCCCCTCCTTGCCCAGAAGCCAGTTGCCTTCAAAGAGGTTGAACACATAGGTCACCACCACGCCAAGCGTGCCGACCACCAGGATAATGAGTTGCAGATAGGCAAGCGTCGGCGAATGGATTTCGCGCTCCGCCTCTTCGGGGATCAGGAAATAGGCCGCGCCGAAAAAGCCCAGCAGCAGCCAGACGATCAGGCTGTTGGTGTGCAACATGCGGATGATGTTGAACGGCAACAATTCGGAGAGCGTATTGGGCATGACATAGACATATCCCGCCAACACCCCGCCCAGGATTTGCACCGCAAAAAGCGCCATGGCGACGGCAAAATAGGCCAGCGCGATTTTCTGAGTTTGATATTTCATCGGATTTGTCCTTTCTCAGCCCGCGTCATTGGGCGGCCAGCCCTGCGCGTCGATTTCGTCCACCCAGAGCAGGAAATCGGCCAAGCCGCGGGTTTCCTCTTCGCTCAGCTCGAAAAGCGGCATCTGTCGTCGGCCTTCGATCCCCGTGGGTTGCGATTTCATCCAGCCGTCGAGTGTCTCATAGGCGGCCTCCGGGTCGCCGGTCACACCCCATCGGGTCATCACATTGGCCAGTTCCGGCGCGAAATAGGCGCCTTCGCCCATGATCGAATGACAGTTGATGCAGGCGTGTTTCTCCCAGGTGTGTTTGCCCAGGGCCACGCTTTCGGTGAGCTTGTCATTGTTGGAGGACGTGGTGAGGATATAGCGGTGCGAATGGACCGACAGCCCTACGAAAATGATGATAAAGAAGAGCGACCCGCCATAGAAAATGTTCCGGGCCATGCTCTTGGTCATGACTTCGCGCATTGCGCTCTCCTTTGCGCTGCGTTGATGGTCCGTTAACCATCTGCCTCTTCGGCGTGGTGATCCTTGTCGAAAGTCAAGCTGCGGCAGTTATTCCGCGCGCCCGCGTCGAATTGTCCGGGTCAGCGGTCAAGGAGCGCATGCCGCGTCTTACTTGATCATCGTCAAGGACGGGCAGGGGAGGATGCGGGAGACTCGGGGTTGCCTCACCAGCGATCGGAGTATTCCCAATGAAATTCACGAAAGCCAGACGACGCGCATCGCTCCTGACCAGCGCAGCGGTTGCCCTGGGCCTCGCCGCCACCTGCCTGCCGGCGCAGGAAAAGCCGGAAAATCACGCTGACGGACCCGTGGCTGCCTACGAACCCAGCATGACCACCCTGGGCCAGATCCAGGTCGAGATCCCCGGCCTCCGGCCCGATGACCCGGTCATGACCCAGGAAGAATTCCAGCGCGGCACAACGATCTATTTCGAACGCTGCGCCGGGTGCCACGGGGTGTTGCGCAAGGGCGCGACCGGCAAACCGCTGACCACGGACCTGACGCGTGAAAACGGGTTCGAGTACCTGCGCGACTTCATCACCTATGGCTCGCCCGCCGGCATGCCCAACTGGGGCACCTCAGGGGAGATGACCGAAGAGGATGTGGACCTGATGGCCCGCTACCTGCTTCTGGAGCCGCCCGCGCCGCCGGAATACGGCATGCCCGAGATGCAGGCGAGCTGGAAAGTGCATATCGCGCCCGAAGATCGCCCCACCGAGAAGATGAACGATATCGACATCGACAACCTCTTCTCGGTCACGCTGCGCGATGCGGGGCAGATCGCCTTGATCGACGGGGCAACCTACGAAATCCGATCCGTGATCGACACCGGCTACGCCGTGCATATCAGCCGGATTTCCGCGTCTGGTCGCTATCTTTTCGTCATCGGACGCGATGCCAAGGTCAACATGATCGACCTCTGGATGGAAGAGCCCGCGACCGTGGCCGAGATCAAGGTCGGGTCCGAGGCGCGGTCGATCGAGACCTCCAAGATGGAGGGCTGGGAAGACAAATACGCCATCGCCGGCAGCTACTGGCCGCCGCAATACGTGATCATGGACGGTGATACGCTTGAGCCGCTCAAGATCAAATCCACCCGTGGCATGATCTTTGACGAACAGACCTTCCACCCCGAGCCGCGCGTGGCCGCGATCCTGTCGTCGCATTACAGGCCGGAATTCATCGTGAACGTCAAGGAAACCGGCAAGATCCTGTTGGTCGACTATTCGGACATCAAGAGCCTGAAAGTGACTGAGATCGAGGCCGAACGCTTCTTGCATGATGGTGGTCTGGACAGTTCGAAACGCTACTTCCTGACGGCGGCGAATGCGCGCAACAAGGTGGCGGTGATCGACACCAAGGAGGGTGATCTCGAGGCGCTGATCGACACGGATGGGGCCACGCCGCACCCGGGTCGCGGGGCTAACATCAACCACCCGACCTATGGGCCGGTCTGGGTCACGTCGCATCTGGGCGATGAAACCGTGGCCGTGATCGGTACCGACCCCGAGGGGCATCCCGACCATGCCTGGAAGATGGTGCAGCAGCTCTATGCGATGGGCGGCGGATCGCTCTTCGTGAAGACGCACCCGACCTCGGACAACCTCTATGTTGATGCGCCGCTTAACCCCGATGCGGAAGTCTCGGGCGCGGTGGCGGTCTTCAAGGTGGCTGATCTGGCCCAGGAGGAGCCGGAATATACCGTTCTGCCGCTGGTGGAATGGGCCGGGATCACCGAGGGGCAGCCCCGCGTTGTGCAGGGCGAGTTCAACAAGGAAGGCAACGAGATCTGGTTCTCGGTCTGGAATGCGGCCGACCTGGAATCCGCCATTGTCGTGGTCGATGACAAGACGCTTGAGCTCAAGCATGTGATCAAGGACGAGCGCCTGGTCACACCGACGGGCAAGTTCAACGTCTACAACACCCGCGCCGACGTCTACTGACGCCTGCGCCCCGGGGGCCGTTGCGGCGGCCTCCGGCCTCTCGTTTTCAGCGTATGATTTGAAGGATCCCGGCATATGACAATGACAGGCAAGGTCTATCTGATTGGTGCCGGCCCCGGTGACCCCGAATTGATGACGATGCGCGCGGTCAGGATGTTGAGCGACGCGGATGTGGTTGTCTACGACCGGCTGGTCTCGCAGGAAGTCCTGGAACTGGCGCCGGTCAAGGCGCGGATGGTGCCCGTGGGCAAGGCCCCGAAATGCCACACGGTCCCACAGGACCGGATCAATGAAATGCTTGTCGATTTCGCCCGCGCGGGCCTCAATGTCGCGCGGCTCAAGGGGGGCGATCCGCTGGTTTTCGGGCGGGGTTCCGAAGAGGCCGCGCACCTGTCCGCCCACGGCATCGACGTGGATTATGCACCCGGCATCACCGCGGCGCAGGCCGTCGCGGCGGCCACTGGTGTGCCGCTGACCCATCGCGGGTTGGCCACGGGCGTGCGCTATGTCACCGGTCACCGCGCGGCGGGATTGCCGCTTGAACTGGACTGGGAGAGCCTCGCCAGCATCGACACCACCTTGGTGGTCTATATGGGTGTGTCGAACATCGCCGAAATCGCGCTCCGCCTCATGGCCGCGGGCCTGCCCGGATCGCTTCCAGTACTGGCGGTCTCCAGCGCCACAACCCCGCGCGAGACGCGCATGGTCTCCCGCCTCGATCAGATTGGCGTCGATGCGCAGTCACGCGGGCTTCTTGCGCCCAGCCTTTTCGTCATTGGGCGTGTCGTGTCGCTCTACGCGGCGCAACCGCATGAAATAGAACAGCTTTCCGAGGCGCGGCCAGATTCGGCAGTGATGGTCGGTGAGTAGGTTTTTGTGGCTTCTCTTACTGGCCTCCCCTGCCATCGCCGGGGAGGCGGGCGTTGATCCCGCCGCTCTTGAGCGGCTGGTGCGGCAGGATTGCGGCTCGTGCCATGGCCTTTCGCTCAAAGGCGGTCTTGGCCCCGATATCCGCCCCGCAGCGTTGCAGCATTACGATCCCGACACCCTTCGGGCCGTGATCCTCGACGGTGTGCCGGGAACCGCGATGCCGCCCTGGCGCCCCTTGCTCAGCGACGCCGAAGCGCAATGGATCACCGCCTATCTTTTGACGGGAGAGAGCGAATGAAACGGATGATGCAATGGCTGGCGCTCGCATGTGCCTTGCCGCTGGCGACCCCGCTCTGGGCGCAGGCCACAGGCGATCTGGGCGTCGTGATCGAGCGCGCGACCGGCTCCGTTCTGATCGTGGATCAATCGGAACACGCTGCCCTCCGACGGGTTGAAGGGCTGGGCGACCTGTCCCATGCCTCGCTCGTCTACTCGCCGGATCAACAATTTGCCTATATCTTTGGCCGCGATGGCGGGTTGACCAAGCTCGATATCCTGTCGGGCGAGATCACCACCCGCATCATGCAGGCGGGCAATTCCATCGGCGGCGCCATTTCCGACGATGGCCGCCTCGTGGCGGTCTCGAATTATGAGCCGGGCGGGGTGCGCATCTTTGACGCCGATACGCTGGAGATGGTGGCGGATATCCCGACCGGCTCCAAGACCATCGGTCTGGTTGATGCGCCGGGCAGGCGTTTCGTGTTCTCGCTCTGGGACGCGGGCGAAACCTGGATTGTGGATATGTCGGGTGATGTGCCGCAGATCACCAGAATCCCCGGCATGGGCGACAATCCCTATGACGCGCTCATTACCGGCGACGGGCGGACCTATATCGCGGGGCTTTTCGGCGATGACCACCTAAGCGCGCTTGATCTTTGGCAGGCCGACCCTGAGCCGCAGAAGGTGCTAGCCGGATATGCCGCCGGGCGCGCCGATCTGCCGGTCTACAAGATGCCACATCTTGAGGGTTGGGCGCTTGCCGGAACCGACTTCGTCCTGCCCGCCGTGGGGCAACATGAGGTGCTGTGGGTCGATGCGCGCACCCTGATGGAGACGGGCCGCACCCCCACCCACGGCCAGCCGGTCTTTGCCATGGCGCGCCCCGACGGGCGGCATGTCTGGGTCAACTTCGCCCATCCTTTGAACGACACGATCCAGGTGCTGGACACGCTGACCAAGGAGGTGATCCATGAGTTCAAACCTGGCCCCGGCGTGCTTCACATGGAATTCACCTCGCGCGGTCACGAGGTCTGGGTCTCGGTCCGGGATGCGGGCAGGGTCATGATCTATGACACGCAGAGCTTTGAAAAGATACGCGAAATCGACGCCGAAAGCCCCTCTGGCATTTTCTTCACGGCGCGTGCACACAAGATGGGGCTCTGACGGATATGGACGGTATAAGCGATCCCGTGGACCAGGCCCTGCTTGACGACTGGCAGCGCGATTTCCCGATTGTCCCACGCCCCTTCGATGTGCTGGCCGGGGCGCTGGGCATTCCGGCGAGCCAGGTGGTTGCCAAGCTACGGCAGTTCTGCGCCACCGGTCGGGTGACCCGCGTCGGGGCAACCTGTGCGCCCAATACGGTATCGGCCAGCACGCTTGCCGCCATCGCCGCGCCGGAGACCCGGATCGAAGAGGTCGCCCGGATCATCGAACGGTTTCCCGGGGTCAATCACTCCTACTTGCGTGAAGATGACTGGAACCTGTGGTTTGTCGTGACCGGGCCGGACCGGGCCCATGTGGACGCAACCCTCGCCGGGATCGAAGCGGCCAGCGGGCTGCGGGTGCTTGATTTGCGGCTGGTGCGGCCCTTCAACGTCGATCTGGGTTTTGCGCTGCGGGGCGAGGCCTTGCCACCGCCCGTTGCGCGGCGGGTCGATTGCGCCGCTTTCGAAGATGCAGATCGCCCGATCCTGCAGGCGCTGACCAACGGATTGCCCCTGTCCGAGCGGCCCTATGCCGATTTGGCGGCGGATCTGGGGCTTGGCGAAGATCACCTGATCGGGCGTATCCGGGCGCTTGTCGCGGCGAGGATCATCTCGCGTCTGGGCGTGATCGTCAGGCACCGGGCGCTGGGGTGGCGGGCCAATGCGATGGTTGTCTGGGACATGCCGCATGAGGCGATCACCCATGCCGGCCCGCTTCTGGCGGCGCATCCGGGCATTACGCTGTGTTACGAGCGCAGACCGGTGGCGGGGATCTGGCCCTACCGGCTCTATTCGATGATCCACGCCCGCTCCCGTGCCGAGGCGCTCGATGTGCTGGATCGTGTCTGTGCCCTGCCGGAGTTTCGAAACACCCCGCATAAGCCGTTGTTTTCAATAAGGTGCTTCAAGCAAATGGGTGCGCTCGTCGCGGCGCCGGAAAGGACTGTCGCATGATCCTTGACGCCACAGACCGCGCCATCCTCAACCAGTTGCAGGAAGGGTTTCCGATTGACCCGGCACCCTTTGCCGTCGTGGCTGCTGATCTGGGCATAACCGAAACTGACCTGATTGCGCGGCTTGAGGCGATGAAAACCGCCCGGGTCATCACCCGTTTCGGCCCGTTCTACGATGCCGCGGCGATGGGGGGTGCGTTCTGCCTGTGCGCCATGGCCATCCCACCTGGCGAATTCGATGCCGTGACCGCGAAAGTCAACGCGCATCCGGAGGTGGCCCATAATTACGAGCGAACGCACCGCCTCAACATGTGGTTCGTCCTGGCGACCGAGACCAAGGAAGGGATCGAAGAGGTTGCGCGCAGGATCGAAGTCGAAACCGGGCATCGCGTCCTGCTTTTCCCCAAGCTGCAAGAGTTTTTCATCAGATTTCGGGTGGCCGCATGACGCTTGATGCCACCGATCGTGCGATCATCGCCGCCACGCAATCCGGCCTGCCGCTGGTGCCGCACCCCTATGCGGCCATTGCCGCCGATCTTGGGATGACCGAAGGCGTGCTGTGCGATCGCCTGCGCGCCATGCAGGCCAGCGGCATCATCCGTCGCATTGCCGTCGCGCCCAACCACTATGCGCTTGGCATGACGGCCAATGGCATGTCGGTTTGGGATGTCGACGATGCGCAGGTGGCGGAGTTGGGTCAGAAGGTGGGTGACCTGGCGTTTGTCAGCCACTGTTACGAGCGGCCCCGTGCCCTGCCGGAATGGCCCTATAACCTGTTCGCGATGTTGCACGGCACCTCCCGAGAGGAGGTCGAAGCCTTGCGCCTGCAAGTGGCCGATTTGCTGGGCGATGCCTGCGCCGGTCATGACATCCTTTACTCCACCCGCATTCTGAAGAAGACGGGGCTGCGTCTGCGCTCCGGGAAAGGCTGAACCGATGTTCCGCATGAGCGAATACATGCACCAGCTTGCGCATCCCACCCCCGTGCGCCGGCGGCGTGGATCAGGACCGGTCAAGCCGGTGGTGATCTGGAACCTTACGCGGCGCTGCAATCTGCGCTGCCGGCATTGTTACACGGTGTCGGCCGACGTGCAGTTTCCGGGGGAGCTGAGCCATGAACAGGCGATGGATACGCTGGAAGATATCGGCAATTTTGGCGTTCCCGCATTGATCCTCTCCGGGGGGGAGCCGCTCGACCGGTTCGACTTCTTCGAGATCGCCGAGGCCGCGCGCAGGATGGAGAAAATCCGCTATCTCGCGCTCAGCACCAATGGCACCAAGATCCACGGCGAAAATGCCGACCGCATCGCCGATATCGGGTTTCAATATGTGGGCATTTCCATCGACGGGATCGGGGCCACAAATGACTGGTTCCGTGGTGTCGATGGCGCTTTTGACGAAGCCCTGCGCGGGGTGCGGGCCTGCAAGACGCGCGGTATCAAGGTTGGCCTGCGCTTTACCTTGACGCGAGACAATGCCGAGCAACTGGCCGATCTCCTGCAGCTTTGTGACGACGAAGGCGTCGACAAGTTTTACCTCTCACACTTGGTCTACGCAGGCAGGGGGGACAAGAACCGGGGCGAGGATGCGGTCCACGATCACACCCGCGCGGCGCTTGACCTACTGATCGACCGGGCCTGGGCTGGGGTGCGAGAAAACCGACCGCTCGACATCGTGACCGGCAATAACGACGCTGATGCCGTCTATATGCTCAACTGGGCGCTGGCGCGGTTCAACGCCGATCTGATCGACAACCTCACCGATCACCTTGAAGCCTGGGGTGGCAATTCCTCGGGGCTGGGCGTGGCCAATATCGACACGCAGGGCAAGGTGCATCCCGACACCTATTGGTCCGATTACACCGTGGGCAGCGTCAAGGACACGCCGTTTTCCGAGCTTTGGACCGGCCATGACCCGATGCTGGCGCAGTTGCGCCTGCGCCCACGGCCGCTCAAGGGGCGTTGTGGCGCCTGTGCGTTCCAATCGGTCTGCGGTGGCAACACGCGTATCCGCGCGCTGCAACTGACCGGCGATCCCTGGGCTGAAGATCCGGCCTGCTATCTCAGCAATGCCGAGATCGGCGTGGCCGAAGCGGACCGCCTGACCGTCACACCCTTCAGGGGAAAGAAACATGATCCGGCGCATCGTTTTTTCTAGCCTTCTGTTTCTGGCCACCGGTGCTGTGGCCGATCCGGCGGAGACCTACGCGACGCTCTGTGCCGACTGCCACGGCGCGGACCGTCTTGGCGGGGCAGGGCCGGCGCTCATCCCCGAGACGTTGAAGCGCATGCGCGGTCCCAACCTGGAAAACGTGATCGCCAATGGTCGCGTGGCCACGCAGATGCCGGGATTTGGTGACGCGCTCGACGCCGGTGCGATCACCGACCTGGCCGCCTATCTCAAAACCCCACTGGCGGAGGTCCCGGACTGGACCCCCGATCAGATCGCCGAAACCCGGTGGCTCGATCCCGGCTACACGCCCGCCGCTGCGCCGGTTTTCGATGCCGATCCGATGAATATCACGCTTGTGGTGGAGACCGGCGACCATCACGTCAGCGTTCTGGATGGTGACACGTTCGAGGTGCTTGACCGGTTCGAAACGCCGTTTGCCGTCCATGGCGGACCGAAATTCACGCCCGATGGGCGCTATGTGTTCATCATGTCGCGCGATGGCTGGGTGCAGAAATACGATATCTGGGCGTTGCAGCAGGTGGGGCGGGTTCGCGCGGGCCTCAGCAGCCGCAACATCGCGATGAGCCGGGATGGCAGGCACCTCGCCGTGGCCAATTACCTGCCAATGACATTGACGCTTCTGTCGACCGAGGACCTGAGCATCGAGCGGGTGATGCCGGTGGTGTCAAAGTCCGGCGTGCATAGCCGGGTCTCGGCGGTTTATCAGGCGCCGCAACGGGACAGCTTTATCCTCGCGCTCAAGGACGCGCCAGAGATATGGGAGGTGGCGACAGATCCCGATGCCGATCCGGTTTATGAGGGGTTCATCCATAGCCGCGAAAAGGATATGGTCGAGGCGATACCTTCCTCCGAGGGTCTTTTCGCGCGCCGCCGGATCGAGATTGCCGAACCGTTGGACGATTTTTTCTTCACTGACGACTATCGCCACCTGATCGGGGCGGCACGCGATGGGGCGCGGGGCGTTGTCGTCAACCTCAATGTCGGGCGCGAGATAGCGGAATTGCCGCTGCCGGGGATGCCGCATCTTGGTTCGGGTATTTCGTGGGAGCTGGACGGGCGCAGGGTCATGGCCACGCCGCATCTGAAAGAGGGTCGGCTTTCGGTGATCGACACCGATGACTGGCGTGTGCTCAAAACCATCGACACCGACGGCCCCGGATTTTTTCTCAGAAGTCATGAAAAGTCGCCCTATATATGGGCGGACGTTTTCTTTGGGCCCAATCGCGACGTGATGCATGTGATCGACAAACAGACACTTGAAGTGGTCAAGACACTGCGCCCCGAACCAGGCGCGACGGTGGCGCATGTGGAGTTTACCCGAGATGGCAGCCGCGCCTTGGTGTCGGTTTGGGAGGATGAGGGCGCCGTCATTGTCTATGATGCCTGGACGCTTGAGGAAATCAGGCGCTTGCCGATGCGTAAGCCTTCGGGCAAGTATAACGTCTTCAACAAGATCACTTTTTCGGAGGGCACCAGCCATTAAACGCTCCGCCATCATCGTAAGCCACGGACAACCCTCCGAGCCGCTCCCGGCCGAGGCCGACCTTTCGGCCCTGGCGGCGCAGGTGGCCGCAAACCTGCCCGATTGGCAAATCGGCAGCGCCACATTGGCAAATCCCGGCGCCCTGGATGCAGCCATGGCCGGGGCCGAGGGCGTGCCGTTCATCTATCCGCTCTTCATGACCGACGGCTGGTTTGTCCGCTCGGCCCTGCCGAAACGGCTGGCTGGCGCGCCCGCCCATATCCTGTCGCCGCTCGGGGTCGAGCCGGGCCTGCCCGCTCTCGTGGTCGATGCCCTGAACGCAGAATTGGCGGCGCGCGGTTGGGCTGCGCCCGAGACGCATCTTTTGGTGGCGTCGCACGGGTCGGGGCGCAGCCCGAATTCCAAGCAGGCAACCGAGGCTTTCGTTGAAAACCTCTGCACCGGGATTGATTTCGGCAATGTGCAGACCGGATATATCGAAGAAGCCCCCTTTTTCGGGGATATCGCGATGGACTGCCCCGAACAGGCGCTCTGCCTGCCGTTCTTTGCGGCCTTGGGCGGCCATGTCAAAGACGACGTGACCGACGCGCTGAAGGTGGCGGATGTCAAAGGGCCGCTGCTGGCGCCCATCGGCACATTCGACACGATCCCGGCTTTCATCGCCGGGAGCCTGCGCAAGGCAGCCCGAGCGCAGGCGGCGGCATGAGCGGTTCGGCTGACATGCCTTCCCCGCCGGAACCGATCGCCTTTGGCAAGCTCTACCTGATTTTGTGGGTTTTCAGCGCAGGCGCCGTTGCCATCAACCTCTTTATGCTTGGCCTGATGGCACAGGCCATAGGTTGGCCGGCGCTGTCGCCGGTTCAGGCATTGATCTGGGCTGTGCCGCTCAGCTTTCCGGTAAACTGGCTGGTCACCCGTTGGGTCCGACAGCTCATGGATGAGGCCGACGGGCGCTAAGCCAATCGTCCACCCTTCGTCCGGATGGCCAAGGCACCGGATCGTTGAGCCGCCTTTTTGCCGGCCCCGCCTATCTGGCGAAGCTGGCTGTTTTGTGTCCGCTACTCGAAGGTCGCCAGATAGGCGATGACGTTGGCGAGATCTTTTTCTTTCCTGAGCCCGGCAAAGGACATCTTGGTGCCTTTCATGAAATCCTTGGGCTTGGTCAGAAACGCAGAGAGGGATGCCTCATCCCAGACCAATCCGCCTTCGGCCATCTCCATCAGAGCGTCGGAATACTTGAACCCCTCGACCTGACCGGCAGGTGCGCCGACAATTCCGTTGAGGATGGGGCCGACCTTGTTCTTGGCCTTGTCGCCCACCGCATGGCAGGCCTTGCACTTCTTGAATACCTTTTCGCCTGCTTCGGCGTCACCTTCAGCCAAGGCGGGCGCGGTCATGGCACCAACCAACGTGGCGGCGGCTAAGATTTGTCTGAACATGGTGGGATCTCCTTCTGTCAGGTCAGCTATGCGGTGGGTACGGTCTGGCGTTGCCCCGGCAATGGCCTTTCAATATGGGCCGCGGCGGGCAATTGGCAACAAACGGCGCGTTCCTGATCCCGCCCGACGGCGGCAGCACTCCCAAGGGGGCCGCTTCGGCGGAAACCGGCGGGCAAAACAGATGGAACATCACCGTTCATCCGAAAACCTTAACCCCTGTGCACCGCGCGCGACTTGATCTTGGTCAAGACCCCGGGGGCGCGTTGCGCAAAGCAAAGCCCCGGCAGTTTTCGCCGGGGCTTCGGTGGGTGGGCTGGTCGTCGTCCAACGGGTGGCGAGGGACGCGCCGATCACCAGATTTCAAAACAGAAATTCGTCTGCGCTCAAGCTCGCAAGATTGATCCCGCGCAGGAGGATTGCGCTGTCATCGCCGGTTGTGATTTCGACATTGCCGCCCGTCTGCGTGGCCGCGTCGAGCACCTGGTCGAAGTTGTTCAGGGTCGTGAGGCTTGACAGGTCGATCACCTCCATCGCGCTGGCGACGTTGAAATCAAGGATCACATCTGATCCATGCCCATCGGCAAAGACGAATGTGTCACCCCAACTGCCGCCCTTGAGCCGGTCATCACCCGCGCCGCCAACCAGGGTATCACTGCCCGCGCTGCCGATGATGTTGTCGTCTCCATCGCCACCATCGAGCATGTCGTTGCCACGCCCGCCAAGGAGCTTGTCGGCGCCAATGTCGCCCCACAGATGATCGTCACCGCCATTGCCACGCAGCATGTCGTTGTCATCGCCGCCGGACAGGACGTCGAAACCCCGACCGCCATAAATGCTGTCGCGCCCGTCGCCGCCCATCATCATGTCGGCACCATTGCCGCCAATGACCACATCGTTGCCGCCAAGGCCGTCGATTACATCGTCCCCTCGGGTTCCGACAAGCCGGTTGTGACCATCGTTGCCTGACAGGGTCGGTACGATAGGATTCTCATGCTCATGCTCATGCTCATGCTCATGCTCATGCTCATGCTCATGCTCATGCTCATGCTCGTGTTCCTGTTCGGGTTCCGGCTGCGGGTCCGGCTCCGGCTGCGGGTCGGGGGCCGGTTGCGGATCAGGTTGTGGATCGGGTTCAGGTTGTTGGGCGTCCTGCGGGCCATAGATCTCGATGATCCCATCTATATCGTCCTGCTGCAGGCCGATCTTCCGGACCCGTGGTGTCATGATCGAATTCTCAGAGACGTGACCCAACCCGAGGGCATGACCGATTTCATGCAGCACGACACTCGCAAAGAGCAACGGATCCGTATTGAACCGCCCCAGCGTGTCCAGCAGGATATCGCCACCGATGGGCGCATAGATCGACGGATAGAAGGCATAGCCCGCCGTGCCGCCCGGGATCGCACCAAAGAAGATACGGATATCGGCATCGCGCCCGACACCGGCCGCTCCGCCCTGGTCCTCGATCTGCTGAAACTCGATATCGCCATGCTTCGACCATTCGGCGAAAGCATCGGCGATCACCTGCGCGAAATCATAGTCCAGAAACGTATCACCCGTGGTCGATGTCTTCGTCACGACATTGAACCGCGAAATGTCTTCACCCGCGTCCGCCAGGCTCCAGGTAACGGTGCCTCCGGCCGTTCCCAATGTGCTTGATCCCCATTTGCTTCCAATGATGTTTGCCACGTCGAATACCTCGTTTTTGTTTTTCGCCTGCGTGTGACGGCCGCGCTTTGCCCGGCGATTCTGCCGGGATGTGGTGACCCGTCCGGTGTGTCCGGGCAAACAAGCACCGAGCGGTGAAGTAAGGATAAATGGCGCCCTGCCGGACCTCGCCGGGCGTCAGGAATCGTGGCGCGCGAGATCCGCCGAATGGGCAGCGGGGCAGGGCGGGTCGCCGCTGCAATCTGCCGGGATATCAACACCCTAAGCGGGTGTCAGGGCGAGCAAGGTCGGCGCGCTGAAACGCTAAAATTTTCAATGAATTTTCATCATTTAATCGGCAAAGCGAGGCTTCTTCCGCGGCGGAGATCACCGGCAAACCTGTCCCGGCGGCGCTTTTGCAATGTCTGTCTTGCGAACCGATCACAAGGATTGACAGCATGGCGCGGGTGCGGTTTGGCTTTGTCCGGCGGACCTGTGGCCGCGCCACGAAGTTTTGGCCGGGAGGGCGGCAGATGACACCGGGATTTTCCAATGAACCGCGCCATGACAGCTATGATGTGGTGATCGTCGGCGGGGCGATCATGGGCGCATCGACGGCTTGGTTCCTGGCGGATAATCCCGACTTTGACGGCAGGGTTCTGGTGATCGAACGCGACAGCAGCTATCGCGATACGTCGACGATGACAACGACATCCTGCATGCGGCAGCAATTCTCGACCGAGTTGAACGTGAAGATCGCGCAGTTTGCCGCGGATTTCGTCAAGAACCTGCCCCGGCATCTGCAAGGCATCCCCGACGTTCCGCAATTGTCGATCCGCTCGTTCGGCTACATGTACCTGGCGGCGACCGAGGGCTTTGCTGAACGGCTGCGCACCGATTGCCTCATGCAACGCGCGGTCGGGGCCGATACCTGCCTGATGACACCGGACCAGATCGCGCAAAAATACCCCTTCTATGCGGTGGATGACATCGTCCTTGGCTCGATCAACACCCGGGACGAGGGGTATTTCGATGCCACGGCGGTGTTTGATGCGGTGCGCCGGGCCTCGCGTCTGCGCGGTGTCGATTATGTCGAGGATGAAGTGATCGACATGGCATTGAACGCGGCCGGGTCGCGGGTTGAGGCCGTCACCTTGAAATCCGGACGGCGGATAGGCTGCGGGCAGATCGTCAATGCCTCCGGACCACGGGCGGACCGGACGGCGCGGATGGCCGGGATCGACCTGGCCGTGGAACCGCGCAAACGGTATTCGTGGATTTTCAAGGCAGAGCGGCCGCTGGATCAGGACCTGCCCCTGACCATCGACCCCTCCGGCCTGCATGTGCGCGAAAACGGCGGCGGCACCTATCAGGTGGGCGCGCATTTCGGTCCCGACCCGGCGGTGGATTACGACGATTTCACCGTCGATCACGGCCTGTGGGAGAGCGAAGCCTGGCCCATTGTCGCAACGCGCATTCCCCGCTTCGAAGCGGTCAAGCTCCAGAGCACTTGGGTGGGTCACTATGCGATGAACACGTTTGATCACAACGCCATCATGGGGCCGCATGACCGGGTCGAGAATTTCATCTTCCTGAACGGGTTTTCGGGTCACGGGCTGCAACAGGCCCCGGCAATGGGACGCGGCACGGCAGAGTGGCTGACCTACGGCGGTTATCGGACGATGGACCTGACGCCGTTCAACTATGCGCGTTTCGTGCAGAACACGCCGATTGTCGAACATGCGGTGATCTGAGCAAGCCCCTCAGTCCTGCTGGCAAAAGAAGTCTTTGTGAGCACATAAAATTGCAGCACTGGAACGGCGTCGATCCTTGCGCAGCCACTTCTTCGCTAATGGCAAACGCCGTCATAAAGCCCAACACCGTCCAGCGCCGCGCCCGACAGACATGGACGACGAGCAAAGGAGCGAAGAGACGCAGGGCAAGCGCAGACTCACCCCGTCATGCCTGAGCCGTGCCAACCGGAGCAGGAGCGCTTGCAGTGCGGTTTGGCGGCGATTTAGAGAGGCAATTGCGTCAATCCGAGAGAAGATGTGTTTGGCAGGGGTAAAGTGCCTTGAACTAGGTCCGAAGCGCCACTGCGTGAGTTGGTACTGACTCAAGCGTCGGGGGCGCGGTCAACCCTTACTATCCGCGTCTGTAGGTACCTTCGAATGTCACCCCCATCCCATAAGGTGGGTTTTCAAATTCTTCATTCACAAGCAGTATATCTTGCTCATGGAAAAATTTGATCTGGTGGTCTCTGTTTGAATACATACCCGATCCGATTTCTTCGTATTCAACAACACCGCTGAAGTCGCCCATATTTGGGCCTCCTGGTTTCCAATATCCAGAAAGAGCCAGTCCGGTTACAAAGTACCGAGGAATCCCTTCGATAATATCAGGTACTGGTGTGAAGATTAACTCGGCGCTGTCCGTACCTGTCCCGATACGTATGTACTTGCCAGCATAAGGATCGCTCGGATCAGTTCGCAATGCGCCAAAATGAACTTCTTGTATGAACTGATCGCCAATTGCATCGTAAAGCTCATCTCGGTACTTAATCACCTCATTTACTTTCAGGCCTTTTGATTGGCTGGTTTTGGAGTCAAGTTGATCATGGTGGTCAAAACACAAGAAAGCTAGGTTCTCAATCTTGTTGTTGTTTGGATTCTTGTCCAAATGTGCAATCTGGCCCTGAACTATGTTCGTTTCTCGGCTTAACCCATAACAGATACAACATCGCCTTCTCGAGCTTAACAATACTTCGCTTTCAACGGTCTGATTGAGTTTCGCTCTCATCTTTTCCGCCGCTTAACATTCCCGCCCCTTTGCCCCGGGCGTCCTGCGGTCGAGCGGCCCTTGGACTTCTTCGCGGCCTCTCCGGCGGCCTCGATGGCGGATTGGCGGGCGAGGGGGTCGTCGGCGACGGCGAGGTCTACGGCCTCGAGGCGTTTGACCTCATCGCGCAGGCGGGCGGCTTCTTCGAATTCGAGGTTCTCGGCGGCCTTGCGCATCTCTGCACGCAATCCATCAAGATGGGCCTGCAAGTTCCCGCCATGCAAGGGTTTATCCACCTTGGCCGTCACGCGGTTCATGTCCACGTCGCCCTTGTAGAGCCCGGCCAGGATATCCTCGACATTCTTCTTGACTGTCTCCGGCGTGATCCCATGTTCCTCGTTGTAGGCGATCTGCTTGGCGCGGCGGCGGTCGGTCTCGGAGAGCGCGCGTTCCATCGACCCGGTGATCCGGTCGGCATACATGATGACGCGGCCCTCGGCATTCCGCGCGGCCCGGCCAATGGTCTGGATGAGAGAGGTCTCGGAACGCAGGAACCCTTCCTTGTCCGCATCCAGAATTGCCACCAGCCCGCATTCAGGAATGTCCAGCCCCTCGCGCAGCAGGTTGATGCCGATCAGCACGTCAAAAGCCCCAAGACGCAGATCACGTAGAATCTCAATCCTTTCAAGCGTGTCGATGTCAGAGTGCATGTAGCGCACGCGAATGCCTTGCTCGTGCATATACTCGGTCAGGTCCTCGGCCATGCGCTTGGTCAGCGTCGTGACCAATGTGCGGAACCCGTCGGCGGCCACCTGGCGCACCTCGTCCAGAAGGTCATCCACCTGCATTTCCACAGGCCGGATTTCGACCTTGGGATCCAGAAGCCCTGTAGGCCGGATCACCTGCTCGACAAAGACCCCACCGGTCTGCTCGATCTCCCATTTCGCGGGGGTGGCCGAGACAAAGACCGATTGCGGGCGCATGGCGTCCCATTCCTCGAACTTGAGGGGGCGGTTATCCATGCAGCTGGGCAGGCGGAAGCCATGTTCAGCAAGCGTGAACTTCCGGCGATAATCGCCCCGGTACATTCCGCCGATCTGCGGTACCGAGACATGCGATTCGTCAGCAAAAACGATCGCATTGTCGGGTATGAACTCAAAAAGCGTCGGTGGCGGCTCTCCGGGCGCGCGACCGGTAAGGTAACGCGAGTAATTCTCGATCCCATTGCACACGCCCGTCGCTTCCAGCATTTCGAGATCGAAATTCGTCCGCTGCTCCAGCCGTTGCGCCTCAAGTAATTTTCCTTCAGAAACAAGCTGATCCAGCCTGACCCTCAACTCTTTCTTTATCCCGATGATGGCCTGCTGCATCGTCGGTTTCGGGGTCACGTAGTGCGAATTCGCATAGACGCGGATCTGCTCGAACGTGTCGGTCTTTTCTCCGGTTAGTGGATCGAATTCCGTAATAGATTCAAGTTCCTCCCCGAAGAAGCTCAACTTCCAGGCGCGATCCTCGAGGTGCGCAGGGAAGATTTCCAGGGAATCCCCCCTGACGCGGAAGCTGCCGCGCTGAAAGGCCTGGTCATTGCGGCGGTATTGTTGCGCCACTAGGTCGGCCATGACCTTGCGCTGATCATACTCACCGCCCACCTTCAGATCCTGGGTCATCGCCCCGTAGGTCTCGACCGAGCCGATGCCATAGATGCACGAGACTGAGGCCACGATGATCACATCGTCACGCTCCAGCAGCGCCCGCGTGGCCGAGTGGCGCATGCGGTCGATCTGCTCGTTGATCTGACTTTCCTTCTCGATGAAGGTGTCCGAGCGCGGCACATAGGCCTCGGGCTGATAGTAGTCGTAATAGCTGACGAAATACTCGACGGCGTTATTGGGGAAGAACCCTTTGAACTCCCCGTAAAGCTGCGCGGCGAGGGTCTTGTTCGGGGCGAGGATGATCGCGGGGCGTTGCGTCTCTTCGATCACCTTGGCCATTGTGTAGGTCTTGCCGGTTCCGGTCGCGCCCAGAAGGACCTGGTCCTGCTCACCGTCATTGACCCCTTCGGACAGCTCGGCAATGGCCGTCGGCTGATCGCCCGCAGGGTCGAATTCGGTCACCATCTCGAACCGCTTGCCGCCTTCGAGTTTGAGCCGTTCGCGGACGTCCGGCGCGGGCGCGTGCATCAGGGCATCGGTCTTGTCGGAATGGGCATAGGGCATGGGGCAGATCCTTTGCGCCACATTTGATGTGTTACCGTCCGAGTTCAAGCCCTGTGCGGGAATTCCTGACAAAGGGTGTCAGCAGGCACCTTAACCACCCGTCGCGCAGCGTTCATCGTAGGCCTCGACAACGAGTTGAGTGTTTATCCTGACCGCGTCGAATGCCTCGGCAGGTGTTCCGTCATTGGTCGCCTCGCGCAGGTAGTCCGCCATCTGGGCAATGTCGGCGCAGGGCGTTCCCAGCCAAAGTTCATTGATGACCCGCACCGACAGCAGTTTTTCGTACATCTGGGCGATCTGGTCCGGACGGGACAGGGCCTGGGTTTCGTCAACGGCGGCACGTAACTCGTCGCGGGCGGCCTCGGGATCCTGGGCAGGACCCGTGGCAAAGAGGATGCGCGCCCGCAACATGCGCAGGTCGATCTGCCCGATTGTGTCGAGGTCGTCAGAGGCGACGGAATTGACCACGGCGAGGGCGTCGTCGGTACGCGACTGCAAAAGCAGCGCCTCGGCCAGTGCGTATTTCTCATGCACGCCGTAGACATCCTTGTATTGCTGCCAAAGCGCAAAGATGTCGTCGGTCAGGCGGTGGACCTGGCCCCGCCGCGCTTCGATCTTGGCATAGGCGACGTTGTTCTTGTCCTCGGCCTGCAGGACGTAGATCTCTTCGTTGATCTGTTGCAGCTGCGAGACCTTCTCGACCGCCACGGTGCGCTCGGCGATTTCGCGGTATTTGCCTGGGTTCCAGACCTGGGTGTCGAATTTCTCATAGGCGACGACCGTGGCGACCGGGATGCCAAGGATGTAGCCCAGGCGTTTCAGCCAATCCACCATCGACAGGTTGGCGAGTTCCTCGGTCCAGGTTTTCTTTGGTGGTTCCTTGTTGAGATCCTCGCGGATCAGGTCGATTTTGGTTTCGGCCGCGATAAGCCTGCGTTCAAGATCGGAGATATCTGACATTCCAATTCCCTAAAAATTCACTTGGGGCCCCGGTGGGACCGTTCTTTGGATTTAATGTAGAAGTCAGATTACCGATTTTGCGCCACCTGCAAAGCCCACCCTGATGAATCGCACAAACCGGCCGGGCTGCGGCGATTTCTGTCCTTGCCGCGTGGGGTGATCTTTGAAATAAACGTCCTGCAATCAGGAGTTACCGTTCATGCCCGCTCGTATCTACAAGCCAGCCCGAAACGCCATGCAATCCGGCGTCGCCAAGACCAAGCATTGGGTTCTGGAATATGTGGCTGGCGAGGCGCGCAGTGTTGATCCGCTGATGGGCTGGACGTCGTCGTCGGACACACAGGCGCAGGTGAAGCTGCGGTTTTCGTCGAAAGAAGCGGCGTTGGAATATGCCGAGGAGAACGGCATAGATGCGGTGGTGCAGGAACCCAAGAGCCGCAAGCCCAACATCCGCGCCGGGGGGTATGGCGAGAACTTCGCGACCAACCGTCGTGGCGCCTGGACCCATTAATCCCGTCGCCCAACACATCTGAACTCTGGCACGACACCGGTGCTCCTGTGGCATCGCAGGCGCATAGCCTGCGCCATGCGGTTTGGTTTGACCGTGATCAAGGTGTGGGTCTTTGACATCTGCTATCCCTTTCGCTGGACAGATGAAGGAGGCGCCAAATGACGACCACGCAAAAGACCACACCGAAACCTGCCGCGAAACCGGCCCCCAAGACCAATTCCGCTGGCAACAACGCCGAAGAGTTGCCGGTCTTGCCGGAGGAAAAGGATGTCAACAGCCTGCGCAAGGCTTTTGAGGACGGCAGGTATCCCTATGACACCAAGATGGGCCGCGGTCCTTATGAGGCACAAAAGGCCAAGATCCAGGCGGAGTTGCTGAAGGTGCAGCATTGGGCGCAGGAAACCGGGCAGAAATTCGTTCTCTTGTTCGAAGGCCGCGATGCGGCGGGCAAGGGTGGCACGATCAAACGATTTACCGAGCATTTGAACCCAAGGCAGGCGCGCGTCGTGGCGCTGAACAAACCCACCGACGAGGAGCGGGGCCAGTGGTTTTTCCAACGCTATGTCAATCACTTGCCGACCAAGGGCGAAATGGTTTTCTATGACCGCTCGTGGTACAACCGTGCGGGCGTCGAGCGGGTGATGGGGTTTTGTGAGCCGACCGAATACCTTGAATTCATGCGCCAGACACCGGAATTGGAGCGGATGTTGGTGCGGTCGGGCATCCGGCTTTACAAATACTGGTTCTCGGTGACCCAGGATGAGCAGAAACGCCGCTTCGATAGCCGTGCGACCGACCCGTTGAAGCAATGGAAGCTCAGCCCGATTGACAAATTGAGCCTCGGTAAATGGGACGACTACACCGAGGCCAAGGAGGCGATGTTCTTTTATACCGACACCGCCGACGCGCCCTGGACCGTGGTCAAATCCCTCGACAAGAAACGTGCGCGTCTGAACTGCATGCTGCATTTCCTCGACTCGCTGGATTACCCGGGCAAGGATCTGGAAGTAGCAACACCGCCCGATCCGCTGATCGTCAGCACGGCGCAGCACGTGGTTCACCAGTCGAAGCATATCCTCGGGGCCGCACTGCACCCCGATCAGCGAAAGGCGCGCTGACGCCCCCTGTGGCCCGAATGCCGCCCTCTGGGCCGGGTTTTGCCGGCGCAGGCGCGGACTGTCTTGCCTCTGTCAAGCGGCAGGCGTAGGGCGGGGACATGCAACAGCCACAGGGATATCGTCACCACGCCAAGCGTGTGCTGACCCTTGGTCTGCCGCTCATCGGCAGCCACCTCGCGCAATTCGCCGTGACGCTCAGCGATGCGGTTATGCTCGGGTGGTATTCGGTCGAGGCGCTGGCGGCCGAAGTTCTGGGCGGGACGCTGTGGTTCGTTCTGTTCATCGTCGGTTCGGGCTTTGCCTTCGCGGTCATGCCGATGGTGGCCGCGGCCTATGAAATGGGCGATGAGACGCAGGTGCGGCGGGTCACCCGCATGGGGCTGTGGGCATCAACGCTTTTCGGCCTTGCCGTCCTGCCACTTGCCATATGGTCCGAGGCGCTCTTTCTCTGGCTGGGACAGGATGCCGACACCTCGGCCCTGGCGGCGGAATACCTGACGCTTGTGGGCTGGTCGATCCTGCCCGCGCTTCTGGTGATGGTGCTCAAGTCATTCCTTGCGGCCCTTGAGCGGACGCAGGTCGTGCTCTGGGTCACCGTCGCCTCGGTTCTTCTGAACATCGCGGTCAACTACCTGTTGATCTTCGGCAATTGGGGTTTCCCCGAAATGGGTATCCGCGGCGCGGCGATCGCGTCCCTCACGGTCAGCACCGGCTCCCTTGTCGTGCTGGTGATCTACATCATGCGGGTCACGCCGGAATTTTCGCTTTTCCAACGGCTTTGGCGGCCCGATTGGGAGGCGTTGGCCCAGGTGTTTCGCGTTGGTTGGCCTATTGGTCTGACCAATCTTTGCGAGGTCGGACTTTTCGCGGCATCTTCGGTGATGATGGGCTGGCTCGGGACCTTGCCGCTGGCTGCCCATGGCGCGGCGCTACAGGTAACGTCGGCAGTGTTCATGGTGCATATGGGGCTAAGCAATGCCGCCACCGTTCGCGCGGCGCAGGCTTACGAACGCGGCGACAATCGCGGCTTGCGGGATGGCGCGAAAGTGGTGATCGCGATGTCGATCTTTACCGCGCTGATGACCGTTCTGGCCTTCCTGATCTTCCCGGAATTCCTCATCGGCCTCTTCATGCATCCGGGCGAGGCAGAGCGCGCCGCGGTGATCGCCATCGGCGTGGGCCTTCTTGCCGCCGCCGCGCTTTTCCAGCTTGTCGATGCAGCGCAGGTGATGGCCCTCGGGCTGCTGCGCGGGCTGCAGGACACCAAGATCCCGATGATCATCGCCGCGATCAGCTATTGGCTCATCGGTGTGCCTGCCAGTTATCTTCTGGGCTTCACATGGGGCATGGGCGGCGTCGGCATCTGGCTGGGCCTCGCCATCGGTCTGGCGCTGGCGGGGGTCCTGATGATGGTGCGCTTCTGGGGGTGGTCCGTGCGTGTGCCAACGGCGCCGCAGGGGTGAAACCGCTGCCGGGCAGGGGCTTGTCGGAACTTCGCAAATCAGAGCTCTGGGGGCAGATCTAAACTGATTCCGCCTGCGGTTTCTCTTCCACCGCCTCGATCATGTCGACCCGCATCGCATGCCGGCCGCCTTCGAATTCGGCGGAAAGGAAAGCCTCCACGATCTCAAGCGCCAATCCTTCGCCGGTCACCCGCGCGCCAATCGACAGCATGTTGGCATTGTTGTGCTGGCGGATCATGCGGGCCGAAAACGTGTCGGCGCAGACACCGCAGCGGATCCCCTTAACCTTGTTGGCCGCCATCATGATCCCCTGGCCGGTTCCGCAACAGATGATGCCAAGACGACAATCGCCGGAGGCCACGCGCCTTGCCGCCGCTTGCCCATGTTTCGGGTAATGGGTGCTTTCGGGCGTCGTCGGCCCGATATCGACAACCTCCCAGCCAAGGCTGGCAATATGGGCCGCAATGGCCTGTCTGAGCGCGATTGCGGCGTGGTCGCTGGAAAGAACGATGCGGTTGTTTGCGGTCATCTGGCGGATTTCCTGTTGATTGGTTCTGTGACGTCGGGTGGCGTGCGGAGAAAAGGCGGCGCAGTTGATCTACTTTTCCTCGGACAGCAGCCGATCCGCCTTTTTCCGGACCAGCACCGTCCGCAGATCATGCATTGCCAGAAGCAGGGCATCTGTCACCTCTTCAAGCTGTGCATCGGTGGCTTTGCCCTGCACCCAATGGGCCGTTGTGTTGAGGTAATCGACAGCGCGGTGGATGTCGTCGATATCGCGATACTCGATCAGTTCCAGCCGCTCGGCCATCCACTCTTCGATTACTTCCATATCGCGCGCGCTCAATTCCCGCTCGCCATGGGCCTTGATCTCGCCCTTGCGGATGTTGACCACCGCGATCTGGTCCATGTCGATCCGGCGTTGCCGGTTCTCGGTGTCCACGCGAAACACGAAGGCACCGTTTTCGCGCACTCTGAAATAGTATTCCGGAAGATCCCCGGCCATGCTGCCCCCGAACTCATACGGGCCTGAACCTGACCCCGTCCGCGCGCAGCCTAGCCGACGCATGGCGCCGGGGAAAGCCCGCTTTCGACGCCGTCGGGTGGAATTCGAACGTGGTTATGGATGGAAGGCGCAACTCACTGCTTTCCCCCACCGAAATGGCGTCGTGCGGTTAGAGCCACGGAGCGGTCAGGAATAGGGATGTTTCGACTGGATCAGTGTCAGCCTTGACCAACCTGATTGCGCAGAGGCTACTCGCAGGTGCCTCAGCCGTGTTTGGCGTGCCAAGAAACATCTCGGATGCCTTGATGTTTCTCCAATAAGCCGTGAAAAAACCGGGGGTCTGGCCGAATGGCGGATTTGGCAGGAGCGCATTGAAACCTCGGCAGATCCCGTGGTGTTTTCGAAACAACTGGGCCCGGCTCACTGTGTCGAGAGTTGCTGCCATTTCGCTGTCCAAAAATACCGTGGCGGAGGAGGTGGGATTCGAACCCACGGTAGACTTTCACCTACGTCGGTTTTCAAGACCGGTGCATTCGACCACTCTGCCACTCCTCCGACATCACTTCCCTACCCAACATGTTTTGATTCTGAAAGACGTTGTTTTCTGTGGAAAATTGCCGAGCATGCACCTGCGGACTTTTCTTGAAGGCGACAACTCGCTATCCTTGTCGCGCGGGGACCAAAGCGCCGTAAGAGCAGATGGACCGGCACGAACCGGGGAACAGCGTCAAAAGGCGCGATTACAGGCAAGGGGCAAGGCATGATTTTTTGCAATAGAGGCCGCACATCCAGCTGGCGCAACATTGCGCTTGCAGGGGTCAGCTTGATTATGCTGGCCGGGTGCGAGGAGGGGGCAAAATTCAATCCTTTCAAGCAACTCAACCTGAACAAGAAGCCCGCTGAGGCCAGCGAGGCTTCGGGTAAGTCGTCTGTCAAGCTGGTCGAGCGCGATGTCGAGGCGCCGCAGGTGTTTCAGACCACCGGTAAGGGGCTTTGGGATGGGCGGCCATCGCTAGGCGGCGTCTGGGTGGCGCATCCGGATGTGAAAGAGCCCGAGCGTGTCATCATCCGCAACAATGACAATTCGAAATTCGTAATTGGCGCGCTTTTCCGCCGCGAACGCTCGAACCCCGGGCCGGCGCTGCAGGTGTCGTCGGATGCCGCCGCGGCCCTCGGTATGCTGGCCGGTGCTCCGGCAGAGTTGAACGTGACCGCGCTTCGCCGCGAGAAGGCCCCCGATCCTGCGGCGCAACCGGCTCCGGTGGAGGAGCCCGAGGCGCCCGCCGACGTTGAGGTCAGCACGCTTGATCCGGTTGCCGGCGCCGCATCGGCCCTTGACGAAGCGGAAATCGCTGGCGCGGCGTCTGCAGAACCCGAAGCCGCTGCAGTCGAACCCGAGGCTCAGACCCGCGCCGCTCCCGCCCCGGCGGCGCAGTCATCGTCGCTTGAAAAGCCATTTATCCAGATCGGGATTTTCAGCGTTGAGCAAAATGCCAACAACACCGCGACAGCGATGCGTCAGGCGGGTATGGTTCCGATTGTGAAAGAACAAAGCTCGCAGGGAAAAACCTTCTGGCGCGTGATTGTCGGCCCCGCAGCGGATAAATCCGAACGCAGTGTTCTTTTGAAAAAGATCAAGGGCATCGGATTTGACGACGCCTATCCCGTAACTAACTAGAAGCTCGTACCATGAACCGCCTTCTACGTATTCTCGCCCCGGCTCTTGCGACTTTGGCGCTGGCGCTGCCGTCCCATGCGTTCGACACCAAGGCCAAGGCCGCCTTCGTGATGGACATCACCACCGGCACCATCCTGATGGACAAGAACGCGGACACGCCCTTGCCGCCGGCCTCCATGTCGAAACTGATGACGCTCTACGTGGCGTTCGAGGCGATCCGGGACGGGCGTCTTTCGATGGATGAGGAATTGCCGGTGTCGACCCATGCGATGAGCTATGGCGGCTCGACCATGTTCCTGGACACGACTGACAAGGTGCGGGTGGATGATCTATTGCGGGGCATTATCGTGCTGTCAGGCAACGATGCCTGCGCGGTCATCGCCGAGGCGCTCAGCCCGGATGGAACCGAGGCCGGGTTTGCCCGCTTCATGACGCAGCGCGCGCAGCAGTTGGGCATGACCAACTCGACGTTCATGAATTCAAATGGTTGGCCTGCACCGGGTCATTTGATGAGCACGCGGGACCTGGCCCTGCTGGCCAAGCACCTGATCGAGGATTTCCCCGAATTCTATCCAATGTTTGCCGAGACCGAGTTCGAATTTGACGGCCGCGCGCCCAAGAATACCCAGAACCGCAATCCATTGCTGAAGCTCGGCATCGGTGCCGATGGCCTCAAGACCGGGCATACTGTCAAGGCGGGATATGGCCTGACCGGCTCTGCCAAACAGGGCGAGCGGCGGATCGTGTTCGTTGTTTCGGGTCTCGACAGCATCAAGCAGCGCGCCGAAGAGAGCTCGGCCATCGTCAACTGGGCGTTTCGCCAATTTGTAGAGAAATCGGTGGTCAAAGCCGGCGAGCAGGTGGCCCGCGCGGATGTCTGGATGGGCAGCGCCAACAGTGTCGGCCTGACCGTGGCCGAAGATGTGATCACCCTGATGCCCGTCTTGGGCGGCGATGACCTGAAGGCCGAGATCGTCTATACCGGACCTTTGCGCGCCCCGATCACGCAAGGCGACGAGTTGGCTGAACTGGTTTTTGCCGCCGAAGGTCTGCCCGAAACGCGGATCCCACTGGTCGCGGCAGAAGACGTGGCCAAGGGTGGTTTCGTCGCGCGCCTCCGCACGGTTTCGGGCGTGTTGCTTACACGGTTGCAGCAGGGGTCCGAGGGCGGATTTTGAGCGGGCAGGGCAGGTTTGTCACCTTTGAGGGGATCGACGGCTCGGGCAAATCCACACAAGCGCGTCTGCTGGCGGATCATCTGCGCGACACCGGCCATGAGGTTATCCTGACGCGTGAGCCGGGCGGTAGTCCCGGCGCAGAAGACATTCGCAAACTAGTCCTTGAGGGGGATGCGGATCGCTGGTCGGCGGAAACGGAACTGCTGCTTTTCAACGCAGCGCGGCGGGATCATCTGGAACGTCTGATCGCGCCCTCTGTCGCAGCCGGGAAAGTTGTGATCTGCGACCGGTTTGCCGACAGTACCCGCATGTATCAGGGCCTCGGGCGTGCCGATCTTCGCGGGTTGGTGGACAAGTTGCACCGGCTGGTGATCGGAAGGGAGCCGGATGTGACCGTGCTGATCGACATGGATCCGGAAACGGGACTGCAACGGGCGCTGGCGCGAGGTGGGGATGAAGAGAGGTTCGAATCCTTCGGCACTGACATGCAGCGTCGGATGCGCGAGGGGTTCCTCGCGTTGGCAGAGGAATTTTCCAACCGTTTCATTGTGATAGATGGTGCGCGCGAGGTTGCCGATGTCGCCCTCGATGTGCGCAATGCGGTTGAGGCACGCCTCTGATGGCGGCGGAGGACACACCGCCGGAGCCGGATCGTGTCGAGGGGGCGCCGCACCCGCGCGAGACGCCCCGGCTGATCGGGCAGGACGGGGCAGAAGCCGCGTTTCTAGAGGCCTTCAATTCCGGACGGATGCACCATGGCTGGCTCATCACCGGGCCGCGTGGCGTCGGCAAGGCAACGCTGGCCTGGCGCATCGCGCGGTTTTTACTGGCCACGCCGGAGGCTGAGGAGGGCGGGCTTTTCGGCGATGCCCCGCCCGCGCCGGAAACGCTCGATATCGCTGCCGATCATCCGGTGGCGCGGCGTCTTCTGGCCGGATCCGACCCGGGGCTGTTTCACATCACCCGGACGCCGAACGAGAAAACCGGGCGGATGCGTGACATGATCGTGGCCGATGACGTGCGGCGCCTGAACCAGTTCTTGCAACTGAGTGCCACCGATGGCGGGCGTCGCGTCGTGATCCTTGATTGCGCCGACGAGATGAACGTACAGGCCGCGAATGCGCTTCTGAAGATGCTCGAAGAACCGCCCGCGCGCACGATCCTCCTGCTCATAAGCCATCAACCCTCGCGCCTCTTGCCGACGATCCGGTCGCGGTGTCGTGAATTGCGCCTGTCGCCGCTGGCTGCATCGGATATGGCCGCCGCCCTCGCGCAGGCCGATATCGACGCGCCAGAGGATGCCGCGGCATTGGCGGAGCTTTCGGGCGGGTCCGTGGGCGAGGCGGTGCGGCTCATCAAGCTGGGCGGCTTGACGCTCTATGCCGAGCTGGTCGCGATCATCGGCACCCTGCCGCAGCTTGACCGCGCCCGTGCCTTGAAACTAGCGGAGGTGGCGGCGGCCCGTGGCGGCGAAGACCGGCTCGATCTGCTTTTTGGTTTGACGGACCTCCTGCTGGCGCGGCTGGCCCGCACCGGGGCTGTTGGCGCCCCGCCGGAGGCCGAGGCTGCACCGGGTGAAGCGGAGGTGTTCGCGCGCCTGTCTTCGACGCCGCATCTGGGCCGCGCCTGGGCGGAATGTGCCGCCGAGATCGGCGCGCGGGCGCGTCATGGGCGGGCGGTCAACCTTGACCCTGCCGCGCTCGTCCTAGATACGGTGTTCAGGATACAGCAAACCGCCGCGGGCTAGCCCCGCCAAGGGCCAGACGATGACCAACCAGATCCAGATCACCGACAGCCATTGCCACCTGGATTTCCCGGATTTCGACGCCGAACGCGATGCCGTGATCGACCGCGCGGTTGCGGCGGGGGTGACCCGCATGGTGACCATTTGCACCCGGCTCAGATTGGAGCCGCAGGTGCGCGCGATTGCCGAGCAATACACGCCGGTCTTCTACGCCGCCGGCACCCACCCGATGAGCGCCGCCGAAGAGCCGCTGGCCACGGTCGAAGAACTAGTGGCCCTGGCTCGGCATCCGAAACTCGTGGGCATTGGCGAGACGGGCCTCGATTATCATTACACCTCGGAAAGTGCTGATATCCAAAAGAAATCACTGCGCCTCCATATTGAGGCGGCGCGTCAGACCGGCCTGCCACTCATCATCCATGCCCGCGCTGCGGATGACGACATGGCGCGCATCCTGACCGAAGAGTACCGCAACGGCGCTTACACTTGCGTGATGCACTGTTTTTCGTCCGGCGCCGAACTGGCGCGGGCCGCGCTGGACCTGGGGTTTTACCTCTCCATGTCGGGCATCGCGGCCTTTCCGAAGAGCCAGGAGTTGCGCGATATTTTCGCCGCTGCGCCGGTGGATCGCATCCTGGTGGAAACAGACGCGCCCTACCTCGCGCCGCCGCCCTATCGCGGCAAACGCAACGAGCCGGCCTATACCCTGCACACGGCCCAGAAGGGCGCGGAGGTCTTCGGTATGGAATGGGCCGATTTTGCCGCCCAAACGCAGGACAATTTCGACCGGTTGTTCTGGAAGGCGGCCGCCTATGAGGATGCCGCCTAATGGCCGAATTGCGCTTTACCATCCTGGGCAGCGGTTCGTCCGGCGGCGTGCCGCGCCTGGGCGGACACTGGGGCGATTGCGACCCGTCGAACCCTCGCAACTATCGCCGCCGGTGTTCGATGCTGGTCGAGCGTGTGACGGAGGGTGGCATAACCCGCGTGTTGATCGACACCTCGCCCGACCTGCGCACGCAGCTTCTGGATGCGGGTGTCGGTGAGCTGGACGGCGTGGTCTACACCCACGCCCATGCGGACCATGTGCACGGTCTTGATGATCTGCGGATGATCGTCTTCAACATGAAACGCCGCTTGCCGGTCTGGGCCGATGGTGCAACACAGGACGCGCTTTTTTCGCGCTTTGGCTACGCCTTTGTGCAACCCGAAGGCTCGCCCTATCCGCCGATCCTCGACATGCACACGATTGATGGCGATGTGGTGATCGACGGGGCCGGCGGGGCAATCACGCTGACGCCGTTTAAGGTGGGTCATGGGTCCATCGACGCGCTTGGCTTCAAGGTTGGTGGGCTTGCCTATCTTCCCGATGTGGCGGAGATCCCCGAGGATGTCTGGCCGGTCTTGGAAGGTCTCGATTGCTGGGTGCTCGATTCCCTGCGCCGCACACCGCACCCGACCCATTCGCATTTCAAGCAATCGGTCGAATGGATGCACCGGGCGCGGCCCAGGCAGGGCGTGTTGACCAATATGCATATCGACCTCGACTACCAGGCGGTCATTGACGAGACCCCCGATTGGATCACCGCCGCTTATGACGGCATGGTGATCACCTACCCGGACTGAGCGGCCCGATGCAGGCGCTCTTGGAGGTCATCCTGCCGGTTTTTGTCGTCACCGGATTTGGATATCTGGCGGTGTGGCGCGGGTGGTTTTCCGACGCCGGTGTCGACGGGTTGATGAACTTCACCCAGAAATTCGCCATTCCCTGCCTGCTCTTCACCGCGATTGCCCGGCTGGACCTGGGGCAGAGTTTCGACTGGCGGCTGCTCATCAGCTTCTATACCGGCGCTCTGGCCGGGTTCCTTCTGGGCCTTCTGGGCGCGCGGCATTTCTTCGGGCGGTCGTGGGAGGATGCAGTGGCCATTGGCTTCTGCTGCCTCTTCTCCAACACGGTTTTGCTGGGTCTGCCGCTAACCGAACGGGCCTATGGGGCCGATGCTTTGAGCGTCAACTACGCGATCATCGCGCTGCATTCGCCGTTCTGCTACGGCATCGGGATCACCGCGATGGAGATCACCCGGGCGCGGAGCACCGCCGGTGTGGCGCTGGCCGGTAAGGTCCTCAAGGCGATGTTTTCGAACGCGCTCATCATCGGGATCGCGCTTGGGTTTGTGGTGAACCTGTCCGGTCTACCAATCCCTGGCGTGTTCGACGATGCGCTGGATCTCCTCGTGCGCGCGGCGCTACCGGCGGCGCTTTTCGGGTTGGGTGGCGTGCTGGTGCGCTATCGGCCCGAAGGTGATCTGCGCGTGATCCTCTTTGTCTGCGTGATTGCGCTTGTCATCCATCCGCTCATCACCCGCGGGTTCGTTGCGGCCTTTGCCCTGCCGGTCGACGTGGTGCGGGCGGCGGTCCTGACGGCGGCGATGGCGCCCGGGATCAACACCTATATCTTCGCCAATATGTACGGCGCCGCGCGGCGTGTGGCGGCGTCGAGCGTGCTCATCGGCACGGCGCTGTCGATCCTGACGGTCTGGGTCTGGTTGGGGCTCTTGCCGTAGCTTTTGAAATGTAACCCGGCGCGGAATCAAGGCCGCAGGCCGCCGTGCGATCGCCAGACCGCCCGCAAGGGCTGGCGATTTGGAGAGGATCAGTAAACATTCAAAGGTTCTTCAGACCTGGCGAAGATAGAGCGCGTTTAACCAGCGTCTGATCGCCATTCCGCGGTCTGGCGATCACGCGGCTCACCACCGACGCCTGCCCAACGCCGAAGCTGACTTAGCTCTTCTCCGGCGGTGCGCCACCCGTGAAGGCGTTGCCATTGGCATAATCGCAAGGGGCCTCCTGCATCTCAAGATGCAGTCCCTTACCGGTATAAGGATGCGCGCGGGCCAGGTCCTCATCGACCTCGATGCCAAGTCCGGGGGCTTCGGGTGGCACGATGAACCCCTCTTCGACGCTGATCGTGTTCTTGATGAGCGCCGCGTGGAAGGGCGTGTCGATGGTTTCGGCCATCAGCAGGTTCGGGATCGACGCACCGAGATGGATATTGGCCGCCCATTCCACCGGCCCGGCATAGAGATGCGGGGCCATCTGCGC
Source organism: Roseovarius sp. MMSF_3359 (assembly GCF_030733385.1). Taxonomy (GTDB): domain Bacteria; phylum Pseudomonadota; class Alphaproteobacteria; order Rhodobacterales; family Rhodobacteraceae; genus Roseovarius. Next base: position 2,394 of record NZ_JASHJC010000021.1, on the reverse strand, counting down.
GTTATAGACCTCGGCCATGGCGGCGACCTTCTTCATCTCCCAGATACCGCCCGCGCGGCCCAATGCCGGTTGCAGGATCGTTGCCGCCCCCGCGCGCAGAACCGGGGCAAATTCGGCCTTGGTCGTCAGACGCTCGCCCGTTGCTACTGGGATCGCGACCGCCTGCGCGACCTTGGCCATCTCCGCCACATTGTCCGGCGGGATCGGCTCTTCGAACCAGAGGGGCCCGTAGGGCTCAAGGGCTTTGCCCAGACGAATGGCGCCGGCCGTGGTGAACTGCCCGTGGGTGCCAAAGAGTAGATCGGCCTTGGTGCCGACAGCTTCCCGAATGGCACGGCAAAAGGCGACCGACAGGTCGATATCCGTCATCGCAGGCATATGCCCGCCGCGCAGTGTATACGGCCCGGCGGGGTCGAACTTGACGGCGGTATACCCCAGATCGACCATCGCCGCCGCCGTTTCTGCCGCCATTTCGGGCGAGGTCCAGAAGGCGTTCAGATCGTGATGGGGCAGCGGGTACAGGTAGGTATAGGCGCGGATGCGATCGTTCATACGCCCGCCCAGCATCGCCCAGACGGGCCGTTCCCGGGCCTTGCCGAGAATGTCCCAGCAGGCGATTTCAAGCCCGGAAAACGCGCCCATTACTGTCAGATCCGGGCGCTGCGTGAAACCCGAGGAATAGGCGCGGCGGAACATCAGCTCAATGTTTTCGGGGTTTTCGCCCAACATATGCCGGTCGAACACGTCGCGGATGACGGGCTTCATCGCCTCAGGCCCGATGGAGGAGGCATAACACTCCCCCCAGCCGGTGGTGCCATTGTCGGTCGTGAGCTTGACCAAGATCCAGTAGCGCCCTCCCCATCCGGGGGAAGGAGGCGCGGTGATGATGATGTCGAGGTCTTGCAGGCGCATGGCGGGCTCCGATCAGGTTCTGACCACGCTGCCCCGCGGGACTGGCAGGGGCAAGCCCAAATACGGCGCGGATATGTCGGATTTGGCGGGTAGGCGGCCTGCGTGAAATAGGCGGCTGGATCTGGTTGACACCGCCCCCCGTGGGACTATTACGGGGCTCAGGTTCAGCACGAACCGACAGCTCGCCGACCTAACGGATGCCAGCCAGCCCTTTCCACTGGTTATTCGGAGGCGACATGACCAAACTATCCTATATCACATTGCTGCCCTTCCTTGCGGTGCCTGCGGTTGGACAGGCCAAAACACTCTCGATCCTGATGGCGGACCTTTCCAATGAAGGTGTCTACCGGTTTTCCGATACCGATGGTTACGGTACCACCACCGACCGCGAGGGCGCGCTTTTCTTCGACGGCTCGGCGCTTGGCCTGACGGGCCTCAACGTCTTCACGCTTGAAGGTAAAAACGGCGTCTACTACGCGGGCGAAGGCGATACCGACACGGTCTACCGGCTGGAAGACCTGGACGGGAATGGTGATGCCAATGATCTGGGCGAATCCCGCGTCTGGTTCTCATCCGCAAACGCCGGGGGCTACAAGCTCCACACGCCCAACGGGATGGCGATCGGGTCGGACGGCGCGGTTTACGTGACCGAGGCGGATGTGCTCTCGGACCAGAGCGGCGATTTCATTTTCCGCACCGTCGACCTCAACAATGACGGGGATGCGAATGACGCGGGCGAGGCGACACCCTGGCTCGATCTCAAGGCGTTGAATGGCAAATCCTCGCCATTTGAAATCTCCTTCGATGGTGACGTGGCCTATATTTCCGATCTGGTGGGCACCGATGACAACGTGATCTATCGGGCCGAGGATGTGGATGGCTCAGGTACGGTCGAGGCCGATGAGGTGACAGTTTTCATTGATGAAAATAACGCATTCGGAGCGCCGGTCGATTTTGGCATGACCGCGCTCGATGGCACGGTCTATACGCTGGAGTTCCTCGATTTCACCAACCCGGCCTCGCTTTTCGGCCTGATCGACACGGATGGTGATGGCAAGATCACGGATGCCGACACCGTCACCCAAGTCTGGAATGCAGGGGCGCTGCCGGACGGGTTCGGATTTGACTTCGGCTTTGATCTGAATTCCGACGGCTCCGGCACCCTGGCGCTAGTGTCGAATGGGCTGACGCCGGAAACATCGGGCGTTTACCTGCTCAAGGATCTGAACGGCGACATGGATTTCCTGGACGATGGCGAAACGGTTGTGTTTGCGTCTGGTGTCGCGTTTCCGGGCATTTTCGACAAGCCGCGCCCCGTGGCCTTCTATGACGGGCCGACCGGTATTTCGACGGTGCCGCTCCCGGCGGGTGGATTGCTCATGCTGAGCGCGCTTGGCCTTCTGGCGCTGCGCCGTCGTTAAAGCGTCGTTTCGAAAATCGAACCGGTTCAACGAGCCGTTCCGCCCGGCGGCACCGCCGGGC
>NZ_JASHJC010000020.1 GCF_030733385.1 Roseovarius sp. MMSF_3359 | reverse complement strand
CCCCGCCGCCGCCCCGGCACCGACTGCTGCCGCTGCGCCTGCGGCTTCGGCGGAAAGCAAAGCCGCCGATCCGGTCGAAGATCCCGCCGATCATCCCGGCGCGGTCAGCTCACCCATGGTCGGTACGGTCTACATGCAGGCGGAACCCGGTGCCCCGGCCTTTGTCAGCGTCGGCCAGCAGGTCAGCGAAGGTGACACGCTTCTTATCATCGAGGCGATGAAGACCATGAACCACATCCCCGCCACGCGCGGCGGCACCGTCAAGCGCATCCTTGTGGATGATGGTGCGACGGTCGAATACGGATCACCGCTGATGATCATCGAATAAGGATCCGGACATGTTCGACAAGATCCTAGTCGCCAACCGGGGTGAAATCGCCCTTCGCGTCATCCGCGCCGCCCGCGAAATGGGCATCGCCTCCGTTGCCGTGCATTCAACCGCCGACAGTGACGCGATGCATGTGCGCATGGCCGACGAAAGCGTCTGCATCGGCCCGCCTGCGGGTTCCGAGAGCTACCTCTCCATCCCGTCGATCATCGCCGCCTGCGAAGTGACCGGCGCGCAGGCCATCCATCCCGGCTATGGTTTCCTGAGCGAGAACGCGAACTTCGTGCAGATCGTCGAAGATCACGACCTGACCTTCATCGGCCCCACGGCGGAGCATATCCGCATCATGGGCGACAAGATCACCGCGAAGGACACGATGAAAGAGCTTGGCGTGCCTTGTGTTCCCGGCTCGGACGGTGGCGTACCGACCTTGGCCGAGGCCAAGAAGCTCGGCAAGGAGATGGGCTATCCCGTCATCATCAAGGCAACCGCCGGTGGCGGCGGGCGGGGCATGAAAGTCGCCAATAGCGAAGCCGAGATGGAACATGCCTTCATGACCGCGCGGTCCGAAGGCAAGGCCGCGTTTGGCAATGACGAGGTCTATATCGAGAAATACCTGACCACGCCGCGGCATATCGAAATCCAGGTCTTTGGCGATGGCAAGGGCAAGGCCGTGCATCTGGGCGAACGGGACTGCTCGCTGCAGCGCCGCCACCAGAAGGTGTTCGAAGAGGCCCCCGGCCCCTGCATCTCGGAAAAAGAACGCGCCGAGATCGGCAAGGTCTGCGCCGATGCGGTGGCGCGGATCAACTATGCGGGTGCGGGCACGATCGAGTTCCTCTATGAAAAGGGCGAGTTCTATTTCATCGAAATGAACACCCGTCTGCAGGTGGAACACCCGGTGACCGAGGCGATCTTCGGCGTCGATCTCGTCCGCGAGCAAATCCGCGTGGCCGAAGGCCTGCCGATGTCCTTCACGCAGGACGATTTGCAGATCAATGGCCACGCCATCGAGGTTCGGATCAACGCCGAAAAACTGCCGGAATTCGCCCCGCGTCCGGGCAAGATCACACATTTCCACGCGCCTGGTGGTCTGGGTGTGCGGATGGATTCCGCGCTTTATGACGGCTATTCGATCCCGCCCTATTACGACAGCCTGATCGGCAAGCTGATCGTGCATGGCCGGGACCGCGAAAGCGCGCTCAATCGGTTGAACCGTGCCTTGGGTGAGTTGATCGTGGATGGTGTGGACACGACCGTGCCGCTCTTTCATGCCCTGTTGCAGGAGCCCGACATCCACAGCGGCGAATACAACATTCACTGGCTGGAAAAATGGCTGGAAACCAACCTTCAGGGCTGATCCGGCGCTGAGCGGGTCATGAGCGAACCGGATTTCATCCTGACGCCGGAAATCCTGCTGCATGCCTATACGCGGGGCGTCTTCCCGATGGCAGAAAGCCGTGACGACCCAGAGGTTTTCTGGGTCGATCCGCGCCGGCGGGGAGTGTTGCCGCTCGATGGGTTTCACCTGTCTCGATCCCTGCTCCGGAAGCTACGAAAACCCGACTACGATGTTGATCTGAATACGGATTTCCTTGGAGTCGTTGATGCCTGCGCCGACCGTGAAGAAACCTGGATCAACGATGAAATCCGCGGGCTTTATGCGGAGCTGCATAAAATGGGCCACGCGCATTCCATCGAAATCCGGCACGATGGGCAATTGACGGGCGGGGTATATGGTGTGGCCATAGGGGGCGCGTTCTTTGGCGAAAGCATGTTTTCACGCCGTTCCGATGCGTCGAAAATTGCGCTGGCGCATCTTGTTGCGCATCTGAGGATCTGCGGGTTCACCCTCTTCGACACGCAATTCATCACCAGCCATCTGGAAACACTGGGGGCGCAGGAAATCTCGCGTGCGGCCTATCATGGATTGCTGGAAGAGGCGCTCAGGCAGACCGCCGATATCCTGTCAAAGCCGCTTTGCCGCGCGCCTCACTCGGTCTTGCAGCGCAATACCCAGACGTCATAGCGCGGATGTTCCAGCGCATTGAGCGCCGGGGATGAGGCCAGCATCCAGCCCTCGAAAATCGCGTTCTGGCTCTCGGCATCGCGCACGGTCAGATAGGCATAGGCGTCCGAGATCGCGCCGGGCGGATAGCGGCATTCGCGGAGTTCAACGGACAAACGGCCCAGCTCGGCGGCTTCGCCATTGGCCAGCGACATGTCCACCACGTCGCCATCCACCTTGTCGAGCCCGCGCAGGACTGCGCCCGACCCGGCTCTGACATTTTCTTGCGCGAAACCTTGGCTGGCCATCAAGAGGACCGCCGCGGCCGACAGGCACCATGCCCTCATTCCGCGGCCGCCTCGTCACCATCGCCTGCGACGAATTTCATCAGCAGGGAAATCAGACTGACCGAGCCTTGCGTGAATTCGATTTCGGTCCCCGGTTCCAGGAAGAACGGAGAGCCGCCCGGAAGAAGTTCGACGTAATTGCCGCCCAAAAGCCCCTCCGACGAGATCGCAACTGCGCTGTCATCGGGGATTTCGATCCCGTTCTGCACGCTGAAGACCGTCGCCGCGCGGAAGGTTTCCGGATCAAGTTTGATATCGGTGACGCGACCGATCTTGACGCCCGCCATCCGCACATCCGTGCCCACGTTGATGCCGTCGGCGCTGCGGAAACTGGCGCTCATCTCGTATTCGGAACTGGCGCCCGACAGGCCCGTTGCCTGCCCCGCATAGACCAGGAAACCGATGGCGATCGCCAAAACGGCCCCGCCCACGATCACTTCGGTGGTGTTTTCAGACATTGCCTGCCTACTCCGGGCTCCACGCCTCGTAATCCCGGCGTTCCGCCGGTTTGCCTTTGCGAATCGACCCCGCCGGGGCATAGGCCAGCGCCGTACCGGTCAGGTTCTCTTCGTGCTCTTTTTCCCATGCTTTATGGGGCAGTGGATTATCCGAGGGCGGCTCTTTGTAGGTGTGATGCAACCAGCCATGCCAATCGGGGCTCACCCGGCTCGCCTCGCATTCGCCGTTGAAGATCACCCAACGCCGCTTGTCATCCTGCGTCCGGTAGAAGCGATTGCCCTGCGCGTCCTCGCCAACCTTGACGCCCTTGCGCCAGGTATAGAGTTGTGTGTTCAGGGTTTGCCCATCCCACCAGGTGAAAGCACGTAAAAGCGTTTTCAGAATGCCCATCGGGTCCTCCGCCTATCGTTCCTTCCGATATGGCCCATATATGCCGAAAGGTCCAGTGCCAGCGTGGCAATTCGGCTGTTCTCCGACCGCGCCAAATTCTGCCTCAATTGCGTGTTAGTCGTTTCGTTGAACAACCTGGATAGGGCCGCATGATCATCCGAATTACCATATCGCTTTTCATGGCGGCGGGGTTGATGCTGTTGACCGCCGGGATAAACGGCGTGCTGCAATCGGAAGCAAAGCAGGCACATCTGGGCTGGCGCGCAAAGACCGAGAGCGTTGCGACCCCGGCAAGCAATGAAACATTTTTCGGGCGGTTCATAACGTCATTCAGGGAAATCGTGCGCGCCGAGAAAGAACCGCCCAAGAGCGATCTTCAGCGGCTTCTTGATCGGCGCCGGCGTGACACGTCGCCTTTCGACCTTGGGGACCGCATGCCGAGGGCCCAACCGGTCAATCGTTGACACAGATTTCAGCAAAAATAATAGCAATATCAATTACGTAGAGCATATAGCTCTAGTTTCGGATTATACGGCAGATGGTCCGGGCCATCTTCAAAGGCTGGGTCACAAAATCCGGGCCAAACGATGCTGCGGCGGCACCTCATTACGAAGCATAACCCGTTCTGCATACCCCCCCGGTTATGACACAAAAAATGCCCGCGAAATCCGCGGGCATCCTGAATTTTCTTGCTCCGGCGCGGTTTATCCGGCGCTGGCTTCTTCCTTGGTCGCTTCGGAGTAGATCATCAGCGGGTTGGCATCCGCATTGACCGCCTCTTCGTTGACGACGACCTCGTTCACGTTTTCCATGCCCGGCAGGTCGAACATCGTATCGAGCAAGATATCTTCGAGGATCGAGCGCAGGCCCCGTGCGCCGGTCTTGCGCAGGATCGCGCGTTTGGCAATGGCGCTCAGCGCGTCGTCGGTAAAGCTCAGCTGCGCATCTTCCAGCTCAAAGAGGCGCTGATACTGCTTGACCAGGGCGTTCTTGGGTTGCGTCAGGATGGTGACCAGTGCGTCTTCGTCGAGATCTTCCAGCGTCGCAATGACCGGCAGACGCCCGACAAATTCCGGGATCAGGCCGAATTTCAGCAAATCTTCCGGCTCCAGATCCTTGAACACTTCGCCCACGCCACGGTCGTCTTCGTCCCGGACATCGGCGCCAAAGCCCATGGCGCTGCCCTTGCCACGCTGCGCGATGATCTTGTCGAGACCGGCAAAGGCCCCGCCACAGATGAAGAGGATATTGGTCGTGTCCACCTGCAGGAACTCCTGCTGCGGATGCTTGCGCCCGCCCTGCGGCGGCACGGCAGCCACGGTGCCTTCCATCAGCTTGAGCAGCGCCTGCTGCACCCCTTCGCCCGACACATCCCGCGTGATCGACGGGTTTTCCGACTTGCGGGTAATCTTGTCGACCTCGTCGATATAGACGATGCCGCGCTGCGCGCGTTCGACATTGTATTCACTGGCCTGCAAGAGCTTGAGGATGATGTTCTCCACGTCCTCGCCCACATACCCCGCCTCGGTCAGGGTCGTGGCATCAGCCATCGTAAAGGGCACATCCAGGATACGCGCCAGCGTCTGCGCCAGCAGCGTCTTGCCGCAGCCGGTGGGACCGATCAGCAGGATGTTGGATTTCTGCAGTTCGACCTCGCCCGCCTTGCCGGAATGGTTGAGGCGTTTGTAGTGGTTGTGCACCGCGACGCTCAACACCCGTTTGGCCATCGACTGGCCGATCACGTAATCGTCCAGCACTTCGCAGATCTCGCGCGGGGTCGGCACGCCTTCGCTTGATTTCAACCCGGCGCTCTTGGTCTCTTCGCGGATGATATCCATGCAAAGCTCGACACATTCATCGCAGATGAAAACCGTCGGCCCCGCAATCAGCTTGCGCACCTCATGCTGGCTCTTGCCGCAGAAGCTGCAATAGAGGGTGTTCTTGCTGTCACCGCCGGAACTATTCGCCATAACGTACCTTTCGAGGCCCGAGCCGCAGAATTTGGCCTGATAATCGGGCCGGTTTATCCACCAGTCGCCCTCAGCTTAGGACAGCGACGGGTGGTCCACAATCTCAAAATGTCGAAACCCGGCGCCGGGCCGGATCACCGATCCGTTATTCGTCATCTCCGCCCTTGGCGCGGTTCTCGACGATCTCGTCGATCAGGCCCCAGGCTTTCGCATCTTCGGGCGACATGAAATTATCACGCTCCAACGCCTCTTCGACCTTTTTCAGCGTCTGACCGGTATGTTTCACGTAGATCTCGTTGAGGCGCTTTTTCAGCTTCAGCGTCTCTTCGGCGTGAATCATGATATCCGTCGCCTGGCCCTGGTACCCGCCCGAAGGCTGGTGCACCATCACGCGGCTGTTGGGGAGCGAAAACCGCATGCCCTTTTCCCCGGCCGTCAGCAGAAGCGAGCCCATGCTGGCCGCCTGCCCGATCACAAGCGTGCTGACCTTGGGTTTGATGTATTGCATCGTGTCATAGATCGACAGGCCCGAGGTCACGACGCCGCCTGGGCTGTTGATATACATGGAGATTTCCTTGGACGGGTTTTCCGCTTCGAGGTGCAGAAGCTGCGCCACGATCAGGCTCGACATGCCGTCATGGACCGGGCCCGACAGGAAAATGATCCGTTCCTTCAACAAGCGCGAGAAGATGTCATACGCCCGTTCACCGCGGCTGGTCTGTTCGACCACCATCGGCACCAATGTGTTCATATACGTCTCAAATGGGTCTTTCATATCCGCCTGCCTGCTGCTGTCTTCTTCGATCTTAAACGAGCATGTACTAACCATGTCCTAAGGGAGTCTTAGTGTTGCGCCCATAGGGCTGCAAGGGGGGCCGCACCGTTTTGGTGTATCAACTATTTGTTTATGACTTTGGCATAGGGGCGGCCGGGCTGATGTCGCGGGGTCAGAGTCTCTCGTTCGAGTATCCACGCAACTCCGCGCGGGCCACCTGCCGCCGATGCACCGCATCCGGCCCATCGGCCAGCCTGAGCGTGCGCACATGGGTCCACATCGCCGCCAGCGGCACATCCTGGCTGATCCCCTGCGCGCCGAACATCTGGATGGCCTCGTCGATGATCCGAAGCGCCACGCGCGGGGCCACGACCTTGATCTGACTGATCCAGGGCGCTGCGGCCTTGGCATCGCCCTGATCCATCATCCAGGCCGCCTTGAGGCACAAAAGCCGCGCCTGTTCTATATCCATCCGCGCCTCGGCGATGATGTCGAAATTGGCGCCAAGCTGGGCGATCTTCTTGCCGAAGGCTTCGCGCTCCAGCGACCGGCGGCACATCAATTCAAGCGCGGTTTCGGCCTGCCCGATCGCACGCATGCAATGGTGAATGCGGCCCGGCCCTAACCGGCCCTGCGCGATTTCGAACCCGCGGCCCTCGCCCAGCAACATGTTTTCCACAGGCACCCGCACATCGGTGAACCGAAAATGCATATGCCCGTGGGGCGCATCATCCGCGCCATAAACCTGCATCGGGCGGAGCTTTTCAATCCCCGCGCTGTCCGCCGGTACGATAATCATCGAATGGCGCTGATGTTTCGGCGCCTCATCTCCACCGGTGCGCACCATGACGATATAGACCGCGCAGCGTGGGTCCCCCGCCCCGGTGGCCCACCATTTCTCACCGTTGAGCACGTAGTGGTCGCCATCCCGGACACAGGACATGGCGATATTCGTGGCGTCCGAACTGGCCACACCGGGTTCGGTCATGAGATAGGCGCTTCGGATCTCGCCCTTGAGGAGCGGTTCAAGCCAACGGCTTTTCATCTCCCCGGTGCCGTAGCGTTCGAAAACCTCCATATTGCCGGTATCGGGCGCGTTGCAGTTGAACACCTCCGCCCCCATCGGCGTGCGGCCCATTTCCTCGGCGAAATAGGCATATTCGACCGTGGTGAGGCCAATGCCCCGCGTACTGTCGGTCAGCCAGAAATTCCACAGCCCCGCCTCCCGCGCCCGGGCTTTCAACCCCTCAAGGATTTCCGCCTGCCGGGGGGTGAATTGCCAGCGATCCCCCTTGCCGATCTCCGCATGGTATTCGGCCTCCATCGGCATGATCTCATCACGGACCATCGCGGTCACCTTCGACAGCAGGTCCTTGATTTCAGGCCGAATTCCAAAATCCATGTCCAAACTGCCCCTTGTGCCGGTCCAATACCGTTTTGAGTTAGCTCAACGCCCGCCAGCGGCGACTATAGGTTGAAATTTATCCAAATTGTCAAAACCTGACCCCCAAAAACGCAAACTGCGGCCACAAATCAACCGGATATTACCAAATGTGACGTACAGGTACCTATCGGCTGATGGCGCATCTGTACATGTATGTGTTTTGAGTTAACTGAGTAACAGGACAAGTAGATGCAGGTAATGCAAGAGATGAGCACGATATGCTCGCTACAGGACCACAGGCCCGGTCAAATTCGTGGCCTGAACCACCTGCGGCAGCAAGACGACATGTGCAGCGAAGAAGACATTCGCGCCATCACATGTTTCACCCCGGGAACAGGCATCGCCACCCAGGCAGGTCTTCTACCCGTTGAAAAGCTTTCGGTCGGCGACCGCATCCTGACCCGCGACCACGGCTATCAACCCATTCGCTGGATCGGGAAAAGGCAGGTCTCCTGCGCCCGTTTCCCGACCACGCCGAATTCCCTGCCCGTTCTCATCCGCGCGGATGCGCTCGGTCCCGGGCGTCCTGAACGTGACATGATCGTCTCGCCACGCCATCGGGTGCTGACCACCGACCGCATGCACATCTCGATGACCGGCGAAACCGAAGTTCTGATCGAAGCCGGTGCTTTGGTAGGCCAACCCGGTGTCATGTGCGTCGTGCCGCATCACCTGACCTATGTTCACGTGCTTTTCGATCAGCATGAGGTCATCCTGTCCGACAATCTCTGGTCAGAGAGTTTTCATCTGAACCGCAAGGCGGCCGATGCCCTGCTGCATGAGCAGCATACGGCGATCCAGGACGTGTTCCCGGAATTGCGGACGCAATCGGACGCTTCGCTTCAGGTGTTGGCGCGGACCTGCCTGACGCGGGAAAACGTCCTGGCGCATTGCGCCTGATCCCGACCGGGCGTGAAGGAACTTCAAGCGTTCGGCGCCATCTCCCACATTCAGAGCGGGTTCAAAGGTGTTAAGCCGTCAGGGTGACCTATCACCGCCGGCGACACCGTCTAACGCATGACATGGCGGTGCTTTCCCCACGCCTGTTACGCATTGCAATTTGATAGGCTGAGACTGAGGTCCGGCGCCTCCAAACCAGTTATCAGGCGCGCCAGAATGCCACGGTAAAAATGGCATAAACCGCCAGCAATTCCAGTCGCCCGATCAGCATCGCGGCGGCCAGGACCCATTTTGCCGTATCGTTGAGTGAGGCGAAATTTCCCGAAGGGCCGATCGTATCGCCAAGCCCCGGCCCGATATTGGCAAGCGCCGCGGCCGCGCCGGAAATCGACGTGGTAAAATCGAGCCCGGTCAGGCCCAGGACCACGGCGACCACGCCCAGGGTGACGACAAAGAAAACAAAGAAAGACATCACCGAGTTCAGGACATCATCGCTGATGGTGCGGCCTTGATAGCGCGGTGTGAAGATGCCATTTGGCGACCGGATGCGACGCAACTGCGCCCCGATGGAGGCGAAGAGGAGCTGGTAGCGGAATACCTTGATCGAACAGGAGGTCGAACCCGCACAGCCACCGATCAACCCGATAAAGAACAACAGCGCCACCGGAAAGGCGCCCCAAAGCATGTAATCCGCACTCGCGTACCCCGTCCCGGTCAGGATCGAGACGGTGTTGAACAAGACCTTGCGAAAGATCGGCTCGCTCAGCGTTTCCTGCTGCAGGAATTGCCAAGTCGTCAGGACGCCTACAAGGACAATGGTCGTCACAAAAAAACCACGCACCTGCGGGTCGGTCAGCAGGGGCTGCGCCGTCCCCGCGGTAATCTGCACAAAGCGGACGAAGGGCAAGGCCGCGACCATCATGAAGCCAACAGCCACATATTCGGTGGCGGATCCGAAGGCGCCGAAGGAGGCGTCGTAATTGGCAAAACCGCCCGTCGCCACGGTCGTCATCGCATGCACCGTGGCGTCGAACGCATCCATGCCGGTGAGCAGGTAACACAGGATGCAGATCAGTGTCAGGCTGAGGTAGATCACCGATATACGCGACGAAATCTCCGTCGCCCGGGGGAGGATTTTACCAAAGGTATCAAAGCCTTCGCTGCGGAAGATCTGCATACCGCCGACGCGCAGTTCCGGCAGGAAAACCATCGCCACAACGATGATACCGATCCCACCCAGCCATTGCATGACGCCGCGCCACAGAAGCAGCCCCTTGGGCATGCTGTCGAGGCCGGAAAAGACGGTGGAACCGGTCGTGGTCAGGCCAGACATGGCCTCGAACACCGCATCGACAAGCCGGGCTTCGGTCGCGCCCAGAACAAAAGGCAGCGCGCCGAAGATCGGCAGGGCCACCCAGACGCCGGTTGTCAGAAGGAAGGTCTGCTGGATCGTCAACCCCTCGCGCACCCCGTTGCGGCACGCCAGCGCCACCAGGCCGCCAACAAGGACCGTCAGAATACCGCTCTCCGCGAATACCGGCCAATGGCCGAGGCCTTCGGCGATATCCACCATCATCGGCAGGAACATGGCCAGACCAAGCGCCGTGACCATCAAGCCGATCACGTAACCAACGGGACGCAGATCAATCATGAGCCGCAGAGTTGGCCCTGCGCGCTCTGGGTGTCAAGCGGGATTGAGCGGCGGGGGCGCACACGCATGCGCCCCTCCAACCGTCCGGCTGGTCTAGCCCTTGCCGGGTGTTTTGTCGCGCTTGGGCATCGCGGGCGGGGCCGAAGGCGCGCGGTGTGCCTTGTTCACGGTCGGCTTGGCACTTGTCTCAGCGTTCTTGGCAACAGCGGGCTTGGGCGCCTCGGCCTTGGCTTGGGGCGCGGTCACCTTGGCAACCGGGGCAGTGGTGGGCGCCTCTTTCGCGGGTGATTTGGGTTCCGCAGCGGGTCGCGCAACACGGGATTTGAACGCGGGTGCTGCGACGTCGCCGGCTTTCGCGTGACGCGGTTTCGCTGCGGGCGCCTTCGGCGTTGCGGGGCGGGCGGGCTTGCTTGCCTTCTTCACCGGCGCGGCGGGTTCTTTTGCAGGGACCGGCGCGACCGTAACCCGGCTCACCGGCTTGCGCTTGGCAGGTGTGGATTTCGGCGCTGCCACCGCCTTGGACTTGTTGGCCGCGTTGGGCGCCGCCTTTTTCGCCTTGGCGGGCGCGGTTTTTGCGACCGGTGCCGCGGCTTTGACCTTGCGCGAGACCGGCTTCACCACTTGCTTGCGCAAATCCGCAGGGATCGCAAACGGGTTGGCCATGAGCGCAGCTTCGCCTAGCGCCTGCGCGATCCGCAGATTGCTTTCGATCATGTACCCGGCGAGGCGGATACTGGCGGCGGACATTTCCAATTGGGTCGATACAGGGTTCATTTTCAATTCCTGGTTGTTGAGTCGGCAAAAGATAAACCGCAAAACGCGATTCACACCCTGCGGGCGCCCGGGTCAACATGGAAAAAGCACGCAGTGCGGAGTTTCGCCGGTCCGCACTGCGGACTGACGATTTCTTTGGCAGGTTGGCACGAAATCGGGCCGCGTGTTTATCCCACGTGGAAAAGCGTGTTGAAGAGCTTGGGGTCCAGACTGTCCGCGGCAAAGGTCGGCCCTTCGGTCAGGACGCTGACCGCATCGTGGCTGTGCAGGCTTTCCTGGTGGCTGGCGATCACCCGAAAATCACCGATCCGTTCGTCCTTCTGCAAGCCTTCGCAGAAAAGCCGCGCGGCGTCCTCGACGAAAATCGGGTTGGCGGCGTTCAACTCGGCAAAAGCCTGTTCGTCTTCGCGTTTGACCATCACCTGGGTTTCTGTCGGCACGGCCGCGCGGGCGAGGTCGATCAGGTCCTCGAACCACAGGCAATCCTCGCCCAGAACCTCGACCGACAGCCGCGCCACCGAGCGTTGCGAATGCGGTGTTGCCAGCTGCCCGCGCGATTGCCGGGCATGTTCGCTCAGCTCCAGCGAGCAGGGGCAGGTCGAGGAATAGACGTAGTCGAGATGCATGAACTTGCGGTGCGCTCCACCCTGCTCAACCAGTTCCAACGCGATGTCGTAGAATTGGAACCCTTCGAGGCCCGAGCGCAGGGATTTGATCTTCATGGGATAGGAAAACCGCATCTGGATGCGGGCATCGAAACTATCGAGATCGGCGATGTAGTCCTTTAATGCCGCCTCGATCACCTCGAAGCTGAAGGTCTTTTCAGCATGTTTGTAGAAGGACCGCATTATGCGGGACATGTTGATGCCCTTCTTGCCGGCCTCAAGGCTGACCGTGCCGGTCACCGAGGTTTCCAGCGTCAGATCGCCATTATCGCGCGTGTGGAAGCTGATCGGCAGGCGGAAATTCGAGATGCCGACATGCTGCAAATGCTGCTTGGCCCCACGGATCAGGGAACTCGGGCCATTTTGCAGATCGGGTAGCGATGCGCGATACGCGGGGTCGACCTCGAAATCCTCAGGATAAGCACGGGCCAGCGCCGGGTAATTCGATACGGCGTTTTCTGGCAGCAGCCGCGAAATCGACGGGTCGAGCGCGGCAATCTCTTCGGGCGTCACGGACCGGGCCCATGCCTGCAACACCGACAGCGCCTCATGGGCTTCTTCACGCTCCGGGGCCTTCTTTACTTCTGTTGGCTGCATCGTCATGACCGATCCCTATTTCCTGCGCCAAACGCCTATATAACGTCTGCAAATTGAAATTGCTAATCTCGTCATCGGGTACTTCAAAAGCGACCCGATGGATCAGAATTAGCGCAATTTGCGAAAAGACAAGCGGCGGTGGTGTCCTGTCGGAGCGTCAGACCGTCTCAAGCGCCTGCATCACGTCTGCAATCAGGTCGTCGGTATCCTCGATGCCGACGCTCAACCGGACCAGCCCGGGCGTGATCCCAAGCGCGGCCTTCTGGTCGTCCGGCAGGCGCTGATGCGTGGTCGTTGCAGGGTGCGTGATGATCGACTTGGCATCCCCGAGGTTGTTGGAGATGAGGACAATCTGCAGCGCATTCACAAAACGAAACGCCGCCTCCTTGCCGCCTGCCAGCTCCAGTGCCACAACGGTGCCGCCCTTGCCCATCTGTCGGGTGACCAGATCATTCTGCGCATGGCTGGGATGGCCGGGATAAATCGCCCGGCTGAGCTTGGGATGCGCCTGCAAGGCCTCGCTCAGGGCAAGTGCCGACCTGGCCTGCGCCCGGACTCGCAGGTCGATCGTCTCAAGCCCCTTCAGCATGACCCAGGCGGTGAAGGGCGACATCGAACCGCCGGTATGCTTCATATAGGGCTCGACCGTGCCGCGGATATACTCGCGCGACCCAAGAATCACGCCGCCCAATGCACGGCCCTGCCCGTCGATATGTTTGGTCGCGGAATAGACCACCACATCGGCGCCCTGTTCGATGGCGCGCGAAAACACCGGCGTGGCAAAAACATTGTCCACCACAACCTGCGCGCCCACCGCATGGGCGAGCTTGGAGACCGCCTCGATATCGACCACTTCGAGGGTCGGGTTGGCGATGGTTTCGAAAAAAACAACCTTGGTGTCGGCGCGAATGGCCCCGCGCCACCCGTCGAGGTCGGGACCATTGACAAAGGTCACCTCGACCCCGTAGCGCGTCAGGATTTCTTCGAGCACATAGAGACACGACCCGAAAAGCGCGCGCGCGGCGACCACATGATCGCCCGCCTTCAGCATCGAAGTGAGCGCGCCGGAAACGGCTGCCATGCCGCTGGCGGTGGCAAAGGCGTCTTCGACACCTTCAAGCGCGGCAATGCGTTCTTCGAACATGGCAACGGTCGGGTTGCCATAGCGGGCATAGATGAACTCGTCCGGGCCGCTCTCCAGAAACCGCGCTTCGGCCGCCTCGGCACTGTCGTAGACAAACCCCTGCGTGAGAAAAATCGCCTCGCTCACCTCGTTATACTGGCTGCGGCGGGTGCCGCCATGAACCAGCTTGGTGCGTGTGTTCCAATCGTCGCTCATTGTCGTCCTCCGGGCGGCTCCCGCCCACAAAAAAACCCCAGTCGCGGTCAAGCGAAAGGAGTTCCTCCGTCTGACCTCTTTAGCGGTGATGTTTAACGTGGCCCGCAATCCGGTAACAAATCGCCACAACCGCTCTTTAGCGCCGCACCGGAGAGGCGTCAACCGCGTGCGCCCTGCCTTAACGCGCGCTTCAGCATATTCGCCGTAAAATCCGCGGTTAAACACGCGAACTGCCATCGGACCCCTCGCAATGCCGCTTCTCAGGATCAATTCAGGCCCCAATGGCGCGGAACTGCACGGCATGAAACGCCCGCTGATTCCGATGCTTCTGCGCGGGCTGCAACAGCCGGGGCCGGTCATCCTCATGGTGCACGGCTACAAGTACGAACCCGGCCACGCATCCGCCTGTCCACATGACAGCATCCTAGGGATGAAAACCCGGCGCGAAAGCCGCACGGCACGAAGCTGGCCACGGGGGCTGGGCTTTGGCAGCGGGGTCAGTCGCGAAGGTTTGGGGATCGCCTTTGGATGGCCCGCCCGCGGCACGATCTGGCAGGCCTATGGGCAAGCCCGGATCGCCGGACGGGCCTTGGCCGACCTGATCGCGAAAATCCAACAACTGGCCCCGGAGCGCGAAATCCACGCCCTTACCCATTCCCTGGGCGCGCGTGTGTTGTTGAGTGCCCTGCCCCGGCTCCCGACAGGCAGTGTTGGTCGTGTTATCCTCTTGTCCGGGGCGGAATTCGGCAGTCTGGCCGAGGAAGCAGTTGAAAGCCCTGCTGGGAAAACAGCGGAATTCATCAACATCACCAGCCGGGAAAACGATCTCTTTGATTTCATGCTGGAACGGCTCGTGTCGTCGCCGCGACGGCATGACCGATCGCTTGCCCATGCTATGCCTCAGCGGGTCAACACACTGACCCTGCAGATGGACCATCCGCAAACCCTGGACAAATTGCGGCGCTGCGGGTTTCGCATCGCGTCTCCGGCGACGCGGATATCGCATTGGTCGTCCTATATGCGGCCCGGGGTGTTCAGCCTCTATCGCGCGCTGTTGCGGCGCAGCGCCCAGGTCGATCTTGGGCATTTGCAATCGGTGCTGCCAACACAGCCAGAGCCGCGCTGGTCGCGGATCATTCCGCTTTCGATGGTGCGACCGGGATTACCTGGCGGGGACAGGGTGCCCTAGATGCCGAAGCCTCAGGCGCGCTTTTGCTGATCGCTTGCGGTGGGCAGGATCGACAGCACCATCAACCAGTAGAAGGCGTGCAGGGCCAGCACCAGAAGCGGCATGACACTGATCCAGACGGCGAGGGTTTCAAAGGCAATCAGCATCTCGTTCACACCAATCACCACAGCGGCGACAATTGCGTTGATCCGCAGAAGGCTGACCGGCGCGCAGATCTGTTGCGGCATGCGCCCTTCCGGCACGACACGGTCCAGCATCTCCTGCTCCCGCAGGATGCCCCAGATCATCACCAGCAGGAACAGCAGGCAGAACACGGTCACGACCCGCTGCGTGAATAACGGGCTTCCCAGCCAGAGCTGCAGACCCGCAACAGCGATGATGATCGAGACCGGGATGACGAGCATGCGCGGCTTGCCACGTTCGACATGTTGCAGGCTGAGCGCCGCCCCGGGCAGGTTGCGCCAGATCGTGTAGGCCTGCGCCGTCACGCAGCCGATCACAAATGACTGTTCTTCGGAAACACCGCAAAACCGCAGGCCCACCCAGAGCATCACCATGACCAGGACCGGCAAGAGGTTCCCGGGTTTGATCGGTGGGATTGACGTGGCCAGGTGCCACAGGCGGTTCGCAAGTTGCTTAATCATGCCCCCGGCATAGGCGCGAATTGCGGCCTAAAGTCGGCAAGTCTATGTGATTTCGTGGGAAATCCGATTGGTGGCAGGGCTGATTGACCGTTATTCCGTTTCGTCTTCTCCGGTGCCGTGTTCGTTGAACAACCGCCCCTGCGTCATGAAAAAAAGGAAAATCGCGGCGGTCAGGCCAAATGTCTTGAAATAGACCCAGATCTCTTCGCTTTGGGTGCGCCAGACCACCTCGTTCAGCACCGCCAGTGCGAGGAAGAAATACATCAACCGACGGGTCAGAATCATCCACCCCTCGTCCGTGAGCGGCATCAACCCTTCCATCACGGATTGCAGGTAGGATGTACCCCGCATCAGGCCCAGGGCCAAAACACCCCCGAAAAGCAGGTAGACGATCGTCGGTTTCATCTTGAAAAACTTCGGATCATTGAACCAGACGCTAAGCCCCCCAAAGACCACGATCAGGACCGCCGTGACCACCTGCATCTTCGACAGATGCCCGGTCAACTTCCAGAGGATCGCCATCGAGGCCAGGAAAATGGGGATAAACCCGGCCGTCACCACGACAAATCCGGCATATTCCGTACCACCGATGGTAAAGACAGTGTCCTTGAGCCACAGATAGGCGACGAAGAACGCCAGAATCGGCCCCAGTTCCAGCGCCGTTTTCACTTTTCCATCAATCTGCTTCTCGGCCATTGCCGGATTTCTCCTATCCTACCCGCCCATCTCAACTATGACCGCGCCCGCGGCAATCAATGCCATCAGGGCAATTCGGCGCGGTCCCACCGTTTCGCGCAGCACCAGCCAGCCGATCAGGGCGGCAAAGACCACGGATGTCTCGCGCAGTACCGCCGCTTCACCCACCTTGTCCAGCCGTGTGGCCAGCATGATCGACCCGAAGGACGAAAACGCCAGCAATGCACCGATGAAACCCCGGCGCAGGAGCGGCACCATCGGCGGGCGGTCCGGCATCCTGCGCCAGCGCAGATAGGCAACCGTCGGCAAGGTCATGCCCTCGAACATGAAAAACCAGGCAATGAAGGAAAACGGATCGGCGGTCGCGCGGATGCCGTAGGCGTCGTAGGTCGTGTAAAGCGCGACCATCAGGCCAGTCAGCACCGCAAGGAAGAGCGCGATCGGCAACGTGTCGCGATCGGTGACCAGGAAGATCAGGTTATAGACCGCCAGGCCAAAAATCCCCGTTAGCAAAACGGCGATCCCAAGCCACTGCGTCAGCGTGAAGGTTTCCGAGAAGATCAGATAGGCGCCGATGACGGCAAAAAGCGGCCCGGTGCCGCGGACCACCGGATAAACGACGGTATAGGCCCCCTTCACATAGGCCTGCGCCTGCAAGATCTTGTAGATGACGTGAATGACCACCGCGCCCGCAAAGATCGGCCACATGTGCGGCTCGGGCAGCGGCACGACAAAAATGGCGAAGGGGGCCGCCAGCAGGAAGAGCCAGACGTCAATCGCCCCGCGGGTCAGCCAGGGATCAAAACGCCCCTTCTGCAGCGCACCGAACACCGCGTGCAGGAACGCCGCGGCCAGGGCCAGCGCCAACGCAAGCGATTTGCCCTGCTCGGTTCCCTCAAGCGAGATCAGCCAGTCGCTCATGCCGGGCCGCCGGTCACATCAGACGCGGCGGGCGCGGTCATTGCGTCTCCAGCCCCGTGAGGGCAGCGGCAAATTCTTTCGGGTCAAAAGGCGCCAGATCATCGATCTGCTCCCCAACGCCAATCGCATGGATGGGCAGGCCGAACTTGTCTGCCAAGGCCACCAGCACACCACCCTTGGCGGTCCCGTCGAGCTTGGTCATCACAAGGCCCGACACATCCGCGAGCTTCTGGAAGGTTTCGACCTGGCTCAGTGCGTTCTGACCCGTGGTCGCGTCCAGCACGAGCAAGGTGTTATGCGGCGCGGTTTCGTCCTGCTTGCGGATCACGCGGACGATCTTGGCCAGTTCTTCCATCAAATCTGCCCGGTTTTGCAGGCGGCCCGCGGTGTCGATCATCAAAAGGTCCGAGCCATCCTTGTGCGCCTGCGCCATCGCGTCATAGGCGAGGCTGGCCGGGTCGGACCCTTCGGGCGCGGTGAGGACCGGCACACCGGCACGGTCGCCCCAGACCTGAAGCTGCTCAACCGCCGCCGCGCGGAACGTGTCACCCGCCGCGATCACGACCGATTTGCCCGCCGCGCGGAACTGGCTTGCCAATTTGCCGATGGTGGTCGTCTTGCCGGAGCCGTTGACGCCTACCACCAGAACCACCTGCGGTTTCTTGGGGTAAAGCGGCATCGGACGCGCCACTGGCTCCATGATGCGGGTCACCTCGGCCGACAGCAACTCCTTGATTTCCTGAGTGGAAAGCCGTTTTCCCATGCGCCCTTCGGCCATGTTGGCGGTCACGCGCAGGGCCGTGTCAACGCCCATGTCCGCGGTGATCAACAGCTCTTCGAGCTGCTCGAGCATGTCGTCATCAAGCGCCCGGCGGATCACGGTTTTCTTTTCCGTCCGCCCCAGCAAGCGACCCAACAGGCCGGGCTTCTTCGCCTCAGGCTGTGGTTCCGGTTCCGGTTCCGGTTCCGGTTCCGGTTCCGGTTCCGGTTCCGGTTCCGGTTCCGGTTCCGGTTCCGGTTCCGGTGAAATGATCTCGGATTCGGCCTGTGCTGCAAGCACCTCTGGCTCTGGCTCTGGCTCTGGCTCTGGCTCTGGCTCTGGCTCTGGCTCTGGCTCTGGAAGGGGCTCGTCGATGGCGACTGTCGTGTCAACCGCCGGTGCGTCGACCTCGATCTCTTCTTCTTCGCCACCTTCCTCGACGATCGCATCCAGACCTTCTTCGATCTTGGACGAAGACCGGAACAGCCGTTCCTTGAGTTTCTTGAAAAACGCCATGCGTCCCCTCGCTGCGGCCTTTGTGCCAGTGCTTTTCTTCCACCTAATGCGGATCAGCGCCAGATGGAAGCCTCAGCCGATGAACGCCCACAAGATCAAGAGTTGCGCGGCGTAGTAGAGCGCCCAGAGCGCGCGGGCGATGGGGATGTGCCAGCGACTTCCCGGTGGCAAGCGAAAGAGCTGAATGGCGAGGAGCGTGTCGGACGCCATGAAGGCCCCTGCCCCGATGAGCGCCAGTGCCATGGCGGCGGGTAGCGCCAGCGCCGAAAGGCCCATGCCGGTGATCAACACTACATAGAGGCGGACGGCGCTGCGCATCTCGCCGGTATGGGGGGCGAGCCAGACCTCGCTCGATATGGCATAGGCGATCAGGACGACACCCGGCAGTATGGCGGGCCAACCCGTGGCCAATGCGGCAAAAAGCAGGATATACGCCAGATGTGCGAGGGCAAAACTGCCGAGGCCGATCAGGAAAGCGCAGTCCCCGTCCCGCGACAAAGCCATATCCCCAACCGCCGAAAGCCCCAACCCCAGCACGAGCAGCGCAGGCGCGTCGGCGAGGGCTGCGGCGCAGGCGAGAAGTGCGACCCCGGCTGTTTTCAGAACACTGCGAAGCGCGGACGGCCCGCGTTGACAGAAGAACGCCCCATAGATCAGCGCGCTAAGGGCGCTGATCGCGATGAAACCTGTACTCACACCTCGTCGGGGAAATGCTTCATCGTCAGGCGGATCGGGTTGGGCGCGGCCTGCCCCAGACCGCAGATCGACGCATCGGCCATCGCGCTGCAGAGTTCTTCCAGCAGTGGCTGATCCCAGGTGTCGGCCTGCATCAGCTTGACCGCCTTCTCGCAACCCACGCGGCACGGCGTGCACTGTCCGCAGCTTTCATCCTCGAAGAAACGGAGCATGTTGAGCGCGGCCTCTTTCGCACTGTCCTGATCCGACAGGACAACAATTGCCGCCGAGCCGATGAAAGTGCCATGTTCCTGCAGCACATCGAAGTCCATCGGGATATCAGCCATTGATGCGGGCAGTAGACCCGCCGAGGGGCCACCGGGCTGATAGGCTTTGAAACTGTGCCCGTCGAGCATGCCGCCACAGGCCTCGATGATATCCGACATGGTGGATCCCGCGGGCAGCAGGTGCACACCGGGGTTCTTCACCCGGCCCGAGACCGAGAAGGACCGCAGGCCCTTGCGGCCGTTTTTCTCGACCCCGCTCAGGATCTCACCGCCTTCGCGCAGGATGCGGCAGACCCAATGCAGGGTTTCGACATTGTTGACGAGCGTGGGGCGGTTGAACACCCCCACCTGCGCCACGAAGGGTGGGCGGTGCCGCGGTAATCCGCGCTTGCCCTCGATCGACTCGATCATCGCGCTTTCTTCGCCGCAGATATACGCGCCCGCGCCCCGGCGCAGGTCTATGTAACCGGGTTTGACGATTTCAGCGTCTTCCAGCGCCTTGATCTCGCGGCGCAGGATTTCCAACACGGCGGGGTATTCATCGCGCATGTAGATGAAGCAGGTTTCCGCCTCGACCGCCCAGGCGGCGATCAGCATTCCTTCAAGGAAAACATGGGGTTCCCGCTCGAGATAAAAGCGATCTTTGAACGTGCCAGGCTCCCCTTCATCACCATTCACGGCGAGGTACCGCGGCCCCTCTGCGGCCCGGACGAAACCCCATTTGCGGCCCGATGGGAAGCCTGCGCCACCCAGGCCACGAAGCCCCGAGTCCAGAAGCGTCTGCTGGATCGTGTCGAAATCGCCATTGGCTCGCACATCGGCCAGCGTCTCGTAGCCGCCCGCCGCGTGATAGGTGTCAAAGGTCTGATAGTCCGGGATATGCGCGTGGGTGTCATCGGCGGCAATCGCGGCCTGCACCTTCTCGGGCGTGGCATGGTCGATGTGGTTATGGCCAAGTTCAAGCACCGGCGCGGTGTCGCAGCGGCCCATGCAGGGCGCGCGCAGAACCCGCACCTGCGATGCGTCCAGCCCGTCTTCAAGCGCAGATTTCAACTGTTGCGCGCCCGCCAGTTCGCAAGCCAGCGAATCGCACACCCGAATGGTCAGCGCGGGCGGCGGAGCCTCATCTTCCTTGACCACGTCAAAATGCGCATAGAAAGTCGCAACCTCGTAAACTTCCGCCTGGGAAATCCGCATCTCCTCGGCCAAAGCGCGCAGATGGGCGGCCGACAAATGGCCGAACTTGTCCTGGATCAGGTGCAGGTATTCGATCAGCAGATCACGGCGGCGCGGCGCATCGCCCAGAAGCGCCTGGATCTCGGTCCAGGGCTGATCCTCCAACTGGCGGCCTTTGGGCGTCCGACGTCCCTTGCCCTTGCCCGATTTCCACACGCCTTTGCGTTCGTCCAGTGCCATGCGATGCCCTCTGACTTGATACGGCACGACAAATAGCCCTCTGGACCACGCAAAGCGATAGCAAAAGCGACACTCATCCCCTCGGAAGCGTTCAGCGCCGCGCAAAATCCTCTCGTTTCTGCCCCTTCACCGCCGGATTCGCCCTTTAGGGCGGTGTGGAACAACATGACCGGGGCCTCCTGCATGAGCCTTTTCGCCATCGCCACGTTCAGCCCTGCGCTGCTGATCCTCGCCGCCATTCTATGGGGCGGGGTGTGGGCGTGGCTTGCAGCGGGGTTTGTCACTTTTCTGGCCTTTTCGCTCGACCGGCTGACGCCGGAGCAGATCGAAAACACCGACCCGCAGGCGGAGTTTCCTGCAGGCACGCCGCTTCTCATTGCCCTCGGCTTGGCTCACATCGGACTGCTGGCCGCAGGCATCTGGGCAGTCGCCGGAGAAAGCGGCCTGACAATGACCGAGCGTGGGTTGATTGCTGCCGCGATCTCCCTGTTTTTCGGACAGATTTCCCATCCTGTAGCCCATGAGCTCATTCACAGATCGCGCCGCAGCCTGAGGTTTCTGGGCCAACTGGTCTATACGACGATGCTTTTTGGTCATCACGCCAGTGCACATCTGAAGGTGCATCACGCCCATGTCGGCAGCAGGGCAGATCCAAACAGCGCGCCCCTGGGCGAAGGGTTCTACAGCTTTGCCCTGCGCGCATGGCCTCAAGGTTTCATGGCCGGGCTTCGAGCGGAAAACCGGCTGCGCAAGGGGCGTTCGGTCTGGCGTCACCCCTATGTTTTCTATCTTGCGGGCGCGACCCTCGTGGCGGCGGGCTCCCTGATGCTGGCCGGTGTGCCGGGGCTTTCGGCGCTGGTGGTCATCACGCTTTACGCGCAGCTACAGATCCTGATGTCCGACTACATTCAACACTACGGGCTGCAACGGCAGGTGCTGGCAGATGGGCGGCTTGAACCGGTGGGCCCGCAACATTCGTGGAACGCACCGCATTGGTTCACCTCTGCCATGTCGCTCAACGCGCCGCGCCATTCCGATCACCATGTCACGCCTCGACGCCCCTATCCCGCCCTGCAGCTCGACGAGGACAAGATGCCCTGTCTGCCCTATTCCCTGCCGATCATGGCAGGCATCGCACTGGTGCCGCCCGTCTGGCGGCGGGTCATGGATCCGCGATGCGCCCGGTGGCTGCCAGTGTGGATCGACCGGGCTCCGGTCGACGCGCGCAATATCCCGCCCGCGGTCGTGGCCCATGCGAAACCGGCTGGTACCACCGGCGCGGTTCTGCCAGACTTCGCCCATGCCAAGGACACTCCTCCCCCTGTGCCTGATCCTCAGCGCGGCAACCGCCAGCGCCGGTGAGTTGATGACGGCCGAGGAATTCGACGCCTACACGCGCAACAAGACCTTCTACTACGGCAACCAAGGACAGCCTTATGGCGCCGAGGAATACCTGAATGACCGACGGGTGATCTGGTCCTACCTTGATGGTCAATGCGAGATGGGAAGCTGGTACCAGGAAGGCGAACAGATCTGCTTTGTCTACGAACACAAGCCCGAGCCGCAATGCTGGAGCTTCCGGCATTCTCCCAACGGATTGATCGCCCAGTTCGAGAACGATCCGACGCAAATCGAGCTTTATGAGGTCCAAAAAAGCTATGAACCTCTGGTTTGTCCAGGGCCAAAGGTTGGCGTCTAGTATAACAAAGGCGCCTGAAATCGTCTTTCAACCCGAATAATCCAGCCAATAACTTTCACAAATTCAATATTCGCGATCAAATCAAGACGCTCAGAACAGACTGCCTTGGTCCGGCGTGTCCGATTTACGTTTTTCGGCTTTTGGCGCTGGTTTTGCGGGGCCGGTTGGCCGAAAGCGGCCATCCGAGAACTCGATTTCCAGGCTCGATGCCTTGCCGGCGGCGGCCTTGGTGGTCACCACATCGCCATCCCCCCGCACAACCGCGTAGCCGCGCTGCAAAGTGGCTTTGTAGCCCAAGGTTTCCCGCAACCGGTCGATCGCCGTCAGCCGGTCGCGCCAGGTGCCTGCCTGTCGCGTGGCCGCATCCGCAAGACGATGGCTCAGCCGGTCAAGCTCTTGCGCCTTCCGGTTCGTGTCCGCCCGCAGGGCGCGCAGGTTCAGGCGAGCGGAGATATTCTGTAGCCGTTGCCGGTCCCCCTCGACCGCGCGGCGCAAGAGCCCGGGCCGCAATGCGCCCGTGGCCTCAGAGAGTTTCACGCGCCGCGTCTGCACGGAACGGGTCAGGGCGGCCGGGAGTTTCTCGCCCCAGGTATCCAGCCGTTGCCGTGGACCGTCGAGCAACCCATCCGCCCGCGGCAAGGCCCGCGACAGATCACGCAGCCTTTGCCCCCGCGTGGCGATGCCCGAACTCAGCGCATGGGTCAATCGCGCTTCCTGGCCGTCAAGCCAGGCCAGAAGGTCCAGCCGGACGGGCACGGCCATTTCGGCGGCGGCGGTCGGGGTTGGCGCGCGTTTGTCCGCCGCATGGTCGATCAGGGTCGTGTCGGTTTCATGTCCCACGGCGGAAATCAGCGGAATGTCACTCTCAGCGGCGGCACGCACCACGGCTTCCTCATTGAAGCCCCACAGGTCCTCGATGGAGCCGCCACCGCGGGCAACAATGATGAGGTCCGGCCGCGGCAGGGCCCCGCCCGGTGTCAGCGCGTTGAAGCCCCTGATGGCGCGGGAAACTTCCGGCGCGCAATTCGCGCCCTGCACGGCCACGGGCCAGATCAGCACCTTGCGCGGAAACCGATCTCGTAGCCGGTGCAGGATATCGCGAATGACCGCACCCGAGGGTGAGGTCACAACGCCAATGATTTCAGGAAGATAAGGGATGGGCCGCTTGCGATCTGTATCGAACAGCCCTTCGCCCGCCAGTTGCTTGCGGCGTTTTTCCAGAAGCGCCATCAACGCGCCCTGCCCGGCCACGGCAACCTCATCTACGTTCAGGTTGTACTTGGACTGCGCCCCGAATGACGTGAGCCTGCCAGTCACGACAACCTCCAGCCCCTCTTCCGGCACGACGGAAAGCGACGCGATCTGTCCTTTCCACGTGGTGCAGGCCAGCACGTTCTTGTCGTCTTTCACGTCATAGTAGAGATGCCCCGAGCGCGCCTTGAAGACACGGCCTACCTCGCCCTTGACGCGGACACGGCCAAAGGTGCCTTCAAGCGTGCGTTTCACCTCGCCGGAGATTTCCGACACGGTATATTCCGGCAGATTTTGCCCCGGTAGCGGATCATCAATCAGGTCAGACATGTCCCATCAATGACCGATACGGCGCGCAAAGAAAAGTGCTGGCTTGCCTCCGTCCCCTCTGCCGCCTATTGAGGCCGCGATCACCGAAATGGGAGGGGCGGATGAACATTCTGATCTTGGGCAGCGGCGGGCGCGAACACGGGCTGGCCTGGGCGGTGATGCAGAACCCCAAATGCGACCGGCTGATCGTGGCCCCGGGCAATGCGGGGATCGCGGATATCGCCGATTGCGCCGATCTCGACATCATGAGCGGTGCCGCCGTGGTGGGTTTTGCCGAGGAGAACGCCATCGACTTCGTGATCGTCGGCCCCGAGGCACCCCTGGCCGCCGGGGTAGGAGATGATCTGCGCACTGCCGGGTTTCTGGTCTTTGGCCCATCGGGCGCAGCGGCGCAACTTGAGGCGAGCAAGAGCTTTACCAAGGAAATCTGCGACGCCTCCGGTGCCCCCACGGCGGCCTACGCCCGGTTCACCGAAGCCGATCCCGCGCGCGACTATGTCTGCGCCCAGGGCGCGCCCATTGTCATCAAGGCCGATGGTCTGGCCGCCGGGAAGGGCGTGATTGTCGCGATGACGCTCGACGAGGCGTTGGCCGCGATTGACGACATGTTCGACGGTGCCTTTGGCGGTGCCGGCGCCGAAGTGGTGATCGAAGAATTCCTCGACGGCGAAGAAGCCTCGTTCTTTGTGCTTTGCGATGGCGAAACCGCCCTGCCCATGGGCACAGCGCAGGACCACAAGCGTGTGGGCGAAGGCGACACAGGCCCCAATACCGGCGGCATGGGCGCCTATAGCCCGGCCCCGGTGATGAGCGACGCGGTGACGCAAAAGGCGCTCGACGAGATCATCAAACCGTCCCTGGCCGAGATGGCCCGCCGCGGCACGCCGTTTCAGGGCATCCTTTTTGCCGGGCTGATGATCAAGGACGGTCAACCGAAGCTCATCGAATACAACGTTCGGTTCGGCGATCCCGAATGCCAGGTCCTGATGATGCGATTGGGCGCGCAGGTGCTCGACCTGCTGCATGCCGCCGCCGAAGCGCGGTTGCACGAAGCACATGTGAACTGGGCCGACGACCATGCGCTGACGGTCGTCATGGCGGCGCAGGGCTATCCCGGTAGCTATGAAAAGGGGTCTGTTATCAAGGGATTGGAAAACATCCCGGAAGACAGCTTCAACATGGTGTTTCACGCGGGCACATCGCGCAAGGATGGTCAGATCGTGGCCACGGGCGGCCGTGTCCTGAACGTGACGGCGCGGGGTACGACCCTGGCCGAAGCGGCGGAGCGGGCCTATGCCATGGTCGACCGGATTGACTGGCCCCAGGGGTTCTGCCGCCAGGATATCGGATGGCGGGCGCTCTGAGGCCCGTAATTTCGAATTGCTTGCGCAATCCGACCGGCGCGAGGGGCTGCGCCCCTCGCGAGGACGATCTCAGGAACAACTAAGCGCCGCGTTCAGGTCGGCAGGGCCGGTATGCCGTGCAATCTTGCGCGATGAGATCACACCATTTGCGAAACGCGACGCCATGACATGGCTCCAATCGGCATTGGCGCTGATGATTTCCACGACACCACCGCAATTGCGGACACCGCCCGGGATGTAATCCCAGCCGATCTTGTGATTGGTCAGCCCCGGTCGTTCCGCCACCTGCCGAAGCTCTCCCTGCGCAAAACGCCAGATGCGCAGTGTCTTGGCCAGGTGGGGCCGATCAATATAGGCGATCTCGATCCGGCCATCCCCATCCAGGTCCGCCGCACCAATAGGTGCCAGCCACCGAAAACGCGTACCGATCGCGGGGGTCGTTGCGATGTACCGGAAATCATCGCCATCATATCCAATCACCGCCAATCGTGCGCCGCGATCCTGATGACTTATGACGACAACAACTTCGGGAAGGCCATCGCCGTCGATGTCCCAAAGGCGCGGCTCGGTGTCTTCAAAGACCGTTCTGGCGGGAGCTTTGATCCGGTAGGTCCGACTGACAGGACCACTGAGCTGCGCGCCTTTGGGGCGCGAAACCGTGACTTCGACCGCAGCCCATTCCAGGTTATCCCCCAGGGCGCCATGTGGGTAAATGTCCGTCGGGCTGACATAGCGTGCATCGCTCAACCCCTGCGCAGCTGTCGAGACAGGCGCCAGCAACGGCAGCCAAAAACACAACGGCAGCACCGCGCGGCGAGCGGACCGCTGCAACCGGCGCAACAGAATACGCCGCGCCCCGTTCACATCAGATCTGCTTTTCGGGCATCTGCACGACAAGACCATCGAGCGCGTCTGTCACCTTGATCTGACAGGTCAACCGAGACCGGGCCGGATCGGGCTCATAGGCGAAATCCAGCATATCTTCTTCCATGTCATCCTTCGCGGGCAGTTTCTCGACCCATTCAGGGACCACATAGACGTGGCAGGTCGAGCAGGCGCAAGCGCCGCCACAATCGGCTTCGATGCCGGGGATGTTGTTGTCGCGCGCGCCTTCCATCACGGTCAAACCATTGGCGACGTCCACGACATGCTCGGTGCCGTTATGCTCGATATAGGTGATTTTCGCCATGCGAACGCACTCCCTTCACAATCTTTGCTCAGCGGTTCCTAGCCAAGCGATGTAACTCTTGCCAGTCCCATTTGCGACCCCTGTCGAAAAGAGTCGCGACAAAATTCAAATGTTTCCCCTTCGTTCCCGCCGAAATCTCCGTTCGGACCACACCGAACAAAGATCAAAGGGGTAAAACAGGGGGCGACCGGCCGCCGGGCCAAGAGCCGACCATGCTTTCCCCGGGCAATCTAATCCGCTAAGCTGCGCGGCAAACAAGGCTTCGAGGCCCGAGCACATGATCCGATCCCTGCCCTGCCTGCTGATGGCGGTCTCCTTGGCTGCCGGCTGCGCTGTGCCTTTGCCCGGAACGGAACCCGAATTGCCTGATGGCGCCGCAACCGCGCCGCCCGGGGCCAAACCTGGCACCTGTTGGGGCAAGAATGTCAGTCCGGCGGTGGTTGAAACCGTGACTGAACAGGTTCTTGTTCAGCCCGCCGAACTGCGCAGCGACGGAAGCGTATCGCAACCGGCGATCTACCGGACGGAGACCCGCCAGGCCATTGTTCGGGAACGCGACGAAACGTGGTTCGAAACCCCTTGTGCCGCGGTCCAGACTCCGGAATTCGTGGCCACGCTGCAACGGGCACTGGCCGCAAGAAACCTCTACCCTGGCCCCATCACCGGCCAGATCGACGCCCGGACACGTGCCGCCATCCGCGCGTATCAGGCCCCGCAAGGGCTCGACAGCGGGATATTGTCCATGGCGGCGGCCCGAAAGCTGGGGTTGGTTGCCGTTGAACGGCCCGAATGACGAGTAGCCAGGTACCTGGAAAGCCCCGACGTACAACCTGGGAAAGCCAGCGACGTCACTCCAGCCGGATCTTCCAGTAGGGGCCGTCTGGTGTGTCGACCTGCATCAACCCGGGCCGATCCTTGGCGGCGTTGAGGCTTTGCAGGAGCTCATACATATCCGACAGGATCGTGGCGTTGTCCCCGAAATAAGTATGGCCAAAGAAGTCGGACTTGGCCCCCGAGGCGTCGATCAGGTCCACGCCGGGCATCGGAAACAGGCCCTGCGAGGCATCCCCGATCCGGTGGAACCCATTCACCGCCTTGGACGCCTTGAGCGCGGTGTCATCATCCGACGCATAAAGCGTGATCGCGCGCGGCAAGGCCTTGAACTTGGGCAATAATTCCTCACGGAAAATCTGCGCGTCGATATCGGGAGCGGCCAGGATGACGGTGGTCACCCGCGCCGCCGCCTCGGGATCTTTATCCGCCAGCCGCGCTAGCCCCTTGGTCAGAAGCCGGGTGCCCATCGAATGGGCAATCACGATGACCTGATCGGCCTCGCGGCTGGTGAGGTGTTCCAGGAATTCGGTCATATGCGGGACCGACCATTCGGCATTCTGGCTGTCGACCGTATAGGCTTCGGTCCGGTCCTGCGAGGGCCAGCTGAAAAAGATCGACGGCCCGGTAAAGCCCAGATCATAGGTCAACTGCCCCGCCCGGCGCGCGGCCTTGCGGTAGCTCGTGTTGTACCCATGCACAAAGGCCAACAGCGCGCTGTCCTCGACCGCGGCCAGCTTCTCCTTGACCTCGGCCAGCATCTTGTCGCGATCCCATTCGCGCACGTCCAGAAGGGTTACGTGCTTGTCGGGCTCAAACCCCACGAGTTTCTTCATCAGCCAGTTCGGCGTTTCCAGATGCCCCATCCGGTGATCGCGCGGGATGGAGATATCGGCCACGCCATAGCGCATCGTGCCACGCTCGTTATTGTACCGGCTGGACGGGTCGTCAGGGTCCCGCTCGGCCTCGGGGCGCAGCCCGCGATTGGTCGCGTAATACATTGAAACCTTGACAAAATCTTCCTCGACAGCCTCGTGCGCGGCACTGACATCCGGTTCAATCACCGGCGCTTCGAAACTGCCCTCGGCCTCGACCGTTGCCTCCGGTTCGGCTTCGACGATCGCCTCCGGCATGGGCGCTTCGGAAAGCTCCTCGATCGAGGAATTGAGCTCTTCAACCGACGCATCGTCGCCCGTGCGCAGCATCGCAACATAGCCGAGCGCCAGTACGACAAGGATCGGAAGCACGACCCGGAATATGAACTTCGGCATTGATGCGCCCCATCGCATGTTTTGAACCGACGACACTATTGCCGCAAACTTCGGGGAAATCTAGCGTTTCGCGGCCCGTACGGCGCGTTCCAGCGCATCGAGGAAGCGGGATCGGTCGGCCTTGGTAAATCCCTTGCCGCCGCCCTGGCGAAACGGGTCCGCGGCGCGCAGATCGGCCATCAGGTCGCGGGTGGCCAGCACATTGCCGATATTGGCCGCGGTCAGCGCCTCGCCGTTATGTTTGAGGACCTGCGCGCCTGCCTCGACGCATTTGGCGGCCAGCGGGATGTCGCTCGTGACGACCACATCGCCCGCCCCCGCCCGTTCGGCGATCCACATATCGGCTACATCGGGGCCGTCGGGAACAATTATGGTCTCGACCAGCGGGTTTTGCGACGGGCGCAGCCCCCCGTTCGAGACCACATAGATGCGCAACCCATGCCGCGTGCCGACGCGCTCGACCTCGGCCTTGACCGGACAGGCATCGGCATCGACATAGATTGCGCTCACTTGGATTTGGCGGCTTTCTTGGACCGCTTCACCTTGAATTCCTCGGGGATCGGCATCCGGTTGAACGCATCAAGCCCGGCAATCTTGTAGGCCTCGGCCAGGGTCGGATAGTTGAACGTGTTCTGCACGAAGTAATCCACCGTCCCTTTGAGGTTCAGGACCGCCTGGGCGATGTGTATAAGCTCGGTCGCGCCTTCGCCCACGATCTGCACGCCAAGAACCCGGCGGGTCTTGAGCGAGAAGAGCATCTTCAGCATGCCGTGCTCCAACCCCATGATGTGGCCCCGGCTGGTCTCGCGGAACCGCGCGATGCCGACCTCGTAGGGGATGCCGCGTTCCTGCATCTCTTCCTCGGACATGCCGCAGGTCGAGATCTCCGGCACCGAATAGATGCCATAGGGAAACCACGGGCTTTCTTCGAGCGTCGGCACTTCGAGCGCGTGACAGGCCGCAACACGGCCCTGCTGGATCGAGGTCGAGGCCAGGCTGGGATGGCCGATCACGTCGCCGGTGGCATAGATATGCGGCACGGCGGTCTGATAGGTCTTGCGATCCACCGACAGCCGTCCGCGATGGTCGGTCTCGAGCCCGATCGTATCCAGGTTGAGCTTGGTCGTGGCGCCCATTCGGCCCGCGGCAAAGAGCAGCATTTCGCTGCGCACATGGCGGCCATTGCCCATGGTCACCTCGATATGTTCGCCCATATCCTCGATCTTCTCGATCTCGGAGCCGAGGCGCAGATCGACGCCGTTCTCACGGATCTGGTGGGTGAATTCACGGATCGTCTGCTGGTCGATGAAATCGAGGAAACTGTCGCGCGGCTCGATCAAGGTGACCCGCACGTCAAGGGCCGAGAACATCGTCGCATATTCGACCCCGATCACACCCGCGCCCACCACGGTCAGGCTGCGGGGGATCTGGCCCAGTTCCAGGAACTCGTCGCTATCGACGATGGTGCTGCCGTTGAACGGCACATAGTCGGGGCGATATGTCCTGGTGCCGGTCGCGATGAGAAACCGGTCGGCGGTCACAGTGCTGACGTCCCCGGCCTCGGTCGCGACTTCGATGGTGTTGGGGTCGGTGAACCGCGCCATGCCCATCATCGTGTCGACATGGTTGCGGTTGAACTGATGTTCCAACACATCGACCTCGTAATCGAGCGTCTTGTGCAGCCGCGCCTTGAGGTCCTGTGCCTCGATATCGTCCTTCACGCGATAGGAACGGCCGTAGAAACTGCGCTCGCGCCACCCCGAGAGGTTGAGCACCGTCTCGCGCAGGGTCTTGGACGGGATCGTGCCGGTATGGACCGACACACCGCCCAGGCGATCCTTGCGATCGACAACCAGCACGCGGCGCTTAAGTTTGCCCGCCTGGATGGCCGCGGACCTGCCCGAGGGGCCGGATCCGATCACGATCAGGTCATAATGGCTCATGGCCTACCCCGCGTAGAGTGCTTCGGCATGGAAGGCGACGTGGTCTTCCATGAAGGTCGAGATGAAGAAATAGCTGTGGTCATAGCCGGGCTGCATCCGAAGCGTGGCCTGCTGCCGCCGCGCCGCAACCGCTTGCGCCAGGGCCTCGGGGCGCAGCAGGTCGATGAACTGATCGCTGGTGCCGGTATCGACAAGGACTGGACCGTCAAAGCCGGTCTCGCGCATCAAAAGGCTCGCGTCATGGGCGGCCCAGGTGCTCTCATCCGCGCCCAGATAGGCGGTCAGTTGCTTGCGGCCCCAGTCGCTGGCCACCGGGTTGGAAATCGGCGCGAAGGCGGAGACGGATTTGAACCGTCCCTGCAGGCCCATGGCCAGGGTCAGCGCACCATGCCCGCCCATGGAATGGCCGGTGATGGCCTGCCGATCGGGGTCAATGGCGAACTTGTCGGCCAGCAGCGCGGGCAACTCCTCGGCCACGTAATCCCACATCCGGAAATGCGGCGCCCAGGGGTCTTGCGTGGCGTTGACATAAAACCCCGCGCCTTTGCCGAGGTCATAGGCGTCATCATCGGCCACATCATCACCGCGGGGCGATGTGTCAGGAAAGACCAGTGCGATCCCCTGTTCGGCGGCCCATCCCTGCGCGCCCGCCTTGGTCATCGCGTTTTCATGGGTGCAGGTCAGCCCCGACAGGTACCAAAGCACCGGCACCGGACCGTCCTTCGCCTCTTCGGGCAGAAAGAGGCCAAAAGTCATATCGCACGAACAGACATCCGATCTGTGGGTGTAGACCCCCTGCACTCCGTCGAAACAGGCGTTTTCCGATTGGGTTTCCATGCGTTCCTCCCTCCACTGAACCGGTTTTGTTGTCTCTAACAGGCCGTGTGCCGCGGGGGAACGGAAAATCGTTGGATGATGGTCGACGGTCACTGCGCGCACTGCCATCCCGCTTGGTCATTGCTGATGGTGAGACGATCCAAACCGGGGTGCAGGGGCTATTGGCTGATAGTCCAATCGTGCTGATGCGTCCGTCCGGGTTTGGCATGCGATGCCAGATCGCGCCGATTTCCAAAGCCGATTTCGCTCATCAACAGGCGCGCTTCGTTGCGCTTCAGCACCGGTGCCGCGGTCGGTCCGTAAGTGGTGCCGGCACTATCGGCAAGCTCGGGAAACACGGTCAGGATTTCATCACGCGATGCACGAGCCATGCTTTGGAGCGCCATGTCACCCGGATGCAGGCTTTCGCTCGGGGCGCCGTTGGCGAAAATCACCTGATGATCGTCAAAAAGAAGGTGGAAATAGGTGACACGCGGCAGGTCGAAAACCTGCTCAATGCCCGGCTGGCCAACCAGAAACTTGGCCGCGACCAGGACCGAACCTTCGCCGTAGAGAAGTTCATTGCGGGGCGACCGGATCAGCATCCTGTGGTTGGGGGACACCAACAGGTCCTGCTGTGGAAGGCCGTTGCCCAACGATCCGGCGGAAATCCTTACAGGCCAGAGCGCGTTGCTGCTGGTAAACGCTGGCAGAACCACACGATGGCCGATCCAACGGATGGCCTCGGCAGTTCCCGCCTCGGTCAAGACCCGGTCGCCAACCTCAAGCGTTTCGATTGCGCGTTCCCCCTGATCCGTCCGGATCATCGTGCCGGCGGTGAAACAGGGAACGTCGGTAAGCGCGCCGGGATCGGTCGTATCGGGCGCATTGGACGGGGTGACGTTCGAGGTCGTGAAACTGTAATTCGTGCCGGGCACAAGCGGCTCGGACGTGATGTAGCCAACAAGGGTACCGTCCACCTCGACACGAAACAGCTCGATCGACCCGCCGCCCGGCTTGGCAAGGGTATAGGACTGTTCAAGGTACATGTTGCCGCTTGTTCCGGTGGGTGTTCCGTCAAGGTTGCGCACAACGCCAGTCTGCGTGGAATCGTCGCCGGTTTCGTTGTTGAACCGGTCACCATCGAAAAGGATACCGTTATCGGCCCGCCCGCTCAGCACCGTACCACCCGCACCGTCGGTCACATCGAAGATGACCCTGTCCGTATCGGGATCAAACCCGTTCGACAGCGTGATTGCCCCGCCACCAAAGGAAATGACGCCGGGCGCGTAGCCGATATAGGAATAGTTCGCCATGTTACTCGCGCCCTTTCAGCCGACGGCCCATTGCTTGGTACGCGCACCGCACCACCGGCCGATTTGCTCATGATTACTCATCTTGGCCAGAGATAGTTATCATTTGTGGTGATGTTAAGGCGCGGATTTCGGAGAAATTCTCCTTGATTTTCAGAAAACTGCCATTTGAGAGAATCGGGCGGATCAGAGCATTTCCTGCACCCAGCCGATCACCAGGGAGACGGTGATGACCGCCGTCACCGTCGAAATCAGGATCGAGGCCGACACCCGTTGCGGTGCCACGCGGTAGTGTTGCGCCAGGATATAGACATTGCCGGCCACTGGCAGGGCGGCGGCGGCGATCATGACGGCCGCAGCATAGGGCGCGACCGGGAATAGCCAGATCGCCGAGATCGCAACGGCGGCCGGGTGCAGCACCAGTTTACAGAGGCTGAGCCAGCCCGCCACGAAGGGACGTTCGGCTGATTTCCCCGCAAGCGACGCCCCGATGGCAAAGAGCGCGCCCGGCGTGGCCGCCCCGCCCAGAAGCGATAGAAACTCGTTCATCACCTGCGGGATCGGCAACGCAAGCGCCGACCAGCTCAGGCCCAGAACGATCGACACGATCATCGGGTTCCTGAGCAGCCCCATGCCGACGGTGCCGAGGATACCGATGCTCATCCGGCCATCCCGGGCGCCGGTAATGAGGATCACGATCAGCGACCCGAAGACGATCAGATCCACCGCCAGCACCAGCATGACCGGTCCAATCGCGGCCTCGCCCATTAGCAGCACCAGCATCGGCACCCCCAGAAAACCGACATTGCCGATCACCGCGCATTGCGCCTCAACCGCGGCCTCTTCGACGCGCAAGCGCCTTAGCATCGCGACCAGCGTGGCCAGCAGATAGATCGCCATTGTCCCGACCAGGTAGGCGGTGACAAACTGCCAATCCAGGATTTCCGCCAACGAAAGGTTGGCCGAAAAGCGGAAGAGCATTGCCGAAAGGGCAAAGTAGAACACGAACTTGGTCAGCCAGGCGGTGGCCTCTTCGTTGAAGAACCCGCTGCGTTCAGCCCCGAAGCCCAGCCCGATGATGAGGAAAAACGGCAGAGTTTGCAGGAAGATGGCAAGCATTGGGTTGTCGTATCACGCTGAGGATCATCGTCAATGCGTTTAACCGTGGCCGGCGCGGATGATTGACCTTGGCGGTCTATCCCGGCTGCGCCGGATACTGGTCATCGCTGACCTGTTCCAACCAGGTGACCGCCGAACCATCCTGCGCCTCCTGCATTGCGATATGGGTCATCTCCTGCCCGGGCGCGGCGCCATGCCAGTGTTTCTCTCCCGGAGCGAACCACACCGTGTCGCCGGGTCTGATTTCGCGTATCGGTCCGCCCCAGCTCTGCGCCAGGCCGAGGCCCGACAGCACATGCAGCGTCTGACCCAAGGGATGGGTATGCCACGCGGTGCGGGCCGATGGCTCGAACGTCACGACAACCGCACGCAGGCGGGCGGGTTCCGGGGCGGAATGCACCGGGTCTATGCGGACCGTCCCGGTGAAGTAGTCCGGCGATCCGTGGGACATTTCACGAGATGCTTTTTCAAAAATCTCCATGCCGATCCTCCTGCGGCTTACCCAATATGCGTGCGACTGTAGCGAAGAGATGCCCGAAAGGCAGCCCATGCGCGGCAAGAGAGTGGCATTGCATTTGTCCGGCCCGCACCCGACAGGTGGTCGCATTCCCGATGCGGTCCGGCTTGGGGCCGCCCCTCGCGTCGCGGCACCGTCGTTTTCCTGCTTGACTCATGATTGATTTTCGCAATTATGCAAACGTATAATTACTCAACATCAGAAACCCAATGTCCCAAACGGCCCCGAAATTCAGGCGCGAACCCGCAGCGCAGCGCAAGGAGGCGCTGATCCAGGCGACCCTGTCGCTGGTCGCCGAGGAAGGTGTGCATGGGGCCACGGTGCGGGCCATTGCCGATCGCGCCAATGTCACGCAAGGCCTGATCCGCCATTACTTTTCCTCCAAGGAAGAACTGATCATGGCGGCCTATGCGTATCACATGAACGCCATGACGACCCTGACCACCGCCCCAGGTACCGATCCCGGCATGTCGAACAGGGCACGGCTGGCGCGCTTCATTACCGTCGGCCTCAGCCCCCCGGTTGTCGATCCGAAATCCGTGTCGCTTTGGGCGGGCTTTCTCAACACCGTGCGGGCTGATGCGCGCATGAAAGCCATCCACGAACAGACCTACCATGACTTCCGCGACCGGCTTGAGGCGCTGATCGGTGCGGCGCTCGAAGAGGCCGGCACCCCTGCCCCGGGGCACCAGTTGCGGTCCCTGGCAATCGCGTGCAACGCCCTGGTCGACGGCCTTTGGATGGAAGGGGGCGCTTTGCCCGATGCGTTCGGCGCGGGCGAACTGCCCCGGATCGGATTGCGCTCCGCCGGGGCGATCATTGGTCTGGATTTAACGATGTCAGAAGAGGTCTCATCATGAAACACACGGCAATCACGGAACGCCTCGCGGGGTTGGGCGGCGCGAAATGGGAGGTCTATCAGAAGGCCAAGGACCTGGTGGCCGAGGGCCGTGATATCATCGAAATGACCATTGGCGAGCCGGATGTACCGACCCCCGACGCCTTGATTGGCGCCACTGTTGACGCGCTGCACCGTGGGCGGACGACCTATTCCAACGGCCGGGGGGAGGCCGGGCTTCGTGCCGCGCTGGCGGAGCGGTACTCGCGAAGCTGCGGGCGCCAGATCACCACCGATCAGGTCTTGTGCTTTCCCGGCACGCAAACGGCATTGTTCAACGTCCTTATGGGGGTGGCCGAAACCGGGGACGAGGTGCTCGTCGGTGATCCGATGTATGCCACCTACCAGGGAGTGATCCGCGCCACGGGGGCGGATGTAATCCCCGTGCCGTTGCGGTCGGAGAACGGTTTTCGCATCAGTGCCGCCGACATCGCCGCACGGATCACGCCAAAGACATCCGCGATCCTGCTGACCACGCCACATAACCCGACGGGCGCGATCCTCTCCGATGGGGATATCGAGGCAATTGGACGGCTGGCGATCGAACATGATTTCTGGATCATCTCGGATGAGGTCTATGAAGAGCTGATCTTTGACGGTGCCGCGTTTTCCTCGCCCCTGTCGCGATCCGAACTGGCCGACCGGGTGATCGTGGTCTCGTCGATCTCCAAATCCCACGCCGCACCGGGGTTCCGCAGCGGCTGGTGCGTCGGCCCTGCCAGTTTCGCCGAGGCCTTGCTGCCGCTGTCGGAAACCATGCTTTTCGGCAATCAGCCGTTCATCGCGGACATGACCGAAAAGGCCATCCGCGACGGGTCGAGCGTCGCGCGTGGCATGGCGGAGCGGTTTGCCGAAAGGGCAACTCGCCTGCAGGAACGACTCGCAGCAAAGACCAACCTCAGGGCCCTGCGTCCGCAGGCGGGCATGTTCGCGATGATCGACGTGTCGGCCACCGGCATGAATGGCAACGACTATGCGCTGCATCTGCTGGAACACGGGAATGTCGCGGTCATGCCCGGGATCTCTTTCGGCGATACGGTGGATAACTGGGTGCGGGTGGCGCTGACCGTCGATGACGCGCGTTTCGCCGCCGCCTGCGACCGGATCATCGCCCACTCAAACACCCTGCACTCGGAGGACGCATGACAAGTATCGGAGAAGAGTTGGTATCCCAACTGGTCGCGCGGGGCGTCGACACCGTTTTCGGCATCCCCGGCGTGCATACGCTCGAACTTTATCGCGGCATTGCCGCCTCGGGTATCCGTCACGTCACCCCCCGCCACGAACAGGGCGCGGGGTTCATGGCCGATGGATACGCCCGGGTGTCCGGCAAGCCAGGCGTTGCCTTCGTCATCACGGGTCCCGGCCTCACCAATACGTTGACGGCAATGGGCCAGGCCCGCGCGGACAGCGTGCCGATGCTGGTCGTGTCGGGGGTCAATACGCTGGACAGTCTTGGCAAGGGGTTCGGCCATCTGCATGAACTGCCGGATCAGCGGGCGATGACGGCGACAGTTGCCCTGACCTCGGAACGGATCGGTCATGGCGATGACCTCCTGCCCGCCCTCGACCGGGCCTTTGCGCCGTTTCAGTCCGGACGGCCCGGGCCGACCCATATCGAAATCCCGCTCGACGTGGCCGGGACGGATTATGCGCCGGCTGGCGATGCGGCCACCTCGCCCGCTCCTGCAGCAATCGACGCCCAAGACGTCACCAGGGCGGCCGAGCTTTTGTCCACGGCGCGCGCGCCGGTGCTGCTGATTGGCGGGGGCGCGCGGTCGGCCGCGGACGGGATCCGCAAACTGGCCGAACGGCTCGATGCGCCGGTGGTGCAGGCCACCAATGCCCGGGGCCTGCTCCACGACCATCCGCTTGGCGTTCCGGCCAGTGCCAGCCTGCAGGCCATCCGCGACTTGATTGAGGCGTCCGACGTGGTCCTCGCCATCGGGACCGAGCTTGGGCAGACCGATTACGACATGTACGCGACCGGCACGATGGCGGCGATGCCCACCCTGATCCGTGTCGATATCTGCCCCGAGCAGATTGCCCGCCATCCGGCGGCGCATGCCATCCTTGGCGACGCAGCGGCGGTCGTGGCGGCCCTTGGCGACACCCTCGGCCCTGCGCCTGCCCACGCCGATGGGGCCGCGCGCGCGGCACAGGCACGCGCGGCGGCCTGGGAAGAAATCGGCCCCGACATGCAGCACCTCAGCGAGGTGCTGGCAACCATGCGCGACACGATCAAGAACGCGATCATCGTGGGCGACTCGGTTTATCCGATCTATGCGGGCAACCTCTATTACGACCATGACCGCCCCGGCGGCTGGTTCAACGCGGCAACCGGGTTTGGCGCGCTTGGCTATGGCATACCGGCGGCGATCGGAGCGGCCCTGGCGGCGCCGGACGCGCCGGTGATCTGCATCGCGGGCGATGGCGGCGCGCAGTTCAGCCTGCCCGAATTGATGTGCGCCGTGGACGAAAAACTGCCCATCACCTTCGTGATCTGGAACAATTTCGGCTATCAGGAGATTGCCACGTCGATGCAGGCGGTCGGGGTCACCGTCGTCGGGTGTGATCCGACGCCACCGGATTTCGAATTCGTGGCGCGCTCCTGCGACATGCCGTTCTGGCGTATTGGTCCGGCCCTGGGTGAGGTCGCCGATGCCCTGCGTGCGGCCCAGACCGTGGACGGCCCGCGCCTGATTGAGATCAGGGCGCCGAACCAGTCCCACGCCACCGAATAGGGGGGCCGCACACCATGACCGATCCAACCATCGAGTTCACCCGCGCCATCACGCGCCGCCCCGGCCAGAGCATCACCGAAGGCCTCAGGGCGCAGGATACCGGCACACCCGATTTATCCCGGATGCTGGACGCGCATGCCCACTACGTCGCCACGCTCAAGCAGACAGGTGCGGAGGTGATCGAACTGCCACCGCTGGAGGCCTATCCCGACGCGGTGTTTGTCGAGGATACCGCGCTTTGCCTGCCACAGGGCGCGGTGTTGATGCGCCCCGGCGCGCCCAGCAGGATGGGTGAAGTGGCCGCAATGGCGCCCACAATCCGCGAAGTCTATGACGATGTCCGAGAGATCCGCGGACCGGGTCATATCGAGGGCGGCGACATCCTGGTGACGGGTAAAGAGATCCTCGTCGGGCGGTCCGACCGCACTGATGCCGACGGTGTGGCGGAGCTCACAAGGGTCGTGGCCGATTGGGAGCACAAGGTCAGGGAGGTTGTCACCCCACCCGGCGTTCTGCATTTCAAGACCGATTGTTCGCTTCTGGATGCGAACACCATCCTGTCGACCAAACGTCTTGATGCATCGGGATGTTTCGACGGCTACCGCGTTTTGCATGTGGCCGATGGCGAGGAAGCCGCCGCCAATTCGATCCGGTTCAACCAGTTCGTCCTGGCCCCTGCGGGTTTC
Organism: Roseovarius sp. MMSF_3359; assembly: GCF_030733385.1. GTDB lineage: Bacteria > Pseudomonadota > Alphaproteobacteria > Rhodobacterales > Rhodobacteraceae > Roseovarius. The sequence continues at coordinate 17,002 of NZ_JASHJC010000020.1, read as the reverse complement.
CCGCGAACCGTGGAAATGCTGCGCGCGCAGGGCTATGATGTGGTCGAGATCGACAACGCGGACTGCGCCAAGCTCGACGGTGGCATGTCCTGCCTGTCACTGCGGCTCTGAAAGACGCGCTACTTAAGCCGCTCAGCCTTTGACAAAAAGGCCGGACAGCGCGCGTTTGACCAACCCCGTCACCGAGGGGCGCTTGGCACGTGCAAAGGGCAAGGGGCGGCAGACCTCGATCGCAGCCACGCCGACGCGGGCGGTCAGTGCGCCGTTCACGATACCCTCGCCAAACCGGCGCGAGATCTTGGACAAGACGCTGCCCCCAGCGACGGAGCCGATCAGGTCATCGCCGATCGCCACTGCACCGGTCGCCACCAGGTGGGTCATCACCGCCCGGGTCAGGCGCCAACTGCCCAAAGTTCCGGAGCGGCCGCCATAGATCTCGGCCACGCGGCGGATCATGCGAATGTTGGACGTGAGCGCCGCCACCACATCCGCCAGTGCCAGCGGAACGATGGCGGTCACGGTGGCCACCTGCCGGGCGGCGGCCTCGACCTCGCGCAGCGCCGCCTGATCGAGCGGGCCGAGCAACTCCACCTCGGCCAGCCCAAGAAGGTCTGCCGCCTCGAACTGATCCCCGCCATATTCTTCTAACCGATCCCGCCCCCAGCGGGTTTCCTCCCGCCCGGCGTAGAAGCTGGTCAGGCGTGACACAACCCGCCGTGCCTTGCCAAGATCACGCTCGGAGAGGGCCTCCTCCGCCTCCGCCTGCAAGGTGTCGATCCGCCTGAGGCGCGAGAATGCCGAGAGTTCCTTGAGCGCAATGGCCAGCATCACGAGGCCCAGAAGCGCCAGCAAGCCGGTGACCGTCCAGCCAAGCACCGGGGATCGGGCAAGCAGGCCGGTGACGAAATCCCACGCGGCGACCGAGACAACCACGCCCAGCAGCGTGAGCAGGATCGACCAGAACCAGCGCGCCAGCCGGGAGGGGCGCCGCGCGGCAAGCGTCGCGACCGCCTGCATCGCCTGCCCCTGCGGCACGGGTGCGATATCGGGCACCGGCGGGGCCGTGTCCGGGCCTTGTTCCGCGGCTTTCCCCTCGAGGTCGATCAACACCGGGCCTTTGCTCATAGCCTGTCTCCCAGAAGGAACTGCGCCGCGCGATCAAGCCGGATATGCGGCGGCCCTTCGCCGGGTTTGAGGGTGAGCGTCGCGGGGGCAAATTGCATCACCTGATAATCCGCGTCGAGCCACTTCTTCGCCCCCTCCCGCGCCGGGGTCAGAAGCCGTTGGGGATCCTGCGGCAGGTCGCCGGGATAGAATGCCGCCTGTTTGCCGGTCTCCAATAGCCGGCCGCGCACACAGGCCAGATCGGCGCCGTCATGCTTAATCGTCTCTTCCACCGTGGCACGCAGCGCGGCGATCGCCATCGCCTGCGTCTCGGCCCCGGCAAAATCCGCCCGATCGCGCGCCTCGCGCGTCAGCGCCTGCATGATCGCGGCCAGCCGGTCATGTTGTGTATGATGCAGGTGATCGGCCTTGGTCGCCGCAAAAAGGATCTTCTCAACCCGCCGCCCCATCAACAGCCGGGTCAGAAAGTCGTTCCGGCCCGGGCGGAAAGCCCCGAGTATCTCGGTCATCGCATGGCGCATATCCTCGACGGCCTTGGGCCCCTTGTGGATCGCCCCCAGCGCATCGACAAGCACAACCTGCCGGTCGATGCGCGCGAAGTGATCGCGAAAGAACGGTTTGACCACCTGCGCCTTGTAGGCTTCGAAGCGGCGGTCCATCTCGCGCCAGAGCGACCGGCGCGGCGGGCGATCGGGTTGCGGCAAGGGGGCGAAGGTAATCGCCGGAGACCCCGCCAGATCCCCCGGCAACAGGAACCGCCCCGGCGTGCAATCGTAGAACCCGGCATCGCGGGCCGCATGCAAATAGCCGGTGAAGGCTTCGGCCAGGGATTTCGCCACCGGCTCATCAAGTTTCGCGCTACCATCGGTCGCCTTGGCTTGCGCCAGGTATGCCTGCGCCTCGGGGCGATCCTGAACCCGGGTCAGAACCTCGTCGCTCCATTGCGCATAACTCTTGTCGAGCAGGGCCAGGTCAAGCAGCCATTCACCGGGATAGTCGACGATATCCAGATGCACGGTCTGCGGACCGCGCAAGCCCCCCAGTAACCCTCCGGGGCGGACCCGAAGGCTCAACCGCAATTCCGAAATCGCGCGGGTGCTGTCGGGCCAATGGGGGGTGTCGGCGGTCAATGCGGCTTTATGAGTCTCGAAGTCAAAGCGCGGGACGGTATCGTCGGGTTGTGGCTGCAGGAATGCGGTCTGTACGCGCCCATCGGAGGCCGCCAGAAGCGCGGGCATCCGGGCGCGGTCCATCAGGTTCGCTACGAGCGACGTGATGAAGACCGTTTTGCCGGACCGTGCAAGACCCGTCACACCCAGGCGGATCACCGGCTCGAACAATGTCTCTGATATCGTGTCACTGACGCTCTCAAACCCGCGCGTCACGCCGTCCGCGATCGTTGTAATGACCAAATGGCTGCCCTTTCCGCCCGCTACCGCCCCTAGATAGCCACCCGGTGCCGCCGTTGCCAGAGGGGAGGTTTGGGGGATTGTTCCCCTGCCCGCCCCGGTTTATGGGGGTCGCATGCCCAGATACGCCCTCAAAGTCGAATATCACGGCGCGCCCTTCGCCGGATGGCAGCGTCAGGCCGATCAACCTTCGGTTCAGGGCGCGATCGAGGCGGCATTGGCCAGGCTTGAGCCGCGCGAACATACAATCGCGGCGGCCGGGCGGACCGATGCAGGGGTGCACGCGCTGGCGCAGGTGGCCCATTGCGACATGGAGAAGGACTGGGACCCTTTCCGCCTGTCCGAGGCGCTGAATTATCACCTGAAACCCGACCCCGTCGCCATTCTCGCCTGCGCGCCGGTCGCGGAGGATTGGCACGCGCGGTTTTCGGCGTTGGAACGGCGGTATTTCTTTCGGCTGCTGACCCGCCGCGCGCCCGCGACCCATATGGCCGGGCTGGTCTGGCAGGTACCGCACCAATTGGACATATCCGCGATGCGCGAAGGCGCCGCGCACCTGATTGGCCGACATGATTTCACCACCTTCCGCTCGTCGATCTGCCAGGCCGCAAGCCCGGTCAAGACGCTGGATGCGCTCGACATCAAAGAGGTCGAGACGCCCGGCGGGGCCGAGGTGCATTTCCACATCCGCGCGCGCTCGTTCCTGCACAATCAGGTCCGCAGTTTCGTGGGCACCCTGGAACGGGTCGGCACCGGCGCCTGGCCGTCTGCGCAGTTGAAATCCGCGCTCGACGCCCGCGACCGCGCGGCCTGCGGCCCGGTCTGCCCGCCGCAGGGGCTTTATCTTGCGGGCGTCACATATCCCACGGACCCTTTCGCCTGATTTGCCTTTGATCTTATGCCCGGCCCGCGCTAAAGCTGCGGATCAGAGCGGTCCCGTAGCTCAACTGGATAGAGCAGCTGACTTCTAATCAGCAGGTTCGGGGTTCGAGTCCTCGCGGGATCGCCAATTATTTCAAATATTTAGAGTTAATTTACTTTTATCACGCTGGTATGGGTAAGCATAGGGTAAGCGTAAGGACCTCCTTTTTGTTTGATTTCTTCTATAGGTTGCGTCAGCGTTAGAGGCCACAGGGAGAACGTCATGGGCCATATTCGGCTCGGCACATTGCCACAGTCGAAAAAGTGGCGAGATGTCGTTGATTTGATTGATTCTGATGCGCCGATTGACGCAATAGCCGAGGCGGCGACCAGAGCGTCAGAACTCGATCTTTCACGTGCCAGCGACGACCCCCGCTTTCAATTTATCAGCGCCCTACTTGTACGATTACCTTTGATGGCGCGAGCTCCGGGTTTCGAGCATGCATTGGCTGGACTCGGTGTGGGTGAAAACGCGCTGTCTTCGGTCGCAGGATTGCTGTCCGGACTTGAGTTGGTAGTTGACCAACAGAGTTTCCAGAGCGGTGCCTCATCGGATGCAGGCGAACTCGCAAAATTTGCATTTCTTGAAACTCTCTCAGTACAGTTGCGCGACCAGCTACCAACCCTCTTTGAGCCAACACCGCAGGAAATCCGCACGGCTTTGGGTAAATACTCGTCCGGAGATCGGTTCGCTGAACTCGCCCGTGGTTTTTTTGCTCGGTTAACATACCGGTCGCTTGACTATTATCTCAGCCGCGAATTGGCCAACCATACGGGTCAAGGAAAAAGGTTCGCAGATGATACGCAGCGAGTAGCCTTTCAACACGCATTGGCTCAGCACACTTTTGAAGCATCAAGGATCGTCAAGGAGTTTGCGAGCGGTTGGTATGGCAAGACTGTTTGGCAGAAGCAGGCGCTGGACCAGGAGTCGATAGATCGCTTCACCAAATACGCATTCAAGAAAATGAGGTCCGAGCTTGGACGGCGTCGAGACACCGCCTGAGCATCATGTCCGATGCCTCGCTCCGCTAACCAAAAGCGGCGGCGATGAGAAGCTTCGTCTTGAGATTGACGGAAAACCTGTGGGCGTGAAGCTACGGATCAGCCAATTGAACAGTCAGCTGGTGGCCGGACTACCGGATCGTGCACTAGACCTGTTGGAAGTAGCAGCGCTTATCTATGGCGCGGACGCCGCCGTAAGCCGGGGCGGACCAGTGGATCAAAATCTGGGCCGGAAATGGCATCGCCGGTTCATTGTTGAAATGCCGGTACGTGATCTCGTGTTTTGGCATTCGGGAAAAATTGCACAAACGCTCGAAGAAACATTGATGTTTCTCTCCGATGACCGATTTGAGTTTGAGTTCGTCCAAAAGAATGAGCCCGATGCCGAACGCACGCGGTTCTTCAAATATGACAAAGAAAGCTCCTGGAAGGCAGATCGTATCCTGATGTTCTCAGGGGGCTTGGACTCGTTTGCAGGCGCATTGCAGGAGATTGTCGAAAATCGTCAGCACGTTGCTCTTGTTAGTCACTTCTCGGCGACGAAAATCGCGCCTATACAGCGTAACCTACAAAAGGTTTTAGCCAAGAAATTTGGAGACCAAAGCTGTCAACACATACCAGTTCAAGTTCAAATGACCGGAGGCAGCTTGAAAGAAGGCACCCATCGCAGCCGGTCATTCCTGTTTGCCGTTTTGGGTGCGATTACAGCTCAGGCCTTTGGGCGGAACCAAGTCTCTTTTCATGAGAACGGTGTTGTCAGTCTGAATTTGCCGCCCGTCGGGAATGTACTCGGTACGCGTGCAACACGAACGACGCATCCTCAAACGTTGACGCGATTTACCAATTTCTTTGGCCTCGTGTTCGATGAAGGGATGCGTGTGGACAACCCGTTTTTCTGGCGCACAAAAACGGAGGTAGTTCAGACTATTTCCCGGTTGGGCTTGGCGGATCAGATACCCCATACACGCAGCTGTGCTGACGTGCACAATCAGACCAAGCAACATGTTCATTGCGGGCGGTGCTCGCAGTGTATTGATCGACGATTTGCCATGCTTGCAGCGGATTTGGAAGCTTTTGATCCTGAAGAAGCATACAGTGTGGCGTTGATGGATGACGCCAGGAATGATGGGATAGATCGTGAGATAGCTTTGTCTTACGTGCGAAACGCTCATGCATTCGAACACATCTCACCAGCGGATTTGGAGCGGGCTTTTCCGGCGGTATTGGATGCTGTCAGTCATCTCGACAATCCGCCTGAAACGGGACTTGCGATGATTTCCCAATTACTGAACAGGCACGGCGCATCCGTATCGAGCGTGATGCGCAATACACTTCGAAATTGGAAATCAGAGAGCTTCCCCGATGGCAGCCTGCCAAAGCTATACGGTGACACACAGCGTACGGCAGCCTTACCTGGACTTAGTGTTTCTATTGCAAAAGAAACGGAACCATCGTCAAAAACACTACTTCTCGAAGTTGAAGTACAAAAAAAGCAGATCAGAATTGATGAGCGCATCACAATTCAAGGCAAGTCGACAATCGAGCTCTTGATCGAGCTTTCCAATTTGTGGCTGGAGGGTGCGGGACAAGGTCTCGATCCGCTTGACTATCCTTGCTACAGCGCTTCGCTTCTTGCAAAGCAACTTGGGTTGGCGAGCGAGGAGGCTGTCCGAAGAAGGGTTCTTCGCGCACGGTCTCAAATGAAGCAGTATTTTGCATCGTGTGGAATGGAGGAAGCGTTAGGGCAGGATTTGATCGAGAACGTTAGTTGGCGAGGATACCGGCTTCGCCCTGATCTCGTTATTGTGCGAATGAGCAAAGCGAGTTGAAACTCATTCAATGACATCAAAATCATCATCACATTCCAGTGGCCCGCGTGCCCAAAATCGGTTCATCAGTTCTATCTGCCGACCCGAGGCAACTGAGCCATAGGAGCGGAAGGTCATCAGGACATCATCGTGACCAATGTTCTGAGACCATGCCTTGTAGTCTTCCGGAGTTCGACAATGGTCCTTGGCCAGTTCAGCGACAGTGTCACGCACACGGTGCGGTGAAAACGGTGGAAGGTCCATTTCAACGAAAGCTTGTTTGAAGATCTTTGCGCAACTTGAAGCGCTGGCCCAAGGTTTTCGTTCGATGCCCAGCGCTTCAAATCGCTGAGAAGAACCAATTCCCACATGGGTCTTGGGAAACAAGGGGTCTGAGTTGGAAAAGAGATGTTGTTGCCTTAGCTCAGCTATCCAATTGTTCAGAACCTGTTCCAAGTCCTTCCCAAACGGGAAAAAGGCGGTTGTAAAAACTCTGCCAAACTTCGTGTTTACCGAGCGTCCATCGAAGTGCACACATCTATTACTCAAGTCGACGTGACCAATTTGCAGAGAGATGGCAGCTCCTTCTCTCGATCCAGTGAGAAACAAGAAGGCTATGAGAGCCCGGTTACGCCGATCAATAACTGTAGCCGTAGGCATGTTGGCGATGACATGCCGGACTTGTTCAGGCGACGGATGCGGTTTCCAAAGTGATCCACGTCGAGCGTTGTCAGATCGGCGATCTGGGGTCAGGTAGTCAGCATCCGAATACGTGATCTTTGACTTGTACCCTGATTGATCTGCCAGCCACCGAAAGAAACCCTTCAGCTCCCGCAACGTACTCGCAATTGTGGACGCAGAGAGCAATGCACCGGTACGTTCGTTCTTTTGAGTGGATAGATGTCGTTTGAAAGAACGCGCACGCTCGGAGTGAAACGCACGGAAATCCTTTCCCTCAAGCCAATTGTCATAGATCGAAATCGCGGACGCCGCCTTATCAATTGAAGCCTCAGACAAGCCCCGCGCATCCTTAAGCCAGACAAGGTATTTTCTTTTGATCCGCAGGTTATTTTTGTTGCGTTTTGCCATGGGGTTTGTCCTCCGCTGTAAAGGTGACGTTCAAAGAGGGATTTGTACGGGACACTAATCTTGGGTGAGCCTTCTGAACTGTCACCTCGATTTTGGCCCGGATCGCTTCCAGACCAGATCGTCTTACGACCTTGTTCATGAGAGATCCGCATTCAGGGCAAAGCGCTGTCAGACGACCAGTATTAGGAGTTTGATGCACATAATCCGCTATCTTGCCGTCTGGCTCTCGCGGCCCTTTGCAGCCGAAGCAATAACAATGATGCAGAGCCAGCTTACAGCGCCCCTTGCTTTGCCTTCTTCCGAGAAATGTCTTGAGGTCCTGTCCTTCGATCAGCCAAGGCTTGTTCGAAGTATCTGCTACCAGCCTTCCGTTCTTAATCCATCGGATGACGGTCCGCTTGTGGCACTTCAGAAGTTCAGAGGTTTCCCAGACGGTGTAGACTCTATGCTTTTTTATCCGAGCCGCGGAAAATGACTTGGTCACGATCCGCCCTCCGAAGAAATTGGGCCATTGGTGTTCTGACACACCTGCGACGCCTCGTATGCTTCAACCTCGATCTCATCATAGAGAACCCGCGCGCCAATCTTGAGAAATTTGGGCCCCTTCCCTAACCAACGCCATTGCTCCAGCGTTCTGGGGGATATCTGCCAGCGCGCCGCTAAATGTACTTGTGTAATCTTCGCCATCGAAGTGCCCTTTGTATCTCAGTGCAAGTCGCTTTCTTGCGGTCTGCTTCTGGACATAAATATGCGCTTCTATTGCTTGGAATTCTGTAGACGGTTGGTTGAAAGATGTGACCGTTATCGAGGTTAAGCGCTTATTTCTAAATTACTAAATGTGAAAAGATGTGACGGTTATCGGTAAGGTGTGACATGTGGAATAACGCTGATCGCCGCCATTCGAGTTTTACGCAGCCAATGTCCACATTGAGCCCAAAGTGCTGAATGCCGCAGGGTACACAAATACTCCCCCAAGATTCAAGCTTCTGAACCTGCTGGCCAATAACAATACAGTTTCACTCATTGGTCAGCAGGTCCGAAACTATCATTGGGCTATTGAGGCAATCGTCTTCAGCAGAGCAACACCTCGTATCCCCTCGTTAGCTAGAGTGAGAATACCTACCGAGCAGACCAATAAAACGGACTTCCCACAAGACTTCAAAGAAAGATCCGTTAACCATTTGTTAGGCGACAAGTCGTAAATGGTTAACCAAGCTGGTCTGTTCCTTGTGTGGTTGGCTTACGGTTGCCTCCAGGCGCTACGAGGGTGCAGACCAGCGCGACCAACCTCCACAACCATAAGATAGCCAGGGTTTGTGACGTGTGCACGATCAATTGGGGATGCGGGACACGATAACAATCACACCCTGGCCTTCAATCACTCTTTACCGCCAGTACATCGAGAAACATTCGGAAATCGTACCATTACCCACAACCTCATCCTTGGCCGACATCGCATCGGAGCAAATACGTGTGATTGCCTAGGCGTTGTACGCAAGCGTGCCGGAAACCTTCAAGCGCGTGCTCTTACGTCAGATGACGGGTTTGTTCCCAGGTTGGACAAGAGCTGTTGTCAGACCAAGTTAACCACTGACAGAACGAAACTTCGAAACAAGACGGCGAGAAACGCAAAACCTGCGGACAGAATTACTAACCGTCCAAACTTTTGGAGGGTGGAAGGTTTGCGGTTGTCGTTTGCAGGAAACAAAGTTGGCCCTCATTGACGATTTAAAAGAAATTCTGGCGAAATTCACATAACTTGAGCGAAATAACGCCGAGTTTACCATGTGCGCTTTAAGGTTAAGAATTCATTAGCACTCTGTTAATAATGTTGACTCATTAAAGCTAAAGAAATTGTAAAATCAGGAGTGAATCATGGACACGAACGCAATGTTGGTACGCACCATGAATGCTGCGAAGGAGGCTCGCGCAAGGGGCTTCGAAAATACCGCAGATGCTTTCGATGAGATTGTGGAAAGCCTGCTTGAGCTACTCAATTCGCATGCTCAATCAATGGAAGGGAAGCGTTCAAACTCTCGCACGGACGCCCAACACATTCACTAACAGTTTCACCCGTTTCAAGGTTGTTACGGAGCGCGTTCAACTTTTGTTAACGATTATCCCTAAAGTTGTGTTCGTGGTGGATGCCACAGACCAATATTCCAAGGGATGCAAGAATATGACGTGCCGTAAAGACGCAGTTGTTTTGTTGAACGACCTCGAAGAATTTGCCGACATTCACGAATATCCTGAAGTCGGAAACCTTATCGCAAAAGCAAGAATGGCTTTGCGAAAAGACCGGGGAAATGAGTTTCCTCCAGTGCGTAAATCGCGCGGGTCGTCGCAAGTCTACTTCATCCAATAAGCTACTTGAGGGCACTAACCCTCATCGAAAGCACGTAAGGAATACCTGACTTTCAGTTCACTGCTAGAGCAGGCTATCATTCCTCACGTGCAGACAGAACCCGTCGCATATACGGGCAATCATATGCACCTCCCTGTTGGACTGGCCCCGGCATCGCCCGGGGTCTTTTTTGAGACGATGTGGTGGAGAGTTTATTGGGTTTCGCAAACTCCCAGGCTCAATTTTCTGAAGAGTCGCGTGCAAACACGCGAACTGATGTGCTCCAGGTCCACTGACAATAAACTCAATTACGATCAGTATAAGCAAGTTCACCTTTTATTAATTTCTTCTCCTAATAATTTTTTGTGGGTGGTTAATGTTAACGAATGCATCAAGAGATTCCCCAGAATGATGAGCTACAACGACGCTATTGTCTTGTTGAACGAATTCGAAGACTACGCCAAAACTCACAATGTTCCAGCAATCTTGGATCTTATCGTAAATGCGCGAACATCTTTGGCGAAGGATTTCGGTGTTACATTCCCCCCAGTTCAGATCCCGCAGACTGTTTCCCGGCACAGCGGGATCTAATAGTGACAGGTTGAACAGTTCCTGTCGCATGCGTAGGTCCCCGCACTGATCCTTACCGGCGTGCCCACAAGTGCCATGGCGGTATTCCCCGGATAGCTGAGCGGCACTCTAGGCTTTCTCAGGTAGCTTCGGGAATTCCCGCTTCGCCACCGGATCGTGCTGCTTGACCTCTCGCTCTGCCGAGCAGCTCCGTCATAAGCTCCGGGTCTTCGATGGTATCCACGAGGATCTGACGCGCCTTGTCGTTGATGAGGCGTTGAAGGAACCGCTTTGGAAAGCCGCTTGGCCATGTTGGCGATTTGCAGACTTTCACCATGCTCTGGCCCTTTCCGTACCGGGGTCGGACAGCCCGCCCCCCCCCGGCACCAACTAGTGTCCGAGCTCCCTGGCAAACCGTTCGCAACGCTCATCGCCGCAACCTGGTCGTCCTTTCCATCACGGCACGATCCCGGGGGCCAAAGAGCAAACGATCGTCCGGCTCGGGTCTGACAGCGGCATCACCGAAATCTGTCTAACGACCAAACAGAAGCCAGATTCGCCAGAAGCAACCGATTGAATTTCCTACTTCAAATTACACGTCAGGGGAAACTTCACCGTTCACGAAGAGACAACGCCACTTCACCCAAGCCCTATTAATCTGTTTGCATGCATACTTAGCAACCAAGCTCAACGAAATGTATGTTTTGTGGGTCACGTGCATTAGCGCTTTCTTAATTTCTTAGTGGCAAACCGTTAATCTCCACTAATGGGATCTCATGAATGGCGTTCTCGATGTTCTTTGGTTTGATTGCTGCTGTCGCGGCAGCCTTGTTGTTGTTCTTGATTGTGGTCCTCGCGCGAGAACCATTGAAACGCAGGAGCAAGAAAATGCCGAACAGAGTGGCCTGATCTGACGGGTCCAATGTGATTTTGGGTGCTTAAGCGGTCTGTGTTTCATCGGCATGATGGTTACCGGTGCCGGACGGCGATAGCCCAGTGCACCGTGCGGCCGTCCGCTGTTGTATGCCCTCGATTCTTCAGTGATGATCTGAGCTTCTCTGAGCGAGCGGGAGATTTCCCCGTTCAACAACTCATCCCGCATTCGACCGTTGAGGCTTTCGCAACATCCATTCTCCCATAGCGAGCTTGGCACAATGTAGGCCGTCTTGGCTTTGACAGCCGCAGAACCGCCAGTTCAACGAACTCAGGGCCGTAGCACGTCAGGAATCTGTCTGATTGCATACAGACGAGGCATGCCTTGCCCCATCAGAAGTTCAACCTGCCGCAACTTCGAGACAATCTCTTCCCGCTTCGGTCTTCTGTTCGCCATTCTTGGTCCTCCGTTTCCTGAACACAGCAGTGGATCAGTTCGGTTGGTGAGGCTAAAGAGATCCCAAGACTACGGAGAAAAAACAAAGGGGGCCTCCCTAGTTACGAGTTGGCTTTCTGACTTAGTAGGCCACTGGCTTGAAACATATCGTACATTCAAAAGAAATTGCGTGTTGGCAGGTGTTTCGACCAATTCCAGCAGGTACTATGGCGCTATGAGAGATAAGTGCTCTTTTTCGTATCTTAGCCAGTGCTTTACTAGACCCAGCCGCTCCGGACATGGCGTGTTACTTGCGCACCGAGTGGAACTGACACTCTGACAGCGCCGGAATAGGCCTGGGTTTTAGCTTAGCATCATCTTCTCGATGCCAGAACTTCAATCGCCATATTGAATTCTTGGCAAATTCTAGCCCCCTTAAAATGTTTGGGTGATAGGCTTCCACTGCCGCCATGATGACCATACCCAGCAGCCCGGAAACCACATAGGTCATCATCGCAATCCACAAAGGCCAACCGGAGAACACCAAGCTTACTGCTGAGAGTGATCCAGCAAACATTGCGACAAAAACGATTCCAATCATTTGATTTCTGCCTGTTATGGTTAAAAATACAACCCTAAGGAGATATTAAAATAGTTACTCAATAATTAATGCTTTTCAGATAACTTGAAGTTTTGTGCAGTTGGTGGTCGAGAAATTGCCACGGCCCCAAAACCAACTGCCACAGTAGCGCTGCTTCAACCGCGGGAATTCGCGCTGCGCCTTTTGGGATGAACGCCCTTTCATCAGCCGCACCAATTCACTCACCGCGAGTTTGGGTGGCGCGGAAACAAACATATCGACATGGTCAGATGAGAGAACGTCACGGATGAAGTCGACACCCTTCTCAAGGCAAGCCTGACGGCAGGTTTCTCTTACTAGCAGGCGGATGTCGCCTTGCAACGCCTTGAATCGGCGCTTGATCGGCCAAACAATGTGATTGTGGTGGTACCTACCAGACTATTCAACAAATCAAAAATCAACCAAAGATAGTATCGTAAATTGAAGAATCTCTAATAAAGGGAGAATTAGAAGTTTGGCTATTTTGAAACTCTCGGAAGATCCTGCTCATATTCGTGCTCAACAAATCAATGCGCTCGCGCGCATGATGCCAGCATTGATGATCGTCAATATGGTGAACGCCGGAACGTTGGCTCTCGTGCTTTATACCACCGATCAATTCAGGACATTGGATGCAATCTGGACTGCGGCAATCGGGTTCTTCTCTCTCCAAGCTTTGCTGAGAGTTCGCTACCAGCGTTTGCGAACAGTGCCCGATACCGTCAGTCGTCGTTCGGTAATCAGAGTGTTGCGCAGTGCAGCAGTTTATGGCCTGATCTGGGTATATCCCGGTATGTTGGTGCTACCGATAATTGATGGCTGGGCACAGATGTTTGCTGCAGCATTGATGACTGGAATGATATGTGGTGGTGCGATCGCACTATACCCGTTTCCAATGGCCGCCGTAATCTATTCGGGGCTGGTAACCATCGGTTGCTTGATAGGACTCTTGGTGGAAGGTAATCCCGCCGCAACCGGCCTTGCCATTATCGCAGCGAGTTTTTTCTTTGTTTTTTTTCAAGTCATCAGAAGGCATGCCCAGTTGTTTGTTTCAGAATTCGTAGCCCGGCGGGACCTTCAAGAAAGCCACAAATCAGTTGCACGTCTTCTGGTGGAGACAAAATCCGAGGCAACAGAGGAAAAGCGACGTTCGCAAAAACGCCTGGCCGAAGCGCAAAAAATGGAGGCGATTGGGCAACTGACAGGAGGCATAGCCCACGACTTCAATAACCTGCTTGCCGTGATCCAGGGCAACGCTGAATTGCTGGAGCAGCTGGATATACGCAATGACTTGAAACCGATTACTTCGGCGATTGTCCACGCGACCGGGCGTGGTGCGGAACTGACCCAAAGACTACTGGCGTTCTCTAGAAAGCAACCGCTGAGGCCTGAGGCGGTAAACATGCATGCGCTTCTAACCAGCATGGCGGAGGTCATGCAGCGCATGCTAGGTGAAACCATTGAGGTTATAGCACGTTCAGAGGATTGCAGCTGGAAGGCTCTTGCCGATCCGGGCCAGGTAGAAGCTGCGTTGTTGAACCTTGGGATCAACGCCCGGGATGCCATGCAGGACGGCGGCAAGTTGACCATCGAATGCAAGAATATCACGATGGATGAAAACAGCTCTGTCAATGGGTCGGACATCCCCGCCGGGGAATACGTTGTTCTCTCGGTGTCGGATCACGGCGTTGGCATGTCCGAGGAGGTTCGAAAACACGCCTTTGAGCCGTTCTTTACCACCAAGGAGGTGGGTCAGGGAAGTGGACTTGGTCTGTCGATGGTCTACGGTTTCGCTCAGCAGTCGGGCGGGCAGGCAACGATATACAGTGAAGAAGGTCAGGGCACGACAATAAATCTTTACTTGCCACGGGCGCGATCAGAAATCGAAAACCCTGAGAAACCTCATATGGAAGCGGTTCCGCGTGGCAAAGGAGAAACTATTCTGGTCGTTGAAGACGATCCCGAAGTTCTAAGACTTGCCGAAGTGATGCTCGGGAACCTCGGCTATCGGGTGATTTGTGTGGAAAGCGTAAAATCCGCATGGGAAATCATTGATCGAAATGTAAAAATTGACTTGGTGTTGACTGATGTCGTGCTGGCGAGTGGTGCAAGTGGGCCTGAGTTTGCAGAAGAACTCAGGACTTTCTGGCCGGAAATGAGGATCATCTTTATGTCTGGCTATCCAACTGAGGCCGCGAGGCAAAATGGTTTCCTTGGCTCTGACAGTGTCCTGCTGAACAAGCCATTCAGATTGGTACAGCTTGCAAGGGAAGTAAAGACAGCACTTGAATGATTGCCTTTTGGATTCAGAAAGTGATAGCCGACAACTTACGGTTGACAGAAAAAGTCACGCGCAACCAATTTACGTAACCTATTCAGCAGATTGCTGCGTTCATCATGAACAGCTACTAGCTTTTCCAACTGGGTCAGAGGTTCTTCAACTTCTGCCTAGACAGAATCAGCATCATTCGATGCTAGATGGTGGTTCTTTCCCATACAATACGCTCTGGTACGATCCAAAGATGGTCGGGCTTTCGAAAGATGACAGCGTTTTCGAAGCCGGAAAGTAGTTTCGCCTCGTCTGCTGTATGAGCCAATGCCCAACCGTGAGCAGTGATTCCATTGGCGCTAACTGAAGTAACCTCGATTTTCCAAACCTGCAGCATAATTGATCCTTTGCACATCAGCGGTGATAAGAAGTAGCCGTGTTCAATTTGTCTTTGGCATAAGAAATGTTTTTCTTGTGCAAACGGTGGAAGCGTTCAGTAATGCACCAACCAGCGGACATATCGCGGAGAACAACAATAGCAACAATCCTATCGAGAGCAGATCCAAACTGAGCTTTAGCCGCACCCTTAAGTAGGTCGCAACGAAACGTAGGTAGTTCCTTTAGCAACTGTGCGTTGAGTGCAACAAATAGAGATCGCATGACAAAACTAGGAAGCATTAGCAGCGCTCCCCCAAAATGTTGGCATCCGACAATCCTACTCCATTAACAGATTTTTCCAGCATTGAGCCCATGCCTTGTGCAAGTCACTTAGTCCGAATGTGCTCGGTTCCGCAGAGGGTCAAAACAAGTCAGACATCCTTCTTTTCAGTTCAAGTTGGCGACTTATGGTAAAAATAACCTTAAGAAAAGAATGCGTTTATTGATTCTAAAAGACTGTTCGGCTAAAAATATTAGCCATTCCCGCAAGAATTTTCGCGCCATTGTTTGCCCGCATCCATTGCGTCAAGAGCATCGGCTAACTGACATCAGCCAATGTCTACTTTGATCGGACCGAAACTATCCTCAGACGTAGAAATTAGATCAAATCCGGAGAAAACAGAAACGCCGCATTCTGCATCAAGAGAACGCGGCATAGACTTAAACGTGAGCGAACCTGATCCTATCAAACTAACCGAACGCTCGGGTTCTAAGTCATTCGGTTATGGGCACTCTTGATAACCTTAAATTAACCCCCTTTCCCGAAACGAAATCTCTCTGCTCTTTCCAATTATTATATGGTCGTGAACGGATACTCCGATTGCCTGACAAGTCTTTATGACAGATTTCGTCATTTCTATATCTTCATGACTTGGTGTTGGATCTCCGGAAGGATGGTTATGAGCTAGAATTATAGCGCTAGCATCAAGTTCCAAAGCCCGCTTTGCTAGTTCTCTAGGATAAACGGGCACATGATCTATGGTACCCTCGGCTTGTTCCTCATCCGCAATAACCGCGTTTTTCTTGTCCAAATAGAAAACTCGGAATTGTTCCTTTGATTTATATGCCATCGAAACGCTGCAGTATGCCAGCAAGTCGCGCCAACAAGATATGACTTCCTTTCCCAGAACTTTTTCTCGAGACATTCTCAAAGAGATCTGTTTGATCACGGAAAGGCGAACGAATACATCGTCCGAAACGCTTTCGATCTTCTGGAGTCTATTATCTGAGGCTGCCATTACATGGTTGAGGTTACCGAATTCCTGCAATAATCGAGTCGCCAAGGACTGCGCATTGCTCACATTGGGGACATCGAACAGAAGTAATTCTAGAATCTCACTATCGAGCAAGTACTCCGCTCCGCCGCTTAATATGCGCAGACTGTTTGTCTTGGCAAAGCTTGGTATACATTCGTCATTGTTGTTGGCTCCACAGCCTGTTCTCGGAATGTCGGGCTTACGAAGAAGATTGACGCTTTGCCCCTGCCCTTGCATCAGGTTTACCTTCAGCTTGGTGACAACCCTGGATCGGGTTCTGGCTTCTGCCAGCCCACACGACCTTTCAGGCTTAACGATTCCAAACGACCCTTTGAGGTTTCCCCGTTCTTTAGCGTTGTTGATCCTGGTATCATTATTGTGATCAGTGTATTTGGAAACCATTCTTCCTCGCTCTAAGAGATGCGGCACCATTTTCGTTCGATTGAACTTACCAACTTTGATAGCGACTCCAATTCCTCCGAAGGCGTCGCCCGACGAACAGTATTTGCTTTGTAAGGTTAAGCCTTGATTAACTGGCTAGGCGAGAGTTCAAATGGCCATTTCGTCGTCCCAACTTTGTCCAGCCATGCATTGTGTTTTGGTGCTTCAGCAGTCAATCATCTACTCCATGGGACACTGACTTGTTTCAGAAAATAAGCGACCAAAGTTTCAGTCTTGTGTTTCGAAGCGGTTGCAATTTGTGCCGCTTATCTGGATCAAGAAGCCTTGTGAAAGTCGTATATATCTCCCTAGGTTGAGTATTAATATGACCTGAGCCCCAAGTTTCCTCCACCTTGCGGAGAGTCCTTGGTTTGGGTTTGATCGCCTTACGCGGCCAGTTTG
>NZ_JASHJC010000001.1 GCF_030733385.1 Roseovarius sp. MMSF_3359 | reverse complement strand
CATATCGCAACCGCACAAACCTTCGGCACCAAATACTCCCGATCATTCGCCAAAACCGGCAACTGAATGTTCATGTCTCGTCTTCCTTCTTACTCAGGCGGCCAGTTTGGCACGTTCATCAAGTGCCGCCTGTGGCGGCGACGCATCGTTTACACCCATCTCGGCAAGGGCCTCGCCCGCGGCAGCTACGACCTGCCGCATGACGCCTTCATCCATCTGCCCGATACACCCGATGCGGAAACTGTCGACCACAGTCAGCTTGCCGGGATAGATGATAAAGCCCTTGTCTTTCATCAGCTCGTAGAACTTCGCAAATTCAAATGCCGGAGAGGCCGGGCAAAAGAACGTGACGATGATCGGGCTGAGCCAGCGATCCTTGAGCAGTGTCTCGAACCCGAGGCTGCGCATGCCATCGACCATCACATCGCGATTGCGCGTATACCGCGCCCCGCGCCCGTCGACGCCGCCCTCGGCCTCGTGGCTCTTGAGCGCCTCCAGGAAGGCCGCGACCACATGGGTGGGCGGTGTGAAACGCCATTGTCCTGTCTTCTCCATGTTCTCCCACTGGGCATGGACATCAAGGCTCAGCGAATGACTGTTGCCCTTGGCGGCCTCAAGCTCGGATTTTCGGGCGATAACGAAGCCGAAACCCGGCACGCCTTCGATACATTTATTGGCGGAACTGACCATCGCCTCATAACGGATCTGCGCCACCTCAAGCGGGATCGCCCCGAAAGCCGACATGCTGTCGACCAGCAATTTGCGGCCCGCGGCATAGGTCACTTCGGAGATCTCTTCGACCGGGTTCAGGATGCCGGAGCTGGTCTCGCAATGGATTGCGACCACATGGGTGATCGCCGGGTCTTCGGCCAGGACCTGCGCCACCTCGTCACCCCGCGGTGGCAGGTAATCGCCCTTGTCCAGCACAACGTGATCGCGGCCCAGATACGCCATCGTCTTGGCGGACCGTTGCCCATAGGCGCCGTTGGCGAGGACCAGGACCTTGCCATCCCGGGGCACAAAACTGCCGAGCATCGCCTCGACGCAGAACGAGCCGCTGCCCTGCATCGGCACGCAGTCGAAATCGTCCCCACCCGGGCCTAGCAGTGCCAGAAGCCGCGACCGCATCTCTCGGGTCATCGCGCGGAAATCATCGTCCCAACTGCCCCAATCCCTCAGCATGGCCTGCTTGACCGGAAAGGACGTGGTCAGCGGACCGGGTGTCAGCAGATAGGGCTCACCAAGTTCAGGTGCTCTGATTTCTGTCCGAGGGGTGGTCATTTCGGCCTCCAAACTGGCATCTCGGATTTACAAATGCAGGATTCTCTTCCATATGTGAAATTGTAAAATACGATTGATCTATAGGTAAAACCGATAGACCATAAGAAAGCCCGATAATGCGCCACAGCCAGTTGAAAGCATTTCATTTCGTCGCCCTGCATGGCGGCTTTTCCCGCGCGGCAGAGGCACTGTACCTGACGCAGCCGGCGATCTCGGAGCAGGTGCGGAAGCTGGAGCAGGACCACGATGTGCTGCTCTTTCACCGCGAACGCAAGCGGGTGCAACTGACCGATGCCGGGGAGCGCCTCTTTCGCCTGACCAAGCACTATTTCGAGATCGAACAGCAGATCGGGGAATACATGTCCGAAACCCGCGCGGCGGTTGACGGCTCGTTGCGGATCATCGCGGATTCGGCCCATCACGTGACCGATATCCTGAGCGCCTTTCGCCAACGCTATCCCAATGTCGTTGTGTCGCTGCGCACCGGGAACTCGGATGAGGTGATCGAGGAGTTGCGCGCCTTCAACGCCGAGGTGGGCGTGGCAGGTAGCCTGACACCGGGGCGCGACATGGAAACGCTCAGCCTCGGCAACACGCCCATCGTCGCCTTCGCCGCGAAGGGGCTTTTACCCGAGGACAAGTCCAGCATCACGATGCGGGAACTGGCCAAACTGCCGCTGATCTTCCGGGAAACCGGATCAAAAACCCGCCAGAAACTCGAAGAAGAGGCGGTCAGGCGCGGACTGGCCCTTTTGCCGGCGATCGAAGCCGAGGGGCGCGAAACCGTGCGCGAGGTCGTGGCGTCCGGCGCCGGTGTCGGCTTCGTGTCGCAGGCCGAGTTCGGTCACGATGAAAGGCTGGTTCAGATCGAGTTGAAGGACATGGACCTGCGGATGGGTGAATCCCTTGTGCATCTCGTGCAGCGCCGCGAGGTCAAGGTGATCCGCGCCTTCATGGAACTGGCCCGCAGCCTGACGCAGGACAACACCTGAGCGATTCAATCCTCGTCGTCGTCCGTCATCGTCTCGATCAGCCGCGTTTCAAGCAATTGCCCGCCGCGGTAGAGGATCGGATAGCTGACCGAGGCGATATGGCTGTTCATCTCGCGCAGCGCCCTGAGCACCTCGAGGTGAACATCGCTTGAATCAAAGCTGGCCTGCGTGCCTTCGGTCAACCGTTTGAGGTGCTTTTTGCGGCTCGACCGCTCAAGGCGCGTCATCTCGGCTTTTTCCTCAAGAAGCAGCCTTGCGCTTTCGAGGTCATCCGAGATCAACACATTCGACGCCAGCCCCATATTGGCCATCATGCGTTCATGGATGCTGATCAGCTCCTCCTGACCGGCCTTGGAGAACTTGATGCCCTTCTCCGACTTCTCCTGCGCCAGCGGCAGAACCAGCTTGGCCACCAGATCGCCGACGGTCTCCAGCGCAATGGCATATTCCGTCAGTTCCCGCGCGCGCTTCTTCTGCTGCTTGGTTGCCTCATCCATGGGCATATCGGCCACGAACCGTCGGATGTCATCCAGGGCGTCGTTCACGATCGCGTCGCGGGCAATGATCGCCGTGGCCTTGTCCTTGTCGTAAGTGACGAAGAAATCCATGATCGGGGCCGTCATACCGTCGATCACCTGCGACATGCGCAACACTTCGCGCTTAAGATTGGCCAGCGCCAGTTGCGGCGTCTTGAGCGATGCCTCGTCCAGGACCGAGCGATGCAGTTGCGGCAGGTCCTCTTCGGTCGCTTCATCGACAGGCAGGAACCGGGCAACCGGACGCTCCAGCAAGCGACAGAATGGCAAAGCCAGCAGCAGGCAGGCGTTGAAGGCAAGATGCGCGTTGATGAGCGTTTGTGCAGGCCCCAGCCATTCGAGATAAGGCAACACGGGCAACCGGTTCACCACCAGGAGCGCGATCACAGCGCCGCTGCCACGCAATAGGAAATTGGCCACCGGCACACGTCGTGCGATAGGTCCCATATTGCGGGTCAGCCAGACCGGGATGATCGCACTGCCGAGATTGGCGCCCAGCACCAGCGACACGCCCGCCGCCACGGGGATCGCGTCGATGGCCACCAAGGTCACGCACATGAGGATGACAGCGACGCTTGAATGCATGACCCACGCCAGCACCGCGCCAACGATAAAGGCAGTGACGAAATCACGCTCAAGGTAGCCCGCGATGGACGGCAGGAAGCTGCTGTCACGAATGGGGTCCATGGTTTCCCGCAGGAAACGGAGCGAGATGAGGATAAACGCGATGCCGAGGATGATCCGGCCCGCCTGTTTGAGCTTGCGGCTGTCGGATTTGATGAAGAA
Source organism: Roseovarius sp. MMSF_3359 (assembly GCF_030733385.1). Taxonomy (GTDB): domain Bacteria; phylum Pseudomonadota; class Alphaproteobacteria; order Rhodobacterales; family Rhodobacteraceae; genus Roseovarius. The sequence continues at coordinate 538,787 of NZ_JASHJC010000001.1, read as the reverse complement.
CGCCCCGCCCGTGGCCAGAAGGAACGGCACCAGCCATTCGAGCTTGAACGACAGGACCTGGATCAGCAGCGCAGAGCCGAGATCGGCGCCCAACACCACGGCCAGCCCCGCCGGAAACCCCAAGGCGCCCGTGCCTGCAAACCCCGCGACCAGCAGGCCCACCGCCGCCGAGCTCTGCAAGACGATCGCAAGCACAAGGCCGGTCGCCGCGGAACTGACCGGGGAGGTCGCCGTCGTCACAACCCGGCGGAACGATGCCCCGAAGGCGCGCTCGATCCCGGTACGGACCATCCGCACGGCATAGAGGAGCAGCATCGTGGCGCCCATGAGTTGCACGACGAAATAGATAATGGTCATTGCCCGGCCCCTCTTTCCGGCGCAAAACCGCATGGCACATTGATGTCCGTCATGCGGCCTCCGCGGGTACTGCGGTCACGACCGCGATCTGCCAGTTCTCGAATACCGATGAATAGGCCACACCCGGCGGCGTATCGGTGACAAGCGTGTCGACGTCGGCGCCATCGCACATCACCAGCGGCGCGCGTTGCCCGAATTTCTGCTGGTCTGCTGCAACGATGGTGTGGCCGGCTTGCGCAATCACCGTACGGGCCAGCGCCGCTTCGTTCGGGACTGACAGCAGGAAGCCGGTTTCGGGGTCGATCCCATCGACGCTGAACACTGCAAAATCGAACCGGAATTTCTTGACGTAAGCCTCGGTCTCCTGCCCGAACGTGCCCCATTCGGCATCGCGCAGCTCTCCACCGGCGAGGAACACGCGGTTGCCCCGCCGCTTGGCCAGCGATTGCGCCGCATTCAGGGAATTGGTCACGACAAAGAGGTTTTCGTGTTTGCGCAAGGCATGGGCCACGAAGGCGGTGGTGGAACCGACATCAAGAAAGAGGCAGGCGCCATCGGGGATCAGGCGGGCCGTGGCCCGGGCGATCAGGTTTTTCTCATCCGACCGCTGGCCAAGGCGCGAAAACACACCCGCCTCACCATGCGCGTCGGGCAGGTAGGCACCGCCATGCACCCGCCGGACCAGATCCGCTTTTGCCAGGGCCTTGGTGGTCCTGCGCACGGTCTCCTCGGAGACGCCTAAAAGATCGGCAATGTTCGAATTTCGCGCCGAGCCGCCAAGGCGGCGCAAGGCGTCCAGCACTTCGACTTCGCGATGATTGCTCGTATTCTTGTTGATTTTGCGCATTTCTTACCTTTAGTCGGTCAAAAAACCACAAAACCATTCATTTGTCCATATCTGTGACGGTTTCTGCCCGCGAACCTCATCTGGCGGTTGTTGCAGTACTGAAGTAAACGACATCTACAGTGAGATTTCGAATGCGACACGACCAGGTTTCGGGGACACAGATGAAGAACCAGCAAAAAGTCATCGACGGCATTTCGGTCCCGGTCATGGTGCTGGATAACGATCTGCATATCTCGCTGGCAAACAAGGCCGCGTTCAAGAGTTTTCCGGAACTGGAAACCGGCGCGGGGCTTGAAAAACTGGGCGATATCGACCGCGACATTGATCAGCTTTTCCGCGACACTCTGGCCAATCGCGGATCAGCCTCGGTGACCATCGTTACCGATGAGACCTTTCAGCGCGAGTTCCTGATCTCGGTCAAGACGGTTGTCGATTTGAAGGACTTTCCCGAACCGACCCTCGTTGTCACTTTCGAAGATCAGACCCCACTGCGCGTCGCCAAATCCATGCGCAGCGATTTCGTCGCCAACGTGTCACATGAAATCCGTTCACCACTGACCGCCATTTCGGGCTTTGTCGAAACCCTTCAGGGCGACGCCAGTGACGACCCCGATGCAAGCAAACTGTTTCTGGGGTTGATGGAGAAGGAAGTGGCGCGGATGACCAACCTGGTGTCGGACCTGCTGTCGCTCTCCAAGGTTGAGGCCAAGGAACGGCGCGCGCCCAAGAACCCGCTCGATGTGAACCAGACAATTCATCAATCCATCGAATCGGTCTCCGCCCTGGCAGATAAACGCGGCAAAACGCTCGAAATCGACGTCACGCCCAACCTGCCTTCGATTCGCGGAAAACGCGATGATCTCGCCCGCGCGCTGATTAATCTGCTCGAAAACGCGATCAACTACAGTCGAGATGGCGGCACGGTCAGGCTCAGTGCGCATTCTGCCCCGGCGGACAATCCGCTGGGGGGTGCCGCCGTCTGCATCGCGGTAAACGACGAAGGCGAAGGCATTCCGGCGGCTGAAATTCCCCGCCTCACGGAGCGGTTTTATCGTGTAGATAAAAGCCGTTCGCGCAATATTGGTGGCACCGGCCTTGGCCTCGCGATCGTCAAACACATCCTGGTGCGGCACCGTGGTCTGCTGACCATCGAAAGCACGGTCGGCAAGGGCTCGACCTTTACGGCCTACCTGCCCGTTGCTGCGCTGCAGAAAACCTGACGCTGTCATCTAACTGTTACAGAATCGTCGTACTCGTGTTGCATGCGCCACCGACACAGGCGCCGTCCCAGCCGGGACCATTGAGACACGTTAAGGAGACATCATGTCTGTTCGCCTGAAAACCCTTGCCGCCACCACTGTGTTGACCACCGCACTCGCCGCCCCTGCCATCGCGCGCGATCAGATCAACATCGTCGGTTCCTCGACCGTTTTCCCCTTTTCAACCACCGTCGCCGAGCGTTTCGGCAAATCCACCGACTTCAAAACACCCATCGTCGAGAGCACCGGCTCTGGCGGTGGTCTGAAACTCTTCTGTTCGGGTGCGGGCGTTGACACACCCGATATCACCAACGCATCGCGCCGCATCAAATCCTCCGAGGTCGCGCTTTGTGCCGAAAACGGCGTCAATGACATCGTTGAGGTCAAGATCGGCTTTGACGGCATCGTTCTGGCCAATGCCATTGCCGGTGAGCCGGTTGAACTGAGCCTGCGGGATATCTTCCTGGCGCTCGCCAAGGACGTCCCGAACGGCGAAGGCGCGCTGCAGCCAAACCCCTACAAGATGTGGAACGAGATCAACCCCGATCTACCTGCCGTTAAGATCGAGGTTCTGGGACCGCCGCCGACATCGGGCACCCGTGATGCCTTTGCCGAACTGGCGCTGGAAGGCGGATGCAAGACCTTCGATTGGATCAAAGCCATGAAGAAGGAAGACAAATCGGCCTATAAATCGGTCTGCCACACGGTTCGCGAAGACGGTGCCTATATCGAAGCCGGTGAAAACGACAACCTGATCGTGCAGAAGCTCGAAGCCAACCCCGATGCCTTCGGTGTCTTCGGCTACAGCTTCCTTGAGCAGAACAGCGACAAGGTGCAAGGCTCGCTGGTTGACGGTGTCGCGCCCGAGTTCGAACTGATCGCCGACGGCGATTATCCGATCGCCCGTTCGCTTTATTTCTACGTCAAGAAAGATCATGTCGGTGTCGTGCCCGGGATCGAGGAATTCCTGGCCGAGTTCACGTCGGAAGACGCCTGGGGTGAAGACGGATACCTCGCCGACAAGGGTCTGATCCCGCTCAGCGATGACGAGCGTGACGATTGGGCCGACAAGGTGAAATCGCTGACCAACCTCAGCATGTAAATCGCATCGCACCGGCCCGGGACAACCGGGCCGGTGCACCCTGCTGCCTCCCTCCTACAGAAAGTCTGCGAGATGCCTGACGGGACGTTGATCATCACCCGGTCGGATCGACCACGCTGGCGCGACAATATCATCATCGGGATCATGGCGGCGGCAGCCGGTGTCGCCATCCTCGTGACCCTCGGGATCGTCCTGTCGCTTGTTTTTGAGACCATCATCTTCTTCGAGAAGGTCTCGATCACCAATTTCCTTTTCGGCCTTGAATGGAGCCCCCAGACCGCGATCCGCGCAGATCAAGTCGGTGCCGAGGGCAGTTTCGGGGTCATTCCGCTTATCAACGGGACCCTGCTCATCAGTGCCATCGCCATGGCCGTTGCCACCCCTCTGGGCCTCACCTCCGCGATTTACCTGTCGGAATATGCGAGCAAACGGGCGCGTGATTGGGTCAAACCGGCACTGGAAATCCTCGCGGGCATCCCCACCGTCGTCTACGGCTTCTTCGCCGCGCTGACCGTGGCCCCGTTCATCCGCATGACCGGCGGCCAGTTCGGCCTGGAGGTCGCGTCGGAAAGCGCGTTGGCGGCGGGCATGGTCATGGGGATCATGATCGTGCCGTTGATCTCGTCGCTCTCCGATGACGTCATCAACGCCGTGCCGCAATCCCTGCGCGATGCCTCGCTCGGCATGGGTGCCACCCATTCCGAGACCATCCGCAAGGTCGTCATGCCCGCCGCCCTACCTGGCATCGCAGGCTCGCTCCTGCTGGCCACATCGCGGGCCATCGGCGAAACGATGATCGTGCTGATGGCCGCGGGGCTGGCAGCAAAAATGTCGCTCAACCCGCTCGATGCGGTCACCACCATCACGGTGCAGATCGTGGCCCTTTTGACCGGAGACCAGGAGTTTGACAGCGCCAAGACCCTGTCGGCCTTCGCCCTTGGTCTGCTCCTTTTCATCCTGACCCTGATCATGAACGTCATCGCGCTCAGGATCGTCAAGAAATACCGAGAGCAATATGATTAACTTCACACAAGATGCCGGGTTCGGCCTACGCGGCCGCAACAAGTCCGAAAAACGCTTTCAATGGGCCGGGCGCGGGGCCATCGCCATCTCGCTGGCCTTCCTGGTCATCATGTTCTTCTCGATCATCTCGACCGGCCTGGGCGCATTGCAGCAATCGCAGATCGCGGTCACCGTGGACCTCAGCGCCGAAGAGGTGGATCCGGAAAATGTCGGAGACACGAGCTTCAACAGCCTGCTCAAGAAAAGCCTGCGCAACGCCTTCCCCGAGGTCGAAAGCCGCAAGGACAAAAAACGCCTCTACGGGCTGGTCAGCACCGAAGCGGCCTTTGAAATCGAACGTCAGATCACGCAGGACCCGAGCCTTCTGGGCGGTCCGCAGACGCTTTGGGTGACTGCCTCGGACGACGCCGACCTCTATATCAGCGGCCAGGTCGATACCGACCTTCCCGAAAAGCAACGCCGCGTTTCCGATGCCGAGATTGCCCTTCTGGACAAGCTGATGGCAAGTGGCGCCGCGCGCGAGACGTTCAACAAGGGGTTCTTCACCAGCGGCGACAGCCGCGAGCCCGAGATCGCCGGTATCCTGAGCGCGCTCATGGGATCGTTCCTGACGCTGCTGGTGTGTTTCGTGCTGTCCTTCCCCCTCGGGATCGGCGCCGCGATCTATCTGGAAGAGTTCGCGCCGAAGAACCGCATGTCAGACCTGATCGAGGTCAACATCAACAATCTCGCCGCGGTCCCCTCCATCGTGTTCGGCCTGCTCGGGCTTGCGATTTTCCTCGGCTACCTTGGTCTGCCGCGCTCCACGCCGCTGGTGGGGGGCATGGTACTGGCCCTGATGACGCTGCCCACGATCATCATCGCTTCGCGCGCCGCGCTGCGCTCGGTCCCGCCGTCGTTCAAGGAAGCAGCACTTGCCTTGGGCGCCACGCCGGTGCAGGCGGTGTTCCACCATGTCGTCCCCGTCGCCATGCCCGGCATGCTCACCGGGGCCATCGTCGGGATGGCGCAGGCCCTGGGCGAAACCGCGCCTCTTCTGATGATCGGCATGGTGGCCTTTATCGTCGATGTGCCGACCTCGGTGCTGGAACCTGCCACTGCCCTGCCGGTGCAGATCTTCCTCTGGGCCGATGCGCCGGAACGGGCCTTTACCGAAAAAACTGCCGCCGCGATCATCGTGCTGCTGACGTTTCTGATCCTCATGAACCTCATCGCGATCCTGCTGCGCCGCAAACTCGAAACGAGGTTTTAGAGACATGAAGCAAATGACCATTACCCCCGCTGCTGCCCCCGACCCCCGAAAGGAAAACCCGGCCATGGAACAGGCTTTCATACAAGCCCGCGGCGCCGACGTCTTCTACGGCGACAAACAGGCGCTGTTCGGCATCGACCTCGATATCGAGGAAAAGCGCGTCACCTCCCTGATCGGGCCGTCTGGTTGCGGCAAATCCACCTTCCTGCGGGCCATCAACCGGATGAACGACCTGATCCCCATCTGCCGGTTCGATGGCAGCCTGACGATCGACGGACAAGAGGTGTATGACCCTGCCGTGGACGTGGTGGCCCTGCGCGCGCAGGTGGGGATGGTGTTTCAAAAACCCAACCCTTTCCCCAAGTCGATTTTTGAAAACGTCGCTTACGGCCTCAAGATTCATGGCATGACGCCGTCGAAGTCGGAAATGGCCGACCGGGTGGAATGGAGCCTGAAAAGCGCGGGGCTCTGGGACGAGGTGGCCGACCGCCTCGATCAGCCGGGCAACAGCCTGTCGGGCGGTCAGCAGCAGCGCCTTTGCATCGCGCGCACCGTGGCCGTTGCGCCCAAGGTGATCCTGATGGACGAACCCTGTTCGGCGCTCGACCCGATTGCCACCGCCAAGGTCGAAGACCTGATCGACAGTCTGCGGGAACACTACACGATCGTGATCGTCACCCACTCGATGCAGCAGGCGGCGCGAATTTCGCAGCGCACCGCGTTTTTCCACCTCGGTAAATTGATCGAGGTCGGCAATACCAAGGACATCTTCACCAACCCGCGTGAAGAGCAGACACAGAATTACATCACCGGACGCATAGGCTAGGACCGCACCCATGCAAGCAACTCCCCACATCATGTCCCGCTATGACAAGGACCTCGGCAAGCTCAAGCGCCGGATCCTTTCGATGGGCACACAGGTCATCGACCAGATGGCCGATGCGACCGAAGCCCTGGATCAGTTCGACGCTAAGGAGGTCGATCGCCTCGTCGCTTTCGACCGCACCATCAACGGCATGCACCAGGATATCTATACCCGCTCCGAACGCCTGATCGCGCTGCGCCAGCCCATGGCACTTGATCTGCGGCAGGTGCTCTTGCCGATCAACATCGCCCATGAGCTTGAACGCATCGGCGACCACGCCAAATCGACCGCGAAACGCGCCCGCATCCTGGCCGAGCGGGAACCGAGCCAGCCCGCCTGCGACAAGGTCCGCGAGATGAGCGAAAAAGTGCAGGCAATGTTGGCCGAGGCATTGCGCGCCTATGACGAGAGCAACGTGGAACTGGCCGCAACGGTGCGTGAGACCGACCTCACAATCGACCAGATCAACAAGGACGTCTTTGCGATGCAAGTGGCGACCCTGTCCGACACCCCCGAGGATGTCGAGGCCAATGTGCACCTGATCCTGCTGGCGCGTGGTTTTGAACGTGCGGGCGACCACGTCGTCAACATTGCCCGCCACGTCCACCAGATCGTCACCGGTATCGACCTCAAGGCCAGCGACTAGCGGGTTTACCGATGCGTCTTGAGATTGTTAAACCTTCCCACGCCCTCAAAACCAACCAACGGACCCGACGTTTGAGCCTCTCCAATCCCCGCCTCCTGGTCATCGAAGATGAACCCTCGCAGGTCGAATTGCTGCGCTACAATCTGACCAAGCAAGGGTTCGACGTCCGCGTCGCGATGGATGGCGAAGAAGGCGTCGATGCCGCGCGGGAAGATCCGCCGGACCTGATCCTGCTCGACTGGATGCTGCCCAACCTCTCGGGCATCGAGGTCTGCCGTCAGCTTCGCCGTGATCGTGCGACCCGCGAGGTTCCGATCATCATGCTCACCGCCCGCTCGGAAGAGCGCGACAAGGTGCGGGGCCTTGATGTGGGGGCGGATGACTATGTGACCAAACCCTATTCGGTCAAAGAGCTGATCGCCCGGGTCCGCGCCGCCCTGCGCCGTCCCGCGGCCCGTGTCGCCGACAGCAAGCTGGTCAATGGCAAGATCGAAATCGACCTGGAGAAGCACACGGTCAAGGTGGCCGGCAAGGACATTTCGCTAAGCCCGACGGAATTCCGGCTGCTGGTCACGCTGATGCAGAGCCCGGGACGCGTCTTTTCCCGAGATCAGCTTCTGGACATGGTTTGGGGCATCACGGCGGATGTCGATACGCGCACGGTGGACGTCCATGTCGGACGGCTCAGGCGGGTTCTGGACAGCGCGGATGGCGAGGGTCTGATCCGCACGATCCGCGGCTTTGGCTACGCGCTCTCGGCCGAATAAGCGACCTCAAGCCAGAAATTTCAACCACGCGTTGATAAATCGCCCCTCTCCGCAAGGGGCGATACCGCATAGGCTGTCATTGTTGAGAAAACCCGTCTCATAAGTAATAGTTGGCGAATTCCAATTGTTTACGGGTTTTCATGGCTCACCAATTCGCCTCTGCCAAAGACGTATCGGAACATTTGCTGGACCGGACGGGAACGGCATTGATGACCGACGATTTCGATCTGTTTGCCGCCTGTTTTGTGCTCCCGCAGCAGATGGAGACGTTTGAAGGGTGCCGGTACATCAAAACCTTGGACGACCTTCGGACCGTTTTCGATGGGGTCACGGCCTATTTCCGACAGAAGAACGTGACGCACCTGGCCCGGCATTGCATCGAGGCCACCTACCGCGACCCCGACACCATCGTTGCGACCCACATGTCCCGCGTGGTCAGCGGCACGTCGTTGGTGCAAAAACCCTACCCGGTCATGTCGCTCCTTTGCCGCGACGATAGTGGCATTTGGAGAGTTTCAGACAGCATGTATGCGATCGAGGATGAGCCGCGCCATGCCCGGGCGCTGTCCGGCTGAACCGATACGCTGTCCCCGCAAACGAAAACAGCGCCGGAGATTTCCGGCGCTGCTGTCTGATAACTGAGCGGTCGGATCAGGCGGCTTTCGCAGCCTCGATCGACGCTTCGAGAATGTCGAGACCTTCGGCAAAGACCTCATCCTGGATCGTGATCGGTGCAAGGAACCGCACGACGTTGCCATAGACCCCGCAGGTCAGCAGCACGAGGTTCCGGCTCAGCGCCTCGGCGCGCACACGGTTGGCGAAATCGGCATCCGGTGCGCTGCCATCGGCAGTGTTGAATTCTGCCGCGACCATGAAACCGGGCCCGCGAATATCAACCAGTTGCGGCGTGTTTTCGCGGATCGCCTCAAGACGTTGTTTCAAACGCGAGCCAAGCTCATTTGCGCGGGCGCAGAGGTCTTCTTCTTCGATCACGTCAAGCACCGCATGCGAGGCCGCAACCCCCAACGGATTGCCCGCATAAGTACCGCCCAGCCCGCCCGGGTCGGCGGCGTCCATGAGGTCGGCACGACCCGTTACCGCCGCCAGCGGCAGGCCACCGGCCAGACCCTTGGCCATCGTGGTGATGTCGGCGGCCACGTCATAGCCTTCCATCGCGAACATGTTGCCGGTGCGGGCAAAACCGGTCTGCACCTCGTCGGCGATCATCACGATGCCATGCTCATCACAAAGCGCCCTGATACCGCGCATCAACTCCGCGGGCGCGGGATAGAACCCACCCTCGCCCTGCACCGGCTCGATGATGATCGCGGCAACGCGGCCTGGATCGAGATCGGCCTTGAAAAGACCCGTCAGCGCATCCATCGCATCCTCTGGCGCACGGCCATGCAGATCGACCGGGAACGGCACGTGGTAAACATCGGGCATCATCGCGCCAAAGCCCTTCTTGTAGGGCACAACCTTGCCGGTCAGGCTCATCCCCATGAAGGTCCGGCCATGGAAACCACCGCCAAAGGCGATGATCGCGGGGCGGTTCGTGGCCGCGCGGGCGACCTTGATCGCGTTTTCGACCGCCTCGGCGCCGGTGGTTACGAACACGGTCTTTTTCTCGAAATCACCGGGGACCAGGTCGTTCAGACGCTCGGCCAGTTGGATGTAGTTGGCATAGGGCATCACCTGGTGGCAGGTATGGGTGAAAGAGTGCAATTGCTTCTCCACCGCTTCCATCACCTTGGGGTGACAATGGCCGGTGTTCACCACGGCGATCCCGGCGGCGAAGTCGATGTAACGGTTGCCCTCCACATCCCAGACCTCGGCATTGCGGGCCTTTTCGGCGTAAACCTGGGTCATCATACCGACGCCACGGGCAATCGCCGTATCGCGCCTGCTGCTCATTTCCGTATTCAGCATGGTCAAATCCTCATGTTCTCGGGGCCGTCCATCAAGGCGGCGCGCCAGACCCGCCAATCCTTTACCAAAGCTACCGGGCTTCACAACCCGATTCAGGCGCCAGATCAAAAAATTTGATCAAATTATGCAAGCCATGCAAAAAAGGCCCGGCACTTCCGCTCCGGGCCCCTTGTCCTGCGTAGATGCGCGACGGATCAGTTGCTGTCTGAATGACCGGAATGATCCGCACCCTCGGCACCCTCGGAGCGCGACTCGACATTGAACACAACGTCCACTTCGCCGGCGTGTTCGAAGACGAGGGTCGCCTTAATCTCTTCGCCCTCCTCCAGGGGATCGCCGTTAAGTCCCATGAACATGACATGCAGACCACCAGGCATCAGTTCGACGGATTGACCGGCGGGAATGTCGATCTTGTCGACATGGATCATCTTGGCAATGCCATCCTTTTCCTCGGAAAGGTGAAGCTGCACCTTGGGGAAATCCGCCCGCACGGCAAGCAGGCTGTCATCGGTGGTCCCGTTGTTGACGATCATCAGGTACCCCGCACCGGATTTCGCGGCGCGCGGGGTTTCAAACGCCATCGGGTGGTGGATTTCCAGGTCGGCCACCTTGAAGTCATGGGCAGCCGCAAGTGTCGGCAGGCCGAGGGCAAGGGCGCTCAGGATAGGAATAAGTTTCATGGGTCGTTCTCCGTATGTCGGCCCCGCCTGCGCGGATTGATCCGTCGCGGGGCAAAATAAAAGCGTGGTTTCGGGGTTCAAACAGTGGGTGGCGCCCGGGGTTGAGACGGAGAATGCTCAAACGGGGGTGTGCAGCGCGCCTGCGGCAGCGAAAAACCGGCAGTCTCGATCAGCCGGGGCGCAGCGGACTGCGGCAACTCCGCTGCGGTCAGGGGCGTCGCATGGAGAAGCGCGCAAAGTTCAGCCTCTTGCGACACCTCAACGGGATTGCCCGCGTCATCAATCCGAAGTGTCCGCAACCCGTCGCCCGTGCAAATCACCAGCACCCGGCCATCTGCGAGGCCAAGACCCGCCATCACGCCCGATGCCTGCGGCAGCAGGAGGCCCAGGGCCAGGAAGGCCAGGATCAGGTATCTGGACACAGCACGGAACATGGCGGGGGGATACTAAATCACCGCGGTATTTGAAAGCCCTGACCGCGCGCACCCACCTGTGCTATGGGGTCGCGCTCAGCCCAGGTCGCGGCGGATATGAACCTCGGTCAGAATGCGCCGCAGCACATGCAGGATCATCTCGCACCCTTCCTCATCGAAGCTCAGCGGCGGGCGGATCTTGAGCACGTTGTCATGCGGGCCCTCACTGCCGATCAGAATACGCGCATCTCGCATCCGGTTCTTGATGTAATCCGCAATCTCGGTGCCGGGCGCGCGGGTATCCCGGTCGCTGACCAGTTCCACGCCGATGAATAGCCCCATGCCGCGCACATCACCGATCACGTCGAACTCGGCCTCCAGCGCCCGCAGCCCGGCAAGCAGCCGGTCGCCCATCGCCCGGGCGCTTTGCATCAGCCCCTCGTCGTCGACGATATCCAGAACCTCCTTGCCGATCCGGCACGACAGCGTGGAGCCACCAAAGGTCGAGAAGTATTCAGGCCCCCGTGCGAAAGCCTCGGCAATGGCGGGCGTTGTGACAACGACCCCCAAGGGATGGCCATTGCCGATGGGCTTGCCCATCACGACGATATCCGGCTGGGCGCCCTGCTGCTCAAAACCGAAGTAATGCGTGCCGAGACGGCCAAGCCCGGTTTGCACCTCGTCCGCGATGCAAATGCCGCCTGCTGCCCGGATGCGCGCATACACGTCGGCAAGATACCCGTCGGGCGGAATGATCTGCCCGCCGACACTGGGGAAGGTCTCGGCAATGAACCCGGCAAGGGTGCCGCCGCGCGTGGCAATCGCCTGCAATGCGCCATCGGTCAGCGCCGCGAATTTCCCGGCACGGTCCGGATCGTCACGCCGGAAGGAGCCGCGATAGTCATCCGCCACCTCGATCAGGTGCACCCAGTCGGATTGCCCCACCCCGCCCGGTGCGTTGAACTTGTAGGCCGAAATATCGATCACCCCGGTGGTGTTGCCGTGATAGCCGTGGTCGGGCGTGATCATGTCCTTGCCACCGGTCGCCGCCCGCGCCAGCCGCAGCGCCAGCTCGTTCGCCTCCGTCCCGGAATTCACGAAATAACAGACCGAGAGGCCCTCGGGCATTTTCGACAGGATCTTGTCGGCAAAATCGGTCTGCGCCGGGTGCAGGTAGCGGGTGTTGGAATTCATCCGCCTGAGCTGCTCTGCCGCGACAGCCTGAATGCGGGGATGGGCGTGGCCCACATGCGGCACGTTGTTATAGGCGTCGAGATAGGGCCGCCCCCATTCGTCGAAAAGGTGGTGTTTCCAGCCGCGCATCAGCATCACCGGCGCGTCATAGCTGAGCTTGAGGTTGGCGCCAAAATGACGGCGGCGTTTGTCCAGCACCACCTCGCGGGAGGTCGGCACAAACCGGGTCTTGGCGTCAGGCAGGTTCAAAAGCGCCGCCGGGTTGGGGCAGAGCGCCTCCCAGAACGCCAATTGATCCGGTGCGGCCACGCCCGGCAATTCGTCCTCGACCCCGTCGAAGGTCAGCGACATCTGGAAATGCACATGCGGGCTCCAGCGGCCGTTTTCGGCGGGGATGCCCAAGCGGGCGAATTCCTGACCTTTCTTGACTTCCTGCCCGGCCGTGAGGGCGGTTGCCGACGCCTTGGAGAGATGGCCGTAAAGCGTGTAGAACGCATCGCCCTCGGGTGTCTCATGGCGCAACATCACCAGCCCGCCATAGTCGAGATTGCTGTCGCGGAACCCGGCATAGGCCACCACCCCGTCAAGAGGCGCAAAAAGCGGCGTCTCGGCCTCCGCAAAGACATCGACGGCGATATGCACGCTGCGCCGGTCGCTGGCCTTCCACGGGCCGAGGCGGAAGAAACTTTCGGTATAGATCAGGCGCGGCTCGCCGTAATGGCCCATCCAGACGGGGGCGTCGGCATGGTATTCGGCTCCGGCGGTCGCGGCCTCTTCGGCCGTGATTTGGAAGGGGTTTTGCGGTGTCGTGCTAACCTCGACCGAGAGCGACCCCATCGGCACATCGTCAAGCGCCTGCCCGATCAGCGGCGCAAAACTGCCGCGCTCGGCCTCGATCCATGCCATCACCCGCGGGGCGGCGTCGGTGACCGGCAACCCGCAAGCCACCCGCAGGCGTGGACCAACAAGCGCCGCATCAACTTGTCCCGCCTCAAGGAACGCCCAGGCGGGGCCTTGCGAGATTACCACATAGGGGTCATCGGGATGCGCCAGGGCCATCTGTGTCGAGTTCACAAGGCTGACCGCCAGGCGCATCTCGACCAGCGGCCAGATCAGATCAACCTCGGCAGGCGTTAGTGGACAGGCCGCGTGATACCCCGCCACGAGCGCCGCCAACATGGCCTCGGGCGCGTCATGACCGAGCACCACATAGGCCCCCGCGATGGCCAGATCGCAAATCCGGGGCGCCGCGCACATATCCCCGAAATCAATAAGCCCGGTGATCTGTGGCGCGGCCCCGATCCCGCCATCGACGAGGATATTGTAATCGTTCAGGTCATTATGGATCGCTTGTTTCGGCAGCGCCTCAAGGGACGGTTTGATGTCCGCAAATGTGGCAATGATCCGGTCCAAGATCGCCCGCCGGGCTGGATTGCCGACCACGCCCGTCTCATCGGTGATCCAGTCACCTTGCATCAGGTTCCACTTGAAATCGCGCATGAGGCCGGGATGGGCGAAGCCGGTCAGCGCCTGGTCCATCGCCCCCAAATATCCGCCCAACTGACGGGCCATCTCCCGCGTATGGGGGCGGTAACTCGCATAAGGCACGCCGTTGGCTTTGTGCAGGAGCCAGACAAGACGGGGCGCGCCGCTTTCATCCGGCAGGGAGGTGAAAAGATCGCCATTGCCGGTTGGAACAACGGCAGGGACGGGCACGTTCGGGGCCGCATGATTGATATGCGCGATGGCCCGGCATTGCATATCGACGAGGTCGGCGTCGCACTCCGCTCGCATGACCTTGAGGATGTATCCCGGCACACCCGCCACCTGGAAATTCAGGTCATACTCCCCGTCAAGCCGAGTCAGTTGAGCATCAATCCCCCAAGTGTCGAAAAGGGCTTTCTGCCAATGCGCTGTCATCTTGGGAGGTCCCTGCGGATCGTGGTGTTCAGCGCCAGTTAGCCCGAAATCCGAACCGACCTGAACCCCAGAAATGGCCAATGGGGACGGAAATTCGGTGGGTGACGAAGATGCTCCTGGAGTTTGCTTGGCGGGATTGCTGCAGGAATTTGCGGTTCGCCTAACGGCCACTTTCAGACTGACGAAACCACCAGATACTGAAGCTCTTAACTCAGCAAGGAGGATTTTCACCATGCTCTAGGCGCCGCAGATAACCGACTCCGACTCCAGGCACGCTATACAACACCTATTTTTTTAAATTTGTCAATGCGTTATCGCTTCTCTGGAATGAGTCGAGTCATGTAGCAAAGCCTCTTGCCGGAGAAACCACAATGAAATCAAACAGCCCTTCTCGGTCGTTCTATGGAGCCGTTCTGGTTATCATCCTCGCCATCGTTCTTTATGACGTAATGGGCGCCATCGTGAAGCATCTAAGCGAAAGGTATTCTACTCAGGAACTCACTGTTTTCAGAAACCTCTTCGGCCTTGTACCCGCCGTCGCAATCCTTTTCACCTCGCGCAGCTGGATAGAAGCGGGGCGACCAATCGTCGTCAGACAATGGCGCCTCGCAATCGGACGCGGATGCATAGGTGTTCTTGCCCAGATGAGCTTTTACCTGTCCTTGATCTATATGGACTTCGCAACGGCTTCGACATTGGTGTTTGCCGGTCCGCTCTTTATCACTGCTTTGTCCGTGCCAATCTTGCGACATCAAATCGGGCTTTGGCGGTGGGCGGCTGTTATCATCGGTTTCGTCGGCGTGATGGCGGTTCTGAGGCCTGATACCGCTAGCCTAACATGGTATTTGCTGCTTCCAGTGTGCGCGGCGCTAGGTTACGCCACAACCGCAGTCACCTCGAAGCTGTTTGATGTATCCGTTCCAAGTGCTCTGATAAATCTCTACTACACGACCGCTGCACTTCTCGGCTCAACTATTCTGGTAATTGCGACATCTGGTTTCACAACGATTGCTGTAGCAATGGATTGGATGTGGCTGGGATGCATGGGTCTTGTCGGAGGGCTAGCAGCGTTTTGCATGACGACGGCCAACAGAATGGCGGACCCGAGTAGCCTATCACCGTTTCAGTACTTTGGGATCCCATCGTCATTCATTCTGGGCTGGATCTTTTTCTCAGAGACACCTTTCGACGACCTCATTCCTGGAGTTTTTCTGATCGTCGGCGGTGGGCTCCTTATCTTCTGGCGTGAGCAGAAACAGAGGCCAGCGGATAGGCGCAAAGATTCTCGTTAGGCGATGCCCCAAGAGCAGACATTCGCCGCGCCCTGACGAATGGGAAAGGTGCGCTCTGTTGGGCCATTCTTCCCGATCCGACTACAGGCTCTAGTCCGCCGCGCGTTCCGCTTCGATCTTGCGCCATTCGGCGACGTTCTTGTTGTGCTCTTCCAGGGTCCTGGCAAAGGCATGGCCGCCGGTTCCGTCCGCCACGAAAAAAATGTAGTCGGTCGTGTCCGGGTTCACCGCCGCTTCAAGGCTGGCCTTGCCCGGATTGGCGATCGGTGTGGGGGGCAAGCCGTCGATCACATAGGTATTCCAGTCGGTCCGCTTCCGCAGCTCGCTCTGCCGCAAGCCGCGCCCCAGGACGCCCTTTCCTTCGGTGATGCCGTAGATCACCGTCGGGTCGGTCTGCAGTTTCATCCCCCGCTCCAGGCGGTTGGTAAAGACGCTTGCCACCTGCCCGCGTTCTTCGGCTACACCGGTTTCCTTCTCGATGATCGACGCGAGGATCAGAGCCTCGTAAGGATCCTTGAGCGGGATACCTTCGGCGCGGTTCTCCCACGCGGCGGCGAGGAGAAGATCCTGTGCCGCGTCCATACGCTCGAGCACGGCGGCCACTGTGTCACCCTCGCTGACCTCATAGCTGTCCGGTGCAAGGCTGCCTTCCGCCGGCACCTCGGCCGCCTCACCCTCGAGGACGTCGATCTGACCCAATGTAGTTGCGATCTGCCAACTGGTCACACCTTCGGCGATGGCGATGCGATAGCGCGTATCGCTTTCGCCGCGCACCTTGCCGTAAATCTCCGGTTGATCTTCCGCGCCAAGATCGAATTCGGCGCGGGTTACGAACTCGTCGGTCGCCGGATCAAGCTCCCGCACCTGTGCCTCTGACCGGGTCACGCCGATGCGATACACCACCTCGGTGCCGCAGGTGCTGGCGCCGCCGCGGGTCACGATATCGACGATCTCCTGCATGCTGGCACCTTCCGGCAGGAGCCAGCTTCCGGCTTTCAACTGACTGTTTTTACCGGAATATTCTGCGCCGACGCGGTAAATGGATGCGTTAGAGACTGCGCCCATCTCTTCGAGCTGCCGTGACACGCCGCGCATGTTCGAGCCCGACCTGACCTGCAGGCAAACGCGGTCCTCCAACGGTCCTTCGGCCGTATATTCATTCTGGCCCCAGAGGATCACACCACCAAGCAGGAAGGCCAGAACAACAAGGAAGGTCAGCGCATTCGAGGCGATATGCCGCCACATCAGCGCACTTTCCCGACGCAGAGCGAGGCATTCGTCCCGCCAAAGCCAAAGCTGTTGGACATGGCCACGTTGATCTCGCGTTCGCGTTTTGCCTTGGGTGCCAGATCGAGCGGGGTTTCCACCGCCGGATTGTCGAGGTTGATCGTGGGTGGCGCCACCTGATCGCGGATTGCAAGGATCGAGAAAATCGCCTCGATCGCACCCGCAGCCCCCAGCAAGTGCCCGGTGGCGGATTTGGTCGAACTCATCGTGGCTTTGGACGCTGCATCACCCAGCAGACGCTCAACCGCCTGCAATTCGATCGTGTCAGCCATGGTCGAGGTGCCATGCGCGTTGATGTAATCGACCTCCGAAGGATCGAGACCGGCGTGTTTCAGGGCCGAGACCATCGCGCGGTAGCCGCCATCGCCATCCTCGGACGGTGCGGTGATGTGATAGGCGTCACCGCTGAGGCCATAGCCCAGGATTTCGGCATAGATCTTGGCGCCACGCGCCTTGGCGTGTTCGTAATCTTCAAGCACAACGATGCCGGCGCCTTCGCCCATGACAAACCCGTCGCGGTCCTCGTCATAGGGACGGCTGGCGGCCTTGGGATCATCGGCGCGTTTGGTCGACAGGGCCTTGCAGGCATTGAACCCGGCAATGCCGATCTCGCAAATCGCCGCTTCGGCGCCACCGGCCACCATCACATCGGCATCGCCAAACATGATGAGACGTGCCGCATCGCCAATGGCATGGGCGCCCGTGGAGCAGGCGGTCACGACCGAGTGGTTCGGCCCCTTGAAGCCATAGCGGATCCCGACCTGACCACTGATGAGGTTGATGAGCGCGCCAGGGATAAAGAAGGGCGACACGCGCCGCACACCCTTGTCGCGGATGATGAGCGTTGTTTCCTCGATCGACCGCAACCCGCCGATGCCGGACCCGATCAGAACGCCGGTGCGCAGGCGGCTTTCCTCGTCCTCGGGCATCCAGCCCGCATCTTCGACCGCCTGTTGCGCGGCGGCAATGCCGTAACAGATGAAATCGTCGACCTTGCGACGCTCCTTCGGCTCCATGTATTTGTCGGTCTGGAAGGTGCCATCGCTGCCATCGCCCAACGGCACTTCGCAGGCATAGGTGGTGGCCACGTTCGAGGCATCGAACCGCGTGATCGGTCCCGCGCCGGATTGCCCGTCCAGCAGCCGTTTCCAGCTTTCCTCAACCCCATCCGCCAGAGGCGTAACCAGCCCGAGGCCGGTGACAACGACACGCCGCATGATGCTGCCCTTTCTAGTCATTCAATGGCTGCTCATACCCTGCCTTGCACCCGGGGGGCAAGACCATGACGCGGTAACGACCGGAAAGGTTTTGCCCATCCGGTCGCTCCCTGATCTTGTCGCCTTACTGGAATTCCGCGGTCAGTTCCGGCTGCGGACGCGCCACGTCGAGCGCCTCGGCAAGGTCGATATCCTTGGCCAGAAGTGCGCGCCCGATCAGCGACCCGGCAATGTTCTGAACGTATTTCAGGCGGGCCACGTCATCGGCGTTGTGGACGGTACCGCGGGCGATCACCGGATGGCGAGTTTTTGCCGCCAGCCCCGATATCACGCCCAGATGCGCATCCTGGTCGGCGATATCCGAGTCGATATCGGTCACGATCACACCGGCGAGCGGCGTCGTGTCGAAGGCTTCGAGGAAAGTTTCCGGGCTGAACGCGCTGTAGGAGCGCCAGCCATCAGTCATCATCTGACCTTCGAAGATGTCGATGGCGAGGACAATCTGATCCGGGTGCCGTTTGGCCAGCTCCTTGACCAGATCCGGATCGTGCGAGGCCATCGTGCCGATCACGATCCGACCGGCGCCGCGGTCGATCCAGTGCTCGACCCGCTCGCGGGACCGGAAACCGCCGCCCAGTTGCACGGGGATACGCGCCGTGCGGATGATCTCTTCGATCAGGGCGTCATTTTCACCATCACCGCGCAAACCGTTCATATCGGTGACATGCATCCATTCCGCACCGGCGGCGGCAAAATGCTGCGCTGTCTCGACGGGATCGACATGCCAGATAACAGGCTCTTCGAGGCGCCCCCGGGTCAGGGAGACGCATTTTCCATTCAATAGTTCCAAAGTGGGATAGATGATCATTTGCAGATCCTCAGAATCAATCTCCCTGACGTTGTGTCAGGACGAGACAGCTATGCATTCTAATCCCGAATCCCGATATCACCAAATCGGCATGATAGCGTCTGTTCGCGGCCTAATTCCGGAGAGACATGGGCGGGAAACAACGACTCTCTTGGGCGCATTGCGGGTGAAGCGGACATTTACGAAGCCCGGCACCGCCCCGCTGCGGGTGGGCAATGCTCAGGCCATTCATCGCATTTTATGGCGACGAGCACCTCCAACATTTGACGTTTTTGCAACGCCAACGAAGCGCACGCCCATGGGACGGTCGGACGCTGCCCGGCGATGCTACACGACTCGATCCCGAGCAAGGATGTCTTGTTCAGAAAAGACTTTCTACCGTCCCTTCCAAACAAGAAAGACCCCGCCAATGGCAGGGCCTTGAAACGCACTTGGCGTCTGTAGCTTAGGAAGCGTCCGAGATGAATTTGACCGCATCACCGAAAGTCTGGATGTTTTCGGCGGCGTCGTCAGGGATCTCGATGCCGAATTCCTCTTCAAAAGCCATGACCAGTTCGACCGTGTCCAGGCTGTCTGCGCCCAGATCGTCGATGAAAGAGGCGTTCTCTGTCACCTTGTCTTCTTCAACACCCAGGTGCTCAACAACGATCTTTTTTACGCGGTCTGCGGTATCGCTCATGTCATAATCCTCATAGTCTGCTGGGCGCCCTGGCCCGTTTTTGCCTCCACCCCAGCAGGGCAACGGCCTTGATACTTGCCCCCTCGGGCGGCTCTTG
The DNA here is from genome assembly GCF_030733385.1 of Roseovarius sp. MMSF_3359. GTDB lineage: Bacteria > Pseudomonadota > Alphaproteobacteria > Rhodobacterales > Rhodobacteraceae > Roseovarius. Next base: position 519,093 of record NZ_JASHJC010000001.1, on the reverse strand, counting down.
TCGCCCATCGAAGGGCTGCCACAGGGCATGTTGCACCGCCCCTTAGGCCAATCTGCGCCGCCTATAGCACATGGCGCGCCTTTGGCAAATGTTTTCCCAAATTGGGCAATCCCGCGGAAATTGCAAGGGGGGCAACGAACGGTTCACTGTCACGGCACTGCGGTAAGAAACTGAAATCTCAAGCCAATTCGCAGCCGCCAACGGGTGCAAACAACCATCAACACGATCCGGCATATGGCAAAGCACCAAGGTTTTCGCGTGGCACACCCCTTCCCCAAGCGGCGAACCCGTCGCCGATGATTCCCGCGAAAGGCTTCAGAGCATCGCCATCCCGCCATTCACATGCAAGGTGGCACCGGTGACGTAACCGGCCTCGGGACTGGCCAGGTAAAGAACTGCCGCGGCGATTTCTTCGGCCGATCCCATCCGGGCCGCGGGGATCTGCGCATTGATCTTTTCCTTCTGGTCATCGTTGAGCTTGTCGGTCATGGCCGTGGCGATGAAACCCGGAGCAACCGCGTTGGCGGTGATGCCCCGGCTGGCCACTTCGGCGGCGATGGATTTGGTCATGCCGACCATACCCGCCTTGGAGGCCGCGTAATTCACCTGCCCCGGGTTGCCCGTGGCGCCCACGATGGAGCTGATGTTGATGATCCGGCCCCAGCGTGCCTTCATCATCGGGCGCATGACGCCGCGACAGAGGCGCATCGTCGCGGTCAGGTTGACGTCGATCACATTCTGCCATTCGTCATCGGACATCCGCATGAAGATCTGATCGCGGGTGATGCCCGCATTGTTGACCAGGATGTCGACCGCGCCCATCACCTCCGCCGCCTGTTTCGGCAAGGCATCGACCGCTTCCGGATCGCCCAGGTTACAGGGCAGGACATGCGCCCGCTCACCAAGATCGGCGGCCAGCGCCTCAAGCGGCTCAACACGCGTGCCGCTCAGCGCAACGGTCGCCCCCGCATCGTGCAACGCCCGTGCAATGGCGCCCCCGATGCCACCCGATGCGCCGGTGATCAGTGCGCATTTCCCTGTAAGATCGAACATCCCTTTGGTCCTTTCAAAACTGTCCCGTTTCCAAATTGCCGGCGCTTTGCGGCTTAGCCGTTCTGCAGCGCCTCGGCGGCGGCTTTGACCTCGTCGGGCGTCCCGACGGTCCGGCAGGCGATATCGCGATTAATCCGCCGCACCATCCCCGACAGAGCCTTGCCCGCGCCGATCTCCCAAATTTCGGTCACACCAGCAGACCCCATGTTAGCCACACTCTCGCGCCAGCGCACGGAGCCCGTGACCTGCTCGACCAGAAGCCGGCGGATCTCCGCGGGATCGTCGACTTTGTCGGCCACCACATTGGCCACGACCGGCACGGCGGGGCGGATAATGTCAACTTCCGAAAGGGCCTTTGCCATCGCCTCGGCCGCGGGTTCCATTAGGGCGCAATGAAACGGCGCACTGACGGGCAGCAGCATGGCGCGTTTAGCCCCCCGTTCCTTGGCCAGATCCACAGCCCGTTCGACCGCCGCCTTGTGACCGGAGACGACGACCTGCCCGGGATCATTGTCATTGGCGGCCTGACACACCTCGCCCTGGGCCGCGGCCTCGGCAACCTGCCCGGCAGTCTCGAAATCAAGCCCAAGAAGCGCGGCCATCGCACCGACGCCCACCGGCACGGCCTTCTGCATCGCCTCGCCACGAATACGCAAGAGACGCGCCGTATCAGCCACGCTGAGCGCCCCGGCAGCCGCCAATGCGGAATATTCACCCAGCGAATGGCCCGCCACGCAAGACGCGGCGGTGATGTTGACCCCTTCGGCCTCAAGCGCGCGCATCGCGGCCAGAGATGTGGCCATCAGCGCCGGTTGCGCATTCTGCGTGAGCGTCAGGGTTTCCTGCTCGCCCTCCCAGATCAGATCCGAGAGCTTTTCGCCAAGCGCCTCGTCCACCTCGTCAAAAACCGCCTTGGCTTCGGGGTAGGTATCGGCTAGCGCCTTGCCCATCCCGATCGTTTGCGCGCCCTGTCCCGGAAATACGAATGCTCGGCTCATCTGTCCCTTGCCTCCTTTATTATCGTTTCTCCCGGATACCGCGCCTCTACGCCATAGGCAACGCCCAAGCCCCCGCAAACGCATCATTGCACGACACATGTGCACAGGTTGCGATTGCCGATCCCGCGCGGTGCGTTACATTCCGCAAGACGCGAAAAGAGGACAGGAAAACATGGCACTTCGCAACACGAACACGACCTATGGCGCCGTTGCCAAGACGTTCCACTGGTTGACCGCGCTGCTGATCCTGTCGGCTATCCCCTTGGGCATTATCGCAAGCAACCTGGCCCATGGATTAGAGGATCCGTCCGCCACACCTGATGAGGCGACGATCACCCTGACGGCCACGCTCTTTTCCCTGCACAAGACGATCGGCGTCACGGTGTTTCTCGTGGCCCTCGCCCGTATCGCCTGGGCATTGGGTCAACCCAAGCCCGGCCTCCTGAACGGTGATAATGCGCCCGAAGCATGGCTGGCCGAAACCGTGCATTGGCTGCTCTATGGCTCCCTTGTCGCGGTGCCGCTTTCGGGCTGGGTTCATCATGCGGCCACCACGGGATTTGCGCCGATCTGGTGGCCCTTCGGGCAATCACTGCCCTTCGTGCCAAAAGATCCCGGCCTGGCCGAACTGACCGGTGTGTTGCACTACGTACTGCAATGGATCCTCCTCGGGGCCATTGGCCTCCATATTGCCGGGGCGCTGAAACACCATGTCATCGACCGGGACGCAACGCTGCGCCGGATGCTGCCCGGTCACGCCCCGGCGGAGCCCACCGCACAACAGCCAAACCACGCGCTGCCGTTTGTGACTGCACTGGCGATCTGGGCGATGGCTCTCGGTGGTGCGTCAACCTTGGGCTGGTTCTCGGGCAAACACGCGGCGACTGACGCACCTGCGGCCCTGGCCGAGGTCGAAAGCGACTGGCAGGTTCAGGAAGGAACGCTCGCCCTTTCGGTGCAGCAATTGGGATCGGCCGTCACCGGTCAGTTTGCGGATTGGACCGCCGACATCACCTATGACGAAACGCCCGATTCTGCCGGCAAACACGGCGCGGTCGAGGTCACGATTGCCACCAGCTCGCTCAGCCTCGGTTCGGTCACGGATCAGGCCAAGGGCGCCGGATATCTCGACACCGGCACGCATCCGACAGCAGTTTTCGCCGCCGATCTCATTGCCCGCGATGGCGGGCATGTGGCCACAGGTACCCTGACCATCCGCGACCAATCCGTCCCGGTGGAAATGCCGTTCAAGCTGAACATCGAAAACGATACCGCCACCGCCAGCGGATCGCTCAGCGTGGACCGCCGCGATTTCGGCATCGGGGCAGATGTGAAGGACGAAGGCTCGCTCGGCTTTGCTGTAGAGGTCAGCTTCGAGCTCACCGCGACCCGGTAGCCAAGCCCGTTAGCGCAGTATCCCCGAATAGAGCAGGATGCCCCAGCCGGCCAGTTCGGCCTCGACCCTGGCCCAGGTTGCGCCCATGCCGATGGGGTCGGTTTTCGTCATCTGCGCGATGTCGCTCAGGCTCCGCCGCCCATCAATTGCGGCGATCAGCGGTGCCGCCGCCTTGGGCAGGCGCAATTGCGCGTCGATCCCGGCGAAATTCAGCTTGGGTGCCTTGCCCTGCGCCACGGCCTGCGCAAGTGCTTGCGGCTGCACCCCCTTGAGGTGCGGCACCAGCGCCCGGTTCTTGCCGCTTGCCGCCTGTTGGCCCTGGCCCGCCGGGACGGCGTAGCCCACATGGGTCTTGATCGTCCCGCGCAGTTTTTCGGCCACCGCCATCGCCCGCACCTCGTCGATATGATCCGGCACCTCGGTGATCCGCGACAGGTCATAAAGCGCGGGCATGGTGAAGCCACTCAATTCCCATCCGGCCTCCGTCATGGTGTCGATCAGATCCGGCACGTCAAAGGCCCGGTCCTGCGAATGCAACAGAAGATCATAGAAACCCGCGTCGCTGTCATGGTGATCGCCCAGATTGGGGTTGCCCTTGAACGGGTGGCCTTCGGGCAGGGCGGCGACGATCTTGCGCGCGGCCTTGAGCCGTTCCTTGGGCGACAGGCCATCATGGAGCGCACCAAATGCCTCCTGCAGCGGGTAGACTCCGGACCGGCCATAGGGCGCGTAGACCATAAACCCCAACCCGCCCTCTGGGGCGAGCGCCGCCCGCAGCGCCCGAAACCCTTCGACCGGTTCCGGCAGGTGGTGCAGCACACCACAGCAGTCGATATAGTCGAACACGCCCAGATCCGCCGCATCCAGAAGACTGCCAGTGACAAAGCGGATGTTCTTGAGCTGCCGCGCCGCCGCCCGTGCCTCCGCCACCTTGCGCGACGCGCGCGACAGGTCGACATAGGTGATTTCGTAAGACTTGCCGGTCTGCGTCAGCATCTGGGCCAGTTGGATCAGCCCGTCACCGGTACCGCCCCCCGCCGCCAGGGCCCGCAGGGGCTTCGTCCAGTCCCGCTGCCCGGCAAAGAGAAAATGGTCGATCTCGAGTGGGTGGGAAGGCGAGCCGCTGATCAGGCGCTTTGCCTCATCCTTGGGGTTGCGTTCCGGATAGGGATACGCCTCGTATTGGTCCTTGACCTGATTCATCACCGCCTCATGCCTGATCCTGGCGCGCAAGATAGGCCGCAACACGGGGCAATTGCAAAACCCATTCCGCACCCTTGTCTTTCACGTCGTGCTCGGGCAGCGTCGCGGACATGAAACATCGTGATCCTGCAATTGCCATCGCCTATTTCTCGGGCAACGGCCACACCAAGCGATTGGCCGAAGCGGTGGCGGCAGGCATGCCCTCGGCCCGGCTGATTGATGTGGAAGAAATCGGCAAAGACGACTGGGCCGCGATGGATGCCGCCGATGCGATCCTCTTTGGCACCCCGACCTACATGGGTTCCAGCGCCGCCCGGTTTGATCGGTTTCTCGAAGAGGCCTCAGACCGGTGGCCGGACCAACTCTGGGCCGACAAGATCGCGGGCGGGTTCACGGTTGCGACCTATCCGTCGGGGGACAAGCTCAACACGCTGATGCGGCTGGCGGTCTATGCGGCGCAGATGGGGATGATCTGGGTTGGGCCCAACCAGATCGGCGCGCCGGTGGCACCGCAACATCCCGACCTCAACCGCGATGGCAGCCATCTTGGGCTTATGGCAACATCCTCGCGCGACAAGCGGGAAATGATTGGTGCGGGCGACATGGAAACGGCCCGTCGCTTTGGCGCACGGATTGCCGCGGCTGCCGCGCGCTGGCGCGAGGCAAGGTAAGACAAGCGATGAGGACGCCTCCGCAGCCTGCAACCTAACGGGCGACCGATGCCTCCAACGCCGGGTAGCGCAGGCCAAGCGTCACGGCCCGCGCAATGAAACTGATGAGTAGCGCGGTCCAGAGGCCATGATTGCCGATCATCGGCATCAAGATGGCCACCGCGATGGCGTAGATCACCAGGCTGACTGCCATCATGTTGCGCATGTCCCGGGTCCGTGTTGCCCCGATGAAGATACCGTCCAGCATGAACGCGGCCAATCCGACGACCGGGGCTAGGACCGTGTAGACAAGGTAGGACCGCGCCGCGTTCTGTACGTCCGGCGCCTTGGCCATCAGATCGACGATTGCCCCGCCGAAGAACGCAAACGCGCCGGCGACGACCAGGACGATGGTCAGCCCCCATTGGCTCGACATGATTGCACTGCGCCTGAGGCGGGGGCGGTCCCGGGCGCCCATGGCCTGACCCACGAGGGCTTCGGCGGCGAAGGCAAATCCGTCAAGTGCGTAGGCCGAGATGTGCAGGAATTGCAGCAAGACCTGGTTGGCCGCGAGCGTCACATCACCGAAATCGGAGCCGAGAAACAGAAACGATACAAAGATCGTCTCGAGCATGAGCGACCGCAGGAGAATGTCCGAATTGACCGAGAAGATCAGCCGCAGGCGCGCCGCGTCAAAGATACGTGCCCAGTCGCGCCAGGCGGGGTTGTCAAGAACATCCCGGCAAAGCCACAGCCCAAGCGCCAGGCCGGACCATTCCGCGATGAAGGTTGCCCAGGCGACGCCCTCGACGCCCCAGCCAAGACCCAGAACGAACCAAAGATCGAGCGCGATATTCAACCCATTCATCAAAAGCTGGATCGCCAACACCGAGCGCGTCCGTTCCAGCGCGATCAACCAGCCTGTGACGCCATACATCGCGATGATCGCGGGCGCGCTGAAAACGCGGATCTGCATGTAGTCGCGCGCCAATGCCTCGACCTCGGCGCTGGCTGGTGAGACCTCGAACGCGGCCCAGAACACCGGTACCTGCAGGACAATGATCGCCAACCCGCCTGCAAGCCCGATCATCAGCGCGCGGGTCAGCATGGCGGAGATTTCGCCGGGTTTGCCCGCGCCTTTGGCCTGGCTGGTCAGGCCGGTTGTTCCCATCCGCAGGAACCCGAAAACCCAGTAGAGTGCCGTCAGGATGATTGCGCCGATCCCCACCGCGCCAATCGGTGCGGCTTCGCCCAACTGCCCAACCACCCCGGTATCAACCATGCCGAGGATTGGAATCGTCGCGTTGGCCACCACGATCGGCAGGGCGATGTTGAGAACCCGGCGGTGGGTCACCGCGTCGGCCGCGTCCGCCGTGTCAGCCATTGCGGCGCGGCATCACGAAGTGGCCGGTGGCCTGGGCAAAGGCGCGATTGCGATTGTCCTGCCAGCCCTCGACATGAACGCTGGCATAGCGCCGCCCGGACCGGTTGACCTTGGCCCGCGCATAGGCGTCGCGCGGCAATCCGGAACGCAGGTAATCGACGGTAAACCCGATTGTCTTGGGCAGGCGCGGCATCTGACCGCTGACCAGTTCCTCGGCATCGAACGCGCCGCTTTCGATCTCTTCCCAAAGCATCGACCAACTGAGGCCGATGATCGCCGTCACCTCCAGAAACGCCGCCGTGGCGCCCCCGTGCAGCGCGGGCAGTATCGGATTTCCGATCAGCTTGTCATCAAAGGGCATGACGGCGGTCAACTCATCCCCGCGGCGTTCGAATTCAATCCCGAGAAAGCGGATATAGGGAATGCCATCGACCAGCGCCTTGAGCGCCGCATCGCGCCGCTGTTTGACCACTTGAACGGGTTCGGGCTTGGCTCGGGCCATCACTTACCCTCCACGGTGAAGGTGCCGGTTGCGGTAGCCACCGGCAGGCTTTCATCGTCATCCACGGCCCGGGCACGCACGAAGGCCACCGAGCGGGTGACATGATAACATTCCGCCTGCGCCTTGATCCTCTGGCCGGGCGTGGCCGGGCGCATGTAGTCGATCCTGAGGTCGATGGTCGCGGTGCTGCCCTTGTTTGCCGGATGGCTGAGCGCCGCCGCCCCGCAGCACGTATCCATCAGCGCCGAGACGGCCCCACCGTGGATGACCTTGGTTTCCGGATCGCCAATGAACCGCTCATCATAATTCATCGCGAACTCGGCCTTGCCGTCGCCGATATCGGTCAACTCCATGCCAAGCGCCCTGGCATGCGGCAGGGCCTGCATGAATTGACTGGCCAATTTCGTTTTATCGACGCTCATCCGGCGCTCCTTCACCAATTTGCCCCTTTATGAGCCTTTAATCGGCGGTGCCGCAAGAGCACCTGTTGCGCCGGGGCGCGGTTGAATTTACCCTTGGAGTCGGGAGAGCCAAAACGATGTCCGATACCAAACTTTCCTTCAAGGAAATGTGCGCCAAATTCGATGTGACGCCGCGTACGCTTCGTTACTACGAATATATCGAACTGCTGCAGCCCGAACGCCAGGGCCGGTCGCGCTTCTACAGCCCGCGGGAATGTGCCCGGATGACGTTGATCCTGAGGGGGCGCAAATTCGGCTTTGCACTGGAGGAAATTCGCCAGTGGCTTTTGATCTATGAACACGAAGGCACCGAAGCGCAGATGCAAAGCTGGATCGAACTGGCCGACCGGCAATTGTCCGAACTGGCCGATCAGCGCAGCCAGCTAGATCAGACCATCGACGAGTTGCAGACCCTGCGCGACGAAACCAAGGCGTCGCTGGACAAGGGTTGAGGCCACGAACGGCCCCGTGATCCCCGCAGGTTTTCCAACACAAACCTCTGAAATTTCTATCCACCCCACGCCGGGACAATAACCTTCTGCCGGATTTCACAGCAGCAAAGACCTGTGATCGCATATTTGTGATCACAGCATTTACAACGTGATCACAAACCATCAATTACGCGACAATTTGCCAGATATCACCCGGATTTTCTGCTGGGCAAGCGCGTCAGGCACGTTAATATGGCCTTTTATGGGATGCTGCGCCTGCGGCATTCGGATGCCAGCGGCACTTTCGGGCTAGCGACAGACATAGGAGCGATACATTGGCTGACGTGAACAGGGGCAAACGCCCGCTTTCGCCACATCTGACAATCTACCGGCCACAACTCACCTCGATGACCTCGATCCTGACCCGGATCACCGGCAACGCCCTTTTGTTGGCGGCGCTGATGCTGGTCTGGTGGTTCCTGGCCGCGGCCACATCGCCCGAATATTTCGCCGTGGCCGATGCGGTTGTCACAAGCTGGTTCGGCGATCTCATCATGTTCCTTTCGGTCTGGGCGCTCTGGTATCACACGCTGGCCGGGGTTCGGCACCTGATCTGGGACAATGCGATGATGCTCGAAATCGACAAGGCCGAGGCATTAGGCTGGATGGTCATCATCGGGTCGGTCTGCCTGACCCTCTTCACCGTCATCGCGATCTGAGGAGGCCAGTCGATGCGTTATCTCACCGACCGCAAACGCGCCGTGGGCCTGGGTTCCGCCAAGTCCGGCGTTCATCATTTCTGGGCCATGAAGATGTCGAGCGTGGCGCTCCTGATCCTGGTGCCGCTCTTTGTCTTTACCGTGGGCCCCGCCCTCGGCAGTTCCCACGAAGAGGTGCTGGCGACCTTCTCTCGCCCCTTCCCGGCCATCATCGCGGCGCTCACGATCATCGTGGGCTTCAAGCATTTCCGCGATGGCGCGCAGGTGTTGCTTGAGGATTACGTGCATGGCACCGCGCAGAAGGTGTCGATCATCCTGCTCACCTGCCTTTCCTACGGCGCGATGGCCACGGGCCTTTTCGCCATCGCCAAGATCGCCCTTTAAAGACCGGAGTTTAGACGAATGGCTGCTTACGAATACGAGACGCATGATTATGACGTCGTGGTCGTCGGTGCCGGTGGTGCCGGTCTGCGCGCCACGCTTGGCATGGCCGAACAGGGTCTGCGCACGGCCTGTGTGACCAAGGTGTTCCCGACACGCTCGCACACCGTTGCGGCACAGGGCGGCATTGCCGCATCGCTCAGCAACATGGGGCCGGACCACTGGCAATGGCACATGTACGATACCGTCAAGGGTTCGGATTGGCTGGGTGATACGGACGCGATGGAATACCTCGCGCGCGAGGCGCCCAAGGCGGTTTATGAGCTGGAGCATTACGGCGTGCCGTTTTCGCGCACTGAGGAAGGCAAGATCTATCAGCGGCCCTTTGGCGGCCACACCACCGAGTTCGGCGAAGGCCCCGCGGTGCAGCGCACCTGCGCCGCTGCCGATCGCACCGGCCACGCCATTCTGCACACGCTCTACGGCCAATCGCTCAAGAACAATGCCGAGTTCTACATCGAATATTTCGCCATCGACCTCATCATGACCGACGGCGCCTGCACCGGCGTGGTCTGTTGGAAGCTCGACGATGGCACGATGCATGTCTTCAACGCCAAGATGGTTGTGCTGGCCACGGGTGGCTATGGCCGCGCCTATTTCTCGGCCACCTCCGCCCATACCTGCACCGGCGATGGCGGCGGCATGGTCGCCCGCGCGGGTCTGCCGCTTCAGGATATGGAATTCGTGCAATTCCACCCGACGGGAATTTACGGTTCCGGCTGTCTCATTACCGAGGGCGCCCGCGGCGAAGGTGGCTACCTGACCAATTCCGAGGGCGAGCGATTCATGGAACGCTACGCGCCGCAATACAAGGACCTCGCGCCGCGCGACTATGTCAGCCGCTCGATGACGATGGAAATCCGCGAGGGACGCGGCGTGGGCGATCAGGGTGACCACATCCACCTGAACCTCAGCCACCTGCCGCCCGAGGCGCTGAACCTGCGCCTGCCGGGCATCTCGGAAAGCGCCAAGATTTTCGCCGGTGTGGATGTGACCAAAGAGCCGATCCCGGTTCTGCCCACGGTGCATTACAACATGGGCGGCATCCCGACCAATTACTGGGGTGAGGTCCTGAACCCGACCAAGAAAGATCCCCATGCGGTGGTCCCGGGCCTGATGGCCGTGGGCGAGGCCGGCTGTGCGTCGGTGCACGGGGCCAACCGTCTGGGCTCGAACTCGCTCATTGACCTGGTGGTGTTCGGCCGCGCCGCCGCGATCCGCGCCGGCAAGGTCGTCGATCGCGATGGTGCGATACCCGCCACGAACGCCGCCGAAGTCGACAAGGCGTTCGATCGTTTCGACGGGCTGCGCAACGCCGATGGGGCAACACCCACCGCCGATTTGCGGCTGGAGATGCAGCGCACCATGCAGGAAGACGCGGCCGTGTTCCGGACGTCCAAGACCCTTGCCGAGGGCGTCAAGAAAATGGACGCGATTGCGGCGAAGCTCGACGATATCAAGGTCACCGACCGCAGCCTTGTGTGGAACTCCGACCTGATGGAGACGCTGGAGCTTACGAACCTCATGCCTAACGCGCTAGCCACGATCGCCGGGGCAGAGGCCCGCAAGGAAAGCCGCGGCGCCCATGCCCACGAGGATCACACCACACGCGACGACGAAAACTGGCGCGTCCACACCGTGGCCCGTGTTGATGGCAAAAACGTCGACCTCAGCTACCGCCCGATCATCGAAGATCCCCTGACCACCGAGAAAGAGGGCGGCATCAGCCTCAAGAAAATTGCCCCCAAGGAGCGCACGTTCTGATGCGTCCCATGGTGATGATCCTGGCCGCGGCAACGCTGAGCGGCTGTGCGGCGGCCAATGACGCCGCCGATGCGGTGGCGCGGGATCGGGCCAAGGCGGTGGTGAATGGCGTGGTTCAGGATAAGTTTCCGGGCCTGAAAGCGGCGCCGATTACCGATTGCATCATCGACGCGGCGTCGGCCCGCGAAATCATCGGGATCGCCAGTGCGTCGGTCACCGGTGTCGATCAATCCACGGTCGAAACCGTGCTGGAGATTGCCCAGCGCCCCGAGGCTGTTACATGTATTGCCGAGAACGGCATCAAGGTGCTTGGCATATGAAGGAGTTGAGAACATGGTCCAACTGACACTCCCCAAGAATTCCCGCATGACGACGGGCAAGACCTGGCCCAAGCCAGAGGGCGCCACCAATGTCCGCAAGTTCCAGATCTATCGCTGGAACCCCGATGACGGCAAAAACCCCAGCGTGGACACCTATTTCGTCGATATGGACAGTTGCGGGCCGATGGTCCTCGACGCGCTTATCAAGATTAAGAACGAGATCGACCCGACGCTCACCTTCCGCCGGTCCTGCCGCGAAGGGATCTGCGGGTCCTGCGCGATGAATATCGACGGGATCAACACGCTGGCCTGTATCTATGGGATGGATGAGATCAAGGGCGATGTGAAGATCTATCCCCTGCCCCACATGCCCGTGGTCAAGGACCTGATCCCGGACCTGACCCATTTCTATGCGCAGCATGCGTCGATCATGCCGTGGCTGGAGACCAAGACGAACCGGCCCGCGAAAGAGTGGAAACAGTCGATTGAAGACCGCGAAAAACTCGACGGGCTATACGAATGCGTGATGTGCGCGTCCTGTTCGACTTCCTGCCCCAGCTATTGGTGGAACGGTGACAAATATCTCGGGCCCGCCGCCCTGTTGCACGCCTATCGCTGGATCATCGACAGCCGCGACGAGCATACCGGCGAGCGCCTCGACAACCTTGAAGACCCGTTCAAGCTCTATCGTTGCCACACGATCATGAACTGCACCAAGACCTGCCCCAAGGGCCTTAACCCGGCCAAGGCGATCGCAGAGATCAAGAAGATGATGGTGGAACGCGCGGTCTGACCCCGCGTTTCGCCGGTTTCAGGTGATCTGGCACTTGTGACGCGTCGCGGCTATTGCCGTACCCCGTTGGCGGTGAAGGAATGGTTAATCTGATCCCCGTCAACGGCAATAGCGCCGGTCATCCACCATCGAACCACTCACACCGGTGATTTGCGTATCAGCATCGTAAACGACCGTATCGGGCCGGTTCGGCACCCCTTCGTCCGCGAGCAGAAACCCCTCTGTCATATGGTCGTCATTGCCGCCGAGTTCGTCGCGCGTCCGGCTGCCTTTGGTGGTCCAACTGCGGCAGCCGCCCGCTTTCAGCAAGGCAGCAGGCGCGGACGGTGCGAGCGATGGCAAACGGATCAGCGGCTGTCAAAGCCCGATCTATCCTTGCCTGTCGGTCAGGATAACCGCGACGCCCGTGATCACGACGGCACCGCCCAGAAGCGTTCTGAATGACATTTCTTCGGCGAGGAACACCCAACCGCCCAGGACGGCGAAAACCGGCAGGAGGAGCAGGAAGGGCGCGACCTGGCTGACCGGATTGCGCCGCACAAGCGTGTACCAGAGCCCATAGCCCAGCGCGGTCATCACCAGGCCGAGATAGAGCACCGTTGCCCAGACAATCCATCCCGCGCTCTGGATGGCCTGCCAATGGCCGCTCTCGACCGCGAAGGAGACGGCGAACAGCTGCGGCGTGGCCATGACCGCGACCCAGGCCGTCACCGTCAGCCCGTCGATATCCTCAAGCCGCCGGATCATCGCCTGCCCCACCGCCCAGACGAATGCGCCCCCGATCACCAGCATTACCGAGCCCAACGCCGCGGAAATCCGGGGCTCCCCTGCGATCTGGTAGACGCCCAAAAAGGCCAGCGCGATACCGGCCCATTTGCGCCAACCCGGTCTTTCCCTGAGGAAAACCGCCCCGACCAGCACCAGGAACGGCACCTCTAGCTGTACCACCAAGGCGGCCACGCCGGCATCCAGCCCCTTCAGGCCCGAATAGGTCATGCTGTATTGCAATGCTGCCGATACCAGCGCGATCCAGAAGAGCGCCCAAAGCTGCCCGCGCGGCACCTTCACGAACCAGACCAACGCCAGCGCGGTAACCGAAAACCGCAACGCCATCAGGAGGATCGGCGGGAAATGCGCAATCGCCGCCTTGGCAAAGACAATCCCGAGCCCCCAGGTCAGCGCCACGCCAACCCCCATCGCGACGTCGATCAGGGTCAGGCGCCGGGGGGTGAAATCATTGTCGATAGGCATTTGTGCAGACGATCACGGCGCCGCGCGGTCGTCTGTCCTGTCTCCGACCGCCATATTGTCGTATTCCATGCCCATCGGCCCCCGCGATTTGGGCGCCCGAGGCGCCAAATTACGCCCCATTTCCGCTAAATCACCGCAGAAATCCCGAAATACGCTCAAAAAAATGATGCGACAGCTCCGTAAAACCCACGGGAAACCGTCATCATCCAGCCAAAACCGACACAATTTTAGATAGATTGAAGACAATCGGAACCGAAGGCAGGAGATTGTTGTTAGCGCCACCAAAAAGCCTTTAACTCGTTGAATTCATGTCACCTTTTAGTTTCAAAGTCATATTCAAGCCGCAGAAAGATCTCAATTCAAGCGGTTCAGTACAAACGTGACTTTGCAAGTGCTCTTGGTTTCCCCCAACCCAAATCAGGGTATCAAGGAACAGTTTTGGCACCGCAATCGCCAAGCCCGAGATACCCCAAAAAACGAGCCGATACCGCCGGTCAACGGCACATTCGGAATTACCTGGAGGGTAACTTGATGAAGACCGACACAAACACCGCAAATACAAATGCGCGTCCCCGCCGTAGCGTCCTTGCGTCCATCGACAACGTGATCGACCTGAGCGCCTGGCGGAAACGCAAAAACCAGCTCTGTGCCTCCCCGAAGGTTTTGCCCAGTACACATGTTCTCCTGACCTGCGGCCTGACCGCGTAACCCACTACCACCGCACATCCGAAGGAAACGAATATGTCTGCCAATCTTCTTGAAAAAGCCCGCGCCAACCGCCTGATCGCTCTCGAGATCCTGAAACAACGCGAAAGCAACCTCTTTGTCCTCGCAGAGGCCCGCAAATCAGCGAAGCGCCGTCAGCGGCAACTGGTCTTCTCGACCCGCCGCAAGGTGTCGCCGCAACGGGTAACTTGCGTGAAACAAGCGGCCTGACCGCAAACGACTGATCCGGGTGGCCCTCCGGCCACCCGATGACCCTTTTGGGACTACGAACCGGCACCAAACCTTGCCCGTGCCCCATACGGGGGATGGATTCCGCCGATGCATCCAACCTTTCCCCTTAGATCGCCAAACACCGAAATCTGCTGAAAATCTGCACGACCGCCCCGACGGCCTCTGCACAGTTGCACCCCTAATGCTGGGAGACATTCATCAGCAAGGAAGTGCAAAGATGCTACGATCCCCCGGCCTGAGGTTCATCACCGTCGGCTTTCTCATCCTCCTCATGTTCATCCCGATCCTCTTCGTCGGCGAGATCATCAATGATCGTGCCAATTACAACCGTCTCACCCGCGACAGCGTCGGTCAGGAATGGGGCGGCCGGCAATTGATTAGCGGGCCGGTCCTGGTCGTGCCGGTGCAGGAGACCGTCACCGTGCGGGAAAAGCAGCCGGTGCTCGACCCGCTCAGCGGCCTTCAGAGGCTTAACGACAATGACAAGCCGATTTTTCGGCATGTCGATGTGGAAAAGACGGTCAACCGCGATCCGGTCTACCTCTATCCCGGTCAGTTCACGACCAGGATCGACACCACGACGCAGGAACGCCATCGTGGCATTTTCACTGTGCCGGTCTATACCGCCGCGGCGGAGATGAGTTTTGACTTTCCGACCGAACTGATTGCCGACGCATTGCGGGGCAAGGAGGTGGCAATGTGGGACAAGGCCGAAATTGAACTCAGGGTCAGTTCTAACCACGCGCTCCGCGGGGTGGCCGAATTGACCGCCGATGCCAAGCCGCTCCAGATCGAGCCGCTCGCCCCCGGCGACAACAGCACCGGGGGCCTGCGCGCGCCGACGGGTGATCCGCGCAAGCAGGGAAGCTACAAGCTCTTGCTGGGGTTCAACGGCGCGCATTCCCTTTCAATCGCGCCCGTGGGACGTGACAGCGAAGTGACCATGACCAGCGATTGGGCGCATCCGTCCTTTCGCGGTGCTTTTCTTCCGACCGACCCTGAGATCTCTGACGAAGGGTTTTCGGCGCATTGGCTGATCCCCCATCTGGCGCGCCCGCTGCCGCAGGTGTCGCGCAGCAGCCAGGAACACACCGCCCGCCATGCCGCCAGCTTTGGCGTCGATTTCTACCAGCCGAATGATTTTTATCAGAAATCCTATCGCGCAGCGCGCTATGGCCTGATGTTCATCGCGCTGACCTTCCTGACCATTTTCCTGATCGAAGGACAGGCCAAACGCCCGACCCATCCGGTGCAATACCTGCTGGTTGGCCTCGCGCAGTCGACTTTCTTCCTGCTGATGCTGGCCCTGGCCGAGCAGTTGGGTTTTGGCTTGGCCTATCTGATCTCCGGTGCGGCGACGGTCACGCTGGTCACGGCCTATGGCGCTACCGCCCTTGCGCTCGGCAAGCGGACAGTCGTGCTGGGGCTGCTCCTGACCCTGCTTTACGCGGTGCTCTACCTAATCCTGCGCAGTGCCGATTACGCGCTCCTGGCGGGGTCGGTCCTGGCCTTTGCCGCGGTGGCCGGCACTATGTACGCCACGCGCAACGAAAACTGGTATGGTGAGAAAACCGCAAAATCCGGTCGCGGCTGGTTCCGCCGCCCACCCGCCGCGCCGCCCGAAGCGCCGGTGCCGCAGGGTTAACAAAACTTTCCTGTCCAAAGACCCCGGCCTTTTGCTAGGCTGGGGTCAATTGTGTTGGGGAGCGGGCCATGATTAAGGCCGATGTAGTCATTATCGGGAGTGGATTGGCAGGCCTCGTCGCGGCACATGAAGCGACAAATCGCGGTCGCCGCGTCATCCTCATCGACCAGGAGGGACCGCAATCCATGGGCGGTCAGGCGTTTTGGTCCCTTGGGGGCCTCTTCATGGTCGATACCCCCGAACAGCGCCGCATGGGTATCCGCGACAGCCCGGAACTTGCACGGCAGGACTGGCTCGGCAGCGCGCAGTTTGACCGCCCCGAAGACGACATGCCACGGCAATGGGCCGATGCCTATCTGGAGTTTGCCAGCGGCACGATGCGCAGCTACCTGCGCGAGTTGGGCATGCGGTGGTTCCCGGTTGTGGGCTGGGCCGAACGCGGCGGCGCGGCGGCGGGTGGTCATGGCAATTCCGTTCCGCGTTTTCACATCACCTGGGGCACCGGCGAAGGCGTTGTTGCCCCCTTCATCCGTCTGGCCAATGCGGCGATCGACATTGGCCTTCTGCGCCACGCCTTTCGCCACCGCGTGTCCCGGATTGATGTCACCGACGGCCGCGCAACCGGCGTTTCCGGAGAGATCCTTGACGTGGATTACGCGCCCCGCGGGGCGTCGACGACGCGGGACGTAACAGGCGAGTTCTCTTTTGCAGCCGAAAGCATCGTGGTGGCGTCAGGCGGGATCGGTGGCGACCATGACGCGGTACGCGCCCTTTGGCCACGTGACCGGCTGGGAGAGCCACCGGCGCATATGGTCTCCGGCGTGCCGGATTATGTCGATGGACAGATGCAGGCCGTGGCCAAGGCCGCGGGTGCCGGGGCGATCAACGAAGACCGGATGTGGCATTATTGCGAAGGGTTGCGCAATTGGAATCCGATCTGGCCCAACCATGGCATTCGGGTGCTGCCCGGCCCCTCGTCGGTCTGGCTTGACGGCAATGGCGACCGGATGGAGCCGCCCTGCATGCCCGGCTTTGACACGCTCTCGACGCTCAAACGCATCCTCGCCGCCGGGCATGAGCATAGCTGGTTCATCCTGACGCAGAAGATCATCGAAAAGGAGTTTGCCCTGTCAGGCAGCGAACAGAACCCCGACCTGACATCCGGCAAATGGCTTAACGTCCTGCGCGAACGGCTGGGCAAAGGCGCCACCCGCGCGGTCGAAGCGTTCAAGGAGAAGGGTACGGATTTCGTCGTGGCCGATGACCTCGAAACCCTCGTGGCGGGCATGAACCGGCTGATGCCCGGCGCCCCTCTCGCGCTCGACCATGTGCGCGGCCAGATCGCCGCGCGTGACGCCGCCCTGGACGACCCCGTGGCAGAGGATGCACAGATCAACGCCATAAACCACGCGCGGACCTATCTGGGCGACAAGCTGATCCGCACCGCCAAACCCCATGCCATCCTTGATCCCAAGAACGGCCCGCTGATTGCGGTGCGTCTCAACATCCTCACCCGTAAATCACTGGGCGGGCTGCACACCGATCTTGCCGGGCGGGTCTTGCGCGACGATGGGACAATTTTCGATGGGCTTTATGCCGCGGGCGAGGTCGCCGGCTTCGGCGGTGGCGGCTATCATGGTTACAACGCGCTCGAAGGCACGTTTCTAGGCGGGTGTGTTTTCTCGGGGATGAAGGCAGGACAAAGTGCCTGAGTAGAAAACGAGCGACCGCTTAGAGCCCATTGCGGACATTGCCCCCGCCCGGAATCAAGGTGCGCAGCACCGCCGGGCAGCGCCCGACCGCCCCATGGGCGGGCGCTTCGTCACCGTTTCAATCCCAACGATTGTTGGAGGGATACGTCACCATAAAGTGCGATGAACCACTTGGGTGCGCCCACCCGCGGTCGGGCGATGCCCTATGTTGCGATGGTGATCGAAGGGCCACTTTATCCGTAAACCACTGCAAAAGGATTGCAGACCAAATACCTGTTCCCGCAGCGCGTCCCATGAAAACCGCTACCCGAAAGCGGCCATCACACCGTCAGCAAGTCCTGCAAGGTCAGTGCCATCACCTGCGCCGACTGTACCATATCCTCGATCCCCACATATTCGTCCGGCTTGTGCGCAAGGTCCAGGATACCCGGCCCATAGGCGATGCAGTTTTTCAGCCGCCCAATCCGGTCGATATGTTTCTGGTCATAGGTGCCGGGGCTGACCACGTAATCCGGCGCATGCCCGAATGTGGCCTCTACCGCCCGCGCTGCCGCTGTCACCACCGGCGCGTCCTTGTCGGTCATCGTCGGCAACACCCGGTGCAATTCGCGTATGTCGTAGTCAAACGTCTCACGGCTCGCCTGAACCTTGTCCAAGACGGCCCGGATCTCGGCCTCGACATCGGCGATATCCTCCTCGATCAGGAACCGCCGGTCGATCACCATCCGGCAGCGATCCGGCACACATGGGGAGGGCAGGCCGGTATAATCGGCCTCCTGCTCCGCCTCGCCGCCGTGGATGGAATTGATGTTGAGCGTTGATTGTTTGGCCCCGTCCGGCACGACCGGCATGTCCGTGCGTTTCTCCGCCAGGGCGGGAAACAGGCTTGCCTCCATTTCGGCCACTACCGCCCCCATGTGCCGCACCGCGCAATCACCAAGGAACGGCATGGAGCCGTGGGCGATCTCTCCCTTGGTTTCGATCTCGGCCCACCAGACCCCGCGATGGCCCAGGCAGATGCGGTCTTTGTTCAAGGGTTCCGGGATAATGACATGCTGCACCCGGGAGGGCGCGAAATACCCCTTCTCGGCCAGGTAGGCCACACCGCCGAACCCGCCGGATTCCTCATCCGCCGTACCGCTGATCTCGATCGCGCCCGCATAGTCCGGACAGATGGCAATGAACGCCTCCGCCGCGACGATGCTTGCCGCCAGGCCGCCCTTCATGTCACAGGCCCCGCGCCCATAGACGCGGCCATCGCGCACCTCGCCGCCAAAAGGATCGGTGGTCCAGCCATGGCCAACCTCAACCACGTCGATGTGAGAGTTGAAATGCACGCACTCCCCGGCGCGCGCGCCTTCGCGACGGGCGATGATGTTCCAGCGGGGGCATTTGTCACTGTCGCCGATGGCGCCTTTCGCGCGGATCAGCTCGGTGTGAAACCCCGACCGCAAGAGCCTGCGGTCCAGATAATCGCAGATCTCTCGATAGTTCTGCCCGGGCGGGTTGAGTGTCGGGATACGGATCAAGTCTTGCGTCAGCGCCACAAGGTCGTCGCGCCGTGCCGCCACTTCTGCCTTGAGCTTTTCCGCCAATTCCATTGCCGCCCTCCTCGGAACCGACTATGGGGTGCGGCCCTGGCGCGGGCAAGCTCTTCTCTGGAATTCCAACCGTTCTGGATGCTCAGCACCCCGGAAGAGCGGGCGATTCCTCAGGCGTCGCCCACCGAGGCCCGGATCGCCCGGATATTCTCGCCATAAGGGGCCGGGTTTTGCACGGAACCGCCCTTGAACACCGCCGATCCGGCCACCAGCACATCTGCGCCCGCCTCGGCCATCAGCGGCGCGGTCTCTGGCGTGATGCCGCCGTCGATTTCGATATGAATTGGCCGGTCGCCGATCATCGCGCGCAGTTTGCGCACTTTCTCGATCTGGCTGTGGATGAATTTCTGACCACCGAAGCCGGGATTGACGGTCATCACACAGATGAGGTCAACCATGTCGAGCAGGTAATCCAGGTCCTCGACACCCGTGCCGGGATTGAGCGCAAGACCAGCCTTGCAGCCAGCACCGCGAATTGCCTGCAGCGTCCGGTGCACATGCGGTCCGGCCTCAAGATGCGCGGTCAGGATGTCGGCGCCCGCCTCCGCAAAGGCGTCAATATAGGGATCGACCGGCGCGATCATCAGATGCACATCCATCACCGTCTTGATATGCGGTCGGATCGCGGCGCAGAGCGGCGGGCCGAAGGTCAGGTTCGGGACGAAATGCCCGTCCATCACATCGACATGGATCCAATCGGCGCCTTCGGCCTCGACGCATTGAATTTCCTGACCGAAATTGGCGAAATCGGCGGAAAGGATCGACGGGGCGATCTTGATCTTGCGGTCGAACGTCATGGCGTGAACTCTCCGGGGGCTTGGCAACGTGACCTGCTAATGCGTCACCCGCATGCCAGAGGTCAAGGTCTTTATCCCACGCCGCCTTTGTGCCACCTTTCGCCCATGAAGAGGCGTTGGCGCGGATGACCCCAGACGAGATTTCAGCGGTTTCAGACTGGCTGTGCGCCACGCTGCCCGGCGCGCGCCCGATCACCCGTGCCGAGAAGTTCGAGGGTGGTCAATCGAACCCCACCTACCGCCTGATCGGGGAAGACATGACCTATGTCCTGCGCCGCAAACCGCCCGGGGTTCTGTTGAAATCCGCCCACGCGGTGGATCGCGAATTCCGGGTGCAAAAGGCACTTGCGGCCACCGACGTCCCGGTCGCCCGGATGCATGTCCTGTGCGAAGATGACGGCATCCTCGGCGCCGCCTTCTACATCATGGAAGAGATCGCGGGGCGCAGTTTTGACGACCCCCGCCTGCCGGAGCTTGCCCTGGCCGACCGCGGGGTGGTGATGGACCAGATGAACCGCGTTCTGGCCGCGATCCATGACGTTGATCTGGAAAAAACCGGCTTGGCGGATTACGGCCCCGGCGGCAACTACTACCAGCGGCAGTTGGACCGTTGGGCCCAGCAATACCAGGCGACCCTGACCGAAGATTTGCCGGATATGACCGCGCTGATCGGATGGCTTGACGCGCATTTGCCCGAGGATGATGGGCAGCGCACGCTGGTCCATGGGGATTATCGTCTCGACAACCTGCTTTTCGCGCCCGACGGGACCGAATGCCGTGCGGTTCTGGATTGGGAATTGTCCACCATCGGTCATCCCTATGCCGATCTGGCCAGTGTCATCATGCAATGGCAGATGCCCCCCGGCCGCGAGGGGCGCGGGTTGGACGGTGTGGATCGCACGGCGAACGGTTTGTGGAGTGACGCCCGGTTTATCGACACATATTGCAGGCGCAGAGGGTTGAAACACATAGAGAATTTCAACTTCTACCTGGCCTTTTGCTATTTCCGCATGGGCGCGATATTGCAGGGCGTGAAGAAACGCGCGCTGGATGGCAACGCCTCTGACCCGGCGCGTGCCCTCAGGCTGGGCGCGCATGTGCCCGCCTTCGCCCGACAGGGGTTGGCCGCTGCGAAAGGCTGCGAATGACAACGCCAGAACTTGACCCCAGGCTGATAGAAGACAGCTATCCGCTGCAACAGCATCTGGGTTTTGAGATGACCGCCTGGCAACCGGATTTCGCCCGGATCGAAGTTCCGCTGACCGCGTTCCTGATGAACCGGCAGGGGTTGCCGCACGGGGGTGTCCACGCCACCCTGTTGGACAGCGCCATGGGCTTTGCCGGATGCTATACCGGTGACCCTGACCGGCGGCAGATGGCGCTCACATTGTCGTTGACGGTGAATTACCTGGCGCAGGCCAGCGGCAACCGTCTGATCGCCGAAGGATGGCGGACCGGCGGGGGGCAGAAGACCTACTTTGCCGAAGGCAAGGTAAGCGATGATGCTGGCACGATTATCGCGACGGCCACCGGTGTCTTTCGATATCGCCGCATGGAATGACCTGACCCCCTTGACCTTCCAGTGACTGGAGCCCTTATCTGTGTCACTGACATATGAGGATCGAGAGGCCATGGCGGACCCTGTCACGGTGAACCTGGAAATCGACGGCATGTCCTGCGCCAGTTGCGCGGGCCGGGCGGAGCGCGCGTTGACCGCCCTGCCGGGCGTGCAGGGGGTTGCCGTCAATTTCGCCGCAGGAACCGCGCGCATGGAGATGACGGGGGCGGATCTTGGCGACGTGACGGGGGCGCTCAAGGCCGCTAACTATCCCGCGCGTGAGGCCACAGTTTCCCTGACCGTCCAAGGCCTTAGCTGCGCCAGTTGCGTGGGCAAAGCCGAAGATGTCCTTACCACCATTCCCGGTGTCCTCGCGGCCAACGTCAACCTGGCGAGCCGCCGTGCCGAGGTCAGGTACCTGGCGGGCATGACCGACGGCCATGACCTGTCGCAACGGTTGACGCAGGCGGGATATCCATCCGTACCAACCGAGATGGAAACCGAAACGGACGAAATTCAACCTGCCAAACGCGCCTTTCTGATCGCCGCGGCAATGACACTGCCCGTTTTCGTGATGGAGATGGGACGTCACTTCATCCCCGGCATGGGCGACCTCATTGATGCGATGATCGGTCGTACCAACGCCTGGACGCTGCAATTCATCCTGACCACCCTTGTCCTGATCTGGCCGGGTCGGGCGTTTTTCACCCGGGGACTGCCCGCCCTGATCCGCGCAGCGCCGGATATGAACAGCCTCGTGGCGCTTGGGACTGGCGCGGCCTGGTCCTTCTCGACCGTCGCACTTTTTGCCCCCGCCCTTCTGCCGGAGGGCACGGCCGCGGTCTATTTCGAGGCGGCGGCGGTGATCGTTACGCTGATCCTTCTGGGCCGGTGGCTGGAGGCGCGTGCCCGTGGCCGGACCGGCGCGGCCATCCGCACCCTGATCGGACTGCAACCCAAAACCGCGCGGGTCGAGCGTGATGGCACGCCGACCGAAATTGCCATCGACCATGTCGTGCCGGATGACATCGTGCATGTCCGCCCCGGCGAGCGGATTGCGGTGGATGGCATAGTGACCGATGGCAGCTCTTTCGTTGACGAAAGCATGATCTCCGGAGAACCGATGCCGGTTGCCAAATCCGCCGGTGACGAGGTCGTCGGCGGTACGATCAACGGCAATGGTGTGTTGCGGTTTCGGGCGACAAGGGTTGGCCGCGACACGGTTCTGGCGCAGATCATCGCCATGGTCGAACGGGCGCAGGGGGCGAAACTCCCGATCCAGGCACTGGCCGATCGGGTGGTGCGGGTCTTTGTGCCTATCGTCATCGCCCTGGCCCTGTTGACGGTGCTGATCTGGAGCCTTGTCGGCCCGGCACCGGCGCTGAGCCATGCGCTCGTCGCGGGCGTGTCGGTGCTTATCATCGCCTGCCCCTGCGCCATGGGCCTGGCCACCCCGACCTCGATCATGGTCGGGACGGGTCGCGCCGCCGAACTGGGCGTTCTTTTCCGCAAGGGCGAGGCGTTGCAGGGCATGGACGCCCTACGGGCCATCGCCTTCGACAAGACCGGGACGTTGACCGAAGGCCGTCCTAGCGTGACGCGGATCGACCTTGCGGAGGGGTGGAAGCGCGACGAGGTCCTGCCCCTGATCGCCGCGGCGGAAACACAGTCCGAACACCCGCTCGCCCGCGCGGTAGAGGCGGCGGCGGAGGGGCACGAGCTTCCTGCGGTATCGGGTTTCACGGCTATCGGCGGCTCGGGCCTGCGCGCGCAGGTGGCCGGGCGCGATGTGCTCGTCGGCACGGCCCGCCTGATGCGGCAAGAAGGCATTGATTGCGCGGCGCTCATGGGTGCAGCGGACGACATGGCCCGCGCGGCGCAGACGCCGGTCTTTGCGGCAATCGACGGACAGCTCGCCGCGGTCCTGGGCATCTCGGACCCGATCAAACCCACCAGCCGCGCCGTCGTCAAAGGGTTGCAGGCGGGTGGCCTGAAGGTTGCGATGGTGACCGGCGATGTCGCACCCACCGCCCGGGCCATCGCCGATGAGCTTGGCATCGACCACGTCACCGCCGAAGTTTTGCCGGACGGCAAGGTGGCCGCAATCGCTGCCCTACGCGACCGGTTCGGACCCGTGGGATTTGTCGGCGACGGCATCAACGACGCGCCCGCCCTGGCGGAGGCCGACATCGGACTGGCCGTGGGCAGCGGTACCGACGTGGCCATCGAAGCGGCCGATGTGGTGCTGATGTCCGGCGACCTGAACGGCGTCTTGCGGGCGCGCGACATTTCGCGCCGGACCATGCGCAACATCCGGCAGAACCTGTTCTGGGCATTCGCGTATAACGTGGCCCTCCTGCCGGTCGCGGCGGGGGTTCTCTATCCGCTGACCGGCCTGCTCTTGTCGCCGATGCTTGCGGCGGGTGCGATGGCGCTTTCGTCGGTTTTCGTGCTGAGCAATGCGCTGCGCCTGCGCCACATGACCCCGGCTGAGGCCGGTTGAAAGGAGCTTGAGGATGAACATTGGCGATGCGGCGAAACGGACGGATATCCCCGTCAAAACCATTCGATACTACGAGGATATCGGCCTCATTCGTCCGCTACGGGACACCAATGGCTACCGCGTGTTCCGGGATACGGATATTCACAAACTGGCCTTCCTGGGTCGCGCCCGGGCGCTTGGGTTTTCAATCGAGGACTGCCGCACCCTGATGGAGCTCTACGAGGACGAAACCCGGGCGAGCGCGGATGTAAAGCGGCTGGCACAGGAACACCTGCGGCAGATCGAGGACAAGATCATGCAGCTCAGGTCCATGCAGGCGACGCTCAACGATCTGGTGCATGCCTGCGCGGGCGACAGCCGCCCCGATTGCCCGATCCTGCGCGACCTCGCCTCGCAATAGGGCGCCCGGGTATCCCCGCTCGCCCAACACTCTTGACCGCAACGACGTTTTCCCCGACCAACCATGGGGACCGCAACCTGCCATATGTGACCCGAATGAGCCGCCTCTTTCACCTGCCCGCCGTCTTGGCACTGTCCGTTCTCCTCTGCGCCCCCGCGCGCGCGTCGGAAGAAAAGGCGGCGTTCATCGAGGCAAATATCCTGTCGATCTTCTACCACGAACTTGGCCATGCGGTGATCGACCTTATGGACGTCCCGATCTTCGGTCAGGAAGAGGATGCCGCCGATGTCATGGCGGTTCTGCTGATTGACTGGCTCTACGAGGAAGAGACCGCCCAGGCCATCGCCTATGACAGCGCCTTTGGCTACATCAACGATCCCGAGCAGACCGAAGAAGTCCCTTATTGGGATCTGCACGGCCCGGACGAGCAGCGGTTTTACAATCATGTCTGCCTGTTTTACGGCGCCAACCCCGAGGAACGCGAAGAGTTGGCGGCAGATCTGGGCCTGCCAGACGAACGTGCCGAAACCTGCCCGGAGGAATACGATCAGGCCACGGCAAGCTGGGGCATGATCTTTGATGAGATGGACGCCGCCAAAACCGGCGTTCCGATGCGCCTCGACACCGGATCAGGCGCAGATGGAGGCATGTTGACCGACCTTCTGACAACGGAGATCGCGGCGCTGAACGGGGATATGAAACTACCGCAGGAACTACTGGTCAGGGTCGAAAGCTGCGGCGAGGCCAATGCGTTCTACGACCCCGAAGAGATTTCGATCATCTTCTGCACCGAATTCATCCCGCACTTGCAAGATCTGTTCGACAGGCAAACCGTGGATTGAGGCCTGCCCGACGATTTTCAGATTTCCCTGCCCGCTTTGAACTCGCTCCAGCGCAATAGGGCCTTTGCCCCGACCGAGGCAAAAGGTTCCGGCGGCAGCCGTGACGGGGCCGGTTGATCGAGCACGTCGTTGAGCAGTTCAGACCGCTCACCCGAGGCCAGATCGGCCATCAACATGCCGTGGAGCGTGCCCTTGGCCACGCCCAGCCCGTTCTGACAGCAGGCGGAAAAGAGCCCCTCATCGACCTCGCCAAGCGCGGGCGCGGAATTGCGGCTGAGGCAAAGCCGCCCGCCCCAGCGATACTCCATCTCGACATCTTTGAGCATCGGAAAGCGGGCAGCGAAACTCTTGTCATGGGTCCGCGCCATCCGCGCCACCTTTGCCGCGCTGACCTGCATCGACGCATCGTAAGAAAACCGGTTGCGCATGATGATCCGGTCGCCGCCAGTGCCGGAGATCCGCCGCACCGTCGACCCCATCGGGTCCGCCGGGGTCAGGCCCCAACGCCGGTCGCCCCCAAGGCGTTTGACCTCATCAGGCGTCAATGCGCGGGTCATCGAGCCGTAGAGATGGATGTGCATCAACCGGCCCTTGAAATGACCGAAGCTGTTGGCATGGCCATTCACCGCCATGATGACCTTGGGTGCGGTGACCGACCCTCCCGGCGTCCGCGCGGTCCAGTCGCGATTCCGGTTCAGATGCGTCACCGGGGTGTTTTCGTAAATACTCACACGGTTCGACTTCAGGCCCCGGGCGATGCTGCGCACATAGAGCGCCGGTTGGATAAGCCCCGCCCCCGGCGTGACCAACCCGCTTTGATAATAGGACGTGCCGGTGATCTCGCGCATCTGCGCGGCGTCAAGCATTTCATGCGCCTCACCCATATTCGCGAGGTGCTGCGCGTAGTCCTGATTGTGGCGGTGGCCATGATCGGATGCCGCCGCGTTGATCTTGCCGGGCCGGTCAAATGCCTCTTGGCTCAACCCGAACTCCTCCGCCATTTCCGCGGCAAAGGCGATGGCGGCGCGGTTGGCAGTAGCATCCTTGCGATCACGCGCCATCTGGCCGCCATACCCCTCGGAGGTCAGGTGATGCGGCAGGTCTATCATGAACCCGGTATTGCGCCCTGTTGGGCCTTCGCCGATCCGCGTGGCCTCCAGAAGAACAATCCGCGCGTCAGGATGCAGTTGCGACAGCCGTCGCACCGCGGAAAGACCCGCAAAGCCACCCCCGATCACCAGCCAATCCGCTGTGACCTGATCGCGCAACACTTCGGGCGCATCCGGCGGCGGCAGGATACCGTTCCAGCCGGAGATCCCGGTATCCACAGGCAGGCGCTTCACTTTCATGGCAGGCTCAATTGCGCGGTGCGGCCGCCGTCGATGGTGTAGATCTGACCAGTGACAAACCCCGCCTCATCCGAGGCCAGCCAGCAGATCAGTTTTGCCACCTCTTCGGGCGTGCCGGTGCGGCGGACCGGGTGGATGCCCCCAATCTGATCGCGGAAAGCGTCGGGATCGCCCATGCTTTCGATGAAATCGACATTGAGCGGCGTGTCGATCCAGCCCGGTGCGACCGCATTGCACCGCACGCCCTCGGGCCCGTGATCGACCGCCACGGCGCGGGTCAACCCGTGCAGCCCCGCCTTGGAGGCGCAATAGGCCGGGTGGCGCGGGTTCGATCCCAGCCCCTCGATCGAGCCGACATTGACGATCGCCCCACCGCCGTCTTTCAGCAGCGGCATGGCATGACGCGTCAGCAGGAAAGGCGCGGTCAGGTTGACCTGCATCTGCAAATGCCAATCGGCCTCGGAGGTTTCTTCGACCGTGCCTTCACGCATCACACCGGCGTTGTTGATCAGGATATCAAGCTGCCCGGCTTCCCGTTCGATATGCTCAATCACCTGTCTTGGCGCGTCAGGATCGGCGAAATCCGCGGCGACGGTCTCATGCGCCGCCGCCCCCCGTTGCGCCGTGAAGACCCGCGCTCCCTGATCGGCCAGCATCCGCGCCGTGGCCTCTCCCATGCCGCTCGACGCCCCGGTGACCAATGCCACCTTATCCGCGAAACGCCCGCTCATCCGACCGGCTTCGCGCCATTGACCTCAACGAGCGCACCGCAGACGTAACGGGCGGCGTCAGAGGCCAGGAAGGTAATGACATCGACGATATCCTCGGGCTCGGCAATTCGGCCAAGCGGGACCGTGGCGTTCAGCGTCTCGACCGCCTGATCCGGGTCGAGCCCCCGGATCGCGAAGCCGGTGCGCAGCATCGGGGTGTTGACCTCGTTCGGGCAGACGGCATTGACGCGGATGCCCTGCCCCGCGTGGTCGCGCGCCAGGCATTGCGTCAGCGATGCCACTGCCGCCTTGGACATGATGTAGAGCGGGTGATCCGCGCCGGGACTGAGGCCCCAGCAGGAGGAGGTATTCACGATCGCGCCGCCCCCTGCGCCGGCCATGATCGGGATCGCCGCCCGGCAGAGGCGGAACGGCGCTTCGACATTGACGCCCATGGTCAGCGCATAATCCGCATCCGTCGCTTTGGTGATATCGCCGCGGGTGATGACGCCCGCGTTGTTGCACAGGATATCAAGCCCCCCGAGGCCTTCGGCGGCCCGCCCCGGCAAGGCATCACAGAACGCCCCGTCGAGCAGGTCGCCATCCAGATGCAGATCAGCCTCGATGGCCGACGTGTCGCGGTCCGTCACGGCGACACGCGCGCCTTCCGCCCTCAGCGCCGCCACCAGCGCCTTGCCGATCCCGCCGGCAGCGCCCGTCACCAAAGCGGTTTTACCCTCAAATCTCATGCACTTACCTCGTATCTGATCGGCAACCGGATCGCCCCGGTATTGCCGCTGTCCGGCATCCACTCGGGCGTGCCATCATAGGAAACCGTCGCAAAGGTCTCACGCAGCGCGGTCAAAGCCGCAGCAAGATCCGTACGCGCCACGAAATGCCCGATGCAATGATGCGCCCCGCCGCCGAAACCGAAATGCCGTTTGCGCGACAAGGTGATATCAAATCGCGGATCATCACATATTTCCGGATCACGCGCCGAGGCATGCACCAGAAGATGCAGCACCGTGCCGTGCGCGATGCGTATCCCGCCCATCTCCACGTCCTCGACCGCTTCGCGCGTAGCCCAGGTGGTCGTGGGTCGAGCACGGATGAATTCCTCGACCGCGGCGGGGATCAGGCTTGCGTCGCGGCGCAGGGCCTGCCATTGCGCCGGGTTCTCGATGAAAAGCGACAGGCCAAGACCCAACAGGGCGCGCGTCGTGTCGACCCCGCCAAAAATCGAGATGACGATGGTGTTAAGCAGCTCATCTGTGGTGCAATCGCCATTACGGTCGAATTCGGCGACCATCCGGGCGACGTAACTTTCGCTGTCTTGCCCCGCCCGCACCCGTGCGACCAACCGTTCGGCCAGCGCAAAAAGCCGTTCGCATGCCGCGTTGAACCGCGCCTCGTATCGCTGCGCCGTGATCCCCATCGCCAGCCCCAGTTCCGAGGCGTCATGGGCCACGTCGGGCCATTCTTCATCATCCAGACCAAGAAGCGTTGCGATCACGCCGCCGGTGAACGGATCGCTGAATGCCGATTGAAACTCTGTATGGTCGGTCTTGCGCAGGTCGGTGCAGAGGTCGCGTGCTATCTGCAGGAAGGTGGGCGCGAGGCCCTTGACATAGTCCTCGCTCAGCGCGGGCACCGCAAGCGCGCGCAACCGGGCGTGTGCCTCGCCCTCCTGCCCGATGACCGAATTGCGCCAGAACCCGGCGAAGGGGCCGGAAATACCCACGGTGTCGGGCCAGTTATGACTGCCCTGCCGAAACCGCCGGTCGCGCAGGATCTGCCCCGCCTCACGATAGCGCAGCACCGCCAGCCCATAGGGCGTCTCGGCGCACCAGCCCGCGTCACGGGCCGCCAGCACCTCGGCCCCCCGGGTCGAAAACTCCGGATCGGCGAGGTCGAGATATGGCAACGCCCCGGCCACCCCTATCCTCCGAAGGACGCAACTGGCGCACCAAACTGCGCCGCATCGGGCAGAATGCCAAGGCCCGGCCCTTGCGGCATGGTGATATGCCCACCGTCAACCCGAATGCCATTCTTCGGATCGTAATTTCCGTCGATATAGGGCGCGGCCAGCCAGACACCTTCGAGCAGGCGCGGGTTGACCGTCGCCCCGATATGGGTGCAGGCGGCGGCGATGATATCCCCACCCCAGCTGTCATCGCAGGTATGTGGCAGGCTGCGCGCCTCGCAGATATCGCGGAAGGTGGTCATGGGTTGCAGGCCGCCGATGCGGGTCACTTTCATGCCGAACCCATCGACCAGCCCGGTCCCCGCGGCGGCTATCACGGTGCCCAGATCAACCGAATTTTCATCCATGTAGATCGCGTGATGCACCTGCGAACGGATCTGGCGCAGCTCCTCCACGGTGTTGCAGGGTTGTTCCATGATGAAGGGAATGTCGGGGCATTCGCGGCTGACCCGGAGCGCATCGCGGGTGGTCCAACCCCGGTTGCCATCGACCGCCAGACGCGCCTTGCCGCCAACGGTTTCCCAGACCTTGCGGATGACCGCGATATCGACCTCGACCGGACGGCCACCGACCTTGATTTGCAGGCGGGGATAGCCCTCGGCCACCTTCTCTGCCGCGAGCCTGGCGATTTCATCCGGTTCGCCCACCCCGGTGGCATAGTAGGACGGCACACGCTCGGTCGCGGCCCCGCCCAGAAGGTCAGCGACGCGCAGACCCGTGGCCTTGCCGAGCAGGTCAAAACCCGCGATATCCATCGCCGCCTTGGCGTAACTATGCCCGTTCAAAAGCCCATTCATGGCCCGGTGCAGCGTCAGCGGCGCGACCTCCGCCCCGATCAGCCCCGGCGCCATTTCCATGAGCGCCGCGCGGGCGCCCTTGGCATGAGCCTCGGCATAGGTTGGACCCACCGGGCAGGTCTCGCCCCAGCCTTCCAGCCCGGTGTCCGAGACCACCCGCACCAGTGTCGTGTCCAACGCCCATACCTGCGCATTGGCCATCGTGTAGGGGCCATTCTTGACCGGCAGGTCGTGAGCATAGATATGTATTTTCGCGATGCGCATCAGTGATCCTGGTTCAATGCATCGGCCGCCGGGATTTCCCGTTCGCGCCGCGCGATGTAATCGAGCAGCGCCTCGTTGATCCCGTCGTCCAGCTTGGGTTCTTCGTAGGAGTTGAGCAGATCGCGCGTATAGGCCAGAGCGCGCGCGCCCACCTCGATGCCGCCTTCCGCCTGCCATTGTTCGATCGAGTTGTTGTCGAAGAGCTCGGGCATGAAGAAGGCCCGCTGGAAGTTCTCCAGCGTATGCGGGTGACCCAGGTAATGCCCGCCGGGGCCGATATCACCGACGGCCTTAATCGCCTCGTCAAAGTCATCCCAGCGGATGCCTTCGGCCATGCGGTAAGCCATTGCGCATTGTTCCGCATCGACCACGAATTTTGCCATCGAACAATGCATCCCGGCCTCGTTCCAACCGGCGCTGTGCCACATGTAGTTGGTCCCGGCCATTTGCAGGGCCATCAAGGTCGTTGCACTCTCATAGCCCGCCTGCGCGTCGAAGGTCTTGGCCCCACCAAGCGTGTTCGACGACCGCCAGGGCACGCCATAGAACCGCGCCATCTGGCCGATCATCAGGTTCATCAGGCTGATCTCCGGCGTGCCTGCCATCGGGGCCCCGGACTTCATGCTGACCGTGCTGAGGTAATGCCCATAGATCGCGGGCGCCCCTTTGCGGATCACCTGCGTATAGGCCAGCGCGCTCAGCGCCTCGGCATTCAACTGCGCCACGGTGGGCGCGACGGATGCGGGCGTGTTGGCCCCGCCCAACACAAAGGGCGAGCACAACACCGGTTGATTGCGTTTGCAGAAGGCCCGCATCGCGCCCAGCATGGTTTCGTCCCAGACCAGCGGCGAGTTGCCGTTGCAATTGCCTGTCACGACGGGATGCGTTTCAAGGAACTCTTCGCCGAAAAGGATCGCGCACATCTCCATCACGTCTTCGGCGTTCTTCGGGCTGGTGGTCATGCCCATGAACGTCTTGTCGGAATGCTTCATCGACGAATAAGTGATGCGCAGGTGGCGCTGACTGATCGGGTGATCGTAAGGCTCGACAATATGATGCGCCGAGCTGTGCAGCGCGGGCAGCATATGGCTCAGCTTGTGGAAATTCGCCAAATCCTCCAACGTCGGATTGCGGCGTTGATCGTCGAGATCGCGCAAGTAAGGCGCGCCGGTCATCGGTACGAAAATCGCATGGTCACGGCCAAAAGGCAGGTTATTGGCCGGGTTGCGCGCGTGATAGGTGAAGGTCTCGGGGATGGTGGCGATCAGCTCCCGCACCAGGCCACGATCCAGATAGACATTCTCACCCTCAACCTTGGCCCCGGCCTTGCGCCAATCCTCCAGCGCAATCTCATCGCGGAAATGCACGCCGACATTCTCCAGGATATGCATCGAGGCCGCATCAATCCGTTCGATCTGTTCCTGATCCATCGGCTCGGTCAACGGAATGCCCCGCTTGAGCGCAGGCAACATGGTGAAATCCCGCGCCTGCCGCGCCGACTTGCGCGCGCCACGTCCGCGACGGACGGTTCCCACAGCATCCACAGTCATGTTTCGATCAACCCTCGTTCATAGAGAAAAATGTCCAACAAGAACGGCGCGTTAAAGACGGCCGCTGGCACCACGCGCCAGTTTCCCGCATCGCCCTTTTCTACCGCACCGGCCTTTGCGTAGGTCGCCAGAATCCGGTCGCTTGCCGCGCCCTTGCCCGCCGCAAGCGTGCTGTCGGAGCGCGCCAGAAAGCCGCGCATGTACTGCAGCAGATCCGCCGGGCAATTCTGATGGTGGCTGTCCAGCTTGGAAAAACCACGCGCGAATGCGGCACGGGCCTTTGTGGATCCACCGTCACCATTCATCTGCGCCATGGCCGCGCCAAGAAACAGCATTCCTTCGCTGCTGCCGTATGGCGTGACGGAATGGGCGCTTGCCTTGTCTTTCAACTGTTCGGGGACATGATCGGGCGCTGGTTGTGTATAGCCCAGATGAACCATCCGCGCCCATAGCTCGTCGGTGACCGTGTTTTCGACAGTCAGCAAAGCAGCCGTGTTCCCTTTCCGCATCTGCTCGACCGCCGCGACATAGGTTGAGCGATCTCCCTTGCTGAGGCCATAGACCAGCGCGCTTGTGTCTTCCCACCAGCCTTTCGAATGCGGCGCATCCCTTGTACTGGTGATCCGCATTTCCTGCTGCTCACCGTTCCTCAGCACCTTTCCGGATCCGCCGAACGGCCACTTCATCCCACATTGTCCCCTTCAGAGGGATCACTCAGGTCGATCCAGATGGTTTTGAGTTGGGTGAACTGGTCATGGGCGTGGATCGAGTTGTCGCGCCCGCCAAAACCCGATTGCTTGAACCCACCGAAGGGCGTGGTGATGTCTCCTTCGCCATAGCAGTTGACCGTCACAGTGCCCGCCTTGATTTCACGCGCGGTGCGGATGGCTTGACGTGTATTGGCGGTGAACACGCTCGCTGCCAGGCCATAGGAGGTGTCATTGGCCAGTTGGATCGCCTCTTCGGTGCTGGCCACTTCGATGACGCTGAGGATGGGGCCAAAAATCTCGTCCTGCGCCTTCTTGTCGTTGGGCTTCACCTCGTAAACCGTGGGCGGCACGAAATTGCCCTTGGCTTTGCCGCCCACCACGGCTTTGCCCTTGAGATAGCCACTGACCTTCTTGCAATGATCGGCGTCAATCAGCGCACCAAGATGGTTTGCCGGGTCCAGTGGATCACCGGTTTTCCAATCCCGGATGCGCGCCACGATCCGCACCATCAGCGGCTCCTTGACTGCCTTGTGTACAATGACGCGCGAGGCGGCAGAGCAGTTTTCGCCCATGTTCCAGAACGCGGCGTTGACCACATGTTCCGCCACATGATCGAGGTTCTCGGCATCCGCAAGCACGACACAGGGGTTCTTGCCACCGCATTCCAACGTGACCTCTTTCATGTTGCTGTCGGCCGCATAGCGCAGGAAGCGTTTGCCGGTCTCGGTCGAGCCGGTGAAGCTGACCATATCGACGTCCATATGCAGTCCGAGCGGTTCACCCACCGAAGGGCCATCACCCGGCAGGACCTGCAGCACCCCGCGCGGGACACCGGCCATATGAGCAATTTCGGCCAGCCGGAGCGCGGTGAGCGAGGTCTGCTCAGCCGGTTTCACGATCACCGAATTGCCCGCAGCCAACGCCGGACCGATCTTCCACGCCATCATAAGCATGGGGAAATTCCAGGGCAGCACTACACCAACAACGCCGATGGGTTCGCGCACGATCATCGAAATCGCATCATCGCCGGATGGGCCAGTCTGATCGTAAATCTTGTCGACCAGTTCGGCATGCCATTTGATCGTGTGGATCACCTCGGGGATGTCGATCTCTTCGCAATCCCTGATCGGCTTGCCGCTGTCGAGGCTTTCCATCACCGCCAATTCGTGCCGCCGCCGGGTGATGAGCTTGCACATGCGAATGAGCACATCCTTGCGCTCGGAAGGGTGCAGATGCGACCAATGCCCCTGCTCAAACGCCTCGCGCGCCTTGCCGACGGCGAAATCCACATCCTTGGCGTTGGCGGTACTGATTTTGGCCAGCACGTCGCCGGTCGCCGGGTTGATGGTTTCCATCATCGGGCCCGCGCCCTTCTGGAACCTGCCGTCGATGAACGGGGTCGCGGGCAGGTCGATCTCGGCGGCGATGGCGCCATATTCGTCGCGGGTCAGAAGGTCAGTCATTTGGCCTCTCCTGTGATCTGGGCAACGCGGGTGTTCATCGTGCGGATGACCTCCTCAAGCGCGCGTTTGTCGTCCTTGTTGAGCGGATGCAGCGGTTTGCGCGGGGGGCCTGCCGGGATGCCCCGCATGGTCAACCCATGCTTGATGCACTGGACGAACTTGCCGCCTTGCTCCAGCACCCGCATCAGCGGCAGCATCGCCGACATGATCGCGCGGCCCTTTGTGAAATTGCCCTCGACCACACAGGCCTGATAAAGCGCGATATGCGCCTCGGGTGCGAAATTCGACCCGGCGCAGACCCAGCTCCGCGCGCCCCAGGCAAAGAATTCAAGCGCCTGATCGTCCATCCCGCAACTGAGCGCGATATGCGGATAATCCCGCGCCAGCATGTGCAACCGGTTGATATCGCCCGAGCTTTCCTTGATCGCGCAGAAGTTAGGCGAGCGGCCCAGCCGGTCCAGCGTTTCCTCGTCCATGTTCACGGCCATCCGGCCCGGGTAATTGTAGAGCATCACCGGCATGTTTGCCGCGCGGTCCACGGCGAGGCAATGCAACGCCACCTCGCGGCCGGTCGGGCAGGAATAGGGCGGCGTCGCGATCAGGAGCGCGTCGGCGCCGATCTTCTTAGCGGCCTTGGCATATTCAATGCTGTTCTCGGTCCGGATATCACCGGTGCCTGCGATCATCGGCACGCGGCCCTTGATGAGCTTGTGCACACGCTTCATCATCCACACACGTTCATCGAAACTCTGCGCGTAATATTCGCCGGTCGTGCCCGCGACGATGATGCCATGCACCCCGGCGCCAATCAGCAGCTCGACCGTATCGGCCAGCGCGTCCTCGTTGACGCTGAAATCGTCGTGGTAGGGCGTCACAAGGGGCGTGTAGATGCCTTCAAAGCGCATGTTTTCGGTCCTTCATTGCAATCACATCGAGCGGCAGTGGATCCGGCGACACGAACCGTTCCAGCCGATCGCGCGACAGGTTCCAATGGTCGATGGTCAGATCAAGCGCGATGCTGGGCTCCTGCCGCTCGATGGCGACGATCATCGCGTCGTGCTGCTCAATCGCCTGTGCGACGCGGCTTTCCTCATCCGCCGACGTGGGGCGATAGAATGTCTGGCTGAGCCTTGTGTGGTCGATCAGCATCCGCCCTAGGCTGGCGCGCAGATAGGGGTTATGCGACATCACACCGATCTGCTCATGGAATGCGTGGTTCAGGAGTGCGGCCCCGGCGGTGTCGCCCGACGTGACCGCCGCCCGGAAATCCTCCTGGATCGCCTTGAGCACCGGGATTTCATCGCTGCGCCGGTTCTCTGCGGCCAGGCGGGCGACATTGGCATAGATGAGCGGCGCGGTCTGAAAGAACATCCGCATCACGCCCAGATCCATCGAGGCCACCTTGGCCCCGCGGTTCTGTTCGATCCGCACGTAGCCCTCGCCGCTCAACCGTTGAAATATCTCGCGCATGGGTGTGCGGGAGATGCCGTATTGCGCGCACAGCGATACCTCGT
Source organism: Roseovarius sp. MMSF_3359 (assembly GCF_030733385.1). Classification (GTDB taxonomy): domain Bacteria; phylum Pseudomonadota; class Alphaproteobacteria; order Rhodobacterales; family Rhodobacteraceae; genus Roseovarius. The sequence goes on along the minus strand of NZ_JASHJC010000001.1, from coordinate 483,371 downwards.
CCAGGTCACTGCCGGGCGCGATCTCCTGCTTCAGAATGCGCATCCGCAGGTCTTCGAGACAGGCGGTTTTCTTGTCTTTGGGCATCGAATCTCCTCACGTGAATACATTTTGTATACATTACGGATACAGAGTCCAGAATTTTCGGATGGACAGCCATGATTTTCCGCCTTGGCGGGCCATGTTGGGCAGTTGGAGAAAATCAGGGTGCAGGGGGCTGCCGAGATCAGGCCTGTCGGTTCTTCCTGATATGCGCGTCAAGCGCCGCCAGCCCTTCATCGAGGCCCGTCCGGCCAAAGCCGAGGCGGAACCGGTCCGTGGGTGTCGGCCCCAGTTCGGAGGAATAGATCGTGCTGGGCAGGAAAAGCACACCCGCCTCTTCGACCAGTGACTTGGCAAAAGCCTCCACCCCGTCCGCGCCTTTGTACCGCGGAAAACCCATGCAGGAGCCATCCGGGCGCGACCAGTCAAACAGGTCTGGGTAGCGTGCAAAGAAGGCATCCCATTTCGGCAGGTTCTCATCCACGATGGCGCAATTCCGCGCCAGGATCGCATCGCGGTGGTTCAGGGCGATCTTGGCCAGCCGCTCACTTGGGCCGGAATTGCAGATCGACAGGTAATGTTTCAGCCGCTCCATCTGCGACAGGACCGCCCTGTCCTGACACGCAATCCAGCCGATGCGCAAACCGGGCAGACCATAGGATTTCGACATCACGCCAAGCGACAAGCCACGTTCATAGACATCCGCAATAAATGGCAGATGATCGGTAAAGGACGGCCCCAGCCCGTTGAAAATCTCGTCATGCAGGATGTAGATGCCATGTTTGCGGCAAAGCTCAATCAGCGCCGTGTAGCGGTCGAGCGGCAGGATCGCCCCGGTCGGGTTATGCGGGAAATTGATCGTGACCAGCTTCGTATTGGGCCGGATGGCATCGGCGATCCGGTCGATATCGAGCGACCAGTCGTCGTCGGGGTCAAGCGGCACCCCTGTCGCCTCGCAGATCGCAATCGGCAGGGTCTCGTGCGACTGGTAGTTCGGCGTCACCACAATGGCATGGCTGTCACGATCCAGGAGCACATTGTTGGCGGCAAAAATCCCCTCGCTTGCGCCGGCAAAACAAAGGATCGTCTCTGCCGACTGCGCCGCGTAGGTGTCGGCAATCACCTGCCGCAAGTCGGGCGCACCGAAGGTTTCGGTATAGCCCAGCCACATCTCCTCAAATTCGGCCCGCTCTTCCGGCGTGGCCATCGCCAGTAGGTCCCGCAACGACATGCTCTCGGCATCCGACGCTGTCAGGTGATAGCGCGCCTTGAACTCCCATTTGGCGAAATGCGTTTCCAGTCGGAAATCGGGAAGCATGGACATGGTGGATACCTTCGGTGCAGGAGCAGGGACGGTCCGAATACCGCATCACTGCTCGGATGCGAAGCCCCCCGTGCGCGACTTCAGGGTTTCAAAACGACGCGCTTTTTCTCCCCGGCCCAGCCGTCGACATTACACCGCGCCCGGATAAAGACCTCGCGCGTGCCATCGGGAAAGACGACGCCACTCTGGGACCGGGTGAAGGGCTGCTCGTTGACATGTGGGTGCAGCAATTCGCGATAGGCCAAGCGGTTGCCCTCGGCGTCCAGCACTTCCCACCCGTCGGCATAGTGGTCCCATCCGGTATCGGGATGTTCGAGCGTCACATCGACCCGCCAGACCATGCCGGTCTTCTTGATCTTGACATCGATGATCTCTGGACCGTCGGCCAGAACGGGTGCGGCGGCCAGGCAGGCGATGAGCAGTAGGGAAAGTTTCTTCATGACCCCCACCTTACCTGGAAGCGTGCGAAATTCGAGTCACGACTGTGTGTCAGCGGGGTTATTTTCCGGGAGCAGGAGGATCTCCTTGGAGCGCGACGCGAATTCACGACGGAAGAGGACAAGGCAGGTCATCACCGTCGCCACGATCAACGCCCCCGCCCCCAGAAGCCAGGCGCAGGCCGCCAGCCCGAAGTAAACCGAACGCAGGCCCCGGTTGAAGCTCCGCGCACCGGTGATGTTGATTTCGGCGGCCTTTGTCGCGCGCACGTCGGTCAACGGATCGTTGTGATCATTCGGCACCGACCCCATCAGCACGGCGCAATACCCAAAGAGGCGGTTTGCCCAGACGAATTTGAAGAACGCATTGGCAAGGAAACCGAGGATCACCAGCACCTTCAATTCCCAGACAATGCTCGGCCCGCCCTCAAGCGTCAGGTCCTCCGCAATGCCCATCAACCGGTCGGTATTGCCCAGAAGGGCGAGGCATCCGCCGATGGCAATCATGGTCGCAGAGGCAAAAAACGATGTCCCCTGCCGGATCATGGCGAGGATCTGCGCGTCAAAAACGCGCGGCTCGCGGGTTACCATGTGCCGCATCCATTCACGCCGGTAATCGGCCATCAGGGTGGTCACCGATTTCATGTTTTTGAAATCGTTTTCAATGAGATAACCGATCACGCACCACCCGAGAACAAGCAGGCAGAGCGCCGCCAGGTCCAATGTGGTAAAGTGTGAAAGCCGCTCAAACAGGTCCATGTGACACGCATAGCCTGTCGTGGTTTGACTTGCCAGACGGATAAATTGGTTATAAAAAATTACCAATTGGAGGATTTCGCATGGAAATGCCGCTGCCAGACCCGGAAATCATTGCCCGCAAGGCGGAGTTGATCGACCGCCTCAGGGCCGTTTTGCCCGATGATGCCATCATCTCGGACGCAAATGAGACGCGCGTTTACGAATGCGATGCACTCACGGCGTATAAATGCCCGCCCCTGCTGGCGGTCTTGCCCGCCTCGACGCAGGAAGTGTCCGATACCCTGCGCATCTGCCACGAGATGGATGTGCCGGTCGTCCCGCGCGGTTCGGGCACGTCGCTGGCCGGGGGGGCGTTGCCGACCGCGGATAGCGTGATCCTCGGGGTGGCGCGGCTAAACGAGGTGTTGGAGACCGATTACGACAACCGGTTCATCCGGGTGCAATCGGGGCGCACCAACCTGAGCGTGACCGGCGCGGTCGAGGCCGATGGTTTTTTCTATGCCCCTGATCCATCCAGTCAGCTTGCCTGCGCCATTGCGGGCAACATCGCGATGAATTCCGGCGGCGCGCATTGCCTGAAATACGGGGTGACCACCAACAACCTGATGGGCGTGACCATGGTGCTGATGGATGGGCAGGTGGTTGAACTCGGTGGCGCGTATCTGGATGCCGAGGGCTATGACCTTCTGGGGCTCATCTGCGGCTCCGAGGGGCAGTTGGGCGTGGTGACCGAGGCGACGCTCAGGATTCTGCGCAAACCCGAAGGCGCGCGGCCTGTCCTTATTGGATTTGACGACATCGTCGTGGCCGGAGCCTGCGTCAGCGACATCATCAAGGCGGGTGTACTGCCCGTGGCGATCGAGTTCATGGACCGCCCCTGCATCCGCGCAACCGAGGCCTTTGCGGGCGCAGGATACCCGGATTGCGAGGCGCTTTTGATCGTCGAGGTCGAAGGCAGCGATGCGGAGATCGACGAGCAGTTGGAAACCATCGTCAGGATCGCCCAAAGCCACAACCCCGTCGAGCTGCGCGAAAGCAAATCGGCGGACGAAAGCGCCAAGATCTGGCTCGGCCGCAAATCCGCCTTTGGCGCGATGGGACAGATCAATGATTACATGTGCCTCGATGGCACGATCCCGGTCAGCCAACTGCCTTACGTCCTCAAACGCATCGGCGAGATGAGCCGCGAATATGGCCTGGATGTGGGCAATGTTTTCCACGCGGGCGATGGCAATATGCACCCCTTGATCCTTTTTGATGCCAACAAGCCCGGTGACCTGGAGCTTTGTGAGGCGTTTGGCGCGGATATCCTCCGGCTTTGTGTGGAGGTCGGCGGCTGCCTCACCGGCGAGCATGGCGTGGGGATCGAAAAGCGCGACCTCATGACGGATCAATACGCGCCGGATGACCTGGATATCCAGATGGCGGTGAAGGACGTGTTCGACCCGAAATGGCTGCTCAATCCGGCCAAGGTCTTCCCGTTGGACGCCTCGGATGACCGCCGGATTGCAGCAGAATAAGCGGTCCTTCACCGCATCAGGACTTTTGACAAGATGACAGCATTCACCCCAAAGACCGAGGCCGAACTGGCCCAGATCGTTACCGAGGCCGAGGCGCCCTTCCGGGTGCAGGGCGGCGGCACGCGCCCCATTGGCGGGCCGACGAATGGCGCGATTTTATCCACCAGCGGGCTGAGCGGCATCGAACTTTATGAACCCGGTGCGCTGACGCTGGTCGTGCGCGCGGGGACACCCGTGGCCGAGGTCGAAAAGGTGCTCGACGCCGAGGGGCAGCGCCTTGCGTTCGAGCCGATGGACCATCGCGGCCTTTTGGGGACCGAGGGGGAGCCGACCATCGGCGGTGTCGTGGCCGCCAACATCTCCGGCCCCCGCCGCATTCAAGTGGGCGCCTGCCGCGATCACCTGCTGGGCGTGCGCTTCGTCGATGGGCAGGGCCGGATCATCAAGAACGGCGGCCGGGTGATGAAGAACGTGACCGGCTATGACCTCGTGAAACTGATGGCGGGCAGCTACGGCACCCTTGGCGTGTTGACGGAACTGTCACTCAAGGTTTTGCCGACCTCCCATGCCACCGGCACCCTGCTTTTCGAAGGGTTGAGCGACGAGGACGCTGTAAAGGCACTGAGCATGGCACTTGGCTCGCCCTATGAGGTAACCGGGGCCGCGCATCTGCAGCGGGGTGTGGACGGCGCGCCGGTGACGATGATCCGCCTGGAGGGCTTTGAGAACTCCGTCGCCTACCGCGCCGAGGCACTGCAAAAGCAGTTGGCAGAATTCGGGTCGGCCACACTGGAAACGGACCCCGCCCGCACCAAGGCGGGGTGGGAATATGTCCGCGACGTGGTGCCTTTCCAGACGGCGCAAGGCGATGTCTGGCGGCTCTCGGTCAAGCCCGGCGATGCGCCGGGGATCGTTGCCGCCCTGCCCGGTGTTCAGGCGCTTTATGATTGGGGCGGCGGTCTGATCTGGCTGCTGGTTCCCGAAGAAACCGGCATCACCGGGACGCAGATTCGCGCGGCCCTTGCGGCCAAAGGTGGGCATGCGACGCTGGTGCGTGGCCAGTCACGCGAGGTTTTCCAACCGCTCAATTCTGCGGTGGCAGCCCTGTCCGCCGGACTTCGACAGAAGTTCGACCCCAAGGGCATCTTCAACCCCGGCCTCATGGGGCAGGCCGCATGAAACTTGCGCTGACCTTCTTTGCGGTTTTCGTGGTCGGGCCGATCCTTTTCTGGCGTCTCGCCCGGCCCGCGCCCAGCCGTCACCGGATTGCGGCGCTGATGGCCTGCGCGATCCTGCTGATGGTCGCGGCCTTTGCCATCGGTCATTGGCTTGTGCCGATGCTCTTGCCCAGCCCCTATCCCGGCCTCGCGGTGATCGTGGCAAGCTGGCTCTCGTGGATCGTCGTGTTGGCCTATTGCGCGCTGGCGCTGCAATACCGATTGAAATCCCATACCGCGCGCAAGACCATCTTTGCCCTGGGGGCGATGGCGACCACCCTGCCCTGGTTCGGGCTTTACGCCGCACAGATCATGGACCCCGAATGAAAACCGAGTTTACCCCCGATCAGTTGCAGGACCCCGGTCTTGCCCGCTCGAACGAGATCCTGCGCGCCTGCGTGCATTGCGGCTTCTGCACGGCCACCTGCCCGACCTACCAGGTCCTGGGCGATGAGCTCGACAGCCCCCGGGGACGCATCTACCTCATCAAGGAGATGCTCGAGACCGGGCGCAAACCGGATGCGAAAACCGTCAAGCATATCGACCGCTGCCTGTCCTGCCTGGCCTGCATGACGACCTGCCCGTCGGGCGTACATTACATGCACCTTGTCGATCACGCGCGCGAATATATCGAGCAGAATTACACCCGCCGTTGGGATGATCGCGCCCTGCGCTGGATCCTGTCCAAAATCCTGCCCTACCCCACGCGGTTCCGGCTGGCGCTCCTCGGGGCCAAGATCGGGCGGCCCTTTGCGCGGCTGATGCCCGATGCACGGCTGCGCGCGATGCTGGAGATGGCGCCGAAACACATCCCCCCGGTCAGCCGCAATGACGACCCGCAGGCCTTTCCCGCCAAGGGCGCGCCGATCAAGCGCGTGGCGCTGATGACCGGATGTGCGCAAAAGGCGCTCAACACCGACATCAACGACGCCACAATCCGCCTGCTCACGCGCCTGGGGTGCGAGGTTGTCGTGGCCAAGGGCGCGGGCTGCTGCGGGGCGCTCACGCATCACATGGGCAAGACATCTGAGAGCCACGCGACCGCCGCCAGGAACATCCGCGCCTGGGCCGCCGAGATGGACGGCAAAGGGCTCGATGCGATCGTGATCAACACCTCCGGCTGCGGCACGACGGTCAAGGATTACGGCCACATGTTCCGCAACGAGGCGCTGGCCGCGGACGCCGCGCGCGTTTCGGGGATTGCGATGGATGTCTCGGAACTCCTGATGCAGCTTGACCTGCCCGAAAGCGATGACAGAGAGATGGTCGTGGCCTATCACGCGGCCTGTTCCTTGCAGCACGGTCAGCAGATCAAGACCTACCCTAAAGACCTGCTCAAACGCGCCGGGTTTACCATTGTTGAGCCTGCCGACAGCCACCTCTGCTGCGGGTCGGCGGGGACCTATAACCTGATGCAGCCAGAGATTTCGCAGAAGCTCAAGGCGCGCAAGGTCCGGACGCTTGAAGCGAAATCGCCGGACGTGATTGCGGCGGGCAATATCGGCTGCATGATGCAGATCGGGTCGGGCACCGATGTCCCGATCCTGCACACGGTGGAACTTCTGGACTGGGCCACGGGCGGGCCGGAACCGCGCGCCCTCTCGGATGCCCCTGCACCGAAACCGGCGGTGCCGATCCTGCGCTGAGGTCACGCGACCGGGACGCGGTTCGACCGCTGACCACCCCGCCCGGCGGCCAGCCACGTGATAACAAAATTACCCAAACGACAAGTTTACCTTACTTGATCTTACGTCAACTTAAAAGTGACGTAGCGTACCTATTACGTCAACACATCTTCCTGTTGTATTGAATCGCTCAAGCGCACAGATCGACCTCATCCTGTGTGACCAGATAGGCAATGCGATGACCGACGATACGATGACAATCCGCGCAATGTGCGACAAGTTCGAGGTGACGCCCCGCACGCTGCGATTCTACGAAGCCAAGGAACTGCTGTTTCCGATCCGCGAGGGTCAGAAGCGCCTCTTTACCCGTCGCGACCGCGCGCGGCTCAAGCTGATCCTGCGCGGCAAGCGTTTCGGGTTCAGCCTCGAAGAAATCCGCCAGCTTCTCGATCTCTACGACCGTGGCGATCAGCAATTCACACAATTGTCGCGCGCCTATGAGATCGCCAAGGAACGCCTTGCCGACATGGAGCGGCAGCGTGACGAACTGACCGTCGCCATTGAGGATCTGCGCGACCAGATGAAATGGGGCGATCAGATGCTCGCCTCGCTCCGCCATTCGAAAAAAGCCGCGGAATAAGCCCCGCGCGAACCACGACCCCAGGGAGAGACCAAGATGCCCAGCTACACCGCCCCGATCAAAGATCTGCAATTCGTTCTGCATGACATGCTGAAAGTGTCCGAGGACAGCACCCCCGGCTATGCCGAGCTGGATGCCGAGTTCACCGGCGCGGTCCTGGAAGAGGCGGGCAAAGTGGCCTCCGAGGTTCTCGCGCCGCTGAACGTGGTGGGCGATACCGAAGGCTGCGTTCTGGAGAACGGCGTGGTGCGGACACCGACCGGTTTCAAGGACGCCTTCGAGCAGATCAAGGAAGGCGGCTGGCCCGGGATCGACCTGCCCGAGGAATTCGGCGGTCAGAACATGCCGTACATCATGTACACCGCCGTGGGCGAAACCTCCTCGGCGGCGAACCAGGCGTTTACGATGTATCAGGGCCTGACCCACGGCGCGGCCTCGGCCATCTTGGCGCATGGTTCGGAGGAGCAGAAAGCCACCTACCTGCCCAAGATGACGTCCTGCGAATGGACCGGGACGATGAACCTGACCGAGCCGCATTGCGGCACCGATCTGGGCCTCATGCGCACCAAGGCCGAACCTCAGGGCGACGGCAGCTACAAGGTGACGGGCCAGAAGATCTTCATCTCGGCCGGCGAGCATGACATGGCCGACAACATCATCCACTTGGTCCTGGCCAAGATCCCCGGCGGCCCCGAAGGCATCAAGGGTGTCAGCCTCTTCATCGTGCCCAAGTTCATGGTCAACGAAGACGGCAGCCTGGGCGCACGCAACGGCGTGGCCTGCGGCAATATCGAAGAAAAGATGGGCATTCACGGCAACTCGACCTGCGTGATGAACTATGACGAGGCGACCGGTTATTTGCTGGGCGAAGAGCACAAAGGCATGCGCGCCATGTTCACCATGATGAACGAAGCCCGCATCGGCGTGGGCATGCAGGGCCTGGCCCAGGCCGAGGTCGCCTACCAGAACGCACTTGAATATGCCAAGGACCGCCTGCAAGGCCGTGATGTCACCGGCGCGAAGAACCCCGAAGGCCCCGCCGATCCGCTGATCGTGCACCCGGATATCCGCCGGTCGCTGATGGACCAGAAGAGCTTTGTCGAAGCGGGTCGCGCCTTCCTGCTCTGGGGCTCCAAGATGATCGACCAGTCGCATCGCGCGGACGATGAAGCGGCCGAAGGTCTGGTCTCGCTTCTGACGCCGGTCATCAAGGGTTTCCTGACCGATGAAGGGTATGACATGACCGTGCAGGCGCAGCAGATCTACGGCGGCCACGGCTATATCGAGGAATGGGGCATGTCGCAGTTCACCCGCGACGCCCGGATCGCGATGATCTACGAGGGTGCCAACGGCGTGCAGGCGCTTGACCTCGTGGGCCGCAAACTGGCCGCGGATGGTGGCAAGCCGATCATGGCCTTCTTTGACCTGGTCAAGACCTTCATCAAGGACAATGAGGGCAACGAGGCGCTCAAGGCCGATTTCCTCGACCCGCTCAAGGAAGCGTCGAAACATCTGCAAGCATCGGGCATGTATTTCATGCAGAACGGCATGAAAAACCCGAATGCCGCCCTGTCCGGATCGTATGATTTCATGCACCTTTTCGGTCATGTCTGCCTCGGTCTGATGTGGGCGCAGATGGCCAAGGCCGCGCATGAGGCCCTCGAAGCCGGCGCATCGGACAAGGCGTTCTACGAGACCAAACTGGCAACCGGCCGCTACTACATGGCGCGCCGCCTGCCCGCCACCGCGATGCACCTCAAGCGCATCGAATCCGGTGCCGATCCGGTGATGGCATTGGAGGCAGACCAGTTTTAAGCAATGGTGGGGACATCCCCACCGTTCAAAAGAGGACAGATATGCCAAAACGCTTTCGCCTGACCCGCCGTTTCAATGCTGCCATGACCGAAGACGGGTATCGGCGGCTCAGGAAATTCGCCCAAGAGGCAGGGTTGGACGAGGGCGAGGCACTCTCTTTCCTCTTTGAAAACTTCGACAGCGTGATCAATGAAGACACGTTTTCGCACCGGCTCAGGATCTTCAACTCCGAACTCGAGGCCCGAAAGAAATGAAATCTGTTCTTCGCATAGTGGGGTTGGGCGTTTCCGCAATCCTGTTGACGGCCACGCTCGCGATCGCCGCCGACTACACCGAGGCTGAAAAACAGGCGCTGAAAGACCGCGTGTCTAGCTTCCAGCAGGCTTTCGCCACCGGCGATTTCGCGACCATCGTCGATGTCATACCGCCAAAGATGCTGCACCACATGGCCACCCGCGCCAACACGGATGCGTCCGCGTTGCGCACGCAGTTGATCGCGCTGACCGAAACGTCGATGAAGGAAGTCGTCGTCGATGACATCAAGATGGATCTCGACCAGATCCGCTATGAAACGACCCCGACGGATGCGCCTTATGCGCTAGTCCCGACCGATTTCACGTTCACTCTTGCCGATGGCACGACCTTGCGTTCGGAATCCATGACGCTCGCCCTTCGCGACGCCGAGACATGGTATCTTGTGCGGGTTCAGGAAGGCGCGCAACTTTTGGTGCTCACCGAAGTTTACCCGGAATTCAAAGGGGTGGATTTCGGCAAGGGCCGTTTGACGGTTCCGGATTAAGGCAGGAGGGCGGCGAAATGGCATCACGCTGGATGACAGAAGAGCACCAGATGCTGTCGGAGATGACGGCGAAGTTCATCAACGACGAATGGACGCCGCATTACGAACGCTGGCGCAAGCAGGGCGAGATGGATCGCGGTTCGTGGAACGAGGCGGGTGCCTTGGGTCTGCTCTGCCCGTCGATCCCCGAAGAATACGGCGGCGCGGGCGGTGATTTCGGCCATGAGGCGGTGATCTGCATGGAGCAATCCCGCGCCAACCTGGCCAGTTGGGGCAACCCCATACATTCCGGTATCGTCGCGCATTACATCCTGGCCTATGGCAGCGAGGAGCAGAAGAAACGCTGGCTACCCAAGATGGTGTCGGGCGAGATGGTGGGCGCACTTGCGATGACAGAACCGGGCGCGGGCTCGGACCTGCAAGGCATGAAAACCAAGGCCCTGCGCGACGGCAATGCGTATCGCCTCTCGGGACAAAAGACCTTCATCACCAACGGCCAGCATGCCGAGTTGATCGTCGTTGCCGCCAAGACCGACCCCAAGGAAGGCGCCAAGGGCATCTCGCTCGTAGTTGTGGAAACCGAAGGCGCGGAAGGCTTCTCCCGCGGTCGCAATCTGGAAAAAGTCGGCCTACATGCGGGGGATACCTCCGAGCTTTTCTTCGATAATGTGGAAATCCCGCCGGAGAATATTCTGGGCGGCGAAGAGGGCCGCGGCTTCTACCAGATGATGGAACAACTGCCGCAGGAACGCCTGATCATCGCCTGTGGTGCGCAGGGCGCCATGGAAGGCGCAGTCGAACGCACGATCGCCTATGTCAACGAACGCGAAGCCTTCGGTGCGCCCCTGACCCAGTTCCAGAACACCCGTTTCAAGCTGGCCGAATGCCTGACCAAGACCAAAGTCGCCCGCGCATTCCTCGACGAATGCATCACCGAGCACATGCAGGGCGCGCTGACCGTCGAAAAGGCGGCGATGGCCAAATACTGGATGACCGACACGCAATGCGACGTGCTAGATGAATGCGTGCAGCTCCACGGCGGTTACGGCTTCATGCAGGAATACGCGGTCGCGGAAATGTGGGCTGACGCCCGTGTCCAACGCATCTACGGTGGCACCAACGAGATCATGAAAGAGCTGATTTCGAGAGGGTTTTCCGAAACCAAATCCACGTAGCGCAGTTGGACAACAGGGAGCAGGACAATGACGATCAAACTCTATTGCATGGGCGAAAGCGGAAATGCCTACAAGGCGGCGCTGGCGCTGGAACTGAGCGGCCTCGACTGGGAGCCGGTGTTCGTCGATTTCTTTGGCGGCGAAACCCGCAGCGAGGAATTCCGCAAGATCAACGTCATGGGCGAAGTGCCCGTGCTGGTCGATGGTGACACCACGCTCACCCAATCCGGCGTCATGCAGATGTATATCACCGAAAAAACCGGCAAATTCGGCGGCAAGGACGCGGCTGAGCAGCGCGAAGTCATGCGGTGGGTTTTCTGGGACAACCACAAGCTCAGCTCTCAGGCTGGGATGACCCGTTTCCTGATGAACTTCCTGCCCGAAGATAAGCGCCCGATGGAGGTCATCCACTTCATGCAGGGCCGTCTCAAGGCCGCCTATCACTCTCTCAATGCCCATCTCGATGGCCGTGACTGGATCGTCGGTGACGGCATCACCAATGCCGACATCTCCTGCTGCGGCTACCTCTTCTACCCCGAGCCTTTCGGTTTCGACCGCAAGGATTGGCCCCATATCGACCGGTGGCTTTCGAACATCGAAAACACCCCCGGCTGGAAACACCCCTATGACCTGATGCCCGGCTCCCCCGCGGACAGAGCGTGAAGAAAGACCTCGGAATGGCAAACTTGATTGACAAAATCGCACTGTGGAGACGGGGCATCTTCAAGGAAGTGAGTTTCGGCAACCGCCGCACGATCTTTCAGACCAAAGACAGTCTGAATCCGATTGCTCTGAAGTTCAGCTATGCCGGAAATGTCCAATATCACCTGCTGTCAGACTCGGATGTCGAACAACTCGCCAACAAGCTCAACACATTCCTAGAACAAGGAAAAATCTCATGACCGACGCCTTTATCTATGACGCCGTGCGCACCCCGCGCGGTAAGGGCCGCAAGGACGGCAGCCTGCACGAAGTGACCGCCGTGCGCCTCAGCTCGCAGGTGCTGAACGCACTGAAGGACCGTAATGGGCTCGACGGCCACGCGGTCGAGGACGTGATCTGGGGCAACGTCACTCAAGTGAAGGAACAAGGTGGCTGCCTGGCGCGGACCGCCGTGCTGGCCTCGGATCTCGACGAGTCGATTCCCGGCCTGGCGATCAACCGGTTCTGTGCGAGCGGCATGGAGGCCGTGAACCTGGCGGCGAACCAGGTCAAGGGCGGCGCCGGTGATGCCTATATCGCAGGTGGCGTGGAGATGATGGGCCGTGTCCCCATGGGCAGCGACGGTGCCGCGATTGCGGTGGACCCATCCGTCGCGATGGAGACCTATTTCGTGCCGCAAGGCATCAGCGCGGACATCATCGCAACCGAATACGGCTTCACCCGCGATCAGGCTGACCAACTGGCCATGGCGAGCCAACAACGCGCCGCCGCCGCCTGGGAAGACAAGCGGTTCGACAAATCCGTCATCACCGTGACTGATCAGAACGGCCTGACGATCCTTGACCATGACGAATACATGCGCCCCGGCACCGATATGCAATCCCTAGGTGGGCTGAACCCCGCCTTCCAGCAGATGGGCGAGGTGATGCCGGGTTTTGACGCTGTGGCCAAGCTGAAATACCCGCACCTGGAGAAGATCAATCACATCCACCACGCGGGCAATTCCTCGGGCATCGTCGATGGCTCCGCCGGTGTGCTGATCGGCAACGAAGAGTTCGGCAAGAAATACGGGCTGAAGCCCCGCGCGCGGATCAAGCAAACCTGCAAGATCGGTACCGACCCCACGATCATGCTGACCGGCCCGGTCCCTGCCACGGAAAAAATCCTCGCGGATTCAGGCATGAAGATTGGCGATATCGACCTTTTCGAGGTCAATGAAGCCTTCGCCTCGGTTGTTCTGCGCTTCCAGCAGGCCTTTGATGTCGACCCCGAGCTGGTCAATGTCAATGGTGGGTCCATCGCCATGGGCCACCCGCTTGGCGCCACCGGCGCAATCATCATCGGCACGCTGCTGGACGAGCTGGAGCGTACCGACAAAGAGGTGGGCCTTGCCACGCTCTGCATCGCGTCGGGCATGGGTGCGGCCACGATCATCGAGCGGGTCTGAACGATGCCGGTCATCGACACATCCAAAATCGAGCCACGCACCGGGTCGATCTATCCCGCGCCCTATGACGCGGAGATGGCCGGGCGGTCCTCCCTGCGTCTTGGCGATGCGGGTGGGCTCACGCAGTTCGGCGCGAACCTCGTGATGCTGGAGCCCGGGGCGAAATCCTCGCTGCGCCACTGGCATCAGAACGAGGATGAATTCGTGATGGTGACAGAGGGTGTGTGCACCCTGATCGACGACAATGGCGAGACCGACATGCACCCCGGCGATTGCGCGGCCTTCCCGGCCAATGACCCCAACGGGCATCACCTGGTCAACCGCACCGGTGCGCCGGTGGCGTTTCTGGTGATCGGCACGCGCACCACGGACGAAACGGCCACCTATTCGGACGTAGACCTCAAAGTGCGGCTCAAGGACGGCACCGCCACCTTCACCCGGCGGGACGGATCGGCGCTGTGATCGGACGCGGCATCATCTCTGCCACGCTCGCGGGTCTGGCGCTTTTCGCCACATCGGCTCTTGCCGGTGTGGTCGAAGGCGACAGCCCGGATCCCGTGGCCGAGCTGAATACCTTCTACACCAAGATCTGCCGCTGGACGGAGGGCCAACGCATCCCGGTTGAGGTGGTCGACATCACCCATGACGGCGTTGACGATTACCTCTTTACCTACGACATCGCCTGCCGTGGCTTTGCCGATGCCTTCACCGGGACAGCCGGCACCGCCCGGCAGATCTGGGCCAGCATTGCGGACGGCACCTACCTGCGCATTCTTGATGTGAACGCTCTCGCGCTCACCTTCGAGAACCGGGAAGGTCACGAACTCATCATCCTGCAACATCGGGGCGATTACTGCATGACGGCCGACGCGGCCCCGTGCTTCCTGACCCTGGAATTCACCGAAAATCAGCTGATCTGGGCCGATGCCGAGTTTCAGCACCCATCCATGGACGCCCGGCTCCGCCTTCTGGAAGCCGAGCAAGAGGAGACCACAAATGACTGATTTCACCATGAAAACCGACGCCGACGGCGTGGCCATCATCACCTGGGACACGGTTGGCAAGTCGATGAATGTGATGAACCAGCAAGGGTTCATCGACCTGGATGCGCTGATCGACGCGGCGCTGGCGGATGATGCGGTCAAGGGCATCATCCTGACCTCGGGCAAGGACGGGTCCTTCGCGGGAGGCATGGACCTCAACATCATCGCCAAGATGAAGGAAAGCGCGGGCGACAACCCCGCCAAGGGCCTCATGGACGGGCTGATGCAGACCCATGCCATCCTGCGCAAGATCGAACGCGGCGGCATGGACGACAAGAACAAGGGCGGCAAGCCCATCGCCTGCTGCCTGCCCGGCACCGCGCTTGGCATCGGTCTGGAAATCCCGCTGGCCTGTCATCGCATCTTTGCCGCCGATAATCCCAAGGCCAAGATCGGCCTGCCTGAAATCATGGTCGGCATCTTCCCCGGCATGGGCGGCACCGCTCGGCTCACGCGCAAGCTGGGCGCCATGGGCGCCTCGCCCTTCCTGCTCGAAGGCAAGCTGAGCGATCCGAAGAAAGCCAAATCCGGCGGGTTGATCGATGAGGTTGTGCCAGCGGACGAGCTGATCTCGAAAGCCAAGGAATGGATTTTGAGCGAGCCGAAATTCGTCAAGCCTTGGGATGAGAAGGGATACAAGATCCCCGGCGGCGAACCCTACCACCCTGCTGGTTTCATGACCTTCGTCGGTGCTTCCGCCATGGTCAACGGCAAGACCCAAGGCGCGTTCCCCGCCGCCAAGGCGCTGTTGTCGGCGGTTTACGAAGGCACGCAGGTGCCGTTTGACACCGCGCTCAAGATCGAGGCGCGCTGGTTCACCAATGTGCTGATGAACCCAAGCTCGGCAGCGATGATCCGCTCGCTTTTCATCAACAAGGAGGCGCTGGAGAAAGGCGCGAACCGCCCCGAAGCCCCAGACCAGACGGTCAAGAAGGTCGGCGTCATGGGCGCGGGCATGATGGGTGCCGGCATCGCGCTGGTCTCGGCCATGGCGGGGATGGAGGTCGTGCTGATCGACCAGAAACAGGAGGCCGCAGACCGCGGCAAATCCTACACCGCCGATTACCTCGACAAGGGCATCAAGCGCGGCAAGGCGACCGAGGAGAAGAAGGAAAAGGTGCTGTCGCTTATCACCGCGACGACCGATTACGACGCGCTCAAGGGCTCTGATCTCATCATCGAGGCGGTGTTCGAAGACCCCGCCATCAAGGCCGAGGTCACCAAGGCGGTCGAGGCCGTTGTGGGCGAGGATTGCATCTTTGCCACCAACACCTCGACCCTGCCGATCAGCGATCTTGCCAAGGCCAGCGCACGGCCTGAGCAATTCATCGGCATCCACTTCTTCTCGCCGGTCGAGAAGATGTTCCTGGTCGAGATCATCAAGGGCCAGGAAACCGGTGACCGCGCGGTGGCCAAGGCGCTGGACTACGTGCGTCAGATCAAAAAGACGCCGATTGTCGTCAACGACGCGCGGTTCTTTTACTGCAACCGCTGCATCATTCCTTACATCAACGAAGGCATCCGCATGGTGGCCGAGGGTGTGGCGCCGTCGCTCATCGACAATGCCGCGCGTCAACTGGGCTTCCCGGTCGGGCCGCTGCAACTGGTGGACGAGACGTCGATTGACCTTGGCGCCAAGATTGCCCGCGCCACCCGCGCCGCTATGGGGGATGACTACCCCGATGGCGCCGTGGACGAGGTGATCTTCTGGATGGAAGAGCAAGGCCGGTTGGGCCGCAAATCCAACGCGGGCTTCTTCGACTACGACGAGAAGGGCAAACGCCAGGGCTATTGGGAAGGCCTGGAAGCACAATATCCCCGCGCCGACGAGCAGCCGGACCTCATCACGGTTCAACATCGCCTGATGTTCGCGCAGGTTCTGGAGGCCGTGCGGGCGCTCGAAGAAGATGTGCTTGAGGACATCCGCGAAGGGGACGTCGGCGCGATCCTGGCCTGGGGCTTTGCCCCGTGGTCCGGTGGCCCGTTCAGCTGGCTCGACATCATCGGCACGCCCTATGCGGCCGAGCGGTGCGACCAACTGACCGAAGCGTTCGGCCCGCGTTTCACGACGCCCGACCTGCTGCGCGACATGGCTCAGAAAAATCAGAGCTTCTACGGCCGTTTTGGCCAGCAGGCGACCGCGGCCTGAGCGCCGTCTGACCCCTCGCCAAAAACAAGGAGCCGCCCATTACGGGCGGCTCTTTTTTGTCCTGGGCGGTTAGAGAAACGGCTCAGAGAAGCAGGACCTGCGTCCCGATGGCAGCTTCGTTAAACAACGCCTCGATATGGTTGTTGTAGAGCCCGATACAGCCGGAAGAGGACATCCGGCCAATCTTGCGCGTGTCATGGGTGCCGTGGATCAGGTAGGCGGGCCAGGACAGATAAAGTGCATGGGTGCCCAACGGGTTCCCCTCGCCCGGCGGCATGAACTCGGGCAGCGACGGGTCGCGTTCGCGCATGGAGGCCGTCGGCGTCCAGCTTGGCCCAACCTTGCGGCGCACGATCTCGGTATAGCCGCGTCGGGTCAGCTCTTCGGTCTTGGGAACGGACGAGGGAAACAGCCGATAGGTCGCATCATCAGGCGCCCAATAATGCAACGCCCGGCTGTCGATATCCGCGACGATCGCGCCCTTGCCCAAGGTATCGAAATGGTCGCTCCAATGGCGCGTGACGAAGGACGACGCATTCCGGCGGACCGCATCGGACACGGGAACATCGCTGGCGCGCAAAATCGTCGGGCTGGCCAAACTTGCCAGGCCGCCAAGGATTGCCGCGCGGCGGGTGGGGTTGGAATGCCTCATTTCGTCACGATCCTGTCTCATTGCTCGTTGCCCGAACATAGTTCGGGCGCCCCGGCGTTACCACAGGCCGCGGCGCGGGATCACGCAGAATTAATGGATCGTGATTTGCCATCGACCTAGGGGGCCGCGGGGGTGTCCTGGCTAAAGATGTTGATCCAGGATGCACCGCGCCGTTGCCAGATTGAACTGACATACATCACTTCTGCCCGCGGACCAGACGGGCGTTCGAAATCCGCGCGGTAGGACAGGATCGCGTGATCCGGGCCAAGCGCCCGCGCGCGCAGGTCGGACAGGGTGTAGGCCTTTATCGTGGGGCCGTCTTCGAGTTGCCCGATATGGGCCGCCTTGCCGGAAAAGCCGTCCGGATAAACACCGAGGAAACTTTCGTCCAACGCGGCTGCATCCGCCTTGGCATCGCCCCGCAACAGCGCGTCCCAGACGGCACATTCACAAGCGGTCAATTCGGCCAGCAGACCGTCCGCGTTGCCATTGGTTTCCGTCATGGGCGATCTCCTGCAAGTGCAGGCGCAAGAAACCAGATGCCGGCACCTGCCGCAACCGTCGGTCTGGCGCAAAAAACCGCGCGGCCCCCATGCACTGGCCGCGCGGTTTCTTTTTGCCGCCTCTTTCTGCCCGTCAGGCGGCGACCATGCTTTCGCACGGGGACACGTCGCAGATCGCCGCGGTGGCGGTCTGTATTTCCTTGGCCAGCACGCGCGCTTCGCGCAACGGCCGCACCACGTAGGATGACTGCTCGACCGGTTCGAATGCATGCTCCAGAAGGTCGCGGGCCGAGGGGCAGAAGAAAAGCGCCCCGCTGTTGCCAAAAACCACCTGGTCACTTTCGAAATGCAGTGTGAACACCTCGAAATCCTGCTCTGGTTCAATCCGGCGAATGCCGTTCACCCCTTCCAGCGCCGCGGCCGGTATCAGGGTGAAGGGATCGCCATACACTTCCTCTGCAGCGTCACTTTCGATCATCACGCTTTGGTGCGGCAACAGCAACATGACATCGCGATTGCCCAACGCACCGGCCGCGACCTCCAGCGGCCAGAAACGCTTCGGACACGGGCCTTGACCCGACCAGAGCGTGTTGCGTGTGATCTTGCTAATGGGCTGCATCCCGGCGTCAAAGGTCAATACCTTGTCGCCTTCGGTCAACGCCTCAACCTTTCTCCATCCCATCGTCGAGGCGACTTTGGTGCTTACCGTCAGGCCCGTCATCACCCCGGCGGCACCGCCATCATAGGCGCCTGATGTTTCCGACACGCGGTGGGTTTTCCCATCTGTTTGCGATGTCCATCCAAGCATTTCTTGCATCCCCTCACGAAGTATCCGGTGGCAGCCGGAGTGTGGCGTTAACCAGTTTACTTTGCGGGCAGGATTTGCCGGTCCTTTGGCCGAAACGGGGCGGAATTAAGGCAATGTCGCCGCATTGTGGCCAATCGGGAATCCGGCATCGGGATTGTTCGCAAATAGGCCGGGGTTATCCACCTATATAGGAGGATTCCGGTGCCAACCTTAACCGAATCGGTAGCCGAAGCGCCCGATATCCACCGCGGAAATGTCCGCCACAAGGCTGCGGTCCGCATCGGAGTAATAGTCCACATAGGGTTTGGTCCGCGCCGACCGGTTGATCCACGGCAATTCCAACGCGAAGCCCAGATGGTCCCAAAGGACCCGGGCATCGGTATCGAACTGCTCAAGCCGCAGATAGGCATCACACTGCTCCTGTCCGTCGCATCCGGTCATGTGATGCGCGTAGGGTTCGGCCCGGAGTGCCGCGATGGTATCGGGCGCATTGAGAAACCCGCTGAAATCCCGGGCCTTCGCGAGCACCACCGCCGGATGATCGAATGACTGTTCCCGGAGCCAGTGATAGTAGCTCACCACCCTGTCCCAGGGGTTGCGCACGAGGGTAAAGGTAAAGGCCCGGCGGATATCGTCCGGCGGGACCAACCCGTCGATATCCGCGAGCGTACTGTGTTTCCAAAGCCGACCGGCAGATTTGATCCCCTTGATCCGGCCTCGCCGCCTGAGCGCCTTGGGTGTGTCCCCGATCAGGATGTCATCGGCCATCGCCCGCCCTTCCAGGGCCAGCGCCAACGACGTGCCGCCGGTCTTCGGGATATGAACAAAGATATAGTTGCGCCCGGGCGAGATGATCATGCCACGCAGGCTAGGGGCAGGCCGGGCCAATTTCAATTGTCTGACATTTAAAAATTGATCGGCGGCGCTTTTTCAATATTCTCAGTTAACCGTGCCGAGGGACAGAATCAGGGAGGATCCGATGGGCTGGATGAAAGACGAAACCGGGCTGGAGAAGAACGCCGCCAATTTCGTGCCACTGACCCCCCTGTCGCACCTGCGCCGAGCCGCGCATCTTTATCCGGGCTATGACGCTGTCGTCTACGGTCAAACGCGGCGCAGCTATGGCGAGTATTACGAACGCTGCACCCGGCTGGCCTCGGGTCTGGCGAAACTGGGCGTGGCCCCGGGCGATGTGGTCGCCACGATCATCCCCAACGTCCCCGCGCAGGCCGAAGCGCATTTTGGCGTCCCTGCGTGCAGCGCGGTCCTGAACACGATCAACACCCGGCTTGAGGCGGGCACGGTCGGCTATATCTTTGATCATGGCGAGGCCAAAGTCGTGTTGGTCGATACGCAATTCCTGCCTTTGGCGCTCAATGCCATTGACCAGATGGAAGGCCCTGCCCCGATCATCATCGAGGTTGCCGATGAACAGGCGGGCCTGCCCGCGACCGGCGACCACCAGACCTATGAAGAGCTTCTGGCCAGCGGCGATCCCGATTTCGCCTGGATCATGCCCGAGGATGAATGGGAAAGCATCTCGCTCAACTACACCTCCGGCACCACCGGGCGGCCCAAGGGCGTGGTGTGTCATCACCGCGGCGCCTACCTGATGACGATGGGCACCGCGATCAGTTGGGAGATGGCCCGGCACCCGCGCTACCTGACCATTGTGCCGCTCTTTCATTGCAACGGCTGGAACCATACCTGGATGATGCCAATGCTGGGCGGCACGGTGATCTGCCTGCGCGACGTGACGGCCAAGGGGATTTATGACCTGATCGCCGATGAAAAGGTGACCCATTTCGGCGGAGCGCCTATCGTTCTCAACACCATCGTGAACGCGGATGAGGCCGACCGGCGCGACTTTGACCATATCGTCAAGGTCTTCACCGCCGGCGCGCCGCCGCCCGCGGCCACGCTGCGCAAGATCGAACCGCTCGGGTTTGACGTGACGCAGGTTTACGGTCTGACCGAAACCTATGGCCATGTGACCGAATGCCTGTGGCACAGCGAATGGGACAACAAGCCCGATGATGAACGCTATGCCATCAAGGCCCGCACCGGGGTGTTGATGCCGATGGCCGAGGACATCACCTCGATGGACGCCGAGGCGATGGCGCAGATCCCGATGGATAGCGAGACCCAGGGCGAGATCATGATCCGCGGCAACACGGTGATGAAAGGGTATCTCAAGAACCCCGAGGCGACGGCGGAATGTTTCGCGGGCGGCTATTTCCATTCCGGCGACATCGCGCTGCAACATCCCGACGGCTATCTCAAGATCGCGGATCGCGCCAAGGACATCATCATCTCGGGCGGGGAAAACATCTCGTCGGTCGAGGTCGAAGGCGTGCTGATGGCCCATCCCGATGTGCTGCTTTGTGCGGTCGTGGCCAAGCCGGATGAGAAATGGGGCGAGGTGCCGTGCGCCTTTGTCGAGTTGAAAAAGGATGCACCCGAGGACGAGGCCGGGCTGATCGCCTATTGTCGCGAAAATCTGGCCGGGTTCAAAACCCCCAAGCGTGTGGTTTTCCAGGAGTTGCCAAAGACCTCGACCGGCAAGATCCAGAAGTTTGAACTGCGGAAAGTGGCGCAGGGAATCTGACCCGCCGGCCCCGCGCCAATGGGGCCGATTTGGGAATTTCCGGCTTTGCTGTATGCTCGTCTGATCCAAAATCATGACGGGGGACCAGATGGCGAAGGACTCAAACGGCAAGATTTCCAACAAGGCCTATCTAGAAGAACTGACGCGACTGCAGATTGAACTGGTCAAGCTGCAGGAATGGGTCAAGGAGACGGGCCACCGCGTTGCGATCATATTCGAAGGCCGCGATGCCGCGGGCAAGGGCGGCACGATCAAGCGCATCACAGAGGCGTTGAACCCACGGGTCTGTCAGGTGGTGGCCCTTCCCGCCCCGACCGAACGGGAAAAGACCCAATGGTATTTCCAACGCTACGTCGCGCATCTGCCCGCTGCGGGGGAGATCATGATTTTCGACCGCTCGTGGTACAACCGCGCGGGCGTCGAGCGGGTGATGGGGTTCTGCACGGATCGCGAATACCGGGAATTCCTGCGCAGTTGTCCCGAATTCGAACGCATGTTGGTCCGGTCGGGCATCCAACTCATCAAGTACTGGTTTTCGGTCAGTGACGAAGAGCAGGAACGCCGGTTCCAGAAACGCCTGACCGATCCGACGAAGCAGTGGAAACTGAGCCCGATGGACCTCGAAAGCCGCAAGAGGTGGGTCGATTATTCAAAGGCCAAAGACGACATGTTCGCCCATACGGACATCAAGCAGGCGCCGTGGCATGTGGTCTCGTCGGACATCAAGAAACACGCACGGCTGAATTGCATCAACCATCTGCTGTCCCTGATCCCCTATGAGGAGGTGGCGCGTGACCCGGTCGTGCTGGAGGATCGCCCGCCGCAAAAGGGATATGTCCGCCCGCCGATGGACGATCAGGAATTTGTCCCCGAGGTACATCGCGACCTGGTGTGAACCCCTCGGTCTCTCTAACGCCGTTTATCCCGTCCCGGTGACGTTAGCACAATTGCCCCGCTGCCTGCGCCCGTGCTAGGCTCCGCGCCAACGAGGCAGAGCAGGCCCACCACGGAATGACGGCACTGGACGAATATCAACGGCTCGAAGCATCGGGCCTTTGGCGCGCGACACCGGATGTGCAGCGTACCGAAGTGATCGTCTCCATCGGCGATGCCACCCTCATCATCACCGACCTGCGCGAACAACCCCTGGCCCATTGGTCCATCCCCGCGGTGCAGCGCGCCAATCCGGGCAGACGCCCGGCGATCTATCACCCCGATGGCGACCCGGGCGAGACGCTGGAGCTTTCGGAAAACGAAAAAGAGATGGTGAGTGCCATCGAAAAACTGCGCGCGGCGGTGGAACGCAGGCGCCCGCACCCGGGCAGGCTCCGCCTGGTGGTTTTCCTGGCGTCGATGGCCGCGGTGGTCGCGCTGATGGTGTTCTGGTTGCCGGGGGCGATGCGCGCCCATGCGGTTTCCGTCGTGCCCGACGTCAAAAGGCAGGAAATCGGCGCCGCGCTTCTCGACATCATGCAGCGCATCACCGGCCCAGCCTGTCGCGATGCCGAAGGGACTGCCGCGCTGATGCAACTGGCCGCGCGGCTGCCCGCCGCGAACGGCCCTGGCCGCATTATCGTTGTGCGCGGCGGTGTCCGCGATGCAACCCACCTGCCGGGCGGTACGATCCTCGTCAATCGCGCATTGGTCGAAGATCACGAAGACCCGGATGTGGTCGCGGGTTACATCATTGCCGAAAGGCTGCGGTCCGAGCGGTACGATCCGCTCGAAGAACTGCTGGAACACAAGGGGTTCTGGGCCAGTTTCCAGTTGCTCACAACCGGGGAAATCCGGCCCGAACTCCTGCAATCCTATGCGCAGCATCTGCTGACCGGGGACAAGACCGTGCTTTCCGATGAGGTGATGCTGTTGGGGTTCCGGTCGTGGTCGGTCCGTTCAACGCCCTATGCCTTCGCGGTCGATATCTCGGGTGAGACCACCCTGGGCCTGATCGAAGCGGACCCCTTTGTCGACGGCTCACCGGATCCGGTTCTCAGCGACGCGAACTGGGTCCGCCTGCAAGGGATTTGTGGCAGTTAAAGCCGGGCGGTGCGTCCGCCAGTGATGGGGATGCACGGCGCATTTAGCCAGAGGCGCGGGCCATATCAACTTATCCGGTCAAAGCGATGAAACTGCGGAGCGGCGCTTACTTCCGCAAACGCGCGTTGCGATAGCCCGACGCGATTACCCGATCATACGCCCCGTCAAGCTGTGCCTGGGTTTGGAATGGCCCGGCGAACACCGCCGGATAGGACACCCCCTTATGCACCACCTTGCCGATGCGGACCGGAAGCCCGGACTTGGCAAGGCGCTTGGCGGCTTTGCGCGCGCTGGTATCGGACTGGAACAGGCCCGCCTGAACATATCTGTGGCTGGCCTTGCGTGGCGCCTTGACCGAGGTCGAGCGTGTCGACAGCGTGGTGGTCGACTGGCTATTGCCCACGGGAACATATTCCGTCGGTTCATACGCCACCGCGCGCCTGTCATCCCGTGTAATCAGCCTGCGCGGCAGGGTTTCGCTCCAGATCTGATCCATCTGCGCCTTGCCGGCCAGGGTCTGATGCGCGCGCTTGGGGTTCAGCCTGTCATCATCCCATGCGGGTTTGTACCCCTTCGGCACGACGATCGCCGGACCATTGATCTGCTGGTTCTCATAGACATGGCGCGGCACCATGCGCACCGGCTCGGTCCGCGCCTGCCGGTAGACATTGACCGACGCGCCCCGGTCATTGTCCCGCCGGACGCGGGTGGTAAACTGCCCGGTTTGCGGTCCGCAGCGGACATTGTCCCCGACCCGCCCAACATATTGCTGCGACACGGCATTGCCGCCGCGACAGGCCGCGGCGCGCCCCTCGTTGGCGGGGATCACCGGTTGCTGCACGGTCGCTGTTTTGCGCGTAGCAGGTTGCTTTTGGGCTTGTTTACGAACTGCCGCCGGAGCCGGTTCTGCGGTGGCCGTCACCTTGGGCGAGGCTGCTTTGCTGGCGAAAGTTGGCTGATACCCGCAGATGACCTTTCGGTTGCGGGTGACACGCGGGACCCAGGTGACGTTGCCGTCAATGCCCGCCCGGATGAACACACACCCCTGGCTGTCGACATATTGCCGACCTTTGTACGAGGCGGGCGGAAACTCCGCCGGCACCAACCCGTTGTTCAGCGATTGCGCCTGTGCGTTGTTCAGGCTGAAGGATGCGGCGATGGCAGCGGCCGCAAACACTCTCGATAGGTTCATTCTGCCCCCCGGCAACAATTCGGGGCAGGTTGCCTCATTTTGGGCGTTTAGTAAACAGTTATGGCTTATTTAGTGCCAAACATTCTGTCACCCGCATCACCTAGTCCCGGCAGGATATACCCCACCTCGTTCAATTTCTCATCCAGAGAGGCCGTGACAATCGGCACATCGGGGTGCGCTTCCTTCATCCGCGCTACCCCTTCCGGCGCCGCCAGAAGACAAAGGAACCGGATATCCTTCGCGCCGGATTGCTTGAGCAGATCAACCGCTGCCGCCGAGGAATTGCCGGTGGCCAGCATCGGATCGACTACGATCACGAGGCGCTCGTCCATGTGATCAGGCACCTTGAAATAATACTGTACCGGCTTCAGCGTTTCTTCGTCCCGGTAGAGCCCGACAAAACCGACCCGCGCCGAGGGGATCAGCTCCAACATGCCGTCAAGCAGACCGTTGCCCGCCCGCAGGATCGAAATCAGCGCCAGTTTGCGCCCGTCGAGCGCGGGGGCATCCATCTCCTGCAAAGGCGTTTCGATCCGGCGCGTGGTCATCGGCAACTGGTCGGTGACCTCATAGGCCAGAAGCTGGCTGATCTCGCGCAGGAGTTGGCGAAACACGGCGGTGGACGTGTCTTTTTCACGCATCAAGGTCAGCTTGTGCTGGATCAGCGGGTGGTTCACGACGGTCAGGTGCTGGGTCATGTACTCTCCTGTCTTTTGATACGTGGCAGCGTATCTGTCTTCCCAGAAACTCCCGTGAAGAGCAATGCCCAACCCGCTCGATAACGCGCTGCGGCCCCGCCCATACGGCCCCTTCGGCAATTCGTGATTGCGCGACAAGCCTGCACATTGCAATCTGGACTTGAAACCATGCCGAAACCTGACATAGGCACGGCCAACAATATAGTTTAATATTAAACTAAATAGCGGGAGAGTGATATGAACGACAGCCAGGAAAAGACTTTGCGTCAGGCGGCGCTGCAATATCACGAATTTCCGAAACCCGGTAAACTCGAAGTACGCGCGACCAAGCCGCTCGCCAACGGCCGCGACCTGGCGCGGGCTTATTCCCCCGGTGTGGCCGAGGCCTGTCTTGAGATCAAAGCCGATCCGGCGGAGGCCAGCCGGTACACCGCGCGCAGCAATCTCGTCGCCGTCGTGAGCAACGGTACTGCCGTCCTCGGCCTTGGCAATATCGGTGCGCTGGCCAGCAAACCGGTGATGGAGGGTAAGGCGGTTCTATTCAAGAAATTCGCGGGCATCGACTGCTTCGACATCGAGGTGGACGAAAATGATCCCGAAAAGCTGGCCGATATCGTCTGCGCGCTGGAGCCGACCTTTGGCGCGATCAACCTCGAAGATATAAAGGCCCCCGATTGCTTCATCGTCGAAAAGCTCTGCCGCGAACGGATGAACATCCCCGTGTTCCACGACGATCAGCATGGCACCGCCATTGTCGTTGGCGCCGCGGCCCACAATGCGCTACACGTTGCGGGCAAGAAGTTCGAGGATATCAAGATCGCCTCGACCGGGGGCGGCGCGGCCGGGATCGCCTGCCTCAACATGCTTCTGAAACTCGGCGTCAAACGCGAGAACATCTTTCTCTGCGACATTCACGGGCTGGTCTACAAGGGCCGGACCGAGGACATGAACCCGCAGAAGGAGGCGTTTGCCCAAGCTACCGACATGCGCACGCTGGATGAGGTGATCGAGGGGGCCGATCTCTTCCTCGGGCTCTCGGGTCCCAACGTACTCAAACCCGAGATGGTTGCCAAAATGGCCGATCGCCCGATCATCTTCGCGCTGGCCAACCCCACGCCCGAAATCATGCCCGACGAGGCCCGCAAGGTGGCCCCCGATGCGATCATCGCCACCGGGCGCAGCGATTTTCCGAACCAGGTCAACAACGTCCTCTGCTTCCCTTTCATCTTCCGTGGCGCGCTTGATGTCGGGGCGACGCAGATCAACGACCAGATGCAGGTCGCCTGCGTCGAAGGCATCGCCGCGCTGGCCCGCGCGACGACAAGTGCCGAGGCCGCCGCTGCCTACCAGGGGGAGCAACTGACCTTCGGGGCGGATTACCTGATCCCCAAACCCTTTGACCCGCGCCTGTCGGGGATCGTGTCGACCGCCGTGGCCAAAGCCGCGATGGAGACTGGCGCGGCGACCCGCCCGCTTGAAGATCTTGAGGCGTACAAAGAGAAACTCGACGCTTCGGTCTACAAATCCGCGCTTTTCATGCGCCCCGTTTTCGAAGCCGCGGCAAAGGTCGCCCGCCGCATCGTCTTTGCCGAGGGCGAAGATGAGCGGGTCTTGCGGGCGGCGCAGGCCATTCTCGAAGAGACCAGCGAGCAACCGATCCTGATCGGGCGGCCCAAGGTGATCGAGCAGCGGTGCGAGCGGCTGGGCCTCGAAATCCGGCCGGAGCGCGACTTCAGCATCGTCAACCCCGAGGATGACCCGCGCTATCGCGACTATTGGGGCAGCTATCACGAGATCATGAAGCGCCGCGGCGTGACACCCGATCTGGCCCGGGCCGTGATGCGCACGAACTCGACCGCCATTGCCGCCGTGATGGTGCACCGCAACGAGGCCGACAGCCTGATCTGCGGGACGTTCGGCGAATACCGCTGGCACCTGAACTACGTGAACCAGGTCCTGGGCAACGAGAAGCTGCATCCGCAGGGGGCGCTGTCGATGATGATCCTCGAGGACGGGCCGCTCTTTATCGCGGACACCCATGTGCGAACCTTCCCCGACCCCGAGTTCCTGACCGAAGCTGCCATTGGGGCCGCCCGTCATGTGCGGCGTTTCGGTGTCGAGCCCAAGATTGCCTTCTGTTCAAAATCGCAGTTTGGCAACCAGGGCGAGGATTCGGGCAAGCGATTGCGCGCGACACTGGCGTTGCTCGACAGTGAGCCCCGCGATTTCTGCTATGAGGGCGAAATGAATGTCGATGCCGCGCTCGACGAAGAGTTGCGCGCGCGGCTTTTGCCCGACAACCGGATGGAAGGGGCGGCCAATGTCCTGATCTTTTCCAACGCCGACGCGGCCTCGGGCGTGCGCAACATCCTCAAGATGAAGGGCGGCGGGCTGGAGGTTGGTCCGATCCTGATGGGCATGGGCAACAGGGCGCATATCGTGACGCCTTCGATCACCGCGCGCGGGTTGCTCAACATGGCGGCCATCGCCGGGACGCCGGTCGATCATTACGGCTGAAGGGCGCGCGCGATTCTGGCACTGGGTTTGCACCTAAGAGTTAGCAAATTTGCAAAAACCTGCGACACCAACTGCAAATCCCCCTGAAATTCGGGGGTTTGCAAAAATATTCAGGTCTATTTTCTCCGCCTTGCAAATTATTGCGCCAAACGGTCGCTGCTAACGGTAACTTTCTTGTCGCGCATCCCGGTCTTCTCGTAACAGTATGCAATGGTATTACCGGAGGAGGAAATCATGGCCTACAGCGACATCTATGAGGGATGGAAGAAGGATCCCGAAGGTTTCTGGATGCAGGCGGCCGAAGCCATCGACTGGATCCAAAAGCCTTCCAAGGCCCTGTTTGACGACAATGCGCCGCTCTACGAATGGTTCAACGATGGGGTGGTCAATACCTGCTATAACGCGGTGGACCGTCACGTGGAGGCCGGCAAGGCCGATCAAACCGCCATCATCTATGACAGCCCGATCACCGGCAAGAAAGACAAGATCAGCTATGGCGAGTTGCAGACCCGTGTTGCATCGCTGGCCGGGGCGCTGCGCGAAAAAGGCGTGGAAAAGGGCGACCGCGTCATCATCTACATGCCGATGGTGCCGCAGGCGCTGGAAGCGATGCTGGCCTGTTCCCGGCTGGGTGCGATCCATTCGGTCGTCTTCGGCGGGTTTGCCGCCAATGAGCTGGCCGTCCGGATCGACGATGCTGAGCCCAAGGCGATCATCGCCGCCTCCTGCGGGCTGGAGCCGGGGCGGGTCGTCGATTACAAGCCGCTGCTCGATGGTGCGATCGACATGGCCACGCACAAGCCGGATCTCTGCGTCATCCTGCAACGCGACGAGCACCGCGCCGACCTGACACCGGGCCGCGATCACGACTGGTACGCAGTGCAGGAGGGCGTGACCCCCGCCGACTGCGTCCCGGTCGAGGGCAATCACCCGGTCTATATCCTCTACACCTCCGGTACGACCGGCGCGCCCAAGGGCGTTGTGCGTCCCACGGGCGGCCACCTAGTGGCCCTGAACTGGACGATGAAGAACATCTATCAGGCCGATCCCGGCGATGTGTTCTGGGCCGCGTCCGATGTGGGTTGGGTCGTGGGACACAGCTATATCTGCTACGCGCCGCTCATCCATGGCAACACCACCGTCGTCTTCGAGGGCAAGCCAATCGGCACCCCCGATGCCGGGACGTTCTGGCGGGTTATCAGCGAACATAACGTGCGCAGTTTTTTCACCGCCCCCACGGCCCTGCGTGCGATCAAGCGGGATGACCCGAAAGGGGAGCTCATAAAGGATTACGACATCTCCTGTCTGCGCGCGCTTTACCTTGCGGGCGAACGGGCCGACCCGGACACGATCGAATGGGCGCAGGACACGATGCAGGTGCCGGTCTATGACCACTGGTGGCAGACCGAAACCGGATACACCATTGTCGGCAACCCTGCGGGGATCGAGGCGCTGCCGGTCAAGATCGGCTCACCCACCGTGCCGATGCCGGGCTATGACGTGCAAATTCTGGATGAGGGCGGCCACCCGAACGGACCAAACGAATTGGGCGCAATCGCGGTCAAACTGCCCCTGCCCCCGGGGACGCTGCCGACGCTATGGAATGCCGAGGACCGGTACCGCAAATCCTACCTCAAGACTTTCCCCGGCTATTACGAGACCGGCGATGCGGGCATGATCGACGAGGACGGATACCTCTATATCATGGCGCGCACCGATGACGTCATCAACGTCGCGGGCCATCGCCTTTCGACTGGCGGGATGGAGGAAGTATTGGCCGGCCACCCGGAGGTCGCAGAATGCGCGGTGATCGGTGTGAGCGATCAGCTCAAAGGCCAACTGCCGGTGGGTTTCCTCTGCCTCAACAAGGGCTCGGCCAGCAGTGACGAGGATGTTGCCCGCGAATGTGTCAAGCTGGTGCGGGAAAAGATCGGCCCGGTGGCAGCCTTCAAACTTGCTGTCGTCGTGGACCGTTTGCCCAAGACACGCTCCGGCAAGATCCTGCGCGGCACGATGGTCAGCATTGCGGATGGCAAGGACTACAAGATGCCGGCGACGATTGACGACCCGGTCATCCTGGACGAGATCCGGGATGCGCTGCAGGGCATCGGCTACGCGAAATCATAAAGACACGGAAAAAGGGTGGCGCATCGACTGCGCCACCCTGACCCCACACCCGGTGCCTCAGAAGGTTTTCGCAAACGAATCCAGTTCGCGTTCGGCTTCATCCTTGGCCATTCCGTATTTCTGTTGCAGCAAACCGACCAACCGTTCCCGGTTTCCTTCGGCCTCCTGTATTTCGTCATCGGTCAGCTCGCCCCACTTCGCCTTGGCCGCGCCGGTGAATTCTTTCCAGTTGCCTTCGATCGTATCCCAATTCATGAACTCTCTCTCTTTTCTCTGCATATGACCGCGGCTGACGGGGTGGCCGGCATCCGCGCTTGCTTGTGTCAAATCAACGGTGGAGAACGCAGATTGTTCCGCAAAAGATGCCGACAGCGGCCGCGCATATGCGGCAGGGCAATGAAAAAGCCCCCGCGCCTGACGGAAGCGCGGGGGCATCTGCCCGATCTACTAGAAAACGCGACTACGGCGTGAAAAGGTCGTGCACCCCATGCAGGATACTCTGGGACAAACTCGCAGCCGTACGCTGTAGGAACTCGAACACAATACCATGGCTGTGGTTTGCATCAGAAGGGACGACCGAACTTGCCAAAATCAGCACTGATAACATCACGGCCTTCACGTTATTATTCCGGCGCATTTCCCCACCCAGTTTTTTGATGCGTAGTCTTTTATTCAACACGTATCGGGTGGCGGCAAATTGCCTGCGAAGCCCACAGACAGGCAATAACAAATGATTGTTATTGGATAACAAGACCGTATCCATTTGACCTGAAACGATTCTTTAAAAATCAAGTTTTTTCGGGCTTAGACGAACTGCTCGCGGATAAGGCGCTCTTCCAGGCCGTGGCCCGGGTCGAACAGGATCCGATGCGCGATGCTCGGCTCGGATCTGATCTCGACCCAAAGCACCTGCCGGACCGACCGGCTGTCCGCGTCGGCCATCACGGGCCGTTTCTTGGGATTGATGACGTCAAACCGCACGGTCGCCGTCTTGGGCAAAAGCGCCCCGCGCCACCGCCGGGGCCGGAACGCCGCCACCGCCGTCAAGGCCAGGACATCTGATCCGATCGGCAGGATCGGGCCATGGGCGCTGTAGTTATAGGCGGTCGATCCGGCCGGTGTCGCCAGGAGCGCCCCGTCGCAGACCAACTCGTCAAGACGCAGATGCCCGTCGATGGTGATCCGCAACTTGGCCGCTTGCGGTCCGCCGCGCAGCAGCGACACCTCGTTGATCGCCAGCGCCTCGTGCATCGTGCCATCGACGCTTTTTGCGGTCATCGCCAGCGGGTTGATGACCTCTTCGATCGCCGCATTCAGGCGCTCGGGCAGGTCATCCTTGCTGTAGGTGTTCATCAGGAAACCAACCGTGCCGCGATTCATGCCATAGACCGGCGCGTTCAGGCCTTGCGTCCGGTGCAGCGTCTGCAGCATCAAGCCGTCCCCGCCAAGCGCCACGATCACTTCGGCCTCTTCCTCGGGCACATTACCGTATCGTTTGGCCAAAACGTCATGCGCTTTGCGCGCTGAGGCAACGTCGCTTGCGACAAACGCGATCTTGCTGGTCATGTCGGGCGTTCCTGTTTCCAAAGCGCATCGAGTGGTTCCGATCGAACCACAAGTTGCCCTGCTGTACCAGTGTTGACGGACCTGCGGGTGGAAATGTCGCTTTATAGACTTACAACCTCACCATGTTTCCTATAGGAAATCCCGCAACTGCAACCCATTTCGGAGCTTACGCCCATGTCTGATTCTGGATTTTTCACTGAATCCCTCGCCTCGCGCGACCCCGAACTCTATGGCTCGATCACCGACGAGCTTGGCCGCCAGCGCGATGAGATCGAACTGATCGCGAGCGAAAACATCGTGTCCGCCGCTGTCATGGAAGCCCAGGGCAGCGTGATGACCAACAAATACGCCGAAGGCTATCCGGGGCGTCGGTATTATGGCGGGTGCCAATACGTGGACGTCGCCGAAAACCTGGCCATCGACCGTGCCAAGCAACTTTTCGGGTGCGAATTTGCCAACGTGCAGCCCAATTCCGGCAGCCAGGCCAACCAGGGTGTGTTCCAGGCGCTGCTGCAACCCGGCGACACGATCTTGGGCATGAGCCTCGACGCGGGCGGTCACCTGACCCATGGCGCCGCACCGAACCAGTCGGGCAAGTGGTTCAATGCCGTGCAATATGGTGTTCGCAAGCAGGATAACCTGCTGGACTACGACCAGGTACAGGAACTGGCCAACGAACATCAGCCCAAGATGATCATCGCTGGTGGCTCCGCCATCCCGCGTCAGATCGACTTTGCCAAGATGCGTGAGATTGCCGACAGCGTTGGCGCCTACCTGCATGTTGACATGGCCCACTTTGCCGGTCTCGTTGCCGCGGGCGAGCATCCCTCACCCTTCCCGCACGCGCATGTGGCAACCACGACCACCCACAAGACCCTGCGCGGCCCGCGCGGCGGGATGATCGTGACCAATGATGAGACTATCGCCAAGAAGGTCAATTCGGCCATTTTCCCCGGCATTCAGGGCGGCCCGCTCATGCATGTCATCGCCGCCAAGGCCGTGGCCTTTGGCGAGGCACTGCGCCCCGAATTCAAGACCTACATGAAGCAGGTCCGCGCCAATGCCGAAGCTCTGGCCGATCAACTGATCAAGGGCGGCCTCGACATCGTGACCGGCGGCACCGACACCCATGTCATGCTGGTCGATCTGCGCCCCAAGAAGGTGACCGGCAACATCACCGATGCCGCCCTGGGCCGCGCCCATATCACCACCAACAAGAACGGCATCCCGTTTGACCCGGAAAAGCCGACCGTGACATCGGGCATTCGCCTCGGCACTCCTGCAGGCACGACACGCGGCTTCAAGGAAGCCGAGTTCCGTCAGATCGCCGACTGGATCGTTGAAGTGGTCGACGGTCTGGCCGCCAATGGTCCCGACGGCAACGGCGCGGTCGAGGAGAAGGTCCGTGGCGAAGTGGCGGAGATGTGCGCACGCTTCCCGCTTTACCCGAACCTCTGATCCGGCCTGAGGATCGAAAGACACCCGCGCGGCCCCGGCTGCGCGGGTTTTTCATTGGCCATCCTGGTCTTATCGCGCCGCACCGGGTTGGCGCCTCAGATAAAGCCCTGCCATCTCATCAGCAAAAGGATGGCGGCCAGCAGCAGGATGAGGTTAAAGACCGCGCTTCCCAGAATGCCCAGGATAATCCCCTTGCGGCGATCCACTGGATCGACCGTGCGCAGATAGGCCGAGACCTCCCGGAACGCCGCATCCAGCGCCCTGTCATCCCGCAACCGTGCCAATTTGGGGTGCGCGGCCATCTCCTCCGCCCGGGTGATGACCTGCCCAGCCCGCCGGACGCGGCGTGGCAGGCGCCGACCCGCCCGGGCCAGTCGCTTTTGCAGGTTTTTTCCGCGGA
Source organism: Roseovarius sp. MMSF_3359 (assembly GCF_030733385.1). Taxonomy (GTDB): domain Bacteria; phylum Pseudomonadota; class Alphaproteobacteria; order Rhodobacterales; family Rhodobacteraceae; genus Roseovarius. The sequence continues at coordinate 450,152 of NZ_JASHJC010000001.1, read as the reverse complement.
CCCCAAGCCTGGCCTGCAACTGCTCTTCGAGCTTCGCCACGCGGGTTTGTAATGTCGCCAATTCGGTCATCTCTTTCCCCCGATGTCGAGCTTAGAGCGCCGGGTGCCAGAGCTCAATGGGGCTGGCCCTCGGCCCGGCCGCCTTGTATCACCTTTCCCATGTTGAACATGATTTTAAATGGCACCCCGACGGAGCAGCCCGGCCTTTTGATTGCCCACGGCCTTTATGGGTCGGGCCGCAATTGGGGCGTGATCGCCAAGCGCCTGTCGGACACCCGGCAGGTCGTCGCGGTCGACATGCGCAACCACGGCCAAAGCGACTGGACCGACACGCATTCCTATGAGGAACTTGCCCAGGACCTGGCCGAAGTCATCGACCACCTCGAAGGTCCGTTCGATGTGATGGGCCATTCGATGGGGGGCAAGGCGGCCATGGTGCTGGCTTTGCGGCAACCGGCGCTGGTGAACCGGCTGATCGTCGCGGATATCGCGCCGGTGACCTACACCCACACGCAGATGCCCTTTATCGATGCGATGAAATCCGTGGACCTGGAGCGCATCGAAAAACGCTCCGACGCGACAGAGCAACTGGAGCCACATGTCGATGACCCGCAATTGATCTCTTTCTTCCTTCAATCCCTCGACGTGAAGAACCGGCGCTGGATCCTGAACCTGGACACCTTGGCACGGGAAATGCCCGGGATCATGTCTTTCCCGGACATGACGAGCCGTTTCGATGGACCGACGCTATTCCTTTCAGGCGCGTTGTCGGATTATGTGCAGTCCGACCACCGACCGGGCATCAAACGCCTCTTCCCCAAGGCCCAGTTTGCCAAGATACCGGGCGCAGAACACTGGCTTCACGCGCAGAAACCCCGTGAATTCGAAGCGGCAATCCGCGCCTGGCTGGGGTGATGAACGAACCGGCTATTCCCGCCACAACCGCCGCGCCACGAGCCAACTGACAGGGAACCCGCCAAGGAAGCCGAGAGCGGCAGCAAAGGTGATGGCCATCCACCCGTCATTGCCCGTGACAAGCGCCGCGATAATGGCGGTCCCGGCGAGGGTGGAGCCGATGAAGAGATGCAAGATCAGGGCAAGGCGAAACATGATGAACCTCATGAGATGCTCGTGGTTGCGCATTTCGGCGCCACCTTGCGGCAGGTTCGGGAACGATGCCTTGATATGGATCAGACGCCCCGGATTGATGTGCCCCATGCGCCACAATCATTAGAGGTTCGCGGCCAATCTAGCGGAAAAATGATGCTGCACCGCGACATATTGTTGATCTGATCGGTCACTGGGTGTAGGTCTTGACCCACAGGTGCATAGACGCGGTCGCATCAACTGACGGCGGGGTCCGGTTTGCCAAAGGCAGGCGGACCCCGTTTTCGTTTTCCATCCCTGTCGAAGATGCTTCGCCGGAATCGGATAAGGCGCCAGGTGCTCAGACGCGGTCCTCGCATTGCGGCCGAAGCCACACCCTGACGCCTACCCGAACATACCAACCCCGAAGGGCGGCAGCCCGTGCTGCGATGAACCCGAAGGCCCACCACTGCCTCACCCTGTTCGAAAACAAAGATCGGCGGCGCGTCACCACGCCCGAGGGCGCAGATCGGCAATGCCATTCCATCTCCGAAGACATGGACCGGCGGTGCCGCACCGAACCCGAAGGCCGGATTGGCGTGCTCTGACCCAGGTCAATCCGGCGAAATCCAGAACCCCGAAGGGCTCAAAATCCTGCCTGATCTCCCTTGGACCCCGACGCTGGGCCGATAACCCGAAGGCCCGTTTCCCAGTGCCAAGACCCCGAGGGGTCGTCGCGTACCGCGCTGGTTAATGAAAACCGTTGCGATGACTTGAGGTTCGCCGCAACACCCTTGTCACGCAAGAAAAAATTACCCCCGAGATGAAATTTCTTGGGGATAAGATATTGGATTAATTGGGGAAATCCCTGTGGATAAGTGGGTTTTCCGATTTGTTTCGGCAGTGTTACGTGAGTGGTGATTTCTTGCCACCGCCGGACGTCGAAAAACCCGACCTCCCCCCATTGTCGGTCATCCCTGTGACGTCACACCGGCCCAACACCGGCGCGACAGGCTCAATTTCGCATCAATCGCCTTCTGACGATTCGCCGCCGCTCTCAGCGCGCCTGCAGCTGATAGATGATGCGCTCACGAAACGGGGCGATCTTCGCGTCATCCGGATGCGGTGCCATTTTGGCCTTCGCCAGTCCGGGCAATGCGGGTTGGCGGCGCTTCAACACTTTCAACGCCGCCAGTCGACGCTCTCGCGCGACTGATACATAGTCAACATTCATACTCGTTACGTTCCCATACCAGTAAGTTTACAGCCTTCGCATTTTGTGTCGAAATTGCGGCAAAATGAATAGATTTGTTAGAAACTGTTTGTTTCCCCGCGCGAAATGATGGGGCCGCGCGCAGGCTGATTTATATATTTGGAACAATAGATTAGCCCGGCATCCTTTGTTTTTGGGTCCTGCCCGTTTTCACCTGTCGCGGGACAAGGGCCGGGGTTTTCGCCCAAATGTGGCCGGAATATGACGCGGCTTGGACGGCTGTCCCGCGTCGGAAATTATTGTGGGAAACGTCCACAATCATACCAAATCGGGCTTCGGCTGACGCGGGAGATGTGTTAAGGAAAGCCACCTTTCGCAGGAAACAGGCCGCGGCGAAGGGGCAACAAGGCGGGCGAAAACCGCCGGACGACTGCGTTATGAGAGTGAGGAGAGCTGCCATGAAAACGAAATTCTGGATCGCCATGGGCGTGATTGTCGGGACGGTCGGGCTTCAGGCCTGCGCGCCGGTGGTGATTGCCGGGGCCGGCGCCGCCGCCGTGGTGGTGGCCGATGACCTGGCCGAGAAAGACGGCGACGAAGGCCTCTTCTGAGGCCCAACAACGATTGGAGCAGGGCCACCCCCGCCCGAGAATGATGGCCCAAGAGGCCGAGGAGAGCTGACATGACATCGAAACTGTGGATCGCCCTAACCCTGCTGACCGGAAGCCTGAGCATCACCGCCTGCGCTCCCGCCGTTGTTGGCGCGGCGGCCGTGGGGGCCACGGGCGTCATCCTGACGGACAAAGCAATCGAGGAAGAAAACGGCGGCGACGGGATTTTCTGATCGCCGATTTACTCCAGCCCAAGCATATCCTTGGCCTTGGCGAGCGCATCGACCGAGGCCTGATGATCGCCAGAACCATGCAACCGCTCGCCCTCATCGCGCAGCGCCTTGACCTCGGCCAGCTCCGCGTCAGACAGCGACGTACCTGCCTCAAGCGCGGCGTCGATCTTGCCCATATCCGCCGGACACTGGAACGCAAAGGCCGCCCCGGCGGTCAGGATGAAAGCAAGGCTGAGTGAAAGTCTTTTCATGGCGTAATCCTCCTTTTGAATGTCTGGAATGGTAGCATGGCGGGACAAAATCCGCAGCGATCCCGCTAGGCGCCGACACTTGAGGCGATTGTCCGCTCAACAGGTGCGCGCCGGTGCGAGGGCGGCTAGGCAAACCGTCCGGGGGACGGTTCCTGGCGGGTGCGGGTGAGTTTTTGGGCCTGGTGCGGGGGCGAGAGGGCGACGCGTGAATACCACCAACCTTACATGTGCTTCTTAAGAACTTTTTTCATCTGAGCCAGTTTTGAATAATCAACATCAGCAGACTGGTCCATGGCGGAATCAACTGCCAATAGTAGGTTGCCGACGGCAACACATTGTATGTCGTTATCTGTAACTCGATAGGTCCGAAATTTTTTTGGACTATTGTGGTACGTTATTACGATTTCGCTACCGTGGTATCCCCTTTCTCTTAACAGTTCTAAACCTGTTACCGCCGCTGCACGAGACCAGTTAAAGTTAGCCATACCGCGCGCAGTGAGTGAAGAACACATTCTAAGCAATTCGGTGGCTCGAATTGGTTTAGCCTTATCAGCGGCAAAAATAATCTCGTCGTTTGTTTTGCCTATCTGGTAGCGAAGAACACCTCGGCAATTAGTGTTTTGAAGCGCTTCAAATACTGGGAAAAAATCGACGTCTGAGGCGTAAAGCTCTATCTCATCCGCTATTCCGTTAAGTGCAAATTGCATTGCGTCTGTCGCCAGCAAAATATCAACACCTTTTTGCACACGGGTACCATCCCTAAGGCGGAATCTGCTGATGCCATCTCTAACATGATAGCCTTCCTGAGTACGAATCGTGTTCAATTCCGCCTTTTTGTTTTCTAACTCTGTTTTGTATTCAGCCTCACTCTGTTTGGCTTTTTTTGCAGGTAAAGCGTCGTAGTAAAAGACCCGACGCGCATCGCCTTTGAGGGCATGCCAACCGATATCTGCGAAGATATCGAAACCAACCTCTTTTGAGTATTCACTACAAAGACGCTCGAAAAAAGCGCCGTCTATCATGATTATTTTTGTCAAGTTTTCTGACTTTTCTTTGGTTCGCGATATTATTGGACGAGTAATCCCCCGTACTATTGGCCGTACAATACTAGACGACTTAGCCATCGCTCATCCATCTTCGATAGCATGCAGTATCAACGCAACCGGGAGCGGCCGCAATTGGCTTCGCCAATCGCTTTCCCGCACGCACCCTAAAAATGGCCAGCTTAGCTGTCCATTTTTAGGGCGGAGATAAACGCCTCTTGCGGGATGTCGACCTTCCCGAACTGGCGCATCTTCTTTTTCCCCGCCTTCTGCTTCTCGAGCAGTTTCTTCTTCCGGGTGGCGTCGCCGCCGTAGCATTTCGCGGTTACGTCCTTGCGCATGGCCGATAGGGTCTCGCGGGCGATGACCTTGCCGCCGATGGCCGCCTGGATCGGGATTTTGAACATGTGGCGGGGGATGAGGTCTTTGAGCTTTTCGACCATCGCGCGCCCACGGGTTTCGGCCCGGTCGCGGTGGACCATCATGCTCAGCGCATCGACGGGCTCTTCGTTCACCAGCACCGACATCTTCACGAGGTTATCCTCGCGATACCCGGTCATCTGGTAGTCAAAGCTGGCGTACCCCTTGGTGACCGATTTCAGGCGGTCGTAGAAGTCGAACACGACCTCGTTCAGCGGCAGGTCATAAACCGTCATCGCGCGGCTGCCGGCATAGGTCAGGTCGAGCTGTATCCCGCGGCGTTCCTGGCAGAGTTTCAGCACATCGCCCAGGTACTCGTCGGGGACCAGGATCGTGGCCTTGATGCGCGGCTCCTCCAAATGGTCCACATGTGTCAGGTCGGGCATGTCGGCGGGGTTGTGCAGTTCGATCTGCGAGCCGTCGCGCATGTAGACGTGATAGACGACCGACGGCGCGGTAGTGATGAGCTCGATATCGTATTCGCGCTCGATCCGGTCGCGGATGACCTCAAGGTGCAAAAGCCCGAGGAAGCCACAGCGGAAGCCGAAGCCAAGCGCGGCGGAGGTTTCCATTTCAAAGGAAAAGCTCGCGTCGTTCAGCGCCAGTTTGTCGATCGCATCGCGGAGGTCTTCGAATTCGGCGCTGTCCACGGGGAAGAGGCCGCAGAAGACGACGGGCTGCGAAGGTTTGAAGCCCGGCAGCGCCTCGGTCGTACCCTTTTTCTCATGGGTGATCGTGTCGCCGACGCGGGTGTCGCGGACTTGTTTGATCGAGGCGGTTAGAAAGCCGATTTCACCGGGGCCAAGCTCGGCAATATCCGCGCGTTCCGGTTTGAAGACGCCGATACGGTCGACATGGTGGACCGACCCGTTCGACATCATCTTGACCCGGTCGCCCTTTTTCAACACGCCGTCCATGATGCGGACCAGGACGATCACGCCGAGATAGGCGTCGTACCAGCTATCGACCAGCATGGCTTTCAAGGGCGCATCGCGGTCGCCCTTAGGCGCGGGCAAATCGCGTACGATGGCCTCGAGCGTTTCGCGGATGCCGACGCCGGTCTTGGCGCTGACCTGGATGGCGCCGGTGGCATCGATGCCGATCACGTCCTCGATCTGTTCGGCCACCCGGTCGCAATCGGAGGCGGGCAGGTCGATCTTGTTCAGCACCGGCACGATTTCGTGGTCGGCGTCGATGGCCTGATACACGTTCGCCAGCGTCTGCGCCTCGACCCCTTGCGTGCTGTCCACGACGAGCAGCGAGCCCTCGACCGCGCGCATCGACCGGCTGACCTCGTAGGCGAAGTCCACATGGCCGGGCGTGTCGATGAGGTTGAGCACGTAGGTCTCACCATCCTCGGCCTGGTAGTCGATCCGCACGGTGTTGGCCTTGATCGTGATGCCCCGTTCCCGCTCGATATCCATACTATCGAGCAACTGCTCTTTCATGTCCCGATCCGCCACCGTATTGGTGGATTGGATCAGGCGGTCGGCCAGCGTGGATTTCCCGTGGTCGATATGGGCGACGATGGAGAAATTGCGGATGTGAGAGAGGTCTGTCATGGATTGGGGATATGTAGGGGAAATGCGGGTTGGTCAAGGTGGGTTGAACTGGTGGGCGCAGTGGATACCCTAGCCCTAGGCTTATGAAAGAAAAGTTTTGCCAATTGAAACGCCGGAAGAGTTTAGTGAGTGGCTAGAGGAGCAGCCACATGAGACCTGCTTATTGATCGCTGTTCGCGCTGCATTGCGAGTCTTTCCGATTGCCATTCACACGTACAAAGTAGGGGCAGAGAACGAACGCGTTGCATTATTGATCGCCAGGGCGTTGCTTACCGCTGGCGTAGCTTCAGTTTTGAAATCTCGTGCGATTTCCCTCGCCTCCAAGGCTGCTGAGAACGCTGCGGATCAGGGTGCAGATGCTTCACACGAAGCGGGCATGGCGACCATATCCGCTGTGACTGCTGCCTCTTCTACTTCTAGTAGCCGCATTGCAGAAGCCAATTTTGCTGTAGAATACTCGATTGATGCCACCCTTAACGTTACCCGACTTGAGAATAATGCCACCAGAGAAAAATCTGCCCAGGTGACTCGCACAGCCGCATATTCAGATGCAGAAATTCCGTTCACATCACTGCTTAAAATCCCGGTTTGGCATGAACCGGAAGAACCGGATTGGCTAGCCACCTATCTGAAATCCAGCATCAGATTGCTTGAAAGCGGATCCAACTGGCCATTCTGGCGTGAATGGTATCAGGGTTTTGTTGATGGTAATCCAATGGATTGGGAGCTCCAGCGGCGTGTTGCGCTGATCGCTGATCCGATCTGGGAGGTCGGACCGGAGGCGGTATCCGAAGAGATTGAAAGGATCAGAGCGCATTATACACTTGAGCGGGAGATTGCGAGGCTCAAGAAGCAGCTAAGGTCCTCCGCGACACTCGAGGCGAATGCCGATCGGCTCCACAATCAGCCGCCTGTGGCAATCGAAGATGAAGCAAAGGCCGCTGGCAACGAGATTAAGCTGATCTGGGATGAGCTCGTCGAGCTTGAGGCCGAGATTGCCAAACCGGAACCGTCGCCGGGCAAGCTCAGGCAGATTGCGCAGGCATTGTGGGATGTCTCCGTGCGCATCGGGAAATATTGCGGGTCGGTGGCGGATATCGTGATCAAGGAGTCCGCAAAGGAACTCGGCAAGACCGGCACGAAAGTTACAGTAGCGGCACTTGCTGCCACGACCGCCGCCCAGAACGAAAGCATTCAGTCGGTCGCCAGGGCGATCTGGAATTTCGTCAAGACATTGCCGCCGGGGTGAAGAATGAATTGAACCCCATCCTACGACGATTGCGAGAGCCGCGCGATTGCCAGACCGCGGGATGGCGGGCCAACATCAGTTCGTGGCATTTTATCTTTGCCAAGTCATTTTGGCCTCAAATGAAAATGCTAACCTCAGAAATCGCCAGCCCTTGCGGGCGGTCTGGCGATCGCGCGGCGGCCTGCGGCCTTGACACCGCGCGGGTTGGACATTCGGCTTGCGTGTCAGGCATTTCGTTCAGGGAAGTCGCGGCTTCGCGGGGGCAATGGGCTGTGCTACACTCCTCCCATAGTTGAAATTCATTTGGAGGGACGGTTATGCCGATCACTGGTTTTTTGAAAGTTCCGGACATTGCGGGAGAGAGCAAGCGGGCGGGGCATGAGGATGAGATCGACATTCACGGCATCGAGTGGGGCGTGGCGCAGAAGGCCAAGGCGGCGCGCCCCGGGAGCGGGCGGACGCGGCAGCGGGCGATTGTTTCGCCGCTGGAGGTGCACAAGTTCTATGATGCCAGTTCGCCCTATCTCGCGCTGGCCGCCATGCAGGGCAAGAGCTTTGACGAAATCGTCCTCAGCGTCCGGAAAGACAGTGGCGACGTGCATCTCGACTATCTGGTCATCACCCTGACCAATTGCGCGATCTCAGCCTATGGTCTCTTCAATGACGGCGTGGATGATCCGCTGACCACGATCAGCGAACGGGTATCGATCACCTTTGAGCAGGTCGCGGTCAAATACACGGTGCAGGCGGAGGATCATTCCGCAGGCGATGAACACGAGATCGAGTATGACGTGGCCGCCGGGGCCTGACACACGCCAACGGGCCGTCGTCCGAAAATAATCGCGTAAACGTCAGATTTATCTCTGATTTCTCGTGCTTTGGTCAATCTTTGACGCAAATCCATGGTCGAGTTTACGTATCCTGCGAGAAACAGGAGCAAGGATCCCGCTATGGATGGGTTTCACGACAGGTTGACGGCGATGCGCCGCGAATTTCACCGCGACCCCGAGTTGGGGTTTGACGAGGTGCGCACCAAGGCGAAAGTGGCCGAAACCCTGCGCGGGCTTGGCCTTGAGGTCCACGAGGGTGCGGGCGTGGTCGGTATCCTGCGCGCGGGCGGCGGTAACCGGGCCATCGGGTTGCGCGCGGACATGGATGCGCTGCCGATCCTTGAGACGAGCACCCATGATTACGCCTCGGAAAACCCCGGTGTCATGCATGCCTGCGGCCATGACGGGCATACCACGATGCTTCTTGGCGCGGCGGAACTCTTAAGCCAGTCGCATGATTACGACGGCACGGTCGTGTTTCTCTTTCAACCCAACGAAGAACATGGGCTGGGCGCGAGGGCAATGATTGACGAGGGGGTGCTGGAACGGTTTCCCATCGACGAGGTCTACGGCATTCACAACCTGCCCGGTGCGCCGGTGGGCCAGGTTTCTACCCGTGTCGGACAGATCTGCGCCAGCGAGAGCCTTTTCGAGATAGAGATCACCGGCAAGGGCGGCCATGCGTCGATGCCCCATGTGGGCGTGGATGCGATCACCGTGGGCGCCGAGATGGTCACCGCGTTGCAGACCATCGTTGCGCGCAAGATGGCGCCAAGCTGCGGCGCCGTGGTCTCGGTCACCGAGTTCATCACCGACGGGCAGCGTAATGTCCTGCCCGGGCATGCGGTCCTGAAGGGCGACGTGCGGGCGCGGGTGCCGGAAGATCGCGAAGCCGTGGCCGGTTTCATGCGCCAGATCACCGAGGGCATCGCCGCCGCACACGGTGTTGGTGTCGAGATGACGTTCAACACCGAGTTCATCGAAGCCATCAATGCCGAAGCGCCGACCGAAGCCGTCATCCGGGTTGCACAATCGCAGGGGTGCGAGACGATCCCGGACCGCCCCCCGATGAGCTTTTCCGAAGACTTCGCGCATTTCAGCGCCGCCGTGCCGGGGTGTTTCCTGCTGCTTGGCAATGGAACGGACGGCCCGCACGGGCAGCCCCTGCACGCCGCCGACTACGATTTCAATGACGACCTGCTCCCCATCGGGGCCGCCTTCTGGGCCGCACTGGTGCGGGACCGCCTGCCCCTCAAAAACGGATAGAGACATGACAACCCTTCTCCCCCCTGCCCGCCCTGCCCATGTCGCCGCCGCCCGCAAGACCGGCGATGCCGCCCTGCGCGTGTTGAGCCCCGAGGATTTTGCCACGGCCCGTGCGGAGATCACGCAATGGGACGGCTATGCGCCAACCCCGTTGATCTCTCTCGGCGCCCTGGCTTCCCGGATTGGCGTGGGAGAGATCCACTACAAGCACGAGGGGCCGCGCTTTGGCCTGGGCAGTTTCAAGGCGCTTGGCGGCTCCTATTCGGCACAGCGGGTGCTGCAGCGCGAGGTGTCGCACCGCCTTGGCCATGAGGTGAGCCTGTCAGATATCCGCGACGGCACCTATGCGGATACGGTGGCAGAGATCACGCTGGTCTCGGCCACCGATGGCAATCACGGCCGATCGCTTGCCTGGGGCTGTCAGCGGTATGGGGTGCCCTGCCGCATCTATATCCACGCCGAGGTGAGCGAGGGCCGCGCCGCAGCGATGCGTGAGCTTGGCGCAGATGTGATCCGCATCGACGGCGATTACGACGAGTCTGTCAGGCTGGCCAAGGACGAGGCCGAAGCCAATGGCTGGTTCGTGGTTTCCGACACGTCGTGGCCGGGCTATTCACTGCCACCGCGCGACGTGATGGCAGGGTACGGCGTGATGGTGCAGGAGATCTGCGATGCGATGCCTGAGGCTCCCACCCATGTGTTCCTTCAGGGCGGCGTTGGCGGGCTGGCCGCAGGCGTCGCAGCCGCGCTTCGGCAGTATTGGGGCGATACCGCGCCGCGCGTCATCATCGTGGAGCCCGAGCTCGCCGCCTGCCTCTTTGAGAGCGCCAAATCCGGGCAGGCCACGAATGTTGCCATCGCCGAAGAAACCATCATGGCGGGGCTTTCCTGCGGCGAGCCGTCAGAACTGGCCTGGGAAATCCTTGCCGAAGAGGCCGGCGATTTCCTGACCATCCCCGACACGCTTGTCGGGCCAACCGTGCGCCTGTTGGCGCGCCCGCTGGAGGGCGACCCTGACATTGAAGCCGGGGAAAGCGCCGTCGCCGGGTTGGCCGCGCTCATAGCCCTGCGGGAGAGTGCCGATCTCTCCGCCGATCTGGGCATCGACAACCGGTCCCGGGTGCTTCTGATCGGCTCCGAAGGTGTGACCGATCCCGAGATATTCGAGATGATCATGGAAGGTCGCGACGCAGCCTGACACCTCCTCCCCTTCCAGACAGGCCGCTATACTGCCCACCCCATCGGACACGAATTCGGCGCGGGGTGGGCATTTGACCGTGCCGGTCACAGATCACTGCTTGGACGGTTGGTTTAGGGCGTGAATTCATTTGGTCGCAATCAATTAAGATATCTAGACCTGGTCGCCATCAGAGGCCGGAAGCTGCGGCAAGCCCGTGTCCCGCTGCGCCGTCATGGTCCGGTACTTCGCATGGGTTACTTTCGGCCCAAGCCGAATTGTGATAAATTTGATAGCTAAAGCGGCCGAGAACGACAGAAATCGGAACATGGACGATAAAGACCTTCAGATATTGAAACTGGTCCAGGGCAATGCCCGCCTGACCGCGGATGCCCTCAGCGCCGAGGTGGGCCTGTCTCCGCCCGCGGTTCAGAAACGGCTCAAGAAACTGCGTGACACCGGTGTCATCGAAAGCGAAATCGCGGTGCTGTCTCCCGACAAGATCGGCCGGGACATGACCGTCATCGTGCAGGTGGTTCTGGAGCGCGAAAACCGGATGTACCTGGACGCGTTCAAACGCAAGATGCGGGACGCGCCGGCGGTGCAGCAGTGTTACTACACCACAGGTGAGGCGGATTTCATCCTCGTGGTCGTGGTCAAGAACATCAAGGAATACGAGGAATTCACCCAGGCCTATTTCTTTGACCAGTCAAATGTCAGCCGGTTTACCTCCAACGTGGTCATGGACAGGGTGAAGGTCTCGCTCGACATCTTGTAGGATCAGAGCAGGCGCAGGATCAGCACCACAAAAATGATGGGCACCAGCAGCGCGTGCGTCACATGGTCAAACCAGTTGCTGCTGCCCCAGCCCGTCACCCACAAAGCCTGCCCAGCGACGGCCACAACGGGGATGAATAGATTACCGGTTATCGCGCCATAGGCGCAAAGGACCAGAACCATCACCGCCACCGGGATCGGCGCATATCCGTATCGGTAAAGATCGACGGGGATCACGCCCATGGAGGTCGCGATGAAGCCCATGTAGAGCGTGACGAAGATCAGGAGTTCGACCGTGCCGAACGGGACGATCGGGACACCTGCGCCTGCTGCGGCGTGGCGCAGCGCCAGAAGGGGCAGCACGATGCCGATGGGGCCAAGCAAAGCAACGAAACCCCGGATCGCAATGGTATCGCGGAAGACCAGAACCGTCAGCGCCCCGACCAGAGCGCCCGCCACCAGCGCCACCGGCACCGACGCGAAAAGCCCTGTCAACGCATAGACCACCCAGCCCAGCAATACGGCGACCGAGGCATATGTCAGCGCCCCGATCATTGCGCCGCCACCCAAGGCTCATTGAAGAGATGCGCGCGAATGCCGCGCTTCGTGCTGTGCGAATAGGTCAGAAGGATATCGCCCGACGGCAAGCGGCGCAGCATGGGATAACGCGCGTCGCCTGCGTCATCGCGGAGCCGGTGGATCATCCGCCAGCTATTGCCGCCATCCTCCGACAAGGACATGCGCAATTCGTGGCGCCTTTCCGCATCGTCATTCATCACCGCCAGGATACGGTCGCCCCCGAGCGATAGCGCCGCGACCGGGGCGCTCGAATTCGCGACGTCCGTGGGGGTGACCTCGGACCAGGTCTGGCCGCCATCATTGGTTCGACTGATCCAGAGTTTCCAACTGGGGTCGAAATCCCGCAGGAAGGCGACGGCGCGGGTGGTGTCCAGCGGCACGATCATCGGCTGGATCGCCTTGACGCCTTTCGCGGGCATCCGGCGGGTGTCAATGACACGCCCCTGCGCGTCCATCCGTGCCAGCAAGGCATAGGCGCTGCCCATCTCGAAATAGGCGGGCAAGCCATGACTGCCATCCTCGTATTCAACCATCGGCGACTTCACCAGGTGTGACCGGTTAAGAAGCGGCGAGAGGTTCAGCTTGCGCGCCGAGGCGGGTCCATCCGGCCCCATGCGCACACCGGCGACCGAGGCCATCGCCCAACCGCCAACCGAGACCACGGTGGCGTAAAGCGCATTCTCTGCCGCCTCGTTCTGGATCGTGTTGCCCAGGGTCACGACCAGTTGCTGCGGCTCGAAGGCGGACCCCAATGAGGCGCGCGTCGCGTACGGTGCGGGCTCGGTGGCCTGCCATGTCTCTCCGGCCCGGGAGAAATGCGCCGCATGGATATCCACATCGGCCTGCGCCTCTTCGGAACCCTCGAACCAGACGATGGAAAATCGCCCCTCTTCCTGCACGATGCCCGGCGAATGCGCCTGTCCCTCGGGCGCGGTATAGTCGAAAATCGTCTCGAACCGCGGGGCGGCGTTCGTTGTTGCGACCTCTGCCACCGCAAACCGCCAGTTCAAGGGCTGCTGCCGGGTGATCGCAACGGCGCTGAGGCCGAGGCTCAGAAGGGCGAGGGCAAGGATGACGAGTTGCATCGCGTCAGGCAACCTTGAGGACGATCTTGCCGATATGACCGCTGCTTTCCATCCGGGTATGGGCATCGGCGGCATCGGCCATGGCAAACTCGCTGTCCATCACCGGTTTCACACGGCCCGCCTCCAGCAGGGGCCAGACCTCGGACCGTAGCGCCTCGGCAATGGCCGCCTTGGCCAGATCGCTTTGCGGGCGCAAGGTACTGCCGGTGATGATGAGGCGACGCATCATCACCTGCGCGAAGTTCAACGCGACCTTGGGGCCTTGCAGGAAAGCGATCTGCACCAGCCGGCCTTCGTCCGCGAGGCTCTTCACGTTGCGCGGCAGGTAGTCGCCGCCGACCATGTCGAGGATCAGGTTGGCACCTCCCTCGGCACGCATCACCTCGACGAAATCGCCTTCGCGGTAGTTGATCGCCTGTTCCGCACCCAGATCACGGCACACCGCGCATTTTTCGTCCGACCCGGCGGTGGTGAAAACCCGCGCGCCGAAGGCATGGGCCAGTTGGATCGCGGTGGTGCCGATGCCGCTTGAGCCGCCATGCACGAGAAACCGCTCCCCGGCTTTCAGGCCGCCGCGCATGAAGACATTGGACCAGACGGTAAAGAAGGTCTCCGGCAGGCAGGCCGCCTGATCGAGCGGCATGCCCGCGGGGATCGGCAGGCAATGGGCCGCGGGGGTGGCCACGTATTCCGCATAACCGCCACCGGGCAACAGCGCGCAAACCTGGTCGCCGACGCGCCATCCATTCGCCCCCTCGCCGACGGCGACGATCTCTCCCGCGCCCTCCAGCCCCGGCAGATCGCTGGCCGTCGGCGGCGGCGCATAAAGCCCGGCGCGTTGCAGCGCATCGGGGCGGTTCACACCCGCATAGGCCAGCCGGATCACGACCTCTCCGACATTCGGGGCCGGCACCGGGCGCTGGGTCATCTGCAACACCTCCGGCCCGCCGGCTTGGGTGATTTCGACGGCATTCATGGTTTGGCTCATGCCCTGCTCCTTGACTATTGCGGTCCGTTCCAGCGGCCCGGCATTCCGGTCTGCTGCCCCGGTTGCGGCGCCCGTATCTTGCCCAGAAACGCCAGCGGCCCGGCCATCAACGTGCTGGCCAGCTTGTTCTCGCGAAACTGCGCTTTGACTTTCTCGATCTGCATCACGTCCCCGATCCGGCGGTCGAGGAATTCCCATGTCGCCTGGTGGTCCGGGCTGTCATCGCCCAGCCAATAGAGCACCGTGGTACTGTAGACCCCCGACAGCGTCATGCGCTTGGTGTACCAGTTGATGTCATTCGACGTGTCCCCCAACGCCACCCAAATCCGGTCGCAGGTGGCCCAGACCGCCTGCGCACCCTCCGGTGCATAGATCGGAAGCGAAAAGAGCGCCATGCCCCGGCGCACCAACTCCTTATCATCAACCGCCTCAAGTCGTGCGCGCACGGCAAAGGCCACCCGGTCACGGAACTTCATTTCATCAAGATCGGCCGCTTCGATGGCTTCCAGCATCGCCGCATCGCCCGCCTCGTGATAGGCCAGTGCCAAATCGACTGCCCCGCGCGGACAGACCGCCCGGGCGAGGCCCGGCTCGATTCCGGCATCGTCTATGGCGGCGCGAAACATCGCCTCGCTCCAGCCGTCAAAAGGCACATGATTCCTTGCGGCTTCGAGCAGTTTGGCCTTGATTTCAGGGTCTGACATCATGTTCTCCATCGCTTGGCGCCACCCTAGACAAAACAAATGCGCTTTGCTATACGGCCACTTCCTGCAAACTCTTGCAACTTTAACTTAGGAAGGTGGTGACACCACATGCAGGTTAGTGTTCGCGACAACAATGTCGATCAGGCGCTTCGTGCCCTGAAGAAAAAGCTGCAGCGCGAAGGCGTTTTTCGTGAAATGAAGCTCAAGCAACATTTCGAGAAACCGTCCGAGAAAAAAGCGCGCGAGAAAGCTGAAGCGATCCGCCGTGCCCGTAAACTGGCACGCAAGAAAGCCCAGCGTGAAGGTCTGCTTTAAGACCTCGATCGTAGCTTTTCAGCACTGAAAACGAGATGACCCCCGAGGCCTTGCCACGGGGGTTTGTCGTTTTAGACGGCCGCGCTTTCAGGAAATACCTGCATTGAGCCCATCTCTACAGATGCTGCGGATTGCGTGAATGTCGGCTTTTTTGATTCTGTCCGACGGTGTGACAAAACAAACTTGGTTTTGAAAATGATTAACGGCAAGAGACTTTATCGACTATTCGGTCAGCAGTCATTTTAGGGCAAACCAATAATTGTTAACATGAGCCCACGCAGTCGGACGACTTGTGATTGCCGTAGGGTTCAACGGTCGCGATCCGTCGTTGCGTTCAGCTCCAAACCCATTTGAAGGCGATCGGAATTCGGGCTAACGTTTCCCTTGTTGCATCTGACTTTGGCGTGAATACTCGGTTTCCATCGGTATGATAGATTATCTTGTTGAAACAGTTTCCAACGCATCTTCGATCACCATCGGCTTGGCATGTGGTGCATTTTTGCTATCGATTTCGGCATGGGCCGAAAAAGAGGCGAATGATGAGATCAAGTCGCGTCTAATCGACCGCATTGAGGAGTTTGTCAAGTTTTCCAGTGTATCTGATGTTAGAGATATTGTTTCATCGGCATTCGACGCCATATTTGGGTCACGATCTCTCTCAATTCGATTTATTTCGTCATCAGTTATACTCACAACCGCTTGGTTGGGGATCATCAGCCTTTTCGTCGCCGCCTACTGGCATTCGATCGGCGAATTGAATGAAACCGAGACCCTTCTCTTTGTAGTCAGAGATATTGTCACTCTCAATGCCGGAGCACAGTACTGGGTGCTTGTACCCATTCTGGTGGTTAATTACTTCGGGGACCTGATTTCGATTATTTTTACTCGCACACTTCTATCTTATATCACTGGTGCGCTTACTTTATTTTTACTTCTGCTCGTTGATGTTTTTGCCAGCTTATTGATCTACTTGGCAAGCTTTAACAGCGTTACGGCGGCCTATGGGTTGAGAACTATTTGGGGTTTCGACGAGATTGTGGGAGTTTTGCTTCTGAGAGACGCCGATGCTGCTCCGGAACTTCTTCTTTCCACGTTCAGTACAACCTTTTGGTTTCTTGCTATAGCGTTAGGGTTGCTAATTCTGCATCTCTCCAAGAAATTCTACAAATTCCACAACTATAAGAAACGACCGTTTTTCTTTATTGGATATCTATCGACGATTCCGGCGTTTCTAGTTGGCGTACTAGTTGCTTCGATTTTTTGAAACGGCTCAGATATTGACCTTCGATACTCAACCCAAGCAATTTTGAAGGCTTGGCCCTTGGTTGAGCGCCAAGCTCAGCGGACATTGGCGCAGCCGCAGCGAAAGCTAACTAAGTCCGCAGAGCAGAAATCTGGATATTTCGCTGCCAACTTTCGATGCGCTCATAAAATGCATTACGTACCCTGAGCGGTCACGCGATTCACTCGTAGAAAGACGCTGCGCCTACTCCTCGCACTTAGGACGCTCTAAACCCGGTTTGCCGCCTGTTTCGGCGGGTTGGCGAACCGGTCCAACCGGATATCAGCCGAACGGGCGTGTCCCTCCATTCTCTCAGCCCTGCTGAGGCTGGCGGTGACGCGCGCGAGGTCTGGCAGCGTCCGGTCATCGACCTCCTGCCATGTGACCGTTTTGAGGAACTTGTGGACGCTAAGCCCCCCGGTGTATCGCGCCGCCCCGGACGTGGGCAGCACATGGTTCGGACCCGCGGCCTTGTCGCCAAAAGCAACGGTGGTCTTTTCACCCAGGAAGAGCGACCCATAGGCCCGCAGACGCTCCCGCCACCATGGCAGGTCCGCCGCCTGAACATGCAGATGTTCGGGCGCCTTTTCATCGGCGAATTTCGCCATGTCCTCGGCCGTATCGCAAAGGACGACCTCCCCAAGGTCGGCCCATGCGGTTGTGGCGGCGCTCCGGTTTGGCTCGGGCAGTTCGGCGATCATCGAGGGGATACGCGCCATCACCTGATCGGCCAGAGGTCTGTGAGTGGTGGCAAGCCAAACCGGTGAATTTGCGCCATGCTCGGCCTGCCCCACCAGGTCGATCGCAACGGTTTCAACATCCGCCGTATGATCGGCCAAAACAAGGCTGTCGGTCGGACCGGCGAACATGTCGATGCCGATGGGGCCAAATAGCTGCCGCTTGGCTTCGGCCACATAGGCGTTGCCCGGCCCCACCAGGATATCCGCCGCGGGCGCCCCGAACATGCCAAAGGCCATTGCCGCAACACCCTGCACCCCGCCAATGGTCAGGATCCGCGTCGCCCCCGCCAAATCCATCGCATAGAGCATCGCTGCCGGGATACCCTCGGCCCCATTGGGCGGCGAGCAGGCGGTGATATCGCCAACACCTGCCTCGCGCGCCGTGCCGATCGACATCAAGGCCGACGCGATATGGGTGTAGCGCCCGCCCGGAACATAACATCCGGCGGCGGAAAGCGGGATCTGACGTTGCCCGGCGATCAAGCCCGGGCGCAGTTCGACCTGCATGTCCTGCGCGGTGGCGCGCTGCGCGGCGGCAAAGCGCGAGATGTTGTCATGCGCCCAGCGGATATCGTCCTTGAGCGATTGCGGAACAGCGGCCACGGCCGCGTCGATCTGGTCACGGGTCACCGTGATCTCGTCCTCCCAACCATCGAGTTGCCGGGCATATTCTAGCGCCACCTGCCCACCGCCCGTACGCAGACGCGCCAACATCATCTGCACGGTATCGACGATATCCGCGGCGGTTTGCGGCTCCTGGCCGGGGGCGGTCTTCAGAAATGTGACGGGCATCTGGAGCTCTCCTTCACGCCACAGATGCGCCCATTGCCACGCTCCGGCAAGAAAATCCCGCCTGGGTCGTCGTGTTTTTTCAGCCGCTGAAACCGGGCTTCGGGAATCCCGAAAACCTGCCCTATGTCGTCGCCGCCAGGCCCCGGGCCGCCACCTCGATCAGGTCAAGCGCCCCGTCGAAATCGCGCGTGTAATAGGGATCTGGCACATGATCCATGCCGCATTCCGGGGCAAAATCAGTGAACAGGCGCACCGACGTCGTGTTCCCCGCCGGGCGGAGGGTCTCGATATCCGCGATGTTGGTATCGTCCATGCCCAGGATCATATCGAACCGGTCGAAATCCCCAGCCTCGAACTGTCGCGCCCTGAGATCCGAAAGGTCGTAGCCCCGCGCCAACGCCGCCGCCTGCATCGGGCCATAGGGCGGTTTGCCCACATGCCATCCCGCCGTCCCCGCACTATCGGTTTCGGCCCCGGTCCCAAGCGCGTGAAACACGCCCTCCGCCGCGGGTGAACGGCAGATATTGCCAAGGCAGACAAAGAGAATTCGACTGGTCATGCGGTGCTCCTTTGGGCAGAAGAGTAGGACAAGGAGGCAGCATGGAAAAGATCGTTATCCTCACCGGCGCCGGGATTTCCGCCGAAAGCGGGTTGAGCACGTTTCGCGATGCGGGCGGCATCTGGGCAGAGCATGCGGTCGAGGATGTAGCAACGCCGGAGGCATTCGAGCGCAATCCTGGCCTAGTGCATGCCTTCTACAACGCGCGACGGGAAAAAGCCGCCGGTGTGTCACCCAATCCCGCGCACAGGGCGCTTGCCCGACTGGAGCGTGAACATGCCGGCGAGGTGGTGCTCGTCACGCAAAATGTCGACGGGCTGCATGAGGCCGCAGGCTCGCAAAACGTCATCCATATGCATGGCGCTCTGAACGGGGCACTCTGCTCTGCCTGCGGCCATCGCTGGCCTGCACCCGACCAAATGCAGACCGAAGATCCCTGCCCCGCCTGTGCCGCGCCGTCAACGCGCCCCGATATCGTCTGGTTCGGTGAAATGCCCTACGAGATGGAGGCGATCTGGCAGCATCTCGAAGAGGCAGACATCTTTGCCGCCATCGGCACATCGGGCAATGTCTACCCGGCGGCGGCCTTCGGCCAGCATGCCGGGCGCGCGGGCGCCCATACGGTCGAGTTGAACCTGGAACCCTCGGTCAACGTCCGCGACTTCGCCGAACTCCGCCATGGCCGCGCCAGCGAAATCGTCCCGGCCTGGGTCGAGGAGTTGCTTACCCCCCAAACGTGAAACAGCCCCGCCAAAAAGGCAGGGCTGCATCAAATCTGATAAAGGCAAATGGCTTAGGCGCTTGCCGCCTGGGCCTTCGCGATCTCTTTCTTGACCTTCAGCGCATTCGCCGAAAGCTCGGTGTCTTTCGCCTTGGCAAGATAAGCGTCCAGACCACCGCGATGGTCCACACTGCGCAGTGCCGCTGCCGAAATCCGCAGCTTGATACCGCGCTTCAGGGTTTCCGATTGCAGGGTCACATCATTCAGGTTCGGCAGATACCGACGACGTGTTTTGTTGTTGGCGTGGCTGGAGTTGTTGCCAACCATCGGGCCTTTTCCGGTCAGTTCGCAGCGGCGCGACATGGGGTCATCCTCTTCCAGGGTCCGGGGCCCATACGGCCCTTTTCAATACAAACGGGCGCGTGCAAAAAGCAGCGCCCCGAATTCCGTTTGCGGTCTTTAGGCCCAAAGCCCCGGGCCGTCAAGGGATTCGTCCCGATTTTGGCGGAACTTGAGGCCACCAGAACCACCATCCCCGAACGCCGCTATTCCTAGGCGACATCAGCCACCGCGCCCTACCCGAGGAGACGGGCCGGAGGGCCGTCGACGAGATATCCGGCGTGCGCGCCAGCGCACTCCTTTAAACAGCCCTTAGTCCCACCAGGGACCGTGATGTTTACCTTCTTCACCCAATCGCTCAAACCCGTGGTGGCCAAAGAAATCCCGCTGTGCCTGAATGATATTGGCCGTGCCATAGCCCTGCCGCATGGTATCATACCAGCTCAACGCCGCCGCCATCGCCGGTACCGCATGCCCCCCAGACACCGCCGCGCCCACGACCTGACGCAGCGCCGGAACGCACGCCGCCAGGACGCCCGCGAATTGCGGCGCAAGAATGAGCTGCCCCTCCGGCAGGTCCCCGGAAAATGCCTCGGAGATATCGTCAAGCAGCGCCGAGCGGATGATGCACCCCGCCCGCCAGATCTCGGCGATACGCCCATAATCCAATCCCCAGTCATACTCATCCGACGCCGCCGACAGCAGGCGAAACCCCTGCGCATATCCCAGGATTCGCACCGCCAGAAACGCGTCCGCAAGAAGCGCCTCATCGAGATCCAGCGCCAGCCGGTCACCGCCCAGAACAGCCTCCGACGCCACACGTGCCGCCTTTTCCGACGACCAACTACGCGCCCCGACCGCGGCTTCGATCATGTTGGCAGATTGACCCAGCCGAACAGCTTCAACCACCGTCCACCGGCCCGTCCCCTTCTGACCCGCCGCATCCTTGATCACGTCCACCATCGGATGCCCGGTTGCCGGATCGTCGTATTGCAGGACCTTCCCGGTGATCTCGACCAGATAAGATTTGAGCCGCCCCTGATCCCAGCGGGCAAACATCTGACCGATCTCTACCGGGGTTCGTGCCACGCCATTGCGCAGCAAACCATAGATTTCGGCGATCACCTGCATCTCGGCATATTCGATGCCGTTATGCACGGTCTTGACGAAATGCCCGGCCCCGTCCGGCCCCAGGTGGTCGACGCAGGGCGCCCCCTCGAAACGCGCGGCAATGGCCGTCAGCACGTCCCGAAGCTGGGTCCAGCTATGCCCGGTGCCGCCCACCATCATCGACGGGCCATGACGCGCACCTGCTTCCCCGCCCGACACACCCATGCCCACGAAATGTATATCCTTCTCGGCCAATGCGGCGGAGCGTGCGCGGGTCTGGTGGAAATCCGCATTGCCCCCGTCGATGATCGTATCCCCCGGCGCCAAGAGGGGCGCGATGGCCTCGATCATCAGATCCATCGGCCTTCCGGACGGGATCATGAACAGGATCACCCGCGGCGTGACCAATCCGGCCACGAAATCCTCAAGCGTCTCATGGGGGTGCAGGTTTCCGGCCAGCTCTCCGGCCTCGGCCATGAAATCATCAATCCAGGCTGTTTCACGGTTTGTCACAGCAACCCGGAAGCCCTTTTCCGCCATGTTGAGCGCCAGGGCACTGCCCATGGTCCCCAGCCCGTACACCCCGATCTGCGCCTTTGTCATGGAAGTTCCTGCCGCCTGTTCTGCTTTGGTCAGGCTAGGGTGTGTCGTAGGATTTGCAAGGCCAAGAAATCCAAAACCCGCGAAGGCATTTGCCCAAACAGGTCCTGCCAGAGCACGCCATCGCCAGCGGAGTTACGCGCAAATCCCGGCCGCGGTTTGGAGGGGATCCCGATTTCAGGTAAACTGCACCTCGATTTATTCAGGATGCTTTCAGTATGTATTTTCTTTCAAACCTCAAAGGGCAGGTATGTTGCCGCTATGGGTGATCCTCGGTATCGGCGGCGTCTTATTTTCGGTTTTCGGAACCCTGATCGACAAGTTCCTGCTGGAACGGTACTTTAACAGCGATGACCACAGCGGCCCCGGCGCGCTCATTATTTTTTCATCGCTTTTCTCGATCGTGATCGCGATTCTGGTGATCGCCTTCAGGTATGACGCCATCGACTTTGGCCGGAACGCGGCAGTGGTGGGCCTGCTGGCCGGGGCGCTTTATGGCGTGTGGCTGCTGATGTACCTGCATGCCATGACGCGCGCAGATGTTTCCAAGGTGGCACCCCTTTTCCAGACGGTGCCGATTTTCGGCCTTGTCTTCGGAGCGATCATCCTTGGCGAATTTCTGACACCAAAACAGATGCTTGCCGGTGCGATCATCATCACCGGCGCGATCATTCTGATGTATCAGCGCGCAAATGGCCGAATGGGCCTCGACATGGTGACACTGGGGCTGATGCTGGGGGCGTCGTGCTTTGTCGCGATCACCCAGGTCGTTTTCAAAGTGGTCGCGATCGACGCCAACTACTGGACCGCCGCCTTCTGGCAAAGCATCGGGTACACGGGCTTCGGCATTGGCCTCTATGCGTTTTCAGCCGGATACAGGCAGCAATTCCTCTACCTCTTCGGCAGGCGGCGCTCCCACATCGTGGGGGTCAGCATCGCCAACGAGATCTTCGACAATATCGGCGATCTGGTCACGCTCGCGGCGGTCGTGCTGGGACCCGTGGCACTGGTGCAGTCACTGGGCGCGTATGAACCCATGCTGATCTTCCTGCTCTGCCTGCTGCTCATGCGGCTGTGGCCAAGATACTTCCACGAAGAGGTCTCAACCACGGCGCTCATGCAGAAATCCTGCGGCATCGCCGTGATCTTCGTGGGCAGTATCGTGCTCTACTCAACCATCTGAGGGCGGTCAGACCCCCAGGCACCAGCGCATCACGGCCTTTTGCGCATGCAGCCGGTTTTCGGCCTCGTCAAAGATGACCGAGTTCGGCCCGTCCATGACCGACGAGGTCGCCTCTTCCTCCCGGTGCGCGGGCAGGCAGTGCATGAAAAGAGCGTCGGGTTTGGCATGGGCCATAAGCTCATCATTGACCTGATAAGGACGCAGCATGTTATGGCGGCGCTCCTTGGCGGACTGGCTGTCATGCATGCTGACCCAGGTGTCGGTCACCACCAGGTCCGCCCCCTCAACCGCTTTGAACGGGTCACGCTCAATGGTCACGGTGCTGCCGGATTTGCGGGCCAGGCCCACGAACTCATCCTCGGGGTCAAGCTGCGCCGGGCCGGTGAAGGTCAGATCAAACCCGAATTGCCCCGCCGCATGCAGAAACGACGCGCAGACATTGTTGCCATCGCCGGACCAGACGACCTTTTTGCCCGCAATCGGGCCACGATGTTCCTCGTAGGTCATGACATCCGCCATGATCTGGCAGGGATGGGTGCGGTCGGTCAGGCCGTTGATGACAGGCACATCGGCATATTCCGACATTTCCATCAACACGGTCTCATCGAAGGTCCGGATCATGATGAGATCGACATAACGGCTGAGCACCCGCGCCGTATCGGCAATGGTCTCACCATGGCCCAACTGCATATCGGTCCCAGACAACACCATGGTCGTACCGCCCATCTGCCGCACGCCCACGTCAAAACTTACCCGCGTCCGGGTGGAGGGTTTTTCAAAAATCAGCGCAACCACATGCCCGGCGAGCGGCAGGTCGTCATCGGGCGCCCCATGCGGGCGGCCAAGACGGGCGGTTTTCATGCTCTGAGCCTTGTCGATGATCGACCGAAGCTCTTCGGGCGGGGTTTTGTGGATATCTAGAAAATGGTTCATGTCACTGTCGCTTTATGTCTGGTGCGGGTTTGGGCCCTTTTGTCCCGCCGCCGGTGGCGGCCCCCGTACGTGTCTTTGAATACTTTTGGAACGATGGAAATCAGGCGGTTTCCGTCTCGGCCTTCCTGACCACCTGGGCCGCAGCGCCCAGGCGTTGCACGGCCTCCGCGACCTCATCGTCAGAGATGTTAAGCGGCGGCAGCAGGCGGATGACATTATCGGCCGCAGGCACCGTAATGACCTCCTCTCCATATGCCGCATTGACCACGTCGAGGTTCGAAGCCACACATTTCAGGCCCAGCATCAGACCGGCCCCGCGCACCTCTTCGAATACCTCCGGGTGATCTGCCACCAGCCCTTCGAGCTTCTGCCGCAGCAGGCCCGCTTTGCGGTTCACCTCGGCCAGGAAAGCCGGGTCAGCCACGATATCCATGACCGCACAGCCAATGGCGCAAGCCAGGGGATTGCCGCCATAGGTCGATCCGTGGGTGCCCGCGATCATGCCGCTAGCCGCGTGCTCGGTGGCCAAGACCGCGCCCAATGGGAAGCCCCCGCCGATGCCCTTGGCCACCATCATGATGTCCGGATCCACACCGGCCCATTCATGGGCAAAGAGGCGCCCGGTGCGGCCCACGCCACATTGCACCTCGTCAAAGATCAGCAGAAGGCCGTGTTCGTCGCAGAGATCGCGCAGACCCTTGAGGCACTGATCGGGTAGCGGACGAATGCCGCCCTCCCCCTGCACCGGCTCGACCAGGATTGCGGCGGTCTTGTCGGTGATCGCCGCGGCAACCGCATCGTGATCGTCCCACGGCAGGTGCACGAAACCCGGCAGCAGCGGCCCAAATCCCTTGGTCATCTTCTCCGACCCGGCGGCGGCGATCCCGGCGGCGGAACGGCCATGGAAAGAACCATCGAAGGTGATGATCTCGACCCGCTCAGGCTGCCCCGCGTCGTGGAAATGCTTGCGCGCCATCTTGACCGCCAATTCGCAGCTTTCGGTGCCGGAATTGGTAAAAAACACCGTATCAGCGAAGGTATGCGCCACCAGCTTGTCGGCCAGCGCCTCCTGCTGCGGGATGTGATAGAGGTTCGACGTATGCCAAAGCGCGTTGCCCTGTTCGGTCAGCGCCTTGACCAGTGCCGGATGCGCATGCCCCAGGGCATTCACTGCGATCCCCGCGCCCAGATCCAGAAAACGTCGCCCGTCCTGCTCGATCAGCCAGCTACCCTCACCTTTGACAAAGGTCAGAGCGGCACGGTTATAGGTCGGCAAAATAGACGGGATCATGGGTCAAATCCTTTTGATTCAGGAAGGCCGAAGAGTTGCCCGAGGGCTGCGGCCAAGTCAATGATATCTGGGGGTCGGGGCGCCAGTTGGCGCGAGATCAAACGAAGGCGGGACGTCAGGCGCGGATGCGTCGGCGTCGGCTCTGTGCGTATGTCTGGCGTTTGATCATGCCGCTCCCTTAACGTGAAATCTGCGCGACGGGAAGCAAAATCTTGTCGCCTCACCTGCTGCGCACGGGAAAGCCCGCAATCGGCCTCCTGTTGCCGGTTCTTCGCCTCAAGCCCCTACAAGGGTGGCGTTAACGATTGCGGCACTGCCCCCATTTCATCGACAAATTTTCGCCGATTTGATCATTTATCCAGGTTTGGCTGCCTCATGACCCAAACGACTAACATACACCATCGCGTGGCGATCATGGTTGACGGGGACACGATCGTTCCCGAGCATTCTGCATGGATCCTGCAGGAGGGCCAACGCCTTGGGCAGATTGCCTTGGCGCGGACCTATGGCGACATGTCGGCCAAATCGGGCTGGCGGGACGCCGACGGGGTCGAGGCGGTGCATTCCGACGCCGCCATGCTTCTCATCGCGATAGACGCGGTCGAATTCGCACTCACGGACGTATTTGACACGATCATCCTCGCCACGGATGCGCGGGACATGTCACATCTGGCACGGCGCCTGCGCGGGTACGGGATGCAGGTTGTCGGCCTTGGTGGGCCCGATGGGCCATCGGCCTTTCGCGACATGTGTACCGTGTTCAAACAATTGCCTGCGCAGGCAGGTTGAACAGGCAGTGGCCGTAAAGGCCAGACGCATTCCGGTCGATTGAGGGTTGCGGCGCCCTCGAAACCCGGCCAAGTCTGGCCGCATGTTCACACCCCAGGATCAGAACCCGGCCCTTGCGGCATCGCTGACGCTTCTCGCAGCGGCCTTTGCGGCAGGCACGATGCTTTTGGCCAAGGCTCTGGGAACCGGTGTGCTTGGCCCCGAACTGCCCGCATTACAGGTCAGCTTTGGCCGATTTCTCTTTGCGCTCATAAACATCGGTACCTTCGTGATCCTGACCCGGCCGAGTTTTTCTCGGCCGCATTACCGGATGCACGCGGCGCGATCCGCCCTGGGTTGGGGCGGGGTGACGCTGATGTTTGCCGCCGCCGCGTTCATCCCGCTTGCCGATGCCACCGCGATCAGCTTTCTCAACCCGGTTTTCGCAATGATCCTCGCCATTCCGCTCCTCGGTGAAAAGGTCGGCCCGGTGCGTTGGAGTGCGGCGCTCATCGCCCTTGCGGGGGCGGCCATCCTGACGCGACCCGGCGGCGGCGCGGTCGAGTTCGGCGCGCTTCTGGCCCTTGGCTCGGCGGTTTTGCTCGGCTGCGAAGTGATCTTGATCAAGCGCCTCTCGGGGCGTGAAGCGCCGGTGCAGATCCTGCTGGTCAACAACGCCATCGGCCTGTGTATCGCGGCTTTTGCAGCAAGTTTTGTCTGGGTCTGGCCCTCGCCCGTGCAATGGGCGACGCTGGCTGGCATCGGTGTGCTGATGGCCGGGGCGCAGGCCTGTTTCGTAAACGCGATGGCCCGCGCAGATGCCAGTTTCGTGGCACCGTTTTTCTATGCCGTTCTGGTCTTCTCGGCGGCTTATGACTGGGCCGTGTTCGGTGTCTGGCCCGACCACATCTCGCTTATCGGTTCCGCCATCATCCTGAGCGGTGCCGGGTTGCTTGCCTGGCGCGAGGCGCGGCTGTCACAGAACGGTCAGGCCTTGAGCCGATAACCGCGCGCAAACATCACCCAGGCCGCCAGTCCGACCGCGAATGTTGATCCCGCGACAATGACGAGCCCCAGCAGGGGCGCGCTGTCCGAGACACCGATCATGCCATAGCGCATCCCGTCAATCAGGTAGAAGATCGGGTTGAAATGGGTGATCTGGCGCAGGACTGGTGGCAGGGCCTCTACCGAGTAGAAGGTGCCAGAGAGAAACGCCAGGGGGGTCACGATGAAGTTGGTGATCGCCGCCATCTGATCGAACTTGTTGGCAAAGATTCCGGCGACCATGCCCAACGCTCCGAGAAAAGCCGACCCCAGGATCACGTAGCAGAGCGCCCAAAACGGATACTGCACCCCGATGCCGAGAAAAACGTAGAGCCCCGCCGCAATGGCCACGGCCACCATCAGCCCGCGCCCGATGCCGCCCGCCAGGTAGCCCAGCACCATTTCCGCGGGCGACAGCGGCGGCATCAGCGTGTCGACGATATTGCCCTGCACCTTGGCGATCACGATCGACGACGAGGTGTTGGCAAAAGCATTCTGGATCACCGTCATCATCAAGATACCCGGCGCCAGGAAGGTCATGAAATCCACGCCCATCACGTCGCCCCGCCGTGGCCCGATGGCGATGGTGAAGATCATCAGGAAAAGCCCCGCTGTGACCAGCGGCGCCAGTAAGGTCTGCGTCCAGACAGCCATGAACCGCTGCACCTCGCGGCTGGCCAGCGTTGCCAGCCCCAGCCAATTGACCCGCCCAAAGCGGCGCGTGCCCATATCAAACCCGTTCGCCATCAGAAATGCCCGTTCATTCGCCGATTCGGTCCCTTGTAACTCAGCCGTGAGTGACTAGAATAGGGCGTCGATGGATTTTTACAGGGCGGTGCCGCATCAGGCCCGCCTTTTGAGATAAGGAACAGGGCATGTCCTGGAGCGATGAGCGCGTAGAGCTGCTGAAAAAGATGTGGGGCGAGGGCCAGTCGGCCAGCCAGATCGCCAAGGAACTGGGCGGTGTCACCCGCAATGCGGTGATCGGCAAGGTCCACCGGTTGGGCCTGTCGAACCGCAATGGTGGCGGCTCGGACAAGTCCGACGCCAAGGCCAAGACCGCGGCGAAGACGGCGAAACCCAAGGCCGCGCCCAAACCCGCACCCAAACCGCAACCCAAGACCGAATCCGCCGCCCCGCCGCCACAACCGGTCACGCGGATCAAACCGATCATCCCCGCCGGGCAGCCCCTGCCGCCGCAACCCTCGACCAACGAAATCGACCCGGCCGCGCTGGCCAAGGTCAACGAGGTCGAGAAGAAGGCCAAGAAGCTGACCCTGATGGAGTTGACCGAACGCACCTGCAAATGGCCGGTGGGTGATCCGGCGACGCCGGATTTCTGGTTCTGTGGTCTGCCGGTACAGGCCGGTAAACCCTATTGCGAAGCCCATGTCGGCGTCGCGTTCCAGCCGATGAGCTCGCGCCGCGACCGGCGCAGGTAAGGCCCGGCGCTGCATTCGGGTCGTCCGCTTAGACCACAGGTTACGGATACGCATGATTTGACGCACCCGTAGTCCTCTTTATGAGATCTGGCCAGATTAACGCGATGGCAGGTTTGATCATAAAGCGGACATCGCCCCCGCCCGGAATTAAGGCCGCAGGCCGCCGCGCGATCGCCAGACCGCCCGCAAGGGCTCGCGATTTGGCGGGGTCGTGCACCGATCAGAGGTATTCCGAACTTGGCAAAGATAAAGTGCCACAGAGTCCGGTCGATCGCCACCCCGCGGTCTGGCCATCGCGCGGCTTGTTCGTGGATGTCCGCTTCGTCCGCAAACCGGCCATGGCTCGGACAGCACCGTTCCTGTTAATCACGATCCGGATTGCTTCGACGGTCATGCATTGCGGTAGCCGATGGCAGCCCGCGCCTGTTGTTCCAGCCAATTGACCATCTGCTTGTAGGGGACGGGCCCGTAGCTGATCCGCGACGCGCCGAGTTCGGCCAGTCGAGCCGGGCCCGGCACATGTGGCAAGGCGATAATGTTCACCGGCAAACTGCAATCAGCGCATAGGCGCCCGATCATTGCCTCATCCGCCAGACCCGGCGCGAAAAACCCGCTGGCCCCGGCGGCGGCATAGGCCTCTGCGCGGGCAAGTGCGTCGTCCAGCTTCGCCTCGGTGTGGGTGTCCGGCTTGGTCTTGAGGAAGATATCCGTCCGGGCATTGATGAAAACGTCCGACGTGACCGCATCTACCGCCTCGCGGATGGCCAAAATCCGGGCGGCCTGATCGGCAATCTCGTAAAGCCCCTCGCCGCCCACGATCTGATCCTCGACGTTGAAACCAACGGCGCCTGCACGAATGGTCTCGGCTGCGGTTTCGGCCACCTCGGCGGGAGCGACACCATAGCCACCTTCGATATCGGCTGTGACGGGCAGGTCAACGGCCTCGACAATGCGCCGCAGGTTATCAAGCATCATCGCGCGGGGGATTTTCTGCCCGTCGGCAAACCCATGCGCCATCGCGACGGGTGCGCTTCCGGTGGCGATGGCTTTGGCCCCGGCGGCGGCCACGGCCCGGGCGCTCCCCGGATCCCAGATGTTGTAAAGGATCACCGGATCGGATTTGACGTGCAGCGCGGCGAAAGCCTTTGTTTTGTCGAGAATCGTCATCGGCATCTCCTTTTGTGATGACTATTCCTAATCCCCGCGCGGTCACCGCGAAAAGGGCCAAGGCGACAATTCAAGCGAACGTGAAAACGGGTTTGACCGCGGCCCTCAGTCGAAGAGTTTGAACAGCTCGCGCGCGGCATCCTTTTCGAGCTTTTTGCGCAGCGCATCTTCGGCGGATTGTCCTTCTTCGGCCTGAATACCAAGCTCCTTCTGAAGAAGTTTGTTGGCCTCCTGTTTGGCCTTCTTCTTCAACTTCTTCTTCTCTTCCTTCAGGTTGAGATCAATCGCCTTTTCCAGGTCAGGCGTGAAACGCGGGCTGGACCAGGGGCCATGTATACGCACCGGAATGGCAAGCCCGCGTGTGTTTTCGCCAGCCAGAAGCGAGGGCGTGAACGTATAGTCGATATCCTGATTGCCGAGACCAATGCGCCCCTGCCCCGTGGCCTTGGCCAGCGGCATGGACATGGCCAAATCGTTGTTGAACATCTGGCCCTTGTCCATCGCGAAACTGGCGCTGAGGCTGTCGAACACCGTTGTGCCGCCGGTGCCATTGCCCGACCGCATGAGCTTGTCGAGGTCAAAGCCGCTGATATGGCCATTGCCGGTGCGCACCGAAGCATTGCCGCTGAGGCTTTTCATGATCGCATCCACCGATTGCCCCACGCCCAGGAATTTCAGCCGCGCTGTCCCGGTGGTGGAAAAACGATTGATCCCCGCCGCATCGGTCAGCAGAGATTTCATGTCGATCCCCTTGGCGGCCATGTTCCCGCCCACCGACAGGCCATTGCGGTTGTTGGCCACGAATTCGCCGGTCACGGTGCCGCCATAGCCCTGCAACTCGCGCAGGCCGAAAACGGCGCGGGAATTGTCGATCGTGGCGAGGATCCGCGTGGTGCCAAAATTGAACGTCCCGAAATCGAGCTTGTCTGCGACCAGTGCCACCTCACCATCGACGAGGGCCAAGGCGCTGGCGTCGATCCTGTCCTTGGACCAGCCGCTTTGAACCGCCGTACCGGTGGACTGCCCGCCTCCGCTGCCGCCACCGCCCGGCGTACTGTTACCACTGGCCAGTTCCGAGAAATCAAGCGCGCCGGCCCTGAGTTGCGCATTGATCTTCGGCTTGTCACCGCCAATGGCGATATCGGCGGCCACACTCATGTTGTTGTGATCGAGCTGCACGGTGCCGTCGCGCAGGGTCACGCGCAAATCCTGCGTGAAAGTCACGTCGCCCCCGGCCTTCAGCGCACGGCCCAGCCCCTTGGGTATCTCCACCCCTGCAAGGCCCAGGGACGCCAGGAACTTGGCTGTATCCTTCAGATCCGCATCAAGCCTGCCGGTCAGCTCCGGTTTCGTATCGCCGCGGCCTTGAAACTCCAATGTGCCGCCCGGCGCTGTCACCGAGGCGGACATGTCGGAAATTCCACCCTCGATGAACTTGGCAACGGTGCCCAATTGCCCGGAGATATCGACATCCTGCCCCGCCGGACGCAGCGTCGCCTCGAATGTCGCCTCGCCCTGATAGGCGGGCCACCGCAGATCAAAGTCGGAATTGGGCAGCGTCGTGCGCTGCCCGCTGGCGTGGTCGATATAGGTCAGGGTCGCGCCGGTGATCAAAGCTCGGTCGAGCGTGAGCGCCAGGGCGCGCGATGTCGCCGGGCTGCCGGGTTCGGCGGTTCCCGAAGGCGCCACGCCTTCGACACCCAGTTCCCAGTTCACCCGCCCATCGGCGGCCCGTTCCAGCAGGATCGTCGGGTTCACCGCCTCGAGCCCGGTGATGCGGATATCGCCGCCCCAGATGACCGACGGATCAACCCCCACCTTGAAACTGTCGGCGCTAAACATCGGTCCCGCATCGGACCAATCCGCATTGGCCACCGTAACCCGGCCCGTGCTTATGCCGAGAACGGGATAGAAACTCAGCGTTGTTTCGCCGCTCATCTCGACCTGGCGACCGGTCATCGCATTGATCTGATCCGCGGCGATCTTGGCGATCCGATCACCCGGCAGGAAAAACAGCGCCCCCAAAAGGACGGCGATGATAACCACCAGCAAGCCGATCAGGCGAATGATCCATTTCATGCGACGCTCCCACACCTCTTATGATTGAAATGTAGGCCGCGACCGGCTGCGCAACAACCGCTTTCCCCTTCCCGTGCCCAATTCAGCCCTGTATAGGCCGGTGCCATGAGCACGAACCCTCCCGATCTGCGCCCGGACCTTGCGCGCGCCCGTATCTCGGATGCCCCGCGTCAGGGTCAGCCGACGATTGGCATGGTCTCGCTGGGCTGCCCCAAGGCCCTCGTGGACAGCGAGCGCATCCTCACGCGGCTCAGGGCCGAGGGTTACGGAATTTCGCCCGACTACGCGGGCGCGGACGCCGTGATCGTGAACACCTGCGGATTTCTCGACAGCGCGAAGGCCGAAAGCCTTGAAGCCATCGGCGAGGCGCTTGCCGAGAATGGCAGGGTGGTGGTCACGGGCTGCCTCGGTGCCGAGCCCGAATACATCACCGGAACGCACCCCAAAGTGCTCGCCGTGACCGGCCCGCATCAATATGAACAGGTGCTTGATGCGGTCCATACTGCGGTCCCGCCCAACCCGGATCCGTTTGTCGACCTACTGCCGGCAGCGGGGATCAAGCTGACCCCCAGGCATTACAGTTACCTCAAGATTTCAGAGGGTTGTAATCACAAGTGCAAGTTCTGCATTATCCCCGACATGCGCGGCCGATTGGCCAGCCGTCCGGCCCATGCGGTGATGCGGGAAGCGGAAAAGCTTATTGAAAACGGCGTGAAGGAACTGTTGGTGATCTCGCAGGACACCTCGGCCTATGGTGTCGACATCAAACATGCCGAGGACCGCGGCCACCGCGCCCATATCACCGATCTGGCGCGGGATCTGGGCTCACTCGGGGCCTGGGTGCGGTTGCACTACGTCTACCCCTACCCGCATGTGCAGCAGCTTATCCCCTTGATGGCCGAGGGGTTGGTGCTGCCCTATCTGGACATTCCGTTCCAGCACGCCCATCCGGACACGCTGCGGCGCATGGCCCGCCCCGCAGCGGCGGCCAAGACACTGGACGAAATCGCCGCCTGGCGCGAAATCTGCCCGGAGATCACCCTGCGCAGCACCTTCATCGTGGGCTATCCCGGGGAAACTGAAGCTGAATTCCAAACGCTGCTCGATTGGATGGACGAGGCGCAACTGGATCGCGTCGGCTGTTTTCAATACGAAAACGTCGAAGGAGCGCGGTCGAACGCGTTGCCCGATCATGTGCCGGACGACGTAAAACAGGACCGCTGGGATCGGTTTATGACAAAAGCGCAGGCCATTTCGGAGGAGAAACTTGCCGCCAAGGTCGGCTCCGTCCAAGAAGTGATCGTGGACGAGATCGACGATGACGGCATCGCCACCTGTCGCACCAAGGCCGATGCCCCCGAAATCGACGGCAACCTTTTCATCGACGACAGCACCGAAGGTTTGCGCGTCGGGGAGATTGTCACCGTCGAAGTGGACGAGGCCGGGGAGTATGACCTTTGGGGACGTCTCTTGTGAAGAAAGACCTGGCAATCCTCCTGATCTACGCCATCTTTTGGCCCGCGATTGTTTTGGCAGACCTCACGAAGCCCGACAGCCAGGCGGAAACCCTGCGCATGATGGCGAAGGCCTACCGCGCGATGGAGGAGGTTGCTTCGGCGACGATCGACACGGAGGAAAACAAGCTGATCATCGTGCTTGAGGATGGCGAGGAGGTGTTCGCCTTTCCTGACAACTTGCACCAGAAACTGATAACCGCGGACACTGACGCAGATCGTCAGGACATTTTTGACTTTCATGTTCAGGCAACCCTGTCCGGGCTGATTCAATCCGACAAGGACATTGAGCTTGCTGATCTCGACCGCCTTCTGCCGGTGATCCGGCACCGCGACTACCTCGCGCACCAGGGACCGGAAGATGAAACACCTGATCCATTTGTCGCAGGGACGCTGGGCGACAGTTACATCCTGTATGTGATCGACAGTGAAACGTCGGTTTCTTACCTGACCAAGGAAAACGCGGCCGAACTTGGTCAGGATGCTGCCTTACTCCAGCACAAAGCGCAGGAAAACCTGGAACGGAAGTATCAGGACCTCAAGATCGAAGGAGACCGTGTTTACTTCCTGGTTCTTGATGGATTCTACGAATCCTCCCTGGTCACGTTCTCACCGCTTTGGCAGGCGATTGATGACCAAATCGGAACGGTGATGATGGCCGTACCCGCGCGCGACCTGGTGATTTTCGTGGACAGTTCTCAATCAGGGAGCGCGGCGTACCTGAAGGATTTCTTGACCGATATTTCCCCCGATCTGTCCTACCCGGTTTCCGATCTGGTTTATGAATGGCGCGATGGTGCCTGGAACGTGATTGACTGAGACAAAGGTCAATCCGGCGGGTGGGACACGTCCATCAATCCGCAAAGGGAATTGGTTAACCACAACGGCGAATGGGCATGAAATCCGCGAATGCGCAATGGGTGCGCGCGGCTCGTTAATGATCACCCGTGTATAGATGTTGAGCTGGCCAAGACCACCATATGTTGCACCTTCGTCACGATATTGGAGTGACGTAACGGAAACAGTATATTGACACAATTCTGTTAGGTTGGACGGAGACTTATACGTTAAAGTGTTAACAGGAGTGTGTAACCCGTAATGTCGTATCCAGTGTACACCCGTTCAGAGCGTATTGCCGATGTGGCAATCCACGTGCTGGGTGTTGTTGCGGCGCTGGTCGGGGTCTGCATCATTTTTAAGAACTTCTCCGGACAGATGACGGGCGTGACTTTCGCGGCCACCTGCGTCTATTCTGCGGCACTGGTCTCGATGCTGACGGCCTCGGCTGTTTACCATATTGCCGCCTACACGCCCGCCCGTCCGATCCTGCGCCGGATTGACCATGCGGCCATCTATTTCAAGATTGCCGGCACATTTACCCCGCTCAGTGTCGTGCTGAACACGACCTTCGGCTATGTCGTGCTGGCCTGTGTCTGGGCCTTGGCGCTCACCGGTGCCGCCAGCAAACTGCGCGCTGCGCCGGGCCGGATGACAACCGGGTGGTTTCCCTATGTCGCCCTGGGATGGATCGGTATCGCGATCTTTATTCCACTGGTCGAAAAACTCCCCTTCTACAGCACCAGCCTCGTGGTCGCGGGCGGGCTGATCTACACCGCCGGGGTCATTTTCTATAGCTGGGAAGGGCTGCGTTACGCGACCGCGATCTGGCACGGGTTTGTGCTGATCGCCTCCACATGCCTCTTTTTCGCGGTTTCAAGCGCGCTGGCGGTGGCGGGGTAAACCACGCCAAATACCTGCGGGTCAGACCGCCTTGCCATCCTTCAACATCTGAAACAGATCGGCGTTGCAGCACATGTCAGGTGTCGCGGGGGCAATCCCCTTCTGCATCGACAGCCAATGTGCGCACCCTTCGGCGTTCGAGCAACCGGTGCACTTCAGAACAGCGTCACTTAAGGTGTCGAACCTGATCTGCCCGGCCATCGCCAGCTCCTCCAGATCAAGGCCCAGCGTCGTGGCCATGCGGTCCACCAGCTCAGCATGGCGGCGGAGTGTCTTTTGATTGGTCATTCGGCATGTCTCCTCTTGCCGGGAACGCCCGGGACGACGAGCGTTGCACAGATGAGGATACCGCGCCGCGAAAGCAGCGGGCATTGACCTATGTCAACCGGCGCGGGTCACCTTCCGTCGGCGAGGTAGGCGTGCACACAATCCTGCACATGGCGAAAACGGTCTCCGCCCAGGTGCTTCCCGCCATACCATCGGGTCACGACGATCACATGATCGCGAAGGTCTTCGCGTTCGAGCATCCGCAGGATCACCATACCCGCCCCGGCTTCACCATCGTCCCCCTTGAGGGGCGTGCCATCGGCGAGCAGCACGGCCCAACTATTATGCGTGGCCCGCGCGAACTTCTTGTCCTTTTTCAGCGTCTTGAGAAATCTGTCCACATCGGCGCGGTCAGCCGCAACACCGCCCGAGACGGCATATTTCGAGCCGCGGTCACTGATAACGCCGGTCAGTTGGCGCATCAGAGGCTGTTGTTCACCCGAATGACCGTCTCCATCCGCTTTGCATTGGGCGGGTGCGTGCCGAGGAAGCGATTGCCCGGGTCGGGGATCTGCGTGAAGAATTGCGCGCCCTTGACCGGGTCATAGCCCGCGCGCTTGGTAATGACCGTGCCAAGCGCATCGGCTTCAAGCTCGAAATCCTTGGAATAGGTGCGCGCGCCCACGGCCGCCCCGATATCCTGCGCCGAGCTGATCGTCCCCGATCCGGCACCGGTGATGGCCGCTATCCCGCCGAGCAGGATGGCGCCGGCGGTGGCGTTCTGGCGCTGCCGCGCGATATGGCCCGAAATGTGGTGCGCGGCCTCGTGCCCCATGACGAAGGCCAGTTCATGCTGGTTACGGGCCTGGGCAATGAAGGCAAGGTTGAAAGCAAGAATCGGGCGGCCGGATTTGTCCAGCGTCTGGAAGGCGTTGGCGGGCTGGCCGGGACGGTCATCCACGACAATTTTGAAATCGCAATTCATGCCACGGGCGCGGCGTCGGCATTCACGTTCGGCCACGGGCTCCATCGTGCGGACAACGCGCGAGAAGGACGCCATTTGCGACTTGTTCGGCACGGTGGGTTTCTTGGCCGCTTGCCGGGTCGGCGTGGGTTTGGTGGGTTGCGGTGCTTGGGTGGTTGCAACACAGCCCGACAGGGCAACGGCGCATGCTAGGGCGATCCAACGCATCTGGAGATCCTCACAACAAACTGACCCCCTATGTTTAGCAGGGATTGCCGCCGGTGCCACCCCGATTGCTGCAAAGTCACGACGCTTGCAAAGACTGGCCGAGCGCGGCAGGGTGTCGGTATGTTTTCAATCGAGCATGAATTTGACGCCACGGTGGTGACGCTTGTCGATGACGGCGCGGCCCCGTTGCAAGAGGATGTGATCGTCAATGCGTTCGAGGAATGCGTGACAATCGAGCAATATGACCCGCGCGACGACAAGACCCACAAGATCACCCTGTCGATGGCGCAGCTCCGCGATCTTGGGGCGGCGCTGAACCTGCCGGAGGGGGTTTACTCTCTGGCACAGAACAAGAAATAGCCCTGCAAGCGGGCATTTCTCGGATTTATGGAACGTTCCGACCCGAGACCACACCGCCACTTTCTTATCGACGAAGGGCGACGGTGGGAGATCGCCGGCATGGGCGCCACGGACCCCGCCGCCAATCGCTCTTGACGTCCGCGGTGCGACCCCCGACATGTAGCGCAACGCATACCATCCCGAGGACACCATGCCCGATCCCAACCCCGCCGCGCTGGACTTTCTCCTGACCCGCCGCTCGCGACCGGCAAAGACCCTGACCGGCCCGGTGCCAACACGCGACGAGCTTAAACCGATCCTGCAGGCCGCCCTGCGCAGCCCCGATCACGGCAAGCTCGAACCCTGGCGGCTCATCGTGCTTGAAAGCGCCGCGTTGCAACGATTGGCCGCGCTGATCCCGGAGACCGGCGCACGGCTCGGAAGGGCCCCGGAAGAGATCACCAAGGCGCAGGGCCAGTTCGGAAACGCAGACCTTGCCGTGGCGGTGATCGAGGTGCAAAAACCCTCGCCCAAGATCCCCGCTATCGAACAAAGCTACTCGGCAGGGGCCGTATGCCTCGCCCTGCTCAACGCGGCACTCGCCAGTGGCTGGGGCGCGAACTGGCTGAGCGGTTGGGCCAGTCATGACCGGACCTTTGCCAAGCAGGCCCTGTCGCTTGCCGCCAACGAGCGGATCGCAGGTTTCATTCATATCGGGACCGAGACCTCGCCACCACCGGAGCGCCCGCGCCCCGACGCCGATCAGGTCATTTCCTGGATAAACACATGATATTCAGTGCATTTTTCAAGGCGCTGTCGCAGATCGGCGATCCGCGATTTCGCAAGGTTCTGCTGCTGGGCGTGGGCCTGACGCTGGCATTGCTGGTCGCCGTCTACGCCGCCTTTCTCGGTTTCCTGCAATGGGCGGTTGGTGACGGCGCCGAATTGCCGCTGATCGGGACGGTCACCTGGCTCGATGACCTCCTCGGCTGGAGCAGTTTCTTTTTGATGCTGATCCTGTCGGTGTTCCTGATGGTACCTGTCGCCTCGGCAATCACCTCGCTTTTCCTTGACGAGGTAGCAAAGGCGGTCGAGGACAAGCACTATCCGCAACTCCCCCCTGCCCCAAAGGTCTCGTTCTGGGACGGGCTGCGCGATACAGTGAACTTTCTTGGTATCCTGATTGCGGCCAACATCCTGGCAATCGTTGTCTACCTGCTCATCCCGCCCGCCGCGATCTTCATTTTCTGGGGGTTGAACGGCTATCTGCTGGGCATGGAGTATTTTCAACTAGCCGCGATGCGGCGCTTGGGGCGGACGAAAGCCACCGCGCTGCGCAAGGAAAACCGCGGCACGATCTGGATGGCGGGTATCCTGATGGCGATGCCGCTCTCTCTCCCGCTGGTCAACCTGATCATCCCCATTCTGGGCGCCGCGACCTTCACGCATATCTATCATGCGATCGCGGCGAAGGGTCGAAGGTCTCCGGGCATCTGAGAAGCCCAAGGTTACTTCGAGCGCATACTTTCTATGGTTCGCCGCGCTGCGTACGCTGGCCGGTCGAGGGATCCGCCCCTGACAGCCAAAGCATCTCGGGCAAGAAGGTGGAGGGCAGACTTTAGATGGGTCCGTTGCAGCCTATTGTGGACGTTCGAGTTCGATCCCCGCGCGGAATCGAGGCCGCAGGCCGCCGCGCGATCGCCAGACCGCCCGCAAGGGCTGGCGATTTGGAGTGGTTGCGCAACGAATTTTGGTTTTTCGGACTTGGCAAAGATAAGGTGCATCTGACAACTGTTGATCGCCGTCCCGCGATCTGGCCATCGCACGGCTCGTTATCGGATGTCCGGTTAGTCCACAAAGCAGTCCTGGCACAGGTCACAACTAGACGACCGGCCCTACGACCCGCCCATGCGGTTAAACATGTCGATGTCGCGGACCGTGATTGTACCGGTGATGATGATGTAAGCCGCAATCGCCCAGAAAACGCCCGCCACGATGGTGGTGATCACCGCCTTTTTCTTCAGGTGGTGTTTCTGCGGTGATCCGTCATGGGTCCCGGGGACAATCTCTCCGGCCTCGCCCTGGGTTTGGATACGGATCGGCAGCGCCACAAGGAAGGTCATGAACCAAAAAACCAGGTAGAGGACAATTCCCGACGCGATACCCATCAGACCTGCTCCAACTCAACCAGGCAACCGTTGAAATCCTTCGGGTGCAGAAAGAGAACCGGCTTGCCATGCGCGCCGATCTTGGGTTCACCACTGCCCAGAACACGGGCACCGGTTTCCTGCAGGTGATCGCGCGCAGCGATGATGTCTTCGACCTCGTAGCAGACATGGTGAATACCGCCCGCAGGGTTCTTTTCCAGGAAACCATTGATCGGGCTGTCATCACCCAGAGGATAGAGAAGCTCGATCTTGGTGTTGGGCAATTCGATGAAAATGACCGTGACGCCGTGGTCCGGTTCGTCCTGCGGCGCGCCGACATTGGCGCCCAGGGCATTGCGATACTGGGCCGCGGCCGCGTCGAGATCCGGAACGGCGATGGCAACGTGATTGAGGCGTCCGATCATGATGACTTCCTTCTGCAGAGCGTTTGGCAGACGTTATGGGGGTGCCGGGCGCGCCTGACAAGCGACAGAGGGACGCAATCCGCCGATTAACCATCCGTTAGGCATGTTTGCGTAATTCTTTTGGGGCCGAAGCCGCCTGAGGAGCTGAAAGATGGATGAATTGAGCGACCTGCCACCGATGCGCACGCCGACCAGCAATCGCCCCCTTTTGGGGATGACGGTTCTGGTCGTTGAAGACAGCCGTTTCACCTGCGAGGCGCTGCGCCTGATGTGTTTGCGCAGCGGTGCACGGATCCGGCGTGCGGATTGCCTGCGCTCGGCGCGGCGACACCTCAGGGTCTATCGCCCGTCCATCGCCATTGTCGATCTCGGCCTGCCGGACGGGTCCGGCACCGATCTGATCGAAGACCTCAACAGTGCGAATCCCCGGGTTGGGGTCATCATGGCGACGAGCGGCGACGACAGCCTCAAGGACAGTGCCATGGCCGCAGGGGCGGACGGATTTCTTTCCAAGCCGCTGAGTTCGGTGGGCGAATTCCAGCAGGCCATCTTGGAGAAGCTGCCGATTGACCGGCGCCCGTCAGGTCCGCGCGTTCTGAGCGAGGATGTGATCGACCCTGATCCGATGGCCTATCGCGACGATATGAGCCATGTGGCGAACCTTCTCGACGATCATCAGGAGGGGCCGGTTCTGGATTACGTAGTCCAGTTCCTGAGCGGCGTGGCACGCAGTGCCGAAGATCGTCCCTTGGTCGAAGCCACCAGTGACCTGGAGGGCAGCCTCTCGGACAAAACCGCGCGGACGGACAAGATCGCCCGGCTGGCCGGGCTCGTGCAAGACCGCCTGAACGACCGTATCGCCATCTAGCCTTTCGCGTTTGAGACCGGGGCGACCGTTCTTTTTTGACGTCGAAATGTTCCGGGTGCCGGTCAGAGCGCCGGATCGTCAGCCTTGCGAACAAGCCGGGTCAGATCGCTCAATGATTCGCGTTGCTGGCCCTCCTCATCGAAATTCGACGGCGCCAGCCAGAGCTGAAACGCCTCTTCCAAAGCCCGCCACTCGCTGTCGATGATGCCGAACCAGGCGGTGTCGCGGTTTCGTCCCTTGACGATGGTCGCCTGCCGGAAGATCCCCTCATAGCTGAAACCCAACCGCTGCGCCGCCCGCCGGGACGGCCGGTTCAAGGCGTCACATTTCCATTCATAACGCCTGTAACCCGACTCGAAAGCCCATTTCATCATCAGGAACATCGCCTCCGTCGCGGCACGGGTACGCTGCAATTGCGGAGACATGGCGATAAAGCCCACCTCGATCGACCCCGCCGCAGGCTTGATCCTGAGGTAAGAGGCAAACCCGCCATAGGCCTGCCGCTCCCGGTCATAGATGGCGTGAAAGACGATATCCTCCCCGGCGGTCGCCTCGCGCATCCAGCGATGGAACTGAGCCGAGGAGGCAAAAGGCCCCGACGGCATGTAATCCCAAACCCAATCATGGCCGT
Organism: Roseovarius sp. MMSF_3359; assembly: GCF_030733385.1. Lineage (GTDB taxonomy): Bacteria > Pseudomonadota > Alphaproteobacteria > Rhodobacterales > Rhodobacteraceae > Roseovarius. The sequence goes on along the minus strand of NZ_JASHJC010000001.1, from coordinate 409,590 downwards.
CAAAGGCCTTGAAAAGAAGGGCGGCATGGATGTCGGCGGAAAGCGGCTCCAGCCGGGCATATCGTCCCTCGAGCGTCAGGCCAGAAGGCACGGGCGGCACCTGCCAGTTCTCGACGATCGGGCCTACGGGTCGGCTTGTTTCGGTCATGCGGCCTCCGGCATGTTTGCGCGCCGCAACCTAGACCGGGTTTCCGCCCGTCGCCAAGCGTTTTCAGAGGATCAGGCCGGGGTTCCCCCCAAGGTCGAGACCGGGGAAAACGGTGCTTTCCAACAACTGCGCCTCGACGCCGAAAAGCCCGCGCAGCATCCAGCCTGTATGCGCCCGCAGATCCCGTGTCGGCAGCAGGTCACGACGGTTATAGAGCGCGGCCTCGTCCAGACCCGGCCAATCGCTGACCACCCGGCCACCACGCACGGCGCCGCCGGCAAGCACCATGGCCCCCGCCGTGCCATGGTCTGTCCCCCCGGATCCATTGACCCGAGCCGTTCGGCCAAACTCCGTCATCGCGACCACGGCGGTTTTTCCCCAGACCGGGCCAAGCTCTTGTTTTAACGTCAGAATGGCCTTCTGGAGTTGGTCCAGGGCGCGAGGCAGCCCGGCCCGCTGCCGGGCATGGGTATCAAACCCGTTGAGGGAGAAGGCCGCGATCCGGGTATCCCCTCTCAGGCGCTTCGCCGCGAAACTGGCAATGGTTTCCGGCCGCGCGCCCGACCGCGCCTTTTGCATCATGTTCTGCATGCCGCCCATCGTGTCGCCATCGTCACTCTCATCCTGGCCATTGGCTTCCGCAACATCGGCCGCGGACAGCGTCAGTGCCTCGGTGACCGCATCGCGAAACAGCGGATCGTCATGCATGACGGTCTCAAGTAGTCGCTCTGCCTGCGGGCTGAGCGACAGGGCGGCATCGGGCGACCAATCGGCAATCCGCGCCGCGCCGCGGGTCAGCAACATGTCGGCCCGGCCAATCGCATAGGCGGTCTCGGCATGGGCGCCCGGCACGTTTTGCAGCAGGCGGTTGAGCCAGCCATCGCGAATACGGCCTGCGGACGCTTCGCCGGACCCGGCCTCAAGAATGTCCTGCCCGTCGAAATGGCTGCGTTTGTCGCGATAAGGGGTCGAGACCGCATGGACAAAGCCCAGATCACCCTCCTGCCAGAGCGGCATGAGCCCCCCCAAGGCCGGATGCAGGGCAAAGAAGCCGTCAAGGTCATGCCCGCCATCATCAAGGGCATGGGCGCGCAGGTCAGCAAACTCGGGCGCGCCGACCGGGCGAACCACGTCCAGCCCATCCATCCCGCCGCGCAGGATGATAACCACCAGCCGGTTTTCCCACGGGGCGCTGGCGAATGTCATCGGGGTGAAGAGCGGGCTTGCGGCGAGGGAACAGCCAAGCGCCAGCCCGTTGGATAGGAAGTTGCGCCGGGATCGCGATTTCATGCTCAAACCCTCCTCACATCCGCTGAAACGCGGGCGAGGCGAGGACAAGCCCCACCCCCTCGGCCCGGTTCTCGGCGGCACTGGCGGCAAAACGTACCGCCTCGGGTGCATCACGGCCCAGCGCCGTCCCCACGAAATCCCGTGGATCCGGCAACACCCGGCGCAGCCGGAACGGGACGTCCATCGCCCATTGCAGACGCGCTGCCAGACGTTGCGGCGTGATCCATTGGGCGTCTTCCTCGGGCCAGCCATCCGGCCCCGGCGCCCGCGCCCATTGCTGCCCCATCAGCGTCAGCGGCGTCACCAGGTTGACCAGGATCTTGCCCGGCCGCACCCTTTGAACATGGCGCGGGGAGATATCCAGCGCGCGCAGGGATGACCCCATGAAATCAATCGGTTGCTTGACATTTCGGCGCGTAAAATCCCATGCGGCGGGGTGGTTGAGCATCTCGGCATAGACCTCGTGCAGATCGCCGCCGGTGTCGCGGTAGCGCGCGGTCATGGCATCAACCAAGGCCGGATCGGGCGTGTCGGAGACAAAATGCACCGCAAGTTTCTGCACGAGGTGTCTGGCCGTGGCCGGATGCGCCGCCAGATCCTCCAGCACGGCATGAATGTCCGACAGCGCCGGTGTGTCCCCGCCATAACTCTTGCCCAGGATGGTCTCGGCCCCCGGCTCCGCCCGGGCGGGGACAAAGACAAACCCGTCCTCGACGGTGAACCGCAGGCCGGTCAGCAATTCGGCCAGTTGCCGGACATCATCCTGCGTATACGGCCCGCCGACGCCAAGCGTGTGCAGCTCCAGAAGCTCCCGCGCGAGATTCTCGTTCAGCCCGCGTTTCTTCTCGGGCTTTCGCTTGGCGGCCCGGCTGTTGGGGCCGATGGAGCGGTGCTGATCGAGATAGATCAGCATCAGGGGATGGGTGATCGCCGCCTTCAGCATATCGGCAAACCGGCCCGACACATGCGGGCGGATCGCCTCTTCGACATAGATGATCTGCACGGTGCGCGAGATGATATCGCGCCCCTGCGCGGTAAAGTGATCGGCCCAGAAAGCCATCAGCCGCTCGCGCATCCCGTCCTCGCCCAGCGCCCGGCGCAGGATCATCTGGCCGAACCAGCGATAAGCCTGATGGCGCATTACCTTCGAGCCGGCCTGGAACGCCTTCTTGGCCTCGGCCTTTTCGGCCGGGTTCTTGGTAAAGTAGAAAGCGTCCTGCAATGCCTTGAATTTGAGGGCCTCGGGGCGGAACGCCTCAAGGCTCGGAATGTCGAAACGCCGGGCGGCGGTGTCGGGCCCTTTGAGCCGCGCCAGCATATCCGGCACCGACGCCACCGGGGCGATGCGCGGGGACAGGCCACAACCAAACCGGATTTCCGCATGTTCGGGATCAAACATCCTGAGGCACCATCACTTTCTACCCGCCAACCATACCATCATACGCAGCAAAGTGCATATTCCGTCGGTTGGCCGGGCAAAAAGGCGCCTCGGGTCAATCCTGCGGGATCACGCGCAGGCTCAGTTCCATCAACTGATCGCTTGTGGGGTCGCTCGGCGCGTTCATCATCAGGTCTTCGGCGCGCTGGTTCATCGGGAACATGATGACCTCGCGGATATTGGCCTCATCCGCCAGCAGCATCACGATCCGGTCGATCCCCGCGGCACACCCTCCGTGGGGCGGGGCGCCGTATTGGAAGGCATTGACCAGCCCGCCGAAACGCTTGTGCACCTCGTCCTCGCCGTACCCCGCCAGTTCGAACGCCTTGATCATGATGTCGAGCTTGTGGTTCCGGATCGCGCCCGAGACCAGTTCGTAGCCGTTGCAGGCGAGGTCATATTGATAGCCCAGCACGTTCAGCGGCTCGCCACTGAGCGCGTCGAGACCCCCTTGGGGCATGGAAAACGGGTTGTGGCTGAAATCGACTTTGCCTGTTTCCTCGTCCGCCTCGTACATCGGGAAATCGACGATCCAGGCGAAGGCGAAGCGATCCTTGTCGGTCAGGTTCAACTCCTCGCCGATCACGGTCCGCGCCTTGCCCGCAACGGTCTCGAACGCGGCGGGTTTGCCGCCTAGGAAGAACGCTGCGTCGCCCACGTCGAGGCCCAATTGCTGGCGGATCGCCTCGGTCCGCTCAGGCCCGATATTCTTGGCCAGCGGCCCTGCGGCCTCCATCCCCTCGCCCTGATCGCGCCAGAAGATATACCCCATCCCCGGCAGGCCCTCTTTCTGCGCAAACGCATTCATCCGGTCGCAGAATTTGCGGCTGCCGCCCGTCGGCGCAGGGATGGCGCGGATCTGCGTGCCGTCCTGCTCCAGCAGTTTGGCGAAGATCGCGAAGCCGGACCCGCGGAAATGCTCACTGACATCCTGCATCTTGATCGGGTTGCGCAGGTCGGGCTTGTCGGTGCCATACCACATGGCGGCATCGGCGTAGGAGATCTGCGGCCACTCGGCATCGACTTTCCGGCCCCCGCCGAACTCTTCGAAAATGCCCGAGATCACCGGCTGGATCGTGTCGAACACGTCCTGCTGCTCGACGAACGACATCTCCATGTCGAGCTGATAGAAATCCGTGGGCGACCGGTCGGCGCGGGGGTCCTCGTCGCGGAAACAGGGCGCGATCTGGAAATAGCGGTCGAAGCCCGAGACCATGATAAGCTGCTTGAAAAGCTGCGGTGCCTGCGGCAGCGCATAGAACTTGCCGGGATGGAGCCGCGACGGCACCAGGAAGTCGCGTGCGCCTTCGGGCGAGGACGCGGTGATGATCGGCGTCTGGTACTCGCGGAAACCGGTATCCCACATCCGGCGACGGATCGAGGCCACCACGTCGGAGCGCAGTTTCATGTTCTCCTGCATCGCCTCACGGCGCAGGTCGAGGTAACGATAGCGCAGGCGGGTTTCCTCGGGGTATTCCTGATCGCCAAAGACGATCAACGGCAATTCCCCGGCGCTGCCCAGCACCTCCATATCGCGGATGAAGACTTCGATCTCGCCGGTGGGAATCTTGGCGTTCACAAGGCTTTCGTCCCGCGCCTTGACCTCACCATCGATGCGCACACACCATTCGCTGCGCAGCTTCTCGACCTCGGCAAATACCGGGCTATCGGGGTCGCACAGAACCTGCGTCATCCCGTAATGGTCGCGCAGATCGACAAAGAGAACGCCGCCATGGTCGCGGATGCGGTGCACCCAGCCCGACAGGCGCACGGTCTCGCCCACATTGGATTTGTTCAGTTCGGCGCAGGTATGGCTGCGATAGCTGTGCATGACGTCCTCATCTGGCCCCTCGGGGACCGCTGGCATTGGGTTGCGCCGATACACCTTGCCTATGGGGCAAAGTCAAGGGGCCGCGCGCCGGATAACCGGTCAGAGATGGACAAGTCGCGCCGGAATCAACCCGCGCAGGGAATTGCCCACATAAAGCGCGGTGGCATTGGACAGGTCATCGGTGGTGAGCGTGCGTTCGATCGCACGGCCCTCTGACAGCAACACTTCACGCAACACGCCCGGCAAAAGCCCGCAGGACACCGGTGGCGTCATGAGGTCCGGACCAATCCGGGCAAAGAGGTTGGTGATGGTCCCATCGCAGAGTTCCGCACGTTCGTTGAGAAAGATGAACTCGTCCACACCTTCCGGCAAACTGGCACGCGCCGTGTCGTAAAGATGCCTCTGCGTGGTCTTGACCCGCAACCAGGGGTCGCCAGCGGCAAGCCGCTCCGGCGCGATGGCAATGCGCCAGACCGTGCCTTCCGGCAGCGGCGCAAAAGCTGCGGTGGTGACCTCCGCCCTGCCCGCGGCATCGACCGTCAGGCGGACCCGCAGAGGCGTTGACCCGGACAGGCGGTCCAGGGCCGCATTAACCCCTTGGAGGTCAATTCCAAATGCCGCTGCGCTGCGCGTCAGCCGCGCCAGATGCTTGTTCCGGCGGATGATCCCCTTGCCCGGCTCCCACCGGAAGGTTTCGATCAGGCGAAATCCGGGGTCAGGCGGCGGGCGAAGCGGGCTTTCCACAGGGCCTCCTCGTATTCGGCTTCGGCCGTGCTGTCATAGACCAGTCCGCCACCGACGTTGAGCGTGGCGCGGCCATCCTCGACCATCAGGGTGCGAATGGCCACGTTGAATTCCGACCGGCCGTCGGGCGCGGCCCAGCCGATGGTGCCGCAATAGATCTCACGCGGATCGGGTTCCAGCTCGCGCAAGATCTCCATGGCGCGTACTTTCGGCGCACCGGTGATCGATCCACAGGGGAAGAGCGCGCGGAAGATGTCGCCGAGCCCGGTCCCGTCGACCATCTGCCCGGTAATGAGCGAGGTCATCTGGTGCACCGTCTCGTAGGTTTCGACGGAAAACAGCTCCGGCACCTCGACACTGCCCGGCTCGCTGATCCGCGACAGGTCGTTGCGCAAAAGATCGACGATCATCAGGTTCTCGGCCCGGTTCTTCTCGTCGGTTTGCAGGAAAAACCGGTGGCGGGCATCCTCGGCGGTGTCCTCGCTGCGCGGCATCGTGCCCTTCATCGGGCGGGTTTCGATCCGCCCCCGCGTATCGGTGCGGAAAAACAATTCAGGCGAACGCGACAGGATCGCGGGCTGCCCGTCCTGTTCGATCATCGCGCCGAAACGCACGGGCTGTATACGGTCAAGCGCATGATAGAGCGCGGCAGGCGTCCCGCGCGCCTCAAGCGCAATCGGAAAGGTGAGGTTGGCCTGGTAGATATCACCGGCGCAGATGTAATCGTGCACAGCCTGGAACCCAGAAGCATACCTCGCCGCGTCCCATCCCGGCGCAAATCCGTCCAATGCCACATCCCCCGGCTGCAACGCATCGGCAATCGAGGGCCAGTCATAGACCCCGAATTGCAAGAGCGGCAGCCGGCGATCCGGCGGCAGGAGCGGGGCCAGCTTCGGCTCCAGCACGTAGCCAAGCTCATAGGTCGCATACCCCGCAACCCACCGCCCGTCGGCGCGCGCCTCATCCAGTGCCGCCAATGCCGCGGGCACCTCTTCCGGCGTCTCAGCGACGATCAACCGCTCTGCCCGCGCGAAGCTGCACGCGGCGCCATCGGGGCCATGATCGAAACGAATCTGCACGGGGCGGGGTCCTCTGCCGCTGGTCTGGCCTTCGTATCTAGCCCCCAACGCCCGGAATGACACCCTAAAAAGCGTCCTTTTTGGCCGGATTTGCGATCGGCCCCGAAGCCCCCCTTGCGCCGCGCCGGATCATGGCTATAACCCCCAACAATTTGCGTATGCGGGCCTTGGCATACGCCGATCTAGCTGCCGTTGCTCTGGGGATCACCATGCCGAAAAGAACTGACATCTCGTCCATCATGATAATCGGGGCGGGACCCATTGTTATCGGCCAGGCATGCGAGTTCGACTACTCCGGCGCACAGGCCTGCAAGGCGCTGCGCGAAGAGGGCTACCGCGTCATTCTGGTCAACTCCAACCCGGCCACGATCATGACCGACCCGGAACTGGCCGATGCGACCTATATCGAGCCGATCACGCCCGAGGTCGTCGCCCGCATCATCGAAAAGGAACGCCCCGATGCGCTTCTGCCGACCATGGGCGGGCAGACGGGACTGAACACCGCGCTGGCGGTGGCGGATATGGGCGTGCTGGAGAAGTTCGGCGTGGAGCTTATCGGCGCCAACCGTGAGGCCATCGAAATGGCCGAAGACCGCAAGCTTTTCCGCGAGGCGATGAATCGGCTCAACATCGAAAATCCCAAGGCCACCATCGCCAACACGATGGAAGAATGCATGGCGGCCCTCGATGAAATCGGCCTGCCCGCGATCATCCGGCCTGCGTTTACCCTCGGTGGCACCGGTGGCGGCGTGGCCTATAACCGCGACGATTACGAGCATTTCTGCAAGTCGGGCCTTGATGCCTCACCCGTCACACAGATCTTGATCGACGAGAGCCTCTTGGGCTGGAAAGAATACGAGATGGAGGTTGTCCGCGACAAAGCGGACAATGCGATCATCGTCTGCGCCATCGAAAACGTCGATCCGATGGGCGTGCATACGGGCGACTCGATCACCGTGGCCCCTGCCCTGACGCTGACCGACAAGGAATACCAGATCATGCGCAACGGCTCGATTGCCGTGCTGCGCGAGATCGGGGTCGAGACCGGCGGATCAAACGTGCAATGGGCGATCAACCCCGAAGATGGCCGCATGGTGGTGATCGAGATGAACCCGCGGGTTTCGCGTTCCTCGGCGCTCGCGTCCAAGGCCACGGGTTTCCCGATTGCCAAGATCGCCGCCAAGCTGGCCGTCGGCTATACGCTCGATGAGCTCGACAATGACATCACCAAGGTGACACCCGCGTCGTTCGAGCCGACGATTGACTATGTGGTCACCAAGATCCCGCGTTTCGCCTTCGAGAAATTCCCGGGCTCCGAGCCCTATCTGACCACCGCGATGAAATCCGTGGGCGAGGCGATGGCGATTGGCCGCACGATCCACGAGTCGCTGCAAAAGGCGCTGGCCTCGATGGAAACCGGCCTCACCGGGTTTGACGAAATCACGATTGACGGCGCGCCGGACAAGGCCGCCGTTGTCAAGGCGCTCAGCCGTCAGACCCCGGATCGTATCCGGGTGATTGCCCAGGCGATGCGCCACGGTCTTACCGACGATGAAATCCAGGCCGCCACCGCTTTTGACCCGTGGTTCCTGGCCCGTATCCGCGAGATCGTCACCGCCGAGGAGGATGTGCGCACCAACGGGTTGCCTACCGATGAGGCGGGCCTGCGCGCGCTCAAGATGCTGGGCTTTACCGATGCGCGTCTGGCGAAACTCACCGGGTTTACCGAGGCCGATGTGCGCCGCGCCCGCCACGCACAGGGCGTGACCGCCGTCTTCAAACGCATCGACACCTGCGCCGCCGAGTTCGAGGCGCAGACGCCGTACATGTATTCGACTTATGAGGCCCCGATGATGGGCGAAGTGGAATGCGAGGCGCGGCCTTCGGATCGCAAGAAGGTTGTCATCCTGGGCGGTGGTCCGAACCGGATCGGCCAGGGGATCGAGTTCGATTATTGCTGCTGTCACGCCTGCTATGCGCTGACCAAGGCGGGTTATGAGACCATCATGATCAACTGCAACCCGGAAACGGTCAGCACCGATTATGACACCTCCGACCGGCTTTACTTCGAACCGCTCAGCTTTGAACATGTGATGGAAATCCTGCGGGTCGAGCAGGAAAACGGCACGCTCCACGGCGTGATTGTACAATTCGGCGGGCAGACGCCGCTGAAACTCGCCAATGCGCTCGAAGGCGAAGGCATCCCGATCCTGGGCACGTCGCCTGACGCGATCGACCTAGCCGAAGACCGCGAGCGATTCCAGGCGCTTGTGAACCAACTGGAGCTGAAACAGCCCAATAACGGCATCGCTTCCACCGATGCGCAGGCGCTGGCCATCGCCGAGGAAATTGGCTTCCCGCTGGTCATCCGCCCCTCCTACGTGCTGGGTGGTCGCGCGATGGAAATCGTCCGCGACATGGCGCAGCTTGAACGCTATATCGCCGAGGCCGTGGTGGTCTCGGGCGACAGCCCGGTGCTGCTCGATGGCTACCTCTCGGGCGCAATCGAATGCGATGTGGATGCGCTCTGCGACGGCGAAAACGTCCACATCACCGGCATCATGCAGCATATCGAAGAGGCGGGTGTGCATTCCGGCGACAGCGCCTGCTCGATCCCGCCCTATTCGCTGTCGAAAGACGTGATCGCCGAAATCAACCGCCAGACCGAAGCCCTCGCACGGGCGTTGAACGTGGTCGGCCTGATGAATGTCCAATTCGCGGTCAAGGACGATGTAATCTACCTGATCGAAGTCAACCCACGCGCCTCGCGCACCGTGCCCTTCGTGGCGAAGGCCACTGACAGTGCCATCGCCTCCATCGCCGCACGCCTCATGGCCGGTGAAAAACTGAGCGATTTCAAGTTCCGTGGTGCCTACCCTGCCGATGCCAAACCCGGCACCCTGCCAATGGCCGATCAGATGACGCTGGCCGACCCGAACATGCCGTGGTTCTCCGTCAAGGAGGCGGTCATGCCCTTCGCCCGCTTCCCTGGCGTCGATACCATCCTCGGGCCCGAAATGCGCTCGACCGGCGAGGTGATGGGCTGGGATGTCAGCTTCCCCCGTGCCTTCCTCAAGGCGCAGCTTGGCGCGGGCACGCAGCTTCCCGAGGGTGGCAAGGTGTTCTTTTCGATCAAGGATGACGACAAGACACCGCAACTGGTCGAAACCGCGCGGATGCTGGTCGATCTCGGCTTTGCCATTGTCGCCACGCGGGGCACTGCGGCCTTCCTTGAGGGGCAAGAGATCGCCTGCGAGGTGGTGAACAAGGTCTACGAGGGTCGCCCGGATGTGGTGGATATGCTCAAAGACGGGCAGATCAGCCTCGTGATGAACACGACCGAGGGCGCGCAAGCCGTGCAGGACAGCCGCGAAATCCGCTCCGTCGCGCTCTATGACAAGATCCCCTACTACACCACCGCCGCCGCCGCCCACGCCGCCGCCCAGGCCATGCAGGCGCGCCAGGAGGGGGAGATCAAAGTCATGCCTCTGCAAGGCTCTGCTGCCTGAGGAAACTGCTTGAACTGCAGCGCCGCGCGGTGATATCCCAAACGACGCGGCGGGTATGGTGAAAAGGTATCACAGCAGCTTCCCAAGCTGTTATTGCGGGTTCGATTCCCGCTACCCGCTCCACGGCCTCGCACATTCCGGCGGATTTGCGCGACGACCACACCTCTCGTGGCGGGCGACATGGCCGGTTACTTTGGTGGCAATACCTTGTTTTGCAGGATAAAGAGCAGGACCTGACGGGCATCCTTGGTCTTCACCTCGTCCCGAACGCCGGTGACCTGGCAGCCGGTCTTGGCGATCACCGCGCGTTTGGCGCTCCGGTTCCAGGCGCCGCGCTCCCGCGGGTTGTCAAAATAGATCGGGGCGACCTTGAACGTATCGTCGATGATTTTCTTGGCGGCAGCATAATGTTGCGCGGCACTCGGTTTACCACCTTTCAGGCATTCCAGCGTGTAGGTTACACGCAGGATGGCCGCCGCCCGCCCGCTTGGCACGGTGTTGTAGGACCCGCGGACACCGCGCAGCAGGCTCTCCGTCTGATAGGTGAAGGCGGCCTTGGGAGCGTCTTCGGGCAGTCGCGGTATCTTGGCGTCTTGGGTAGCGGTTGTCCCGCAGGCGGCAAGCAGGAGCAGCACCGGTGCGAAGAGTATCAGGGAGGTTTTCATTTCGTGGTATTTCCTTTTCTGCCGTCAGAGGCCGCTTTCAAGGAAGGCGGTTTTTCCCCGTGAGGTCCTAGCCCCCATAGGTTGACAGGGGATCAACATGTCAACCGAAAAACTTGCAGGATTCAGCGATTACACCGGTGTCTGCCAGGCGACTCTGATTGCTCCACCATGCCCCCCGGACCGCCATGGCAGGGTAGAAAACGGTGCAAAATGGCCACATCCGGGCAGAACCGGCTGTTTCCACCCTGTAAACAATTCTTACGAACAGGTGATATGCAAAATTCCGCTAATTATTTTCATTTACTTTCAATGCCTTAAAGAGCATTTACAAGTTATGCACAATGCGACCGGCTCCCATGCAAAATCAACATAGGTTTTTAAGCATTTTTGTATTGCGTAACAGAATTTTTTGCCTATCTGGGAGGAGAACACAGGGTGTCCTGTGAAACCGATAACGTCAGCTTTAGGAGGCCTTCATGACCCGCGACGAACTGAACCGCGAACTTCGCATGCACAGCGCCACTTTTCCGGCTGTGTTCATCGTATATGCCACGCTCTTTGGGACATTCGTTGTCTCGGCGATGGCAATCGTCTGATCCACTTGGGGCCGACAGGCCCAGAGGACAAGCAATAAACGACAAAGCGCCGATGGTGGACATGCCATGCGGCGCTTGCTTTTCTCAACAGGAACCGTGACAGGGCGTTCCCTTCCGATGAAACGGAGGTACACCATGAACCGTGACGAACTCATCCGCGAACTCAGGATGCACAGTGCCACTTGGCAGGCTGTGGTGGTTGTCTACGCGCTGATCGTGGGCACGATGGTCCTGTCGGCGATGGCCATTCTCTGAACAAAGAAACGGCCAGTGGTCCTGCCACCCGCCGTTCCATCGTTTCTGATCTCCGGTGCGCTATGCGCTCACTGGACCTTGGGATCGTTTGGGTCGATCTGCGCAGCCGCGGCGTCCCCGAGGTTGTCGATGCCGCGCTCTTCGAGCAGCGTGGTCAACCAGTTGGGATCCATCTCCGGAACCGAGCTGAGCAACAGGTCGGTATAGGGATGGTGCGGCGGCGTGAACATATCGTCCTTTGGCCCCTGTTCGACCACCCTGCCCTGCTGCATCACGATCACCTCATCGGCAATCGACCGCACGGTCGCAAGGTCATGGGTGATGAACATGTAGGCCAGGTTCAGCTCGTTCTGGAGCCTGTCCAGAAGCCGCAGGATGCCTTCGGCGACCAGTTGGTCCAGCGCCGATGTGACCTCGTCACAGACGATGAAGGTCGGGTTCGCCGCCAGCGCCCGGGCAATCCCGATCCGCTGTTTCTGCCCCCCGGAAAGCTCCGGCGGATAGCGGTTGTAGAACTTGGACGGATCAAGTTCGATCAGGTCCAGTAGCTCGTCCACCCGGTTCTTGAGGTCCGCCCCGTGCAGGCCGGAATAGAACTGCGCCGGTCGTCCGATGATCTCGGAAATCTTGACCTTGGGGTTCAGCGCGGTATCGGCCATCTGATAAATCATCTGACATTGCCTGAGCTGATCGCGGTCGCGATTTCGGTAATCGTGCGGGAATGGCTCGCCCTTGAACAGCACCTCCCCCTTGGAGGGCGGCAGGAGGCCGGTGATGACCCGTGCAGTCGTCGATTTGCCCGAGCCGGATTCGCCCACCACCGCGACGGTCATCCCCTCGTAGATGTCGAAGGAGACGTCGTCGAGGATCTTGGGGCCACCGGTATAGGCCGCATCCACATTCTTGACCGAGATGAGCGGCACCGTGTCCTTGGGCCGTTGCCGCTGCGGGCTTTCGAAGCTGCGCACCGCCCAGAGGGATTTGGTGTAATCCTCCTTGGGGTTGTTCAGCATCTCCTCGGTCGAGGCTTCTTCGACCTCGTTGCCCTTGAGCAGCACCTTGATCGTGTCGGCCATCTGCGCCACGACCGCGAGGTCATGAGTGATGTAGAGCGCCGCCGTGTTGAACTGATCCACGATATCACGGATCGCGGCCAGAACCTCGATCTGCGTGGTCACGTCAAGCGCGGTTGTCGGCTCATCAAAGATGATGAGGTCCGGCCGGCAGGACATGGCCATCGCGGTCATCGCCCGCTGCAACTGCCCCCCCGAGACCTGGTGCGGATACCGGAAACCGATTTCCTTCGGGTTCGGCAGCCGCAGCCGCTCGTAGAGGTCCATCGCGTCTTCCTGCGCTTCCATGCGCTTCTGGATGCGATAGTGCAACGGCGCCTCGGTGTGCTGGTCGATGATCTTATGCGCCGGGTTGAAGGACGCCGCCGCCGATTGCGCCACATAAGCGATACGAGAGCCGCGCAACGCGCGTTTCTCACCTTCGGTGGCGGTGGTCAGCTCCATCCCGTCGAACTCGATCTTGGAGCCTTCGGTGATGCGCGTCCCGTCCCGTGCATAGCCCATCGCCGCCGCGCCGATGGTGGATTTGCCCGCGCCGGATTCCCCGATCAGGCCCATCACCTCGCCGCGGTGGAGGGTCAGGTCGACACCCTTGATGATGTCGACCCAGGTTTCATCCGAGTAGCCCTGAATCTTCAGGTCCCGGATCTTCAGAAGAACTTCTTTTTTCTTCGACATAATTATTGCTCCTTCAGACCGGAGGACCGGAACAGCATCCAGTCAACCACGAAGTTGACCGCAACCGTCAGCAGCGCAATGGCCGCCGCCGGGATAAGCGGTGTGATGTCGCCGAACGAGATCAGGGTCGCGTTTTCACGCACCATGGATCCCCAGTCCGCCGTCGGAGGCTGGATGCCCAGACCCAGGAACGACAGACCCGCGACGAGCAGGAACACGAAGCAGAATTCCAGACCGAATTCGGCCACCAGCGGGGCGGTCGAGTTGGGCAGGATCTCGCGGCGGATCAGGTAGCCTGTACCTTCACCGCGCAGCTTGGCCGCTTCGATATAGTCCATCACCACCACGTTGCCCGCGACCGCCCTTGTCAGGCGGAAGACGCGCGGCGCGTAGATGATCGCGACGGCACAGATGATGACCGGCGTCGAGGGGCCGAAGATCGACAGCATCAGAAGCGCGAAGATCAGCGACGGGATCGACATGATGACGTCCGCCACCCGGCCCATGAACTGATCGAACCAGCCGCCCTTGGTGGCCGCCAGAAGACCGGCACCGGCACCAAGCACGAAGGCCGCGACAGTGGCGGTCAAGGCGAGCCCGACCGAGTTACGTGCGCCGAAGACGATCCGGCTGAACATATCACGACCCAACTGGTCCGCGCCCAGAAGCATCTCCGCATCCGCGGGTGCGAAGGCGGAGGAGATCACCTCGGCCTCACCATGAGGCGCGATGTAGGGCGCGAAGATGCCCGCGATCGCGTAGGTGAAGATGACAAACATCCCGAACGCCGCCGTCAGAGGCGCAGTGCGCAGTTCCTTGGCGGTTTCCGTCTTCATCGCGATCAGGAGGATCACGATGATGATGAGCGCGAAGGCAAACTCACCGAAGCGCCACCCGAGCAGCCAGGCCAGGATGCAGTAGATGATCGGTGCGATCAGGCAGACATACATCACCGGCGGGTTGTTCGAGAAGGACATGCCCACGTTGCTTTCCGCCATCTGGATCAGGAACTCGCGGAAGGCGTAGGACACCATCGCCGTGAGGCCCAGAAGACCCGCGCAGATGGCCACCGCCTTGAGCGCGCCCGTGCCGCCGACGATCCCCAGGATGAAGGAGACCAGCGTCAGCGAGAAGGCGAGCAGGAAGACCTGCCGCTTGTTGAAATAGGCCGCGAGGCAGGACACCACCAGAAGCAGGGTGTAGTAGCCGATTACGAATAGACTCATCTCTCTACCCCCTTACTTCGGATGCCGCAGACGCGGGTTTGTCAGGATGGCGCCAACGTCCGCTGCAAGGTTGAGCAGGATGAAGGTCGCCGCGAAGATCAGGCAGCAGGCCTGCACCACGGGGAAGTCGCGTTTGGACACCGCGTCCACAAGCGCCTGTCCGATGCCCGGATAAACGAACACCACCTCGACCAGAACAACACCGGTGATGAGGTAGGCGAGGTTCAGCGCGACCACGTTGATGATCGGCGCCCAGGCATTGGGCAGCGCGTGCTTCACGATCACCTTCCAGGGCGGTGTGCCCTTGAGCCGCGCCATCTCGATATAGGGGCTGGCCAGCAGGTTGATGATCGCGGCACGTGTCATCCGCATCATGTGGGCCACGACGACCAGAACCAGCGTCAGCGCCGGCAGGAAGGTGCGTTGCAGCAACTCACCCAGCGTCATGCCTTCACTCAGGCTCGAAATCGCGGGGAACATGCCCCATTTGACCGAGAAGTAGAGGATCAGGATGTAGCCGAGGAAGAATTCGGGAGAGGAGATCGAGGTCAGCGTTGCCACGTTTGCCACCCGGTCGAAGATCGAGTTGCGCAGAAGTGCGACTAGGATGCCCAGGATGATGGCAACCGGAACCGCGATGACCGCGGCGTAGGCCGCGAGGAAGAGCGTGTTCATGAACCGCTCGCCAATCAGGGAGATCACCGGCTCTTTGGTCACGACGGATGCGCCGAAGTCAAATGTCACGGCGCCCGAAAGCCATCCGAGATATCTGACGATTGCAGGCTTATCCAACCCCATTTCCTTGCGCAAAGCAGCAAGGTTATCCTCGGTCGCCCCCTGGCCCAGAACCGCCTGGGCGATATCGCCCGGCAGAAGTTCGACCATGAAGAAAATTATGATTGAGATTACGAGTAGAATCACCAATCCGAGACCGAGCCGTTTTCCAACGAGCCCAAGAATGTCTCCCATCTGTCCCTCCTGTGTTGGTACCTAAGCCTTGCACAAAAAGACGTATGCAAAGCCGTGGCGTATATTTTTTGGCCGTAAATGTCCGAAAACTCGTCAGGAATTATCGCCATTCGGCAGTTTGTTTAGAAACCCTACACATTTTTCGGGTTCCGAAAAGTAAAAACCCGGCGCAAAAGGCGCCGGGTTCGTCGTTTTGGGTGTCAGCCCTCGAACCACCAGCGGCTCGCGGCGCGGGCGCCGTCGCACGGCCAACTGGCCGCAAGATTTTCGCCATGGCCGACGTTTTTGCGGCGCGCATAGACGAAGTTCGGGAAGAACGGAATGACCGTGCCACCGTCGTCGCGGGCCAGCGTCGCCATCTCGCGATACATCTCGGCGCGCTTGGCATCGTCGAGTTCGGCCTTTGCCTGACGCAGCAACTCGTTGAAGCGCGGGTTCTTCCAGCGGCTTTCGTTCCAGGCGGCATCGTCCTTGTAGGCGAGCGAATACATGACATCCGGCGTGGGGCGCGCGCCCCACTGGACCGCACACCACGGCTTCTTGAGCCAGACATCGGAATAGTAGCCATCGTTCGGCTCGCGCACGACGTTGATCTTGATCCCTGCGGCCTTGGCGTGTTCGGAGTAGAGAACACACATATCGACCGCCCCGGAATAAACCGAATCCGCAACGCTGAGATTGACTTCGAGACCTTCGGCCCCTGCTTTCTTGAGCAAGGACTTCGCCTGATCCGGATCATATTGGCGCTGTTCGATATCGGGCCAATAAGGCATCGCCGGCGAATGATGGAAGTCATTGCCCACCGATGCCGCGCCAAAGGCGATCTTCTCGATCAACTCTTCACGGTTCACCGACAGCTTCAGGGCGTTACGCACATCAACATTGTCGAAGGGTGCCGTATCCACCAGCATCGGCATCGTGATCGCCGCGGCCGAGGGCACATTGTCGATCAGCAGGTTCGGATCCCGTTGCAGCAGCGCCAGCGTTTTCAGCTCTAGCTGCGTCACCGCGTCCACGTCGCCGGTCACAAGGGCGGTCTGACGGGCGTTCGGGTCGTTCAGAACGATCACCTCAACCGCATCGAAATAGGCCCCTTCCAGATGCCAGCCATCATGCCGTTCGAACGTGTAGTTCACGCCGAATTCGGCTGAGGTCAGCTTGTAGGGGCCGCAGCCGTCGCCCGACTGCCAGTTTGCCGTGCCATCGTCATTGGCAGGAATGATCGGCAGGTGATAGTCGGTCATCAGCCATGGCAGGTCCGCATTGGCCGATCCCAGTTTGAAAGTGACCGAGTTGTCGCCGTTATCGACAAGATCGACCACATCCGCCAGCAGCGCCTTGGCCGCCGAGGTGGATTCTTCGCCGCGGTGATGGTTCATCGACGCAATCACGTCATTCGCGGTGACTTTTGCGCCGCTGTGGAATGTCGCGTTTTCGTTGATCTTGAAGGTCCATTCCTTGGCGTCCGGCGTCGCGCTCCATTCGCTGGCGACATCCGGCCCAAGCGTTCCGTCGGGCTCGATGAGGGTCAGGTAGGCGCGGAACGTATGCGCAACCTGGATCATCGAGAAGGTTACGTAAGTTCCGGGGTCATGGGTGTCGGACGTGTTGCCGTCATGCGCACCGAGCCGGAAATTTCCCCCCTTCGACGGGGCAGCTTTGGCTGATGTGCCCCACAACCCTGTTGCGGCGGACGCTGTCATCCCCGCGGCCACCGAATAATTCATGAAGGACCTACGCGAAATGCGGCCCTCGCGGGCCGCATCTGCAAGTCGGTCGATCATCATCTGATCTTTGACTTTCTTCATCTTTCTCTCCCTGTTGGGTTTTGGTCTTAGGTTTCGAACCACCAGCGATGCGCACCACGTGCACCGTCCAATGACCAGCTGGCCGCAAGTTGTCCCGTGTGCTTGACGTTTTTGCGTCGTCCAAACACGAAGTTCGGGAAGTACGGAATGACCGAGCCACCATCATCGCGCGAAATCATACCCATCTCACGGTACATTTCGGCACGTTTGGTATCGTCCAGCTCGGCCTTGGCCATCAGCAGCAATTCGTTGAACCGCGCGTTCTGCCAATAGGATTCGTTCCAGGCTGCATCATCCTTATACCCCAACGTGTACATCACGTCAGGTGTCGGACGCGCGCCCCAGGACACAACACACCAAGGCTTGGTCAGCCACACATCCGACCAGTAGCCGTCATTGGGTTCACGCACCACGTTGATGTTGATGCCTGCTTCCTTGGCGTGCGCCGCGTAGAGGACGCAGAGGTCGACCGCACCGGTCGTGATCGATTCAGCCGTGCTGAGGTTGATCGTCTGACCTTCCATGCCCGCCTTCTTCCAGAGCGAGGCCGCCTTGTCCGGGTCATATTCGCGCTGCGGAATATCGTCCGGCCAATAAGGCATCGCGGGCGAGTGGTGGAAGTCGTTGCCGATCGTCGCAGCGCCGAAGGTGATCTTGTCGACGATATCTTCGCGATTGATCGCCAGTTTCAGCGCCATCCGTACATCGACATTGTCGAAAGGTGCCTTATTGCAGTGCATCGGCATTGTGATGCATTGCGCAGACGGCACATTGTCGACCTCGACATTGGGATCCCGCTCGAGAAGCGACATGGTCTTGTTCTCAAGCAGCGTAACGGCGTCCACGTCGCCCGTGACCAGCGCGGTCTGACGCGCGTTCGGGTCATTGATGACGATATACTCCACCTCGTCGAAATACGCGCCTTCGCCGTGCCACTCGTCATGACGCACCAGGCGCGAGCCAACACCGAATTCATGTTCGACCAGCTTGTAGGGGCCACAGCCATCGGCGGACTGCCAGTTCAGGGTTCCATCCGCATTCGCAGGACAAATCGGCAAGTGATAGTCCGGCATGATCCATGGCAGGTCAGCATTCGGCGCGCTCAGCTTGAACGTGACCGAATGATCGCCATTGTCGACGATCTCGGCGACGGAGCCTAGGAGCGCTTTTGCCGCCGAGGCGGAATCTTCGCCACGGTGGTGGTTCATGGATGCAATCACATCCGCGGCCGTTACCTTGGCCCCGGAATGGAATGTTGCGTTGGGGTTCAGTTTGAAGGTCCACTCTTTCGCATCCGGTGTCGCCGACCATTCGGTCGCAACGTCCGGCCCAAGCGTCTGATCAGTGTTGATCATCGTCAGGAACGCGCGATGCGTGTGCGCCAGCGAAATCATCGCATAGGACAGATACGAACCGGGGTCGTGGCTGTCACTGGTGTTACCGTCATGTTGCGCGACGCGGAATTTACCACCGCGTTTGGGTTCAGCTTTGGCCGAGGTTCCCCAGAGCCCCGTCGCCGCACTTGCTGTCATGCCGGCCGCCACCGAGTAGTTCATGAACGAACGGCGCGAGATCTTCCCTTCGCGCGCCGCATCGGCCAGGCGGTCAATCATCATCTGATCTTTAATACTAGTCATAGTCTCTCCCTGTGACTTTTTCAGTCTTATCGTCGTTTAGAACTGCCGATGGTCCGGCCAGATACCTTGATTTTCTCGGTCCCCAGCGTCGAACGGCAGTCCGTTTGCGACATTTTCACACCAAAGCACGAAAATTCAAACGCATCTACCCCGCAGGGTCAAATTATCATAAATCTTATGTGTGATTCAGAATTCCTGAAGTAATATATGGACTTGGGCCAAATTGTGGGGTCCAGCGCCTGCGGTCAGGGCGGTTAACCGAATGGTCAAAAAACGACATTCCTTTCCCGCGGCCAAACCCCATCTTCGGTCGGTTTTCGACTACCTTCAGAAACCATCTTTCGGATCTAATCCGCCCGCCGCGCCCGCAGCTTCGCGAAATAGTCCAGCCGCCGCTTCAATTCGCGCTCAAAACCGCGTTCAACGGGCTGATAGAGAACCGGCCGTTTGATCCCTTCGGGGAAGTAGTTCTGACCTGAGAACCCGTCCTCGGCATCGTGGTCATAGGCGTATCCGTCGCCATACCCCTGATCCTTCATCAACGCGGTTGGTGCGTTGAGAATATGCTTGGGTGGCGGCTCCGACCCGGTGCGTTTGGCCTCCTTCATCGCGGCCTTGTAGGCGACATAGCCGGCGTTGGATTTCGGGGCGAGCGCGAGGTAGGTCACCGCCTGCGCCAGGGCCAGTTCCCCCTCGGGGCTGCCCAGGCGTTCATAAGTCTCCCAGGCTTGTACGCAAATCCCCTGCGCCTGCGGATCGGCCAGACCGATATCCTCCACCGCCATCCGGGTGATCCGCCGCGCCAGGTATCGCGGGTCTTCGCCCCCGGTCAGCATCCGCGCAAACCAGTAAAGCGCCGCATCGGGGTCCGAGCCGCGCACCGATTTGTGCAGCGCCGAAATGAGGTTGTAATGCTCATCCCCGCCCTTGTCATACTTGGCCGCGCGTTTCATCAGCCGCGTGGTCAGGGCATCGGTGTCGAGCTTGGTATCGGTCTTCCACGCCGCCACCTGCTCGATCAGGTTGAGAAGCGCGCGGCCGTCGCCATCAGCCATCTCCAGGAGCGCCTCGCGCGCGGCCCCATCAAGCGGCAAGACCCGGTCGAGTTCTCTTTCGGCGCGTTGTGTCAGCCGTTCGAGATCCGCAAGATCAAGCCGCTCCAGCACCAGGACCTGCGCCCGGCTCAAGAGCGCCGCGTTCAACTCGAAACTGGGGTTTTCGGTCGTGGCCCCCACCAGAAGGATCGTCCCATCCTCCATATGCGGCAGGAACCCATCTTGCTGCGCCTTGTTGAAGCGATGGATCTCGTCGACGAAGAGGAGCGTCCCCTGCCCGTTCGCGCGCCGATGCTTGGCGGCTTCGAACACTTTGCGCAATTCCGGCACGCCGGTGAAAATCGCGCTGATCTGTACGAAATGCAGGTCGGTTTCATCCGCCAGAAGCCGCGCGATCGTGGTCTTGCCGACGCCGGGCGGTCCCCAGAACACCAGCGACGTGAGCGAACCGGAGGCCAGCATCACGCCAAGCGGCGCCTCGGGACCCAGCACCTGCTCCTGCCCGATCACCTCGGAAAGGGCGCGGGGACGCAACCGGTCCGCCAACGGACGCGGCGCGGTGTCGGGGACAGCCCCCGGGGCGGTATCGAAAAGATCGGCCATCAGATCACAGCCTGAACCGGAGCACGCTGCGCTGCGTGCCGCGCTGCACATCCAGCGACAACCAGCGCATGCGCTCCTCTAAAAGCGCCGCTGCGGTGTCGGTATCCACCGCGTCGGTATCGTTAATCCCCCGCAGGATGTCGCCGCGCCGCAGCCCGGCGCGCAGGCCCGCCCGCCCGGGATCAACCACCAGCACGCCACTCGCCGAAAGCCCCAGCCCGTATTCGTCGATCACCGCCGGGTTGATGTTCGACAAGGTCATGCCGGGGATGGCGGATTTCCGGCCGGTTTGCACCTCGGCGCGCGGCGGCATGTCAGGCGCCGGGATCAAGCGGACCGTCACCTCGCGCGCCTCACCGTTGCGAATGACGCTGATCCGGGCGGTGTCGCCCATGCCCGCAACGGACATGCGATAGATCATCTCGGCAGGTGTGTTCACGGTCAGGCCATCCACGGCCACGATCACATCGCCGGGCCGGATTTCGGCATCCATGAAGGGACTTTGCTCATGCACCTGCGAAATCACGATGCCGCCAGGGCGGTCGAGGCCAAGACCTTCGGCCATATCCGCCATCACCGGCTGACCGCTGAGGCCCGCCCAAGGCCTCGTGAACCGATCCTTGCCCGCGCGGGCCTGCGCCACGAACTCAGAGACGAGCGCGCTCGGGATGGCGAAACCGATGCCGTTCGATCCGCCCGAACGCGACAGGATCCAAGTGTTGATGCCAATAAGCCGCCCCGCGACATCGACTAGCGCACCGCCGGAATTGCCGGGATTGATCGGCGCGTCGGTCTGGATGAAATAGCCGCGCGCATTGCCCATCGCCACGCCCGAGCGCGCAAGACCCGAGACAATCCCGCTGCTGACCGTCTGGCCGACGCCAAACGGATTTCCGATGGCCAGCACAAGCTCGCCCACTTCGACGCTGTCACTGTCACGCAGCTCCAGCGCATGAAGCCCCTCCGCCTCGTCAATCTGCAGAATGGCCAGGTCGCTTTCTTCGTCCGCCAGCAAAACCCGCGCGGAGAACTCGCGCCGGTCGGTCAGAACGACCCGAATATCCGTGGCCTGCCCGACAACGTGGTAATTCGAGACGACGATGCCGTCTTCGGAGAGGATCACCCCGGAGCCAAGCGAATTTTCCACCCGCTGGCGCGGCGCGCCGAAGTCACGAAAGAGGTTGTCGAAGAACGGGTCGTTGCGGAACGGGTTGGTGCGGACATTGACGACGCGCTTGGCATAGATGTTCACCACGGCGGGGGCCGCCTGCTTTACCACGGGCGCAAAGCTCAGTTGGATCTGCGCCTGGCTCTCGGGAACCGCGGTCTGCGCCGACGCCATCCCGCAGGTCAGGATCATTGCCAGAATGAGTGAACGCAACATGGTCCGCCTTTTCGTCCGTTTCCTTGCATATGCGCGTGACGGCGGATGAATGCAACATTTGGACGGCGGTATGCTGCGCCCGGGCGTGGCGGATCAGCCGGTTGGTGACCTGTCCTTGGGGGCGGGATGGAACACCCGGCGCCCCGGGCGCCAATCCTCTGGCTCGGCGCGCGGGTGGCGGTCATTTCGCGGCGGGACAAAGAACGGGTTCATCAGGTTCAGAAAACTATAGGTGTCGGGGATAGGACGGGTCATGTGCAGCCTCCGTGCAGGGTTCTGCGACTGAAACTGCGCGGGTCGTCGCGGCTTTCCCACCGACCCGAGCCGCCAACCCGCCACAACCCGTAAGTCACCCGTAAATCCCTTGGCAGACCCTCCCGCGATGGGTCATGGTCACGCCAACGCAATCAACGATCCCGCAGACCCGATGACCAACCGCCCTTCTCTCTTTGCCAAAAAGCTGCGCGACTGGCGCGCCAGCCACGGCGATCATGGCCGCATAACGCAGGAGATGTTGGCAGAAACGCTGGGTGTCAGCGTCGACGCGATCAGCAAGTATGAACGCTCCGCGTCCTTCATTCGCGGCGATCTGGAGCACCGATTGGCCGAACATCTGGGGTGGAGCCGTGACGACATTCTCGCCTGCCGCGAGGATTGGAACACGCGGCAACACCGTCCGGCACAAAGCGCCTACCGCCTGCTGGATGACGCGAGCGTTGCGGCGCATTTCGACGGATCATGGCACAAAGCCATCGCGACCATGATCGACATGGTCGACCACGAACTAGGCAGGCTGCCCGATGAACTGGCCGCCAATGCCGACATCTTCCTGCCGATCTACGATACCTATCGCGACAGTTGGGCCGCTGTGCTCCATCAGGGCTGTATAATTGCAAAATGGGCGCTTCCCCTTCTTCTGCCGGAGGACGAGGCGCGGTTTCGCGATGGTCGCCTGATCGAGGCCGACATGTCGGTCGACCGGATCCACCGCCCCCTTTTACCCGGCACCTATTTCGGCTATTGCCCCGCGCTCGTCGTCTGCAAGGGGCATGAGGCGGCGGCGCCACTTCTGATGTCCTCTTTCGTACACTACCTGGAAAAACTGGCCGAGCGCGAGATTCTGTTGCACGGCTTCGGCACGATTGCCTGCTCGGAGGGTGGCAGGCAGGTATGTCGCGATCTGGGGATGATCCGGCTGGGGGCCTATTGCACGGGCGCGTCCTTCGACGTCTGGGAGATGACCGGCGCCACGATTGCGACGTCGATCTTTGCGCGGCGCAGTCCGCTGCTGCGCCGATGCTACACGGACGCCTTCACATCCTGACGCATCCTGGCCGCACAAAAGAAAACGCCGCCGGAGAGTATCCGACGGCGCTGCATTCTTGGGCTTAGCCCCCGGATGCTTATTCTTCTGCGGCGTCTTCAGCAGCAACGCGTGCCTTGTCGGCAGCGCCTTTGGCATCGACGTCGCGGTCAACGAATTCGATGATCGCCATCGGGGCCATGTCGCCATAACGGAAACCGGCCTTGAGGACGCGGACGTAACCGCCATTGCGCTCTTTGTAGCGCGGGCCAAGGACGTCAAACAGCTTGGTGACGTACTGGTCCTGCTTGAGTTGGCTTGCGGCCTGACGGCGGGCGTGCAGATCGCCGCGCTTGCCGAGCGTGATGAGTTTTTCCACCACCCGGCGCAGTTCTTTGGCCTTGGGCAGCGTGGTCTTGATTTGCTCATGTTCGATGAGCGAGCCGGCCATGTTGGCCCAGAGCGCCTTGCGGTGCTCGTGGGTGCGGTTCAGGCGGCGATAGCCTCGTGCGTGACGCATGATTTCATTCCTTCGTGTTTTGCTTTGTCCGGCGGTCTGATGCGTGTCAGCCGCTCTCCTTGGGGCAGTATTGCCCGTGTTTTCCCCGGATCAGGCCGGGCAGTGACGAAGACGCGCGTTAAAACGCGTCTTCGAATTTCTTCGCCAGATCTTCGATATTGTCCGGCGGCCAATCCTCGACATCCATACCCAGGTGCAGCGCCATGCCGCTCAGGACTTCCTTGATCTCGTTCAAGGACTTGCGGCCGAAGTTCGGGGTGCGCAGCATCTCTGCTTCGGTCTTTTGGATCAGATCGCCAATATACACGATATTGTCGTTCTTCAGGCAGTTTGCCGAACGGACGGAAAGTTCCAGCTCGTCTACCTTCTTCAAGAGAAGCGGGTTGAACTCGAGACCATCATCCTCGTCCTGACGGCTGGCGCTTTCGGGCTCTTCAAAGTTCACGAAGATCGAGAGCTGATCCTGGATGATCCGCGCGGCGTAGGCCACGGCATCGTCCGGCGTGATCGAGCCATCGGTTTCAACCTTCATGGTCAGCTTGTCATAGTCCAGAACCTGACCTTCGCGGGTCGGCTGCACGTCATAGCTGACCTTCTTGATCGGCGAATAGATCGCGTCAACCGGGATCAGGCCAATCGGCGCATCCTCGGGCTTGTTCTTGTCGGCGGCGACATAGCCCTTGCCGGTATTCACGGTCAGTTCCATGAACAGATCCGCACCCTCGTCGAGGTGGCAGATCACGTGATCCTTGTTCAGAACCTCGATACCCGCGCTGTCCGAGATATCGCCAGCGGTGACAACGCCCGGCCCCTTGGCCGTGACCGAAAGGCGCTTGGGCCCTTCGACTTCCATGCGCAGGCTGACGCCCTTGAGGTTCAGCACGATGTCGGTCACGTCTTCACGTACACCGGCCACCGACGAGAACTCATGCAGCACGTTGTCGATCTGAACGCTGGTGATGGCAGCACCTTGCAGCGACGACAGCAGGACGCGACGCAGCGCGTTGCCCATCGTCAGGCCGAAACCGCGCTCCAGCGGTTCAGCCACGACAGTTGCCTGGCGGATCGGGTCATTGCCCGGCTTCACCTCCAATTGCGTCGGCTTGATCAGCTCTGCCCAATTTTTGTGGATCATGTGTCCCTCCATTCCTGTTCAGCCCTCATGTCCAAAAAGGCGGAACGCCCGAGGTTAAAATGACGGAATGGGGCCGTGCAGAACACGCGGCCCCAAAGCAGTAAAAAAGATCAGACCCGGCGGCGTTTCGGCGGGCGGCAACCGTTGTGCGCGATCGGGGTCACATCACGGATCGAGGTGATGTTGAACCCAACGGCGGCCAGCGCGCGCAGCGCCGACTCACGGCCCGAACCGGGGCCCTGCACTTCGACTTCGAGTGTGCGCATGCCGTGTTCCTGTGCCTTGCGGCCCGCATCTTCGGCGGCCATCTGCGCGGCATAGGGGGTGGATTTGCGCGAGCCTTTGAAGCCCATGGTGCCTGCCGAGGACCATGCAATGGCGTTGCCCTGCACGTCCGAGATCAGGATCTTGGTGTTGTTGAACGAAGAGTTCACATGCGCAACGCCGGTGGCGATGTTCTTGGAGACCTTCTTCTTTGTACGACGGGTATCGCGTGCCATCAGATCAGCCCTCCCTTATTTCTTCTTACCGGCAATGGCCTTTGCGGGGCCTTTGCGGGTACGAGCGTTGGTGTGGGTGCGCTGACCGCGAACCGGCAGGTTGCGGCGGTGACGCAGGCCGCGGTAGCAGCCGAGATCCATCAGGCGCTTGATGTTCATCTGAACTTCGCGGCGCAGGTCGCCTTCGACGTTCAGGTTGGCATCAATGTGTTCGCGGATGGTCAGAACCTCTGCATCGCTCAGCTCGTTCACACGACGCGACTGGTCGATGTTCACGGCTTCACAGATGGCCTTGGCGGTCGAGTGACCAATTCCGGTGATATATGTCAGGGCGATTGGGACCCGTTTAGAGGTCGGGATGTTTACGCCGGCAATACGTGCCACGTGTCTTTTCCTTTCGTTGCGGTTCCGTAGCTCCAGAACCTTTTTTCACAACGTAGGCCCGAGGCGTTTTCGCTCCGGGCCGCAGCTGAATTCAGGTGGTCGATTCCGCGTCGGGGGCGACCCGAGAAAGAATCAATTCTCATGCGAGATGGTGCTGGTTATGGGGATTTTCCGGGGGCGTCAACCCCTGCGTGAAACTTAGCGGACACCAGGGCAAATACGACGCCGAAGTTCCATATCGAATACATATCTGCCCGACGTTTCATCCCCGCAAAGATCGAGGCTCCACGTCAAATCTTCGACGACCATTCCCGCGAAAAAACCTGCCGCGAACATCAACAAACCTCCGATGACAAGCCCGGCCAAAAATGGCGCCAACCGAAACTTGTTCAGCTATCCAACGCCGCCGATATCTCAGCCTGAACCTCGTCGATCTCGCCCAGCCCGTTGACCCAGCTCAGGTTGCCCTTGGCGTGGTAGTAGCCGATCAGCATGGAGGTTTTCTTATAATACTCCATCAGGCGGTTCTTTAGGCTTTCCTCGTTGTCATCCGCGCGGCGCTTGAATTCGGTATTGCCGCATTTGGTGCATTTGCCATCCGCCGGGATGGGCTTGGTGATGTCGTTATAGACCTCGCCACAGCCCGCGCAGGTCGAGCGTGCGGTGATCCGGGCCACGAGCGCATCATCATTGACTTCCATCGCGACGACCTTGTCGAGCGTCTCGCCGGTCTCGTTCAGAAGCTCCGCCAGGGCATCGGCTTGCGCCAGCGTCCGGGGAAAGCCGTCGAAGATGAACCCGCCCTGCTTGTCGCCTTGCAGCTTTTCACGGATCAACCCGATCACGATCTCATCGGTTACCAGGTCGCCCCGCGCCATGACATCGGCCACGATCTTGCCCATCTCGGTGCCGCTGTCCTTGGCTTCGCGCAGCATATCGCCGGTAGAAAGCTGGATCATGTTGCGGGTTTCGACGAGAAGATGTGCTTGTGTGCCTTTGCCCGCGCCCGGCGGTCCCAGTAGAATGATGTTCATCGGCGAGTTGTTCCCTTCCTCCGTGCACGCTTGCGACCCTTGCCGCTGAGCTGCGATTTTTCGATCAGGCCTTCATATTGATGCGCCAGCAAATGCGACTGGACCTGTTGGATTGTATCCATCGTCACGGATACCACAATCAATACTGAAGTACCGCCGAAATAGAACGGGATCTGCAACTGGCTGCGCAGGATTTCCGGCAGGAGACACACCGCCGCCAGATAGGCCGAGCCCAGAACCAACACGCGGGTGACCACATATTCCAGGTATTCGGCGGTTTTCTTGCCGGGACGAACACCGGGGACAAAGCCGTTCTGGTTCTTGAGGTTATCGGCCACCTCGTCCGGTTTGAACGAGACGTTGTAGGTATAGAAATACGCAAAGAACACGATCATCAGCGTGAAGAACAGCAGGTATGCCGGCTGACCCGGGCCGAAATAGGCGAGGATCGTCGACATGATCGGGCTGGTCTGGTTGCCCGAGAAGGTGCTCACTGTGACCGGCAGAAGCAGGAGCGAACTCGCGAAGATCGCCGGGATCACGCCTGCGGGGTTGACCTTGACCGGCAGGTGGCTTGAGCCGCCGTCATAGACCTTCATGCCCACCTGGCGGCGCGGATACTGGATGTGGATCTTGCGGAGCGAGCGTTCCATGAAAACCACGAAGGCGATGGTGACCACGACGAGGATCATCACGCCAATGATGACCGCCGGGCTGATCGCTCCCGACCGGCCCGAGGCAAAGAACTGCGCCAGGGCGGCGGGAAGTTCGGCGATGATGCCCACGAAAATGATGAGCGAGATGCCGTTGCCGACGCCGCGCGCGGTGATCTGCTCGCCCAGCCACATCAGGAACATCGTGCCACCCACGAGGGTGATCATGCACGAGACGATGAAGAACATGCCGGGATCGGTGGCAAGCCCACCGGCCTGAAGGCTCGCCGCCATGCCGTAGGATTGCAGCGTGGCCAGGAACACCGTGCCGTAGCGGGTATACTGGTTGATCTTCTTGCGACCCTGCTCGCCCTCCTTCTTGAGCTGTTCGAGCTGCGGCACCATCGCCGTCAGAAGCTGCACGATGATCGAGGCGCTGATGTAAGGCATGATGCCCAGAGCAAAAATGCCCATCCGGCCAAGCGCACCGCCCGTGAACATCGACAGGATGCCGCCGATGCCTTGCGAGGCTTCTTCCATGAACGCGCGCAGTTCGGCACCATCAATCCCGGGCACGGGGATATAGGTCCCCAACCGGTAGACGATCAACAAACCAAGCGTGAAGAAGATGCGATTGCGAAGATCGGTTGCCTTGCCCAATGCCGACCAGCTGGTGTTGGCGGCCATTTGCTCTGCTGCAGATACCATTCGCGGTCTCTCTCTAAAGTCCAACGCCGCCACAAGCTGTTTTCCAGCTCGGGCGGCGTCAAAAGGAAAACTTGAGGTTTATGTAAGGCGCCGATGCGCCTGCCACAACCTCTTATTCAGCCGCCTGCGCGGATGTGATCGTCAGTTTGCCGCCGGCTTTTTCCACCGCTTCGACGGCAGATTTCGAGGCGCCGGTCACTTCCAGCTGCACTTTGGCGCTGATTTCACCCTTGGCGAGGATACGCACACCGTCGAGCTTGCGGCGCACAACACCGGTCTCGACCAGCACGTCCTCGGTGATCGCTTTCTTGGCGTCGAGCTTCTTGGCATCGACGAATTTCTGGATCAGACCAAGGTTCACAACGGCAAATTGCTTGCGGTTGGGCTTGTTGAAGCCACGCTTGGGCAGACGTTGGTAAAGCGGCATTTGACCGCCTTCGTACCCGCCGATGGCCACACCCGAACGGGATTTCTGACCCTTGATACCCCGGCCACCGGTTTTACCCATACCCGAGCCCGGACCACGGCCAACGCGCTTGCGTTTCTTGGTGGCGCCGGGATTGTCACGCAGTTCATTCAGTTTCATTTCGCTTCTCCTAAGCCGGATGTGACCCCCGAAGCGTAACGGGCCAACCACGGCATTTCTTGATTGTTGAGTCGTGCAGCCCTGAGGGCCACCGGGGGCGTATAGACGGGGATTGCGCCGGGATCAAGCATAGATAGCACGGCACGCCTTTCCCCTCGTCCGATTGTAACCCCGACATCGACTGGACAAGGCGCAGCCCTATATGAGACAAATCCTATAGTTGATTTAAGTTCTTTTCTTGCACGTTTTTGGAGTTTTTACCGATGCCACAGTTTGACCTGTTCTCGAAACTGCTCAAGATCAACCCGCTGGCCGGGAAATTTGTGACCATCGGCCTGCTTGTTCTGACCGCGGCGGCGGTTGTGGTCAGCTTTGGCGTCGCGCTCGACAGCCTGATCCGCACCGGGCTTGTCGTCATCGCCTTTTCGGTGGCCGTTTTCATCCTGGTCAACCTCCACGGCCTCTTGATCCGCGTGATCGGCTGGGTCCTGACCATCGCCTTTTGTGTCTGGCTGTCGGCCGTGGTTGCCCAGACCCTGACCGGGGGCAAGATCACCTGGCTTGCCTCCACGCAATGCCTGATCTTTCCGCTTTCCAATAGCTGCGCGATCACCCAGGGCTCCACGACCGAGACCATCGCGGCACTAGACGAGGACACGGTGCCTGCCGCAGATGATGCGACGCAACCGGACCGGGGTGGAAATACGCCCGACGAACCCGCCGTGGCCCCGCACCCACCAGTCACCGCCGTCCTTGTCCGGTTCGCGGGGCTGCTGAGCCGCGAAGAGATCACGGAATACGCCGAGACCCTCGCCGAGGACGGCTGGCCCGTGGAGGACGCGGAAACGGGCGGCGAACGGACCGGCAAATCCGCAGGCCTCAACGAAGTCCGGTTCTTCCATCCCGAAGACCGCCCCGCCGCCGAGGCACTTGCCCTTCGGTCATCGCAAATTTCACCGGCAGGTCATGCGCTGTCGGTCCGCGACCTGTCGCAAACCAAATTCGCATCGCTCAACGATACAGGCGTTCTCGAGGTCTGGATCAGCAACTAGGGTCAGCTTCCTATGCGCTCGCGGCATAGCTCCCGTCGGCGTCATGCACCTCCTGCCCGGTCAGCGCCGGCGTGAAGATGCAGATGAGGCGCAGATCGGATTTGGTCGCCCGGATGATATGGGCGTCGTGGTTGTCGAGCACATACATCGTACCCGGCACCAGCGGCCAGGTGCGGCCAGTGGCGACCTCTTCGACCTCGCCCTCCCCCGCGATACAATAGTTGGCCTCCAAATGGTTCTAGTATTCAAGATGCTGCGTGCTGCCCTGCTTGACCAGCGTGTCGTGAAAGGAATAACCCAGCCCGTCGCGGGCCAGCAGGATGCGGCGGCTTTCAAACGCCTCTCCGGTCACGTGATCGGGTGTGCCAAGCGTCTCTGACAGTGTTTTGATGAACATCGTGCGGTCCCTTCATTGATTTCCAAGACACTCTAGTGCCAGACTTGGACTATGAGAACGGGTTGCAAACCACATTTGTCCACGCTGATCGGTGTCGTGGTGCTGTCGGTCCTCGTGGCGCCCCCTGCCCCAGTTGGGGCGGCGTCAAACTGCGCGGCCGATGCGATGCTGGTCTTCGATGGCTCCGCCTCGATGGCAGAGGTCGGGTTTGATCCGACCGCCCCCACCCGCATCGACGACGCCCGCGAGGCGATGCGCCGCGCCATGCCGCAGATCGCCCCCGTCCGGCGCGTGGGCCTCCTGGTCTATGGCCCGGGGCCGGAGGGGTCATGCGACGGGATCAACCTGCATTTCGCCCCTGTTCCGGATGCGGCGGACCCGGTGGTTGCAGCGATTGATACGGTCGATCCCAACGGGCTGACACCGCTTACCGCCTCCGTCCGCGCCGCAGCCGAGATCCTGGACTACCGCAACCAGCCCGGGATCGTCGTGCTGGTGACCGACGGGAACGAGACCTGCGGCGGCCGTCCTTGCGCCACCGGCAAGGAGCTCGCCATCGCCGCGCGGGATCTCACGATCCACGTCATCGGCTTCCGTGTGGTCGCCGACCCGTTTGCCTGGGACAGCCCCGAGGCGGGGGTGTATTCCGATGGCGCGTCGGTCGCGAAGTGCCTCAGCGATGGCACCGGGGGCCGATATGTCTCGACCGACACCGTGGACGAACTGGCCGAGGCGTTGCAGGAAACGCTCGGCTGTGCGCTGATCGGACAAATTCCACCGGCAAGACGTCCTACCTAGCCACGCGAAAAGCCAGAGTCAGGCACAACAGAGGGCAGCGCCTGACCCTGGGATGGCGCTTGCAACCTCAGCTAGAAGCGCACCAGCCGCCAAGCCATCCAACCTCAGTTCAAACCGCAACGTCGCCGAAGCGCCCTCCCAGGGTCGGGCGCTGCCCGGGCAAGCCGGGCTGTCACCCAGATCAAACCATTCGGTTATCACGCAACAAATCGATTATTGGTTCGATTGACAGATAGCTCCGCCTATAGTTGCTCTGCTACCCACCGCCTCCCGATATCGATGCTCGCTCAAGTAAATGAAAACGTCTGACGAAGGAACTATGAAAGAAAAATTTGAAGCTCTCATACTGCAACTGCATGAAATCGTTCAACAACAGACAGACTTCGAAGCGTTGTTAAACGATCTTTCTACGCGACTCTCGGCCCTATCAGGTGCTTTTGAAGATTTGATGGACCTAAATCAACAGTATGTAAAAACTAATCCCAATGTACCTAAAGTACATTTTGATCCGGACACCAGCGTGCTTTCGGTCGAAGAGGACGGTGTTCGCAGAAAAGTCGCGAAACTGAATAGGGCCGATCCAGATGTACCGATCGAGTATATCGGGGGAAACACCGTAACTGGCTTCAAACCAAAGCCCCCCAAAGACCCAGTTGTTGAGCATGAAGAAATCGGACGAAAATTAGCATACAACCTTGAAGCCTATTATCGAGAAGCAAGCAAAATCTGGGACATAGTAGACGAAGATTTACTTGGAAAGAAAAAATCCCGGTTCATTGGTGCCAAGATGGTCCGAAACAAGTTGATCGAGCACGGTGAAGAAGGGCAAATTCGCGCCTTCGGAACCGATGATCTAAGTGGCCCCAAAATCCGACCTCAATACAAGAAAAAGCCAAAACAAAAGTGGGAGGATTTGGGTTTAGTACCCAACACAACAGAACTGCTTGAAAGAATTTTGGGGCGTTTGGAGCAGTTTAATGACAGTTGAATCGCAAATCACAAACACAAGTCTTTTCAGGGCCTCGAAATCGAAAACGCCCCGGCTACCATGAACCAGGGCGCTTCTGGATGTCGGGTAGATTTAGCTCACAATGCCCGATCTCAGCCCTTTTCTTCGATGATCTCGACCATATGCGGGATCTTGGCGATCATGCCGCGCACGGCGGGGGTGTCTTCCAGCTCGCGGGTCTTGTGCATCTTGTTCAGGCCCAGGCCGATCAGCGTTTGGCGCTGTTTTTCCGGGCGGCGGATCGGGGAGCCGATCTGTTTTACAACGATGGTCTTGGCCATGTGTCCGTCTCCTTACGCTTCTGCCGCTTCGGCGGCAGGTGCCGGTGCGTCATCCTTTTTCAGGATGTCGGCAACCTTCTTGCCACGGCGCTGTGCGACCATGCGGGGGCTGGCCTCACGGCCCAGACCGTTCAGCGTGGCGCGGATCATGTTGTAGGGGTTCTGCGAGCCGATCGACTTCGCAACAACGTCCTGCACGCCCAGCATCTCGAACACGGCCCGCATCGGACCACCGGCGATGATCCCGGTACCGGTCGGCGCGGTGCGCATGACCACTTTACCGGCGCCATGGCGGCCTTCGATGTCGTGGTGCAACGTGCGGCCTTCGCGCAGCGGCACGCGGATCATCTGACGCTTGGCTTGCTCGGTGGCCTTGCGGATCGCCTCGGGCACCTCTTTGGCTTTACCCTTGCCGAAGCCTACGCGGCCTTTTTGGTCGCCAACAACGACCAGAGCAGCGAAGCCAAAACGCTTACCACCTTTAACTGTTTTCGATACGCGGTTGATTGCAACCAGACGATCGGCGAATTCCGGCGTTTCGTCGCGGTCGCGACCTCCACGGCGGTTGTCATCTCTTGCCATTGTGGCGTCCTTTCCATGCGGGCCACCCGGCCCTGTTTTCTTCAATCCCAGTGGGCCGAAGCCCCCGGATCATCGAGACGGCCCTGAACGGGCCGCCTGCGCTGTCTTAGATTTTCAAACCACCTTCACGGGCGGCGTCGGCGACTGCCTTGACCTTGCCGTGAAAGAGGAAACCGCCACGGTCGAAATAAGCTTCGCTTACACCGGCCTTCTTGGCGCGTTCCGCAATCGCCGCACCCACCTTGGTGGCTGCTTCGACGTTGTTCTTGCCAACCACGCCTAGATCCTTTTCCAGGGTCGAGGCCGAGGCCAGTGTCACGCCGTTGACGTCATCAATCAGCTGCACGCTGATATTCTTCGACGAGCGGTGAACGCTCAGGCGCGCGCGCCCTGCATTGACCTTGCGAAGTTTGTTCCGAACGCGCAGGCGGCGCTTAAGGAACAGAGTTCTTTTGCTGTTTGCCATTTTATCGCGTCCTTACTTCTTCTTGCCTTCCTTCTGGAAGATATACTCGTCCTTGTAGCGGATGCCCTTGCCCTTGTAGGGCTCGGGGCGCCGCCAATCGCGGATATTGGCCGCGACCTGACCGACGAGTTGCTTGTTCGTGCCCTCGATGACCAGTTCGGTCTGCTTCGGGGCCGTGACAGTCACTCCAGCGGGAACTTCGAAATCAACGTCATGCGACAGACCCAGGTTCAGTTTGACAATGTTGCCCTGAACCGTGGCCCGATAACCCACACCGCGGATCTCAAGCTCTTTCTTGAAGGTTTCGTTGCAGCCCTGGACCATGTTCGCGATCACCGTGCGGGTCATGCCCCACTGCTGACGCGCACGCTTGGACTTGCCGCGCGGTGTCACGGTGACCTGGCCTTCTTCGACGGCCAGCGTGACATCGTCAGTCGCGGTGAAGCTTTGCGTGTCTTTCGGGCCTTTGACCTCGATGGTCTGACCCGACAGGGTTGCGGTCACACCAGAGGGCAGTGCGACGGGTTGTTTTCCGATACGAGACATCTCAAAGCCCCCTTAGAATACGGTGCAGAGCACTTCGCCGCCAACATTCTGGCTGCGGGCACTTGCATCCGACATCACGCCTTTCGACGTGGAGACAATCGACACGCCCAGGCCCTGGCGGACCTGCGGAATGTCATTGACGCCCAGGTACACGCGACGACCGGGTTTCGAGACCCGTTTCATTTCGCGGATAACCGGTTCGCCTTCGAAATATTTCAGGCTGACTTCAATCGCCGGGTGACCATCCTTGCCGGTGGTCGCCTCAAAGCCACGGATATAACCCTCATCCGCCAGCACGCCCAGAACACGCTCGCGCATTTTCGAGGCAGGCATCATGACGGTGGATTTACCGCGCATCTGGCTGTTGCGGATACGGGCCAGCATATCGCCGATAGGATCATTCATATCAAATCTCCCTTACCAGCTTGATTTCACGAGGCCGGGGGCCTGGCCGTTCGAGCCAAGCTCGCGCAGCGCGATCCGCGACACTTTGAGTTTGCGGTAATACGCATGCGGACGACCGGTCAGCTGACAACGGTTGTGCAGCCGGGTGGCCGAGCTGTTGCGCGGCAGTTTCGCCAGCTTCAGGGAAGCGCGGAAACGCTCTTCCATCGGCTTGCTTTCGTCATTCACGATCTCTTTCAGCGCGGCACGCTTGGCTGCGTATTTCTCAACCAGGCGCTGACGCTTCTTCTCGCGTTCGATCATTGCTTTTTTAGCCATAATTCTTTCCTCCCGCCGCTTAGCTGTTGAAGGGCATGTTGAAGTTCTTCAACAGCGCCTTGGCTTCAGCGTCGGTTTGCGCCGTGGTTGCGATAATGACATCCATGCCCCACATCTCATCGACCTTGTCGAAGTTGATTTCGGGGAACACGATGTGCTCCTTGATGCCCATGGCGTAGTTGCCACGCCCGTCGAACGATTTGCCCGACACGCCGCGGAAGTCGCGGATACGGGGCATCGCGATGGTGATCAGGCGATCAAGGAATTCGTACATCCGGTCGCCGCGCAGGGTGACCTTCGCGCCCATCGGCATGTCTTCACGAACCCGGAAACCGGCAATCGAGTTGCGTGCCTTGGTGATGACGGCGTGTTGGCCGGCAATCGTGCTCAGGTCTTCCTGGGCCGATTTGGCTTTCTTGCTGTCTTTCACAGCAGCCTTGCCGCAACCGATGTTCAGAACGATCTTGTCCAGCTTAGGGATCATCATGTCGTTCTTGTAGCCGAATTCCTCTTTCATCGCGGCACGGATGGTCTCGCGATATTGGGTCTTCAGGCGCGGGGTGTAGTTTGCAGTATCAAGCATCAATCACGTCCCCCGTGGTCTTGGCGAAACGCACCTTCTTGCCGTCTTCAACCTTGAAGCCGACACGGGTCGCTTTGCCGTTCTTGTCCAGGAATGCCAGGTTGCTGAGTTCGATCGGCATCGCCTTGGGGATGCGGCCGCCTTGGCTCGTTTGGCTCTGCTTGGTATGGCGCACGGCCATGTTGATCCCGTCAACCACGGCCTTGCCGGCCTTGGGGTCCACGGATGCGATTGTGCCTTCCTTGCCTTTGTCCTTGCCGGCAAGAACGACAACCTTGTCGCCTTTTTTCAGTTTCGCAGCCATATCACAGCACCTCCGGGGCGAGCGAGATGATCTTCATGAAGTTCTTGCCACGCAGTTCGCGTACAACCGGCCCGAAGATACGGGTGCCGACCGGCTCACCTGCGTTGTTCAGGATCACGGCGGCGTTGCGGTCAAAGCGGATGGCGGTGCCGTCTTCGCGACGGACTTCTTTGGCGGTGCGTACGACGACGGCCTTGCGGACGTCCCCTTTCTTCACGCGGCCGCGCGGGATGGCTTCCTTGACCGAGACGACGATGATGTCGCCCACGGATGCGTATTTACGCTTGGAACCACCCAGGACCTTGATGCACTGAACACGGCGGGCGCCGCTATTGTCAGCAACATCCAGATTGGTCTGCATCTGGATCATTTGGTTTCTCCCGACCTTTGGGGGGCGTTGCTTTGCCTTGTCCCCAGGGTTTCGATTAAACCGGAAAGTTCGTCAGGCCTCAGGCCTCCAGAACCTCCCAGCGTTTCGTTTTCGATTTCGGTGCGCATTCGATGATGCGGACTTGGTCACCGACCTTGAAAGCGTTCTTTTCATCGTGAGCCCGGTATTTCTTGGACTTACGGATGGTTTTCGCCAGAACCGGGTGCTTGAAACGGCGTTCAACCGAGACCGTGACGGTTTGGGCGTTTGCGTCGGAGGTCACGACGCCTTGCAGAATACGCTTGGGCATTGAGGCTCTCCTTACGCGTCTTTGGCCGCTTCGGCGGCTTTTTCGTTCAGAATGGTCAGCACACGAGCCGCGTCACGGCGGGCCTGGCGCATGCGGGCCGGATTTTCGAGTTGATTGGTGGCCGACTGAAAGCGCAGGTTGAACTGCTCTTTCTTCAGCGCAACCAGCTCATCGCGGAGCTGATCCGGCGTCTTTTCACGTAGTTCCTGGGCGTTCATATCGCCTTTTCCTTTTCTCAAAACACCGGCCAGCCCCTGACGATTGGTTCAGGGTCACCAAAACCCGGTGGATGAATTGCAGATACAGACGAATCCCGGTTGCCCGGTCATCGCGAGATGCCGCTCTATAAGGGAGGGAGATTTGGAGGGCAAGGGAAAGTTTCTTGACCCAGCAAAATGGTCGCACTTTCAGTCCAGGGGGCCACGCCCGACCCTGGGAGGGCAGGCGCAACGACTCTCGTCCGCTATTCGGTGCAAGAGCCGCAACATCTTTCTAAATCGAAACGTCGCAAAACGCCCTCCCTTGGGGAGGGTCGGGCGTGGCTCGTGCCTTAGGCACGCGCCCCAAAAGACGTCAGGACCACCCGTAATTGAAGCTCACACTGATCCGGTCCTCTTCGGACATGTTCATCGGCACCTCGTGGCGGAGCCAGCTTTCCCAGAGGAGGACATCCCCCACCTTCGGAGTGGCATAGATGAACGAGCGCATTTCCTCCCGCGCGTCTTTGTGGCGCGCGGGGGCGGCCATCATCATGGCGGAGCGGGGATCTTCCAGTTTCAAGGCACTCGCGCCGTCGGGCATGGCCACGTAGGTTGTGCCCGAGATGACTGAATGCGGGTGGATATGGCTGGCGTGGCTGCCGCCTTCGGGCAGGATGTTGATCCAGATGTCTTCCAACTTGAGCTCCCGCCCGTCGAGATCAAATTCCAGATCTTCGGCAAATGCCGCGACGTGCTTATCTAGGAGTTTCACCAAAACCGCAAAGATCGGAAACCGCCACCCCAGATCGGTGAGCGAGGCATAGGAGGTGTAACCAGGGTACCCGTTCTCCTCACACCAAGCCTGCCCCGCCTCGTCATCTTCGGCAATCGAGTAGCAGGACGCCTCCAGTTCGGACGCATCAGGCGCCTCGCCCATCTCGGACAAAGCAGCGCGATAGAGGCGGGTAACGAAGAGGGAATTTATCTTGGGCATGACGCGAGCATTACCTGAGGCAAAGGCGTTTGGCGAGGCGAAACAAGATCCAAGTTGCGGACAAAGCGGTCCTTCAATCG
Organism: Roseovarius sp. MMSF_3359; assembly: GCF_030733385.1. Taxonomy (GTDB): domain Bacteria; phylum Pseudomonadota; class Alphaproteobacteria; order Rhodobacterales; family Rhodobacteraceae; genus Roseovarius. The sequence goes on along the minus strand of NZ_JASHJC010000001.1, from coordinate 372,084 downwards.
CCATTGAAACAGAGGGTATCGCCCGACCGCGGGTGGGCGCCCCCAGAGATGTTGATCGCACTTTATGGTGACGTGTACCTCCCACAATCATTCGGATTGTAACGGCGATAGAGCGCCCGCCCATGGGGCGGTCGGGCGCTGCCCGGCGGTGCTGCGCACCTTGATTCCGGGCGGGAGCAATGTCCGCATTGGGCTTAAACCGAACATCTGCACCAAAGAAAAACCCCTGCCGAAATCTCGGCAGGGGTTCGTTTCCTTCGTGAGGGGCTTGATCCCCGCCCGTTTACCAGTCCTCGCGGACCACGACGCGGGTTTTCAGCGGCAGTTTCATCGCGGCGAGGCGCAGGGCCTCCATCGCAATGCCTTCGCTTACGCCGTCGATTTCGAACATGATCCGGCCGGGTTTGACCTTGGCCGCCCAGAAATCGACAGAACCTTTACCCTTACCCATCCGAACTTCGGTAGGCTTCGAGGTGACCGGCACATCCGGGAAGATCCGGATCCAGACACGGCCCTGACGTTTCATGTGACGCGTCATGGCACGGCGTGCCGCCTCGATCTGACGCGCTGTCACGCGCTCGGGCTGGGTCGCCTTCAGGCCATAGGTGCCGAAGTTCAGGTCAGACCCGCCCTTGGCTTCACCGCGGATGCGGCCCTTGAACTGCTTGCGGAATTTCGTGCGTTTTGGTTGTAGCATGTCATTCCCTCCTTAGCGGCGGCCGCCGGCGCCACGGGGCGCGGGACCATCCTGGAGTTCCTGGGCTTTGCGGTCACGGGCCGACGGATCGTGCTCCATGATCTCACCCTTGAAGATCCAGACCTTGATGCCGATGATGCCGTAAGGTGTCGAGGCTTCGACATTGGCATAATCGATGTCAGCACGCAGGGTGTGCAGGGGCACGCGGCCCTCGCGGTACCATTCGGTCCGGGCGATCTCGGCACCGCCAAGGCGGCCCGCGACGTTGACCCGGATGCCCAGGGCACCCATGCGCATGGCGTTCTGAACCGCGCGTTTCATGGCACGACGGAACGACACACGACGCTCAAGCTGCTGTGCGATGCTCTCACCCACGAGGGCGGCATCCAGCTCGGGCTTGCGCACTTCAACGATGTTGAGGTGCAACTCGCTGTCGGTCATCGCGGCCAGCTTGCGACGCAGACCCTCGATATCGGCGCCTTTCTTGCCGATGATCACACCCGGACGCGCGGTGTGAATGGTCACACGGCACTTCTTGTGGGGGCGTTCGATGATCACGCGGCTGACACCGGCCTGTTTGCATTCCTTGTTGATAAACTCGCGGATCGCGATGTCTTCCAACAGCAGATTGCCATAGTCCTTGGTGTCGGCGTACCAGCGGCTGTCCCAGGTGCGGTTCACCTGCAGGCGCATGCCAATCGGATTTACTTTGTTACCCATCAGGCTTGCTCCTCGATTTCACGAACCTTGATTGTCAGTTCCGAGAACGGCTTGCGCAGCGCGCCAAACCGGCCCCGGGCCCGCGGACGACCGCGCTTCATAACCAGGTTCTTGCCCACATAGGCTTCGGCCACGATCAGCTCGTCCACATCCAGGTTGTGGTTGTTTTCAGCATTGGCGATGGCCGACTGAAGGCATTTCTTCACGTCTTCCGCGATCCGCTTGTTCGAAAACGTCAGATCGTTGAGCGCCTTTTCAACCTTCTTGCCGCGGATCATCCCGGCCAGGAGGTTCAGTTTCTGCGGGCTGGTGCGAAGCATGCGCAATTTTGCCATTGCTTCGTTATCGGCCACGCGGCGGGGGTTCTTTTCCTTGCCCATGACTTACTTCCGCTTCGCTTTTTTGTCGGCGGCATGACCGTAATAGGTGCGAGTCGGGCTGTATTCGCCGAACTTCTGACCAATCATGTCTTCGCTGACGTTGACGGGGATATGTTTCTTGCCGTTGTAGACGCCAAACGTCAGGCCCACGAACTGGGGCAGGATCGTCGAGCGGCGCGACCAGATTTTGATGACTTCGTTACGCCCGCTTTCGCGCGATGCTTCGGCTTTCTTCAGCACATAAGCATCCACAAAGGGGCCTTTCCATACAGAACGTGCCATGTGTTAGCGGCCCTTCTTCTTGGCGTGACGCGAGCGGATGATAAGCTTCTGCGACGCCTTGTTCTTGTTGCGGGTGCGTGCGCCCTTGGTGGGTTTGCCCCAGGGCGTGACCGGGTGACGACCACCCGATGTGCGGCCCTCACCACCACCGTGGGGGTGGTCGATCGGGTTCATCACGACACCACGAACCGACGGACGGATGCCTTTGTGGCGCATGCGGCCCGCTTTACCGTAGTTCTGGTTCGAATTGTCGGGGTTCGACACGGCACCAACGGTGGCCATGCACTCCTGACGCACCATGCGCAGCTCGCCCGAGCTCAGACGGATCTGAGCGTAGCCGCCATCGCGGCCGACGAACTGGGCGTAGGTACCGGCGGCACGGGCGATCTGACCACCCTTGCCGGGCTTCAGTTCGATATTGTGCACGATGGTACCGATGGGCAGGCCCGAGAAGGGCATCGCGTTACCGGGCTTGATGTCCGCCTTGGCCGACGAGATGACCTTGTCACCAATCGCCAGACGCTGCGGCGCCAGGATATACGCTTTTTCGCCGTCGTCATAGTTGACGAGCGCGATGAAGGCGGTCCGGTTCGGGTCATATTCGATCCGCTCGACGGTGGCCGCCACGTCGAATTTGTTGCGTTTGAAATCAACGATCCGGTAGAGGCGTTTTGCCCCGCCACCACGTCGGCGTGATGTGATACGTCCGGTGTTGTTCCGGCCACCCGATTTCGTCAGACCCTCGGTGAGGGCTTTGACGGGGCGTCCTTTCCACAGCTCCGAACGGTCGATCAGCACCAGCCCGCGCTGGCCCGGCGTCGTTGGCTTATACGACTTGAGTGCCATGCTTTCTGTCTTCCGTTTAGCAAACGGCAGGGTCCTGCCCCACCTATGTGATTGGGCGGATATTCCGCCCGGGTTATAGGGCCCCGAAGGTCCCCGGCTATTTCGTGTTCTTGCGAACGAAAACGCAAGCCCCGGACGAATCCGGGGCCTACCGATGGGGTCGTTTACGAGAGACAGACTGCCGGGTCAAGCCTCAGCGCCAAGAAATCCTGGCCTTCTGTGCATATGGCCTCCCTGCCCTAAAGCCGCGCGCTAGCCAGACCGCGGGATGGCGATGCAACGCTGGTTCAACGCACTTTATCCCAGCCAAAACCGAAAACCCTCAGATCGCAGCACTTACCCCACCCAATTGCTAGCGAGTCGCACCAAAGTTGCGCCGCTATCTATCTGTCACGCCTCCGGCGTGACGGGCAGTCTGCTTATCTCGCGGCGACCTGAGGGCCAAGTATAACGCGCGGTCTAGTGAAGCGATCACACAACTTGTGAAACCGCTCTCGTTCTTTACCCAATACCCCAAAACTGTATGCTAAGACGCCTTGCGCGATGAAGCTGAATTCATTGCTTACGATTAGATTGTATACTGGTTCGAAAAGAGCAGTCCTTTCTACAGAGATAACTCTATCGTGGGCCAGTTTACCCGTTCCATCCGCATGCAGCAGACACATTCCTGCCCTCAATCTCCAAGCGCTACACCTACCAGAACTTGTGGCAAATGCATGCCACGCTGTTGTTTTAATTGGATGACTGTTTAGTTCTGTAGTGATCTTCCAGATACGCCCAGTAGAATAGCAAACCCTTTTCTTCACCGGCGCTGTCACCATCTCACCAGCCTGACCCAGAGTTAGAACATCATCTCCGGATTGGACGTCTGAAATAGCTGTCCACACTGCATTTGCGGTCAAAACAGGTGTTCCACCGGAAAAACAAGTTCCACTAGAAGTGGACTTGTAGATGTTATTGTCGTTGACTTTTCCCGAACCACTGCAATTGTAGCACGTTTCTGATGGCGTATCTGTCCTGCCAGTTAACCGTTCCCCGGTACCTCCGCAAATACCACAATCCTTCATTATCTACTCCTTTCAAATCGAATTCTGACACCCAGCCGCCTGAGATCAGAATTCAAGACTAGCACGAATTGTTGTATCTCTCACAAAAAACCCGGTCACCTTCGTGACCGGGCTTTCATTCTATAGATTGAGGAGCCAATCAAAGACCGGTGGTCACGTCGATCGTGTTGCCCTCTTCCAGGGTCACGTAGGCCTTCTTGATGTGGTTGCGGCGGCCAAGCGAGCCACGGAACCGTTTGACCTTACCCTTGGTGATCGTGGTGTTGACAGCTTTGACCTTCACACCAAAGAGCGCCTCGACGGCCTCCTTGATCTGCGGCTTGTTGCTGTCCATCGCCACTTCAAAGACAACCGCGCCGTTTTCCGACGCCATGGTGGCCTTCTCGGTGATGACCGGCTTGCGGATCACGTCGTAATGTTCTGCCTTCGCGCTCATTTCAACCGAGCCTCCAGTGCTTCGACACCTGCCTTGGTGATCACCAGGGTGTCACGCTTGAGGATGTCATATACGTTTGCGCCCATGGTCGGCAGCACGTCCAGACCGTCGATGTTACGGGCGGCCTTGGCGAAATCTGCATTCACCTCGGCGCCATCGATGATCAGCGCGCGCTTCCAGCCCAGGTCCTTGACCTGCTTGGCTAGGGCCGCGGTCTTGCCGTTCGACGAGGCTTCGTCGATCACGACCAGCTCGCCAGCTTTGACCTTGGCGGAAAGGGCGTGTTTCAGACCCAGCAGGCGGACCTTCTTGGGCAGATCATGCGCGTGGCTGCGCGGTGTCGGGCCCTTGTAGATACCACCCTTGCGGAAGATCGGCGCGTTGCGGTCACCATGGCGTGCGCCACCGGTGCCCTTCTGGCGATAGATCTTCTTGGTCGAGTACGATGTCTCGGACCGGGTCTTGACTTTGTGCGTACCGGCCTGCGCCTTGTTGCGCTGCCAGCGGACGACACGGTGAAGGATGTCCGCGCGCGGCTCCAGGCCGAAGATTTCTTCGCCCAGATCGACCGAGCCGGCCTTCTTGCCGTCCAGTTTGATCACGTCGAGTTTCATTCTTCGCCTTCCTTCTTCTCGGCTTCGGCCGCTTCGGCTTCAGCAACTTGATCGACCTTCGCCTCTTCGGCCTCGGCAGCTTCCAGAGCGGCCTGTTCGGCCTCTGCGGCGGCGGCTGCGGCAGCTTCGGCTTCGGCAGCAGCAGCGGCGGCAGCTTCTTCGGCCAGTTTCGCGGCTTCTTCGGCCATGGATTTCAGACCCGCAGGCAGAATGGCATTCTCAGGGAACGGCTTTTTCACCGCATCCTTGACGGTGACCCAGCCACCTTTGGAGCCCGGCACCGCGCCTTTGATCATGATGAGACCACGATCGGCATCGGTCTTGACCACTTGCAGGTTCTGCGTGGTCACCCGTGCAGCACCCATATGGCCAGCCATCTTCTTGCCTTTGAAGACCTTGCCCGGATCCTGACACTGACCGGTCGAGCCGTGCGAACGGTGGCTGATCGACACACCGTGCGAGGCGCGCAGACCACCGAAGTTGTGGCGTTTCATGGCACCGGCAAAACCCTTACCGATCGAGGTGCCGCAGACGTCTACGAACTGACCTTCGAAGTAATGGTTCGCGGTGATCTCTTCACCCACTTCGATCATCGCCTCAGGCGCCACGCGGAATTCCGCGACCTTGCGCTTGGGCTCGACCTTGGCGGCGGCGAAATGGCCACGCATGGCTTTCGAGGTCCGCTTGGCCTTGGCCGTACCCGCGCCCAGTTGCACCGCGGCATAGCCGTGGGCCTCGGGGGTGCGTTGTGCGACAACCTGCAGTTTGTCCAATTGGAGAACGGTAACCGGCACCTGCCGTCCGTCTTCCATGAAAAGCCGGGTCATGCCGACTTTCTTTGCGATTACACCAGAGCGCAACATATCCTAGTGCCCTCCTTAGACCGAAATCTGAACGTCAACACCGGCGGCCAGGTCGAGCTTCATCAGCGCGTCCACGGTCTGCGGTGTGGGATCAACGATGTCCAGCAGACGCTTATGCGTGCGGATCTCGAACTGATCGCGGGATTTCTTGTTCACGTGGGGACCACGCAGAACGGTGAATTTCTCGATCTTGTTCGGCAGCGGGATCGGCCCCCGAACGTCGGCACCGGTGCGTTTCGCGGTGTTGACGATCTCTTGTGTGCTGGCGTCCAGTACACGATAGTCAAACGCTTTCAGCCGGATGCGAATATTTTGGCTTTGCATTGTCTTAGCCTTTCAAGGCGTTGGAGTTGATAGGAGGAAGGCCGGACCACCCGGCCCCCCTCGTCGAACCCTGCGCCCCGGGTTGGCCCGGAGCGCCTTTTGGGATTATTCGATAATTTTGGCGACGACGCCTGCGCCGACGGTGCGGCCGCCTTCGCGGATGGCGAAGCGCAGGCCGTCTTCCATTGCGATCGGTGCGATCAGCTCGACGGTGAACTTCAGGTTGTCGCCCGGCATCACCATCTCGGTGCCCGAGGGCAGCTCAACCGTGCCGGTCACGTCGGTGGTCCGGAAGTAGAACTGCGGGCGGTAGTTCGCGAAGAACGGCGTGTGACGGCCCCCTTCCTCTTTGGTGAGGATATAGGCTTCGGCTTCGAACTTGGTGTGCGGCGTCACCGAACCCGGCTTGCACAGAACCTGACCACGCTCAACGCCGTCACGGTCGATACCGCGCAGCAGCGCGCCGATGTTGTCGCCCGCTTCACCGCGGTCCAGCAGCTTGCGGAACATTTCAACGCCGGTGCAGGTGGTCTTCTTGGTGTCGCGGATGCCGACGATTTCGATCTCGTCGCCCACGTTGATCACACCGCGCTCAACCCGGCCGGTCACAACCGTACCGCGGCCCGAGATCGAGAACACGTCTTCGACCGGCATCAGGAACGGCTGATCCACGGCGCGCGCCGGCGTCGGGATGTATTCGTCAACGGCGGCCATCAGCTTCTTGATCGACTCTTCGCCGATCGCCTCGTCACGACCTTCCATCGCGGCCAGGGCCGAGCCCGGGATCACGGGAATGTCGTCGCCGGGGAATTCATACGAGCTCAGGAGCTCGCGGATTTCCATTTCCACCAGTTCCAGCAGCTCGTCATCGTCCACCTGGTCAACTTTGTTCATGTAAACAACGATGTAGGGGATGCCGACCTGACGGCCCAGCAGGATGTGCTCGCGGGTCTGGGGCATCGGGCCATCGGCCGCGTTCACCACCAGGATCGCGCCGTCCATCTGCGCCGCACCGGTGATCATGTTCTTGACGTAGTCCGCGTGGCCGGGGCAGTCGACGTGGGCATAGTGACGGCTGTCGGTCTCGTATTCCACGTGGGCCGTCGAAATCGTGATCCCGCGGGCTTTCTCCTCGGGCGCGCCGTCGATCTGGTCATAGGCCTTGAAATCACCAAAATACTTGGTAATCGCCGCCGTCAGCGTCGTCTTGCCGTGATCCACGTGACCAATGGTCCCGATGTTCACATGCGGTTTAGAACGATCAAACTTTTCCTTTGCCATGATGGCCTCCTTATCTTCATTCGAATGGCGTGTCTCACCCCGCCATCTGATCCTACGGGTGCTGTTTGTTTTCCGTGTTCTGGGTCATTCAGCGCCAACTTTTCTGTGGCGCAAGAAAATTTTCTCACTCGCCTGTTCGGCGAATTCTTCGATCAGGCCGGAATACTGCAATTGTCTCCGGGGCTTGGTATACTGGTCGATCAGGGGCGCAGAGCCCTCTCCTTTGGAGGCTCCAGTGAATTTCAGCGTACCTTCCGAAACCGTTTTCCCGGATCCCGCATCTTTGACAACAAATGCGCCGCTCACCTCGTTCCGAGCGTTTCCAAGAATGGATTCGCCGAGCGAACGCACTTTCATGTCCTGCAATGAAAAATGTACGTTCACCGGACGGCTACCCTGTTCCAACTCATTGAATGACTTCAGGAGAGCCGCCCGAATATCCCGTGCAACGACGTCGTTCGAGTATTCGCTGAGCGTGCCGGTAAAGCCTGCAAAACGCGACGTATCAACCGTCACATTCCGGATCGCATAGGGCGAATAGGTCTCGACCTCGGGCACATCACAGCCCGAGACCAAGACCGCAACGGCCAAAGCGATGAATGTTCTACGGCTAAACATAACGTACCCTGATTAAGCGTATTTCGCCTGGATCTCTTCCGAGATGTTCGACGGCACCGGATCGTAATGCGAGAACTGCATTGTGAACTGGGCGCGGCCCGAGGACATCGAACGCAGCGTGTTGATGTAGCCGAACATGTTGGCCAGCGGCACGTTTGCGTCGATCGCGATCGCGTTGCCGCGCGGTTCCTGACCCGAGACCTGGCCGCGACGGCTGGTGAGGTCACCGATGATGCCACCGGTATACTCTTCCGGCGTGATCACTTCGACCTTCATGATCGGCTCAAGCAGTTTCGCACCGGCCTTCTTCAGACCTTCGCGCATGCCCATCCGCGCCGCGATTTCGAACGCCATGACGCTCGAGTCCACATCGTGGAACTTACCGTCGATCAGGGCGACCTTGAAGTCGATTACGGGGAAGCCGGCCAGCGGGCCGCTATCCATGACGCTCTCGATGCCTTTTTCAACACCCGGGATGTATTCCTTGGGAACGGCACCACCAACGATGCGGCTCTCGAAGGAATAGCCTTCGCCCGCCTCGGTCGGCGAGATGATCATCTTGACCTCGGCGAACTGACCCGAACCACCCGACTGCTTCTTGTGGGTGTAGGTATGCTCAACCTCATGACCGATGGTCTCACGGTAGGCCACCTGTGGCGCACCGATGTTGGCCTCAACCTTGAATTCGCGCTTCAGGCGGTCCACCAGGATGTCCAGGTGAAGTTCGCCCATGCCCTTCATGATGGTCTGACCGCTTTCAAGATCGGTCTCGACACGGAAGGACGGGTCTTCGGCGGCCAGACGGGCCAGACCCTGGGACATTTTCTCCTGGTCGTTCTTGGTTTTCGGCTCAACCGCGATCTCGATCACCGGATCGGGGAAGGTCATGGTTTCCAGAACCACCGGATCGTTAACCGCGCAAAGCGTGTCACCGGTCGTGGTGTCCTTGAGACCCGCCAGCGCGATGATGTCGCCCGCAAACGCTTCGGTGATTTCCTCGCGGTTGTTGGAGTGCATCATCATCATCCGGCCAACGCGCTCTTTCTTGCCCTTGGTCGAGTTCAGAAGCGTGTCGCCCTTGTTCAGGACGCCCGAATAGATGCGGGTAAAGGTCAGCGAGCCGACAAACGGGTCGTTCATGATTTTGAACGCCAGCGCCGAGAACGCCATGTCATCATCCGCACGGCGGGCGATGTTACGCTCTTCGCTTTCGTCACCGGGTTTGAAGCCCATGTAGTCGACAACGTCCAGCGGGCTGGGCAGGTAGTCGATCACGGCGTTCAGGAGCGGCTGCACACCTTTATTTTTGAACGCGGAACCACCGAGGACCGGCACGAAATGCAGCGCCAGCGTGCCCTTGCGCAGCAATTTGCGCAGGGTCGGCACGTCGGGCTCGTTGCCTTCCAGGTATTCCATCATCGCGTCGTCGTCTTCTTCGACGGCCGCTTCGATCATCTTGCCGCGCCATTCGTCGGCCATGTCCTTCAGACTGTCGCGGATCGGCGCCTTGACCCAGGACGCGCCCAGATCTTCGCCTTGCCACAGCCACTCTTCCATGGTTACGAGGTCAACCAGGCCTTCCAGCTCGGTTTCCGCGCCGATCGGGATACCGACGGGAACGGCACGCGCGCCGGTGCGGTCTTCGATCATCTTCACGCAGTTGAAGAAATCGGCACCGATCTTGTCCATCTTGTTGACGAAGACCATCCGCGGCACCTTGTAACGGTCAGCCTGACGCCAAACGGTTTCGGTTTGCGGCTCAACACCAGCGTTAGCGTCCAGAACACAGACGGCACCGTCGAGAACGGCCAGCGAACGCTCAACCTCGATGGTGAAATCCACGTGGCCGGGGGTGTCGATGATGTTCAGGCGGTGCTTGGGGGTGTCGGCGGTCTGACCGTCTTCGGTGCGCTCCCAGAAGGTGGTGGTCGCAGCCGAGGTGATGGTGATCCCGCGTTCCTGCTCCTGCTCCATCCAGTCCATGGTGGCCGCACCATCGTGCACCTCGCCAATGTTGTGGGATTTGCCGGTGTAGTACAGGATCCGTTCCGAGCAGGTGGTCTTGCCTGCGTCGATATGGGCCATGATGCCGAAGTTGCGGTAGCGGTCGAGCGGATAATCGCGTGCCATTGGTTTCTTGCCTCTGAGTTTTTACCAGCGGTAGTGGCTGAAGGCTTTGTTCGCCTCGGCCATCTTGTGGGTGTCTTCGCGTTTCTTCACGGCGGAACCGCGCGACTGAACCGCATCCAGAAGTTCACCGGCAAGGCGCTCTTCCATGGTGTTTTCGTTGCGGCTGCGGCTGGCCGAAATCAACCAGCGGATCGCCAGGGCCTGACGGCGCTCGGGGCGCACTTCGACGGGAACCTGGTACGTGGCACCACCCACACGGCGCGAGCGAACCTCGACCGACGGCTGGATGTTGTCGAGCGCCTCGTGGAAAACTTCCAACGGCGCACGCTTGATCTTGTCCTCAACGCGGTCGAGCGCGTTGTAGACGATTTTCTCTGCGACCGACTTCTTGCCGTCGATCATCAGGTTGTTCATGAATTTGGTCAGAACCAGATCGCCGAACTTGGCGTCGGGCAAGACTTCGCGTTTTTCTGCGGCGTGACGACGTGACATGCTCGTGACTCCTTACTTAGGACGCTTGGCGCCGTATTTCGAACGGCGTTGCTTACGGTCTTTGACGCCCTGGGTATCCAGAACACCGCGAAGGATGTGGTAGCGCACACCGGGAAGGTCTTTCACACGGCCGCCACGGATCAGGACAACCGAGTGTTCCTGAAGGTTGTGGCTTTCGCCCGGGATGTAGCTGATGACCTCAAAGCCATTGGTCAGGCGCACCTTGGCAACCTTCCGCATGGCCGAGTTCGGCTTCTTCGGTGTGGTGGTGTAAACGCGCGTGCAAACGCCACGTTTTTGCGGGCACCCTTGCAGGTGCTGCGATTTTTGCGTTCTTACTTTCGGCTGCCGCGGTTTGCGGATCAGCTGTTGGATCGTTGGCATTCCGGTCTCTTCCCGTCTCTCAACATATCTTTCTGCATGGGGGCCCCCATGCGGGTTCATTCTGTTTTTGCCCCTCACGCGTCCGCAAAGCGCAAACGCCGCAATCGTTTCCATTCCGAGGTAAACGACGCGGCTGGCTATTCAGAGGATCGGGGCGCAACAATCGGCCCGGATCTTGACCATCTCAATTTTGATTTCGGCTGCCGGGGCGACCCCCTTGGCCGGATGAGGGGGCGTATAGGCGGTTGCCGATAGCTTGTCAACAGCGCCACAGGGGGTTTCAGGCCTGTGGCCTTCCGGCCATCCTGTCCCAATGTAACAAGGAGTCTTGCGCAGTGAAAGGTGCCGGCAATCCTGCGCGCGACGGAGAATCGGATCTCATCACGGGGACGGGCGAAAACAATGGGCAAGCGCCTCCCCTACCGCCCGGGTATTGCCGCGCAGAACCCGACCCGCAATCGCGTTTCAACCGCCGGCAGTTTGCGGCAGGATGAAAGGCATTCCCGCGTCGGGGCGTTTGTTGATCCGCAGATCGCAGCCATAGGCGTCCGAAAGTCTCGCGTCGTCGAAGACCGAAGACGGGGTCCCTGCGGCGATAAACGCGCCTTCTTTCATGATGGCGACCTTGTCGGCGAACATGGCTGTTAGGTTGAGGTCGTGCATGACCGCCACGACGCCCCCGCCACGTTGGGCGAAATCCCGCGCTAGGTTCATGATGCCAAGCTGGTGACCGATATCGAGGCTTGCGACCGGTTCATCCAGAAAGAGCCAGCACGGCTGCCCGCCCCGCACCGGTTTCCATATCTGGGCCAAGACCCGCGCCAGTTGCACCCGCTGCTGCTCGCCGCCGGAAAGGTCCTGGTAGAAACGGTGTTCGAACCCCGGCAACCCGACCGCCCGCAGGGCTTGGTGGGGCACGTCGGGATCGGCGCCATGGGGGCCGGCCTGATGGCCCACGCGCACCACTTCAAGGGCCTGAAATGGAAAGGCCAGTCGCGACGCCTGCGGCAGCACCCCCCTGATCGCTGCAAGCTGCGGTGCGTTGCGGCGCGTCACCAGAAGACCGTTCAGATGGGTCGCGCCGCCTGCCTCGGTCTCCCCGGTCATGACCCGCAAGAGGCTGGTCTTGCCCGACCCGTTCGGCCCCACGATGGCGGTCACCTCTCCGGGCCGGGCGGTGAAGTCCACCCCCCTGAGGATGCGTTTTCCGCCGATGGTGAGGTCAATATCCTGCGCCTGCAAACTCATAGATCCACAAGCCCCCGGCGGCGCAGCAGGATCCAGAGGAAAACCGGTGCGCCAAGGATGGCCGTGACAATCCCGATGGGCAGTTCAGCCGGGGCGATCACCACCCGCGACAGCACATCCGCCCAGATCAGAAGCCCACCGCCCAGAAGCGCCGCATTCACGAGAAGCGGTTTGTGATCCGGGCCGGTTGCAAGCCTGAGCAGGTGCGGCACGACGATGCCGACGAACCCGATCCCGCCCGAGACCGCCACCGCGGCACCGGTGGCCGCGGCCACCGCCAGAATGGCGAGGTTCTTGGCGCGCTGGACCGGGATGCCAAGATGCAATGCCGTCGCTTCGCCCAGGGCAATCCCGTTGAGAGAGGCGCCCAGCGTCACCGCGCCGATCACCGCCACGCCGATGATGGGGCCTGCGGTGGCAATCTTGGTCCAGGTCGCGCCGCCAAGCGATCCAAGCTGCCAGAATGTCAGGTCACGCAGCTGCTGATCGTCCGCAACGTAGATCATCACGCCGACCAACGCCCCCGCCAGGGCGGCCAGCGCGATCCCCGCCAGAAGCATCGTCGCGACCGACGTGCGACCATTGCGAGTCGAGACCGAGTACAGAAGCAAAACCGACACCCAACTGCCGAGGCAGGCGAGCAACGGGATCAGGTACATGCCGATGCTGCTGCGCAGGGCCAGGGGCAGGCTGGCGCCGAAGACAATCGCGCTGATCGCGCCGAGACTGGCCCCCGCGGTGATCCCGACGATCCCCGGATCGGCCAGCGGGTTCCGGAAGAGCCCCTGCAGGACGGTGCCAGACACCGCCAGCGCCGCACCGACCAGCACACCAAGGACCATGCGCGGCAGGCGGATGTCCCAAAGCACCACCCTCTCCATCTGTGTCAGCGGCTCACCGGCAATCAAACGGCCAAGCGCCGACCAGAGGGATGTGCCCGACGCGCCGATGGCAAGACTTGCGACGCAAGACGCCGCGAGGAACAGCGCCAGCCACAGATGCGCGCGCCGGGCCAGCAGGGACCGATCCCGGGATGGCGCGCGCATGTCGATCTCGCAGACCTGAACCATCGCTCAGGGCGTGTAGAGTGTTTCGCTCAGCTCGGTCACGGCCTCCGCGGTGCGCGGGCCGAAACCAAGCAGGTAAAGACCGTTCATCCGAACCACGGCGTCGTTCCTTGCCGCGGGCGTCGGGCTCAGCGCGGGCATCGAAAAGAGCGTCCGGTTGTCCGCGCCATGATCATCCGTGCGATCCATCATCAGGATCACGTCCGGCTGTGCACGGCTGACGGCTTCATCGGTCATGGGTTTATACCCTTCGAACTCGGTCACGGCGTTGTCGGCCCCGGCAAGCCTGATGATGGCATCCGCGGCGGTGTCAGAGCCCGAGGCGAGAATACGCCCACCTTGGGTGCTCAGGACAAAGAGCACACGCTTTCGCTCGGTACCGGCCATTTCAGATGCCCGCTCCCGGGCGGCGTCCATTTTTGATTGAACGTCTTCGGCAAGGGCGTCCGCCTCCTCCGACACGCCAAGGGCGTGACCGACAACGCGGATCTTCTGTGCGATCCCGGCGCCGTCACGCACCAGCGGGACGGTGATAAAGGGGATATCCGCCGATTTCAGCACGTCGATGGTCTCGGGCGGTCCGGCGCCCTCTTCGGAGAGGATCATCGCCGGATCGACCGCCAGAACACCCTCGGGAGAGAGCGCGCGCATATACCCCACATCCGGCAGGTCATGCGCCTCAGGCGGATAGACGGAGGTGGTGTCGCGGGCCACCAGCCTGTGTTCCTGACCAAGCGCATAGACGATTTCGGTCACCGATCCGCCGATGCTGAGAATCTCAGCATGGGGGTTGTCGCCGCTCTGGGCTTGCGTGTTCGACACCGCGACGGCGATGGCCGCACCCATGAAGGACATCATAATGGCGGGTACGAGACCCGCAGTTTTGCACGCCTTCATTCCTGGAACTCCCGTGTTTTGAGGTCGGGTAGACCCGCCACCAAGTCCCGCCAGGCCGGGCGGCTGTCGCGGCCTTCCTTGCCGACGCCAAACATCTGGAATATCAGACCACCCCTGTCATTGAACGCCTCTAGCGAAACCGCCGCGCCGCGCTGCGTCGGTTTGTCGACGGCCCAGACCTCGGCAATGTGATCGAGGCGCAGATGCAGATTGAAGCCCGGGTCGAGCACGTTCTGCCAGGGTCCCATCTCCTTGAGCGTCACGATCGGCCCCTGGTGGATCTGGATGCAGCCCCGGTTGCCGACAAACACCATTACCTCGGTCCCGTCCTCGGCCAGTTGCTTGAGCGCCAGGTTGACCGCGGCCGGTTCCACGGCACGGACAAAGGGCGCGCCTGCGACGCGGTAGGCCCCAAGGCGGTTCATCTTGAGCTTGGAGGTCAGGCGCAGGAACTGGTGCGTGTCAGTCATCCGCTTCCATTCCTTGCGCAGGATTTCGGCCTTGCCTGCATCGGATTTCGGCGCTTCGGGCGGCTTGCGCGGGTCAACCTCCAACTCGGGTGACTGATCCGCCAGTTGCAGATCATGGCGCAGGTCCTGCCACGCAAGGTGGTTCGACGCATCGCGCAGGAAAATCTTGTGTACCGCGTCGCCCGCGGCATCAAAAACCTGAAGACTGCGGCGCGTGCCTGCATCCGTGGGGGCCTCGACCATGAAGGCGTGTTTCCAGTGTGACGGGAAAATCCGCAGGTCGATATCGTCGGTCAGGACCATCGCCGCATGGGCGCCGGGGTGGTAGTTGTCGTAGATTCCCACCTTCTCGTGCACGCAGCTATCGTTGCGGGTGAGCGCCATCACCTCCCCCAGGATCTGTGCGGCCCACATGATCCGGTCGGGATGCGGATCGACCCGCGTCACCCCCTTACCGCAATCGGCCGCGACCAGTTCGGCCTCGCTGATCTTCAGCTTGTCGGCAAGGTCACGCGCCCGCAGCTTGAGGTTTTCAGATTTGGCGGCTCGGATTTCTTCGGCACCCAGGATTGCGGTTTCAGCCATAGCACCCTCTTTCAGAGAAAAATGATGGCTTCATCCGGATACGCAGATGTGGCTGAGGCAACGCCGGGAGTTCAGCGTTAAAATTCTTGACTCTTTTAGTATGATTCCTTAGGGCCGCACAAGTCAATAAAAGTTAACGCCCCTAAATTGGGAGCAAAAAAGACCGCGCCAGCATCCAGCAAGCAAATCGGTATCACGATGATTTGCGAGGACAGAACACATGTTGATGACGCGGAAAGCACGCCTGGCCGTGCTGGGGACGACAAGCCTTTGCCTGTTGACGGGCACGTCCCTGCCCCTCATGGCGCAGCAGGAGGGTGAGGGCGAATTCCTGGGCACGATCACCCTGGGCGAAAGCAAACGGGAGTTGCGCACCGATACCGCCACGGCCATCACCGAGATCGATCAGACCGAGATCGACGACCGGCAGGCCGGCACGGTGGCGGAGCTGATCGACTCGGTCCCGGGCGTCTCCCTGGTGAACGGCGCCACCGCCCAGGGGTCGGGGATCAACATCCGTGGCTATGGCGCCAACGACACCTTCGGCACCGATCAGAAAGTACTGATCCAGGTTGATGGTGTCACCCGTGGCAGCGAAGAGCTGTACCGGATCGGCAACCAGCTCTTCACCGACCCGGCGCTTTACAAGGAGGTCGAGGTCATCCGCGGCACCGTGGGGTCATTCGAATATGGCTCCGGCGTGGTCGGCGGGGTGGTTCGCCTGGAGACCAAGGATGCCTCGGATTTCACCGGCGGTGAGGTTGGGCTACGGTTTCGCCAAACGCTGGAGTTTCAGACCAACGGCGAGGGCATCACCAGTTCGAGCATCCTGGCGTGGCAACCCACCGAAAAACTCGAATTTCTCGTGAACTACACCGAGCGTCACCTCGGCATTCAGGAAGACGGCCGGGGTCAGCCGATCAACCCGGCAGGCGGGGGCGTCGATGACCCCTCATACCTGCTCAAGGGCAAATTGACCTTTGGCGAGGATGACGCCCATTCACTGACCGCATCGTATACCCGCACCCGCTCAACACAGTTCGATGTCCCCTACGACACGTTTGGCCTCGGTGTCGGTTTCGGCAATGTCGACCGCGATGTGACGAGCGAAACCGCCATGGTCAGATACGGGTTCAACCCGTCGGATAACGACCTGATCGACCTGACATTCCAGGTTTCCTACGCCAACGAAGAGATCGAGCAGACCCCGACGCCGTTTTCGCCGCCCATTCCGTTGCTTGATGCGGATCATCGGTATGAAACCACCACCGTGACCCTGAAGAACCGGGCGTTGTTTGACACCGGTGGCGTCGGGCATGACCTTGTGGCCGGTGTCGAGTATATCCAGCGCGAACGGCTGGACGCCTCCTCGGCGCCGGGCGGTGACGATCATCGCTGGGCGATCTTCGCGGTCAACGAAATGTCGTTCAGCGACGCATTCACCGTCACGCCGGCAATCCGCTATGAAACGTCCGAAATCCAGGGCTCGACCGCACCGAATAATGGCCGGTTCACCGACGAGGCGCTGATGGGGGGCGTTTCGCTCCGCTATGCGTTCGCAAACGGTTTCGCCATCTTCGGCAGCGCCGCTTATACCGAAGTTCTGCCGCCGATCGACGATCTGGACAATCTTGCACGGATCGAAGAGAGCGAGAAATCAAGAACTTACGAGATCGGCGCCTCCTACGAGAAAACCGGCGCATTCCGGTCGGGCGACAAGCTCGCGCTCAAGGTCAACCTCTATGAGACCGAGCTCTGGGACGTGACCTCGTTTGTCGTCAATACGGCACCGTTCGGGCCGCCCGTCTTTGTCCCGCTCGACAATATCAAGACCCGCGGGATCGAATTTGAAGGCTCCTACGCGATGCAGAACGGCCTTTACTTCGATGTGAATGCCAACATCACCGATGGCGAGGAGACAACCGCCGCCCAGGTCAGGCAGGACTGGCGCAACCAGGCGGCGGACAGCCTGCGGCTGACCGTGGGCAAGCGGATTGCCGACACCTATGACCTGAGCTGGGAGGTGGTTGCCAATGACGCGATCGAGATCAACGGCACCCGCAGTTCCAGCTTCGTGATCCACAACCTGCGGGCCACGATTGCCCCTCGGAACGGCGTCTGGAAAGACACCGAGTTCCGCATCGGGGTCGAGAATGTGTTCGACAAGCAATACGAACCCCGGCTGTCCACGCGGCCATCTCCGGGACGGAATTTCAAGTTTACCCTGGCCAAGACGTTCTGAGAGCAAGGAAGAGGGCGTCTGCCTGAGGCGCGGTCTGTAACGGGGCCGCGCCTTTTTTGCGACAGCGCGTCAGCGGCCCTTGATGTTGATCGAAAAACTGCGGCGCGCGCCCGCCGGTGGCGGCGGAAACGGCGCGGCCTTGCGCACCACCCGCAGGGCCGCCTGATCCAGTTTGGGCGATCCGGAACTCCGGGCCAGCGAAATCGCCGAAAGCGCCCCACCCGGCGCGATGGTGAAGGCCACGACAGACGTGCCCTTGCTTCCGACACGGGGCTTTGGCACGCGCGATATCTTCTTCATCACCTTGCCCGGGTAGTTGCTAGCCGCTGCGTTGCCGGCCTCCTGCTTGCGCGAGGAACCGACACTCGCCACCTGCTGTTTCTGCGTGGACGAAGCCGAATTCGATCCCGTGGTTGCGTTCTGCTGGGCGTTGCCGCGGGGCTGTGCGGCCTTGTTGGGCTCGGCCTTGGCCACCTTCTTCTTGGGCGTCACACGCTTTTCGAATTCCTTGCTGCGCGGTTTCGGACGCAAGGATGTTGTCACCATGCGCTCATCCTCGGCCTCGATGACCTCGGTCACCTCGGGCTGCGGCGCATCCGGCGTAGGCTCCGGCGGTGTCTCGGCCACCGTCACCTGCGGCACTTCGGCGGGTACCGGCGCGACCTGCGGCAGCGGCGTTTCGGGGACCTCCATCGCCTGGGTCTCCGGTGTCACGGTCTGCGGCTCCGGTGTCACGGCGGCCTCCGGGGTCACCACTTCGGTGGGGTCGGGCGGATTGACCTCTGCCAGTTCCTCCGGTGTGACAGCTTCGGTCACTTCCTCGACCTCTTCGGCGGCAATGCTGCCCTGGGCCATGTCGGCAAAACTGTTGCCAAGGCTGGCTTCGACCGACCCGGCAGCACCCTCCATCTCGATTTCCAATGTGCCGAAATACGACCATAGAATCGCCGCATGAACCGCGCAGGCCGAGGCAAGGGCGATCATCTTCACGGGCCGCGAGGAGGTCAGCATCACTTCACCCCCCTTTCGGTGACAAGCAGTACGCTTTTCGCACCCAGGCCGCGCAGTTCTCCGGCCACTGCAACCAATTGCGCGGCAGGCAGATCGCGGTCCGGCACGATGCGGATAATGTCGCGTTCCTCGTCGGGCTGGCTGGCATAGAAGGCCGCCGCGTCGGCAATCGGCTGGCCTTGGTAACTGAGCGTGCCGTCGGGATGAACGATCAACGCATCAGGGGGCGCGCGGCCCTCAAGATCGGCAGTTTGCACAAGTTGCAGATCGCCGTCCAATGGCTGCGCCACCGTCCCGGCTACCATGAAGAACACGAGCATGAGGAACACCACGTTGATGAGCGCGATGGTGGGTTCCCGGACCGTCTTCTGTCGCTTGCGTCTGATCATGAGCCCAGCACCGTGACCTGCAAGCCGCCCACCCCGCGCAGAACGATCAACAGATCCGCAAGGCGCTGCGCGTTGACGTCGTCCTGAAGGCTGATGAGGACGGGTGTTGCCGCCGCCTCAGCCTGCGGCGGGTCAAACGCGTCGGGCAAGGTTTCCAGCGATTGTGCCTGCCCGTTCAGGCTCAGCGTCTCCGCCGCAAGGCGCAGGAACATCGGCGGCGTCTCGGACGTCGATGTGCCACCGCCCCCCGCTGCTGCGATCTCGACCTCGGCAAAGCGCGAGAAGGTCGAAGACAGCATGAAGAAAAGTAACAGCAGGAAGATGACATCAATCAAGGATGTCAGTGACAGCCGCCGCCGCTCTCGCCGCTTACGCACGGGTCAATGCGCCCTGGGCCGCATCGGTTTCGACCGGGGTCCGGCCATTGGGGTGCAGGATGGTGGCAATGGCGCGCTCGGCAGTGATACGCTCGGCATCCATGCGGCCTTCGAACCAGCTGAGCACAAGTGCGGTTGGCATCGCGACAGCGAGCCCGACCGCGGTGGTCAGCAATGCAACCCAGATGCCGCCTGCGAGGATCGACAGGTCAACCTGTGCACCGGCCCCCTGCAAGGACTGAAACGCCTCGATCATACCAAGCACCGTCCCAAAGAGACCCAGAAGCGGGGCAAGCTGCGCCACGGAATCGAGAAACCGAAATCCGGATTCGAGCCGGGCAAACCGGGTTTCCGCCTCCGCCTCAAGGCGCGTCGTGTCCTCAGGCGAGGCATTCAGCGCCATATCGACCACGGGCGCCAGGTAACTGCGCGATTTGTCCAACGCCCGGGCGGCCGCTGCCCGATCACCCCGATCCCAGGCCGCAACTGCGTCGGACAATGCCCGATGTCGGCCAACCCCGGCAGCGGTGAATTGCCATAGTTTGTAGAGCACGGTGGCCAGTGCCACGATGGAGACGGCGATCAGGATCAGGACGACAGGACCGCCGAGATCGGCAATCTGCCGGATAGGCTCAATGTAACTCATCATCCGGTCACCTCGATTTCCGTGCGTGTCGAAAGTTGCAGGCCGGTCTCACAGGCGCTTGCCGATAGCGCAGGTGCGGCACAGGCGTGGGCGCCGTTGATGAGCACCTGACCAAGCTGCTCACAGGTGGTGCCGGTGACGGAAAACTGCCGCACCCTCGGCCGGCCCGGGGGGAGTGTGCCAAAATCGAACAGGGTGAGCCGGTCCACCTGCCCGCCGACATCGAAAAGCACTGTCTCATAGACGGCTTTGTCGATCGGCTCCGGGTGTCCGTTGATGACCATGAAGGTCAGGGTGCAACTGTCCTCGCCGGACTTGGTGGCGTTCAGTTCGAGAGAGACATTGGCCCCGATCGCCGTTTCATCTGCCAGGCCCGGTGCCGCCGGGATCAGACAAGCGATCAGCAAACAGAGTTTTTTCAGGTCAGGTGCCATTCAGGGCCCTCCAGGGTTTCGTTTCGGTCGTTTCCCGCATCAGTCCATCCAGTTCTGAATTTTGCGCTCGAACTGGTTGCCCATGTGGTCGAGCGCCCTGCGACAGCTGCGCCAGTGATCCGGCGTGATGGCAACCACCATCCACCCAAAGGCGCAGACCGAGCCCATCCAGATCACCACGCCCGCAGCGGTGCCGAACAGAAGCAGAAAAACAGCAGGGACAAAGACCAACGCCCAGCCCGGCCAGGCGGGCGGCGGCGTCGGCGTCAAAGGCGCCAGGCCAAACACGCGGCGGCGTTTGGGGTCGCGCCAACTCAGCCACAGAAGGGCGGCGAGAGAAATGAAAACAGATATCCAGTCCACGCCGCCTCCTCAGAATGTCTTGGTGACAAAGGCGCCAACGGTCAACGGCTCGCCGGTGCGCACCTGGGTGCCGGTGGCGCTCGTGTTGCGCTGCACCGCGTAGTCGCGGTCAAACAGGTTGCGCACATAGACCCCTGTCAGCCAGCCGTAATCGTTTTCGTACATAACCTGAGCATTCACCAACCAGCGGTCATCGCTTCGGTTGCCCACATTGTTTGCCGCATCGAAATAACTGGCGCCGGTGTAGGATGTATCGAGGCTCAAGGTGACACCGCTATCCCACGCATAGCTGCCGCCCACTGCCGCCGTCCATTGCGGTGCGCCCGGGAATTCGTTGCCGGAAAAGTCGACGCCGCCGGTCGTGAAGCGCAGGAACTCAGTCTGTACATATCCAAGCGACCCGAAGAGGCTCAGGTTATCGGTGGCATCTCCCTCGACGGTCAGTTCCGCCCCCCAGAGCTCCGATTTCCCGGCGTTGAGCACATCATTGTCCAACACGTTGCCCGACCGGCCAGGCACCCTGACCTGCTGATCGCGCCACAGGGTGTAGAAGGCGTTTGCAGCCACTCTCAGCGCCCCATTATAGAACTGCCCGCGATAGGCCAGTTCGTAGTTCGTCGTGAATTCCGGGTCGAATTCATTGAGATTTCCATTGAAGCCGTTCACCTGCGCACCACCCGCGCGGTATCCCTGCTGCACCGTGAAACTGACCGACTGATCCGGGGTGAAGTCATAGGTCACCCCCAGTTTCGGCAGGAATGCCTCGTAATCCGTCGATCCGCGCACATTGACCGGCGGCAAGACCGCGGGCGTGGTGGTCGAGGTGTTGGCGAATTTGAACTTCTCGATGTCATAGCGCGCACCGACCGTGAAGGTCAGGCCCGGCAGCAGCCCATCGGCAGCGATGTCCGCTTCGCCGAAAAGCGCAAAATTCTCGATCTTGGTGGGAAAGGTGTCCTCGCGGGTGACAAAGACCCCGTTGGGGACGCCCACCGAAAACCACCCCAGATCGACAACCGCCGTCGAGGGGCGGTTGCTTTCGATCTTGGTGTAGAAAAGGCCGACAACGCCGCTGAGGCCGCCGGTTTCGAACCGCAACCGCAAATCCTGCTCAAATGAATCCGCGTCCCCGGTGGCGGTCAGCGTTCCGAGATCCGCCGCCGTGAAGTCAAAATCCTCGACCCGTTCGTATTCGTGCAGGTAATAGCTTGTCTCAGACTCCAGCGTGAGCATCTCGTTGAGGGTCCAGTTCACCCGGACACCAAGAATGTCATGCTCCGAGCCTTCTCTCGCCCGGACGTTTGAAAAGTTGACGCGGCGGGAGGGAAAGGGTGGCTCTTCGACAAAGTCTTCGCCACCGAAACTGTCGACGTGAGAATAGGAGAACACCACCTCGACATCTTCGGTGGCATTCCAGAGCAGCTTGGCGCGATATGTGGTCATTTCCCGCGCGTCATAGTCATTGGTGCCAAGCGTCGGGTTGATAGTGTAACCGTCGTTCTGGACCTGTTCGGCCGAAAACCGCAGCGCCAGCTTTCCGTCGATGAGCGGCGTGTTTGCCATCAGGGCAAGACGCTGATGATCGCGCGACCCCACTTCGCCATGGAGCTTGAACTCCTGCTCATAGGTCGGGTCTTTCGACCGGATGACCACGGCCCCGGCCAGGGCATTGCGTCCTTGCTGCGTGGATTGCGGGCCACGCAGCACTTCGACCTGCTCCAGATCCCAGGTGGAATAGGGGCCGAAGAAAGTCGCCTGGTTGCTGGGCAGCGCCGCGCCGTCAATCTGCGTTGAAATCAGAAGGCCCTGTCCGCCACCAACGCCGCGCTGATCAATCCCGCGGATCGCAAAGCCCTTTTCTCCGAAGGATGAGACGACATTGGGCGTACGCTCGATCACGTCATAAAGGTCTGTATCGCCCCGTTTTTCCAAGGCTTCGCCGGTTTCGACCGCGGCCGAGGTCGGGCTGTCCTGCAGGGTGCGGGATTGCAACTCCCCGCGCAGGACAATGGTGCCAAGGTCAAAGTTATCGCCCGTTTCCTGCGCCGGGGCCGGGGACACGGCAAGCGCCGACGCGCCGCAAATTGTGATGAAACGAAGACTTGTCATGATGCACTCCAGCCGCGGACAATTCGATTGCTTTCGGACCTGGCAATGGTGCGAAACCGGCTGGGTGCAACGCTGAGCGATTAACCATTTTTTGCATTTCGATCAATACCTAATTAATTTAATCAGAAATAAGCAGATTCGGTTTGAGGCGGTATCGCCTGCCGAGCCGCAGCTTCGGGTCAGCCACGCGACACCGCGATCAGCCAGCCAACCACCTCAGAACGACAACGGCAGATCCAATGACTGACTTCCCCTTGAAAACAACCGATCCCACCGAAGCCGTGACCCCTGTGCGGGCCTTTTCGGACCGGCATGCGCGGGGTCTGAGGTGGTTCCTCGCAGGGCCGGCGGCGCTTGTCTTGTCGATACTCCTGATGGCATCGTTGCCATTGGCCCTTCCCGCGGGACGCGGCGGTGTCAATCACCTGGTGTTGCCGGTCATCTTCTTTCCGCTGATGTGGGCCGTGCTGATCATCCTTCCCGTAGCGTCGGCGCAATTGGCGAGGCTGGCCCGCATCTATCTGCTTATGCTGACTTTCTGCGTCCTCGCCATCGTCACCAATATCATCTTCTGAGAAGCTGGAATGGCACGCGACGCCCTCCAAACCAAACGCCTGATTGCCCTGCATGGCTGGCTGGCAACTGCCCTGTCGCTGCTCCTCTACGCGGTCATGCTGAGCGGCACCATCGTTGTCTTCTCCGACGAGATTGGCGATTGGTCAAACACGACGGCGCCGCGAGCCGACCTTTTCTCGCATCCCGTCGATCGTCATTACCAACGCATTGCGGCGCAGGTGCCCGCGACGCTGAAAGAAGACGTCATTATAGGCGGGGGTCCGCAGGGCACGCTTCGCCTGTTCTTCGGCGGTGCCAGGCCGCGGATTGATGGCGGCGGCGTGGAAACATTCGGGCGCGAATACCTGCTCGATCCGGTCAACGGATCTGTGGTGAGTGCCAAAACCGGTTTCCTGGCCGACCTGTCCGCCGCCCGGCCGCAGGACGCGCTCAAGGATTTCCTGGTCGATCTGCATGTTCGCCTGCACGTTCCGGGCCGCTGGGGCCTCTACCTGACCGGCGTTCTGGGCATTGCCATGCTGGTGGCGGCCCTCACGGGGGTACTGATCCATCGCAACATACTCAAGGAGCTCTTTGTCGCCGAGCGGCCCGGCAAACGGATCGTCTCCGCCCGGGACGCCCATAACCTTGCCGGGGTCTGGTCCCTGCCCTTCGCGATCCTGCTGGCCTTCACCGGCGCCTTCCTGAGCTTTGCCGTGTCGCTTGGACTGCCGGTCGTGGCCATGGTTGCATTTGGCGGGGATCAACGCGCCGCACTCGACGCGGTCATCGGCACGCCAAGGGCCGATAATGCCGCGCCCGCGGCAACCGCCGACCTCGATCGCATCCTGGCTGCGGCGCACCAGATGGCCCAGGCGCCTGTTGCCGTCATCAACATTCACAATGCCGGGCGCGCGGATGCCATCGTCGAGACGTTTCATGGCACGGCGCCAGGCGACGTGCGCGGCGTCTCGCTCGAGTTTTCGGGGGCCACCGGCGCGTTCGAGGGGCAATCACACCTTGTCGGGGCGGCTCCTTCGGTCGGGAATACCTTGGCCGAACTCGCCGCGCCGCTGCATTTTGGCAATTTTGCCGGCAAAGCCTCCCGGATTGTCTGGGCCGCTTTGGGGGCGGCAATGACCTACACGATTGTCTCCGGGGTCGGCTTATGGCTGCGCCGCCGCGACGCGCCCATATGGTCCGGGGCCGCGTGGGTATTTCAGACGGTCGTCTGGGGCCTTCCCCTTGCGATGACGGGCGCGGCTTATGGCTTTTTCCTGTCGCAGTTTCAGGGTGATCCGATGGACCAGGTCGTCACCGCCTTTCTGGCGTCATCGTTTCTGGTGATTGCATTCTGCTTCTTGCGGCGATCCGACCCGCCCCGGCATTTGGCGCGGCACCTGCGGCGAGGTCTCGGGGTCGGGTTGCTGTGCCTGCCGCTCTTGCGCCTGCAGGTTGGCGGCATTTCCTGGGGCGAAGCGATTATGGGCGCAGAGGCCAATGTCATCTTTGTCGATGCGCTCTGTCTTCTGGGCGCTGGTATCTTCCTTGCTGGGTCGCGCCGGGCAAGATTGTCCGCTGCTCATACTTAGCCAGGTTAGCCCTTTCGCAGGTTCTCAGGGCTTTCGGAACGACCGCGATGGCGATGCCCGCCGGGATGCCAGCCCAAGCTGCGCTTCGCGGTAGAGCATGAACATACCACTGCCCACGACGATTGCAGCACCTGCCAACGTGACCGTGTCGGGCCATTCGCCAAAGGCGATCCACCCCAACCCCAGCGCCCAGATCAGGCTGGTATATCGGAACGGTGCGACGAAGCTGATCTCGCCCACGCGCATGACCATGACCGAAAAGAGGTAACCGCCGATCACGAAAAACGCCGCCCCGACGATCAGAATACTGGCCCGGGCGTCCATCGGCACCCATTCCTGCGATCTGCTGGCCAGGCCAAAGACCACCATCACCGCGATGGAGGTCGTCAGCGTAACAACCATCGACGGGGTCTGCGACGAGAGCTTGCGGGTCGACAGATCGCGGAGTGTCACGAAACAGACCGCCGCCAGCCCGTAGAGCGAGTAGCTGTTGAACCCCTCAAGCCCCGGACGCACGATCAGCAGAACACCGACAAATCCGATAACGATGGCCGACAGGCGCCGCCACCCGATGGCCTCCTGAAAAACGACTGCCGCCGCCAGCGTGATCGTCAGCGGCAAGGCCTGCAAAATGGCCGTCACATTTGCCAATGGCAGGTGGAAAAGAGCCGTCAGGAAAAAGTAGGTCGCGCCGATCTCGGCCATTGTTCGCAGGGCGATGAATTTGAGGTCACGCGGCGGCAGGCGCAATGTCAGCGCCCCCATGCGCCAGGCCAGGACCGCCACGGCAACGGAGGTCAGCGTCCCGCGCAGGAACAGGAGTTGGAACAGTGGCAAATCCCCGGCCATCATCTTCATGAGCGTATCGTTGAGCGTGAAGGCCGCCATCGAGGCCATCATCAGCACCGCGCCAGTAAGATTATCGGATCGTGCCATAATGCCCCGCCCTTCGCCTGCGACTAAGACGCGGAAATCGCGGGACAACAAGTGGTTTCTGCTCCGGCACGGTCAATTCACCTCCCGGCAGGCCCGGCACCGATAACCGAATTCACACCTCCCGAACCGGTCACACTTGCCCCGGCTGGCCGTCCTCTCATCGCGCCATCCGCGCGACCTTTTCACGGCACGGGCAGGAAACCAGATGGTCATTGACGAGGCCGCAAGCCTGCATGAAGGCATAGACAATCGTCGGTCCGCAAAATTTGAACCCTCTTTTCTTCAAATCTTTCGAAATTTGTTCGGAAATTTTCGTCTTGGCCGGAACGTCCTGCAATGTCTCGAAACGGTTCTGCAAAGGGCTGCCGCCGACATAGGACCAAAGATAGGTGTCAAACCCGATTTCGGCCTCGATCGCCTGCCAGGCAATGGCATTGGTGATCGTCGCTTCGATCTTGCCACGGTGCCGTATGATGCCGGGATTCTGTAGCAGCCGGGTGACGTCACCCTCTCCCCAAGTGGCGATGACATTTGGATCAAACCCTTGAAAAGCCTCACGGAAATTATCACGCTTCTTTAGAATAGTGATCCAGCTCAACCCCGCCTGGAACCCATCGAGGATCAGCTTTTCCCAAAGCGCGCGGCTGTCATATTCCGGCACGCCCCATTCCTCGTCATGGTAGGCGACATAGATCTCTTCCGGCCCGGCCCAACCACATCTTTCCATTACACTTCCTCCTGACGCGCACGGCAATCAGCCGGCCAATATCATCCCCTCGATTTAACCCATCCTTAGCCCGAACACCCCAGTGTGCAAGCAAACGAATCCGGAGACGACGATGACAACTTCCTTCAACTGGGCTGACCTTCCGACAGGGCATGACAACCCCCTTTCCTATGCCGTCTCGGCCCGGGACCGGTCGGTGATCGAGATGGTCAACCATGCGGTCAAGCACAAGCAGGTCATGCTGGCCTTTCAGACGGTGGTGCCATCGGCCAACCAAAACCATCCGGCGTTCTATGAGGGGTTGATCCGGGTTCTGGACGAAACCGGCCGGATCATTCCCGCCCGCGATTTCATCGACGCGATTGAAACGACCGAGACCGGAAGGGTGATCGACTGCCTGGCGCTGGAGAAGGGTATTCAGACCCTGTCGGAATTTCCGGAGTTGCGGTTGTCGATCAACATGTCGGCCCGGTCCATCGGCTATGGCCGCTGGATAAAGACGCTGAAGCGCGGGTTGAACAATGATCCGACCGTTGCCGAACGCCTGATCCTGGAAATCACCGAAAGCTCGGCCATGCTGGTGCCCGAGCTGGTGGTCGGTTTCATGAACGAGGTGCAGCGCAAGGGGATCAGCTTCGCGCTTGATGATTTCGGCGCGGGCTACACGAGCTTCCGGTACCTCAAGGATTTCTATTTCGACATTCTCAAGATCGACGGGCAATTCATCCGCGGCATCGCCCATGATTCCGACAATCAGATACTCACCGCCGCACTGGCTTCGGTGGCCGAGCAATTCGACATGCTCACCGTCGCCGAAAGCGTCGAGAAACCCGAAGATGCGGAATATCTGACCCAGATGGGGATCGACTGCCTGCAGGGATATTACTTCGGCGCGCCGACCGTGAATCCGCCTTGGCGGGAAAACGGAATGGCGCAAGCCTCTGCCTGACTGACGATTTGACGCGGTTGTCGCCCTGCTGCGGCTGCGGTATGACCACACCAGATGCGGGATGCTGACATGCGCGATGCAACGCGCCGCTGCTGTCCCGTGAGACTTGCAACCGCCTGGTGGAGGACATTCATTGACCAACGTAGTAATTGCATCCGCGGCCCGTACCGCGGTCGGATCCTTTGGGGGATCATTCGCCAACACACCTGCCCATGATTTGGGCGCTGCCGTTCTCGAGGCCGTCGTCGAACGCGCGGGCATCGACAAATCCGAAGTGTCGGAAACCATTCTCGGCCAGGTACTGAGCGCAGGTCAGGGGCAAAACCCCGCCCGTCAGGCGCACATCAACGCGGGTCTTCCCAAGGAAAGCGCGGCCTGGGGGATTAACCAGGTTTGTGGCTCGGGCCTTCGCGCCGTTGCCCTGGGTGCACAGCATATCCAGCTTGGCGATGCGAGCATCGTTGCCGCCGGTGGGCAGGAAAACATGACGCTCAGCCCCCATGTCGCACATCTGCGCGCGGGCACCAAAATGGGCGATGTGAAATACATCGATTCGATGATCCGTGACGGTCTTTGGGATGCGTTCAACGGCTACCACATGGGTCAAACCGCCGAGAACGTGGCCGAGCAATGGCAGATCAGCCGCGACATGCAGGACGAATTTGCCGTCGGTTCGCAAAACAAGGCGGAAGCCGCTCAAAAGGCTGGGAAATTCCAGGACGAGATCACGGCGTTCACGGTGAAAACCCGTAAGGGGGACATCGTCGTGGATGCCGACGAATACATCCGCCACGGCGCCAATATCGAAGCCATGCAGAAGATGCGCCCGGCTTTCACCAAGGATGGCAGCGTGACTGCCGCAAACGCCTCGGGCCTGAACGACGGTGCCGCAGCGACCCTGCTGATGAGCGCGGACGAGGCCGAGAAGCGCGGCATCGAGCCGCTTGCCCGTATCGCGTCCTACGCCACCGCCGGTCTTGATCCTTCTGTCATGGGCGTCGGCCCGATCTATGCAAGCCGCAAGGCGCTGGACAAGGCGGGTTGGAAAGTCGAAGACTTGGACCTGGTTGAGGCCAACGAAGCCTTCGCCGCGCAGGCCTGCGCCGTCAACAAGGACATGGGCTGGGATCCGGCGATCGTGAACGTCAACGGCGGCGCGATTGCCATCGGTCACCCGATTGGCGCCTCTGGCTGCCGGGTGCTAAACACGCTGCTGTTCGAGATGAAACGCCGTGACGCCAAGAAGGGTCTCGCCACTCTTTGCATCGGCGGCGGCATGGGCGTCGCCCTCTGCGTCGAACGTCCGTAAGCACCGCGCGAATCGAACACCGCCGGGGTCGCCACAAGCTGCCCCCGGCGGTCTTCGAGATCCGAAACGACCAAATTTCGGCAAAAAATAGCTGCACTGCGGCATTTTCTTCACGCAATAATGTTGCGCATCATAACCCCAAATAGTAACAGAGTTACCAAACCAATTCGCCAGACTGGAGGACACCATGGCACGAACAGCACTCGTCACCGGAGGCAGCCGCGGCATCGGCGCGGCCATTTCCAAAGCCCTCAAAGCCGAGGGCTATAACGTCGCCGCGACCTATGCCGGCAATGACGAAGCCGCCGCCGCCTTTTCCGAAGAAACGGGCATCAAGACCTACAAGTGGAACGTGGCCGATTACGACGAAAGCGCCGCCGGCATCGCCAAGGTCGAGGCCGAAGTTGGCCCGATCGACGTGGTTGTCGCCAACGCAGGGATCACCAAGGACGCCCCGTTCCACAAGATGACCCCCGAACAATGGCACCAGGTGATCGACACCAACCTGACCGGCGTGTTCAACACCGTACACCCCGTCTGGCCCGGTATGCGCGAACGCAAGTTCGGCCGCGTTATTGTCATCAGCTCGATCAACGGCCAGAAGGGCCAGTTCGCGCAGGTCAACTACGCCGCGACCAAGGCGGGCGATCTGGGCATCGTGAAATCACTCGCTCAAGAAGGTGCGCGCGCAGGCATCACCGCCAACGCCGTCTGCCCCGGCTACATCGCGACCGAAATGGTCATGGCGGTACCGGAAAAAGTCCGCGAGAGCATCATCGGGCAGATCCCGGCGGGGCGCCTGGGTGAGCCGGAAGAGATCGCGCGCTGTGTGGCCTTCCTCGCCTCCGACGACGCGGGCTTTGTCAATGGCTCGACCATCTCAGCCAACGGTGCTCAGTTCTTCGTCTGATCGCCCGACACAAGGTTCACGAGGGGTCGCCCATGGGGCGGCCCCTTTTCTTTGGCGGGTTTCTGCCGTGGTATGGAATCCCCCACTGGCAGCGCGATCTGCTGAAATTCTACCATAGCGGGTATTATTTTCTTAGTTGGAAAGGAATTTCTTATGCCCGCCACGCATGGCCAAAGTGACTTCATCGGCCTCGAAGCCTATTGCAACCGCAATCATCATCACAACGACGGAGACCGTTTCGGACGCATGTTCCCGCAGCTTGCGCCGCTCTTCACCGACCCTCGGGTTCTGGAGCGCCTCGGCAGGCCGGGCGGCCCGATGGATGCCGGCAGCCCGGATGTGACCGCGCAGACCGTCCCGGTGGGGTTCGTGTTTTTCGGCCAGTTCGTCGATCACGACATCACGCTCGACGTCACGACAAGCCTCGATACGGTCAATTCGGCCCACGAGACGCGCAATGCCCGCACGCCAACGCTCGACCTTGATTGCATCTACGGGATGGGCCCCGAGGCGCAGCCCTATCTCTACCACGCATCGGGCGACTTCAAGGGCGTTAAACTCATCACCGGTGCCGATGTGAATACCGGCCCCCATGCCGCCGATGACCTGGCCCGGGTGGGCGATGTGGCCCTGATCGGCGACTTCCGTAATGACGAGAACCGGATCGTCAGCCAAATTCAATTGGCGATGATCCGGTTCCACAACCGCCTCTGCGATGACCTGTCGAGCGATCACTCCGGCAAGGACCTCTATGAAGAGGCACGCCGGTTGACCATGTGGCACTACCAATGGTGTGTCGTGCATGACTTCCTGAACCATATCTGTGGCGAAGGGGTTGTTAGTCGCATCCTCTCCGAAGGTCGGCGGCACTATATGACCGACACCCCGTTCATCCCGGTCGAATTCTCGGTTGCCGCCTACCGGTTTGGCCACGCGATGGTGCCGATGAAGGTACAGACGCAGCAAGGCGGCTCGTCCTTCGAATTGTTCGGCACGGTTCTTGGCAAGGGGTTCAGCCCGGTCACGGACGCGCGCGCCGTGGCCGACATGCACGAGCTATTCGAGACGTTCGAAGGCCGCACCGTGCAACGCGCAGGACGGATGGATGCAAAGATGGCGAGCGATCTGTTGTCCCTGCCCGCGCGCATAGATCCGGCGGGACAGTCGCTCGCCACGCGCAACATGATCCGCGGTCAGAGCTTCCTGCTACCCTCTGGCGAAGCGGTTGCGCGGGAGATGGGACGCCCTGACGCCGAGATCGAACAGGTCAGCGATGCGGCCCGCGCCGAAGAGGCGGACCTGAACGGTGGCACGCCGCTGTGGTACTACATCCTGAAAGAGGCCGAGTTGATCGGGCGCGAGAACCTGGATGGCACCCGGCTGCCGGGCGAAGGGCTAGGACCGGTTGGGGCAACGATGGTGGCGGAAACCATCATCGGCCTGATCGAATCAGATGGCCGCTCGTGGCTTGGCAGCAACCGAAACTGGCGGCCCGAGACGCGCGCGGATAACCCGGCGGTGGAGCTGTCGAGCGTTGGTCATCTCCTGACCTATACCTGATCGGCTGGCGGCATTACCGCGGGTTAACCGATTTGTGCTACAGGTTGGGCCTCTTTACCTGAAATCAGGAAGGGGCCCATGCACGGCCACACCGCATCTCGACCCGCAAGCCACAATCCGATCGCTGCCCGGATTGCCGAGTTGTCCGAAGAATACCTGACGGCCTCGCCACAGAGGCGGGAGGAAATAGGCGAGGAGATTTCCGGCATGATCGCCGGGCGGGTCATCCCGATGATCGGCAGATAGACAGAAAAAGGCCAGTCAGATGACTGGCCTTTCCCTTTTTTCCAAGGCGCTTGCAACGATCACTTGGAAGAATGCGGATGCCTGATCCAATGCCAGAATTCCTTCAGGGCTTCACCACGAGCATCATGGGCTGCGCGGATGGCGTCGCGGGTGCGGGCGTTTGTCGATGCTTCAGTCATGGCAGGGCCTTTCTTATTCGCGTTGTCTGACTTGGGTTAAATATGGATGATGCGACACGCCTTCACAAACGAGACTTTCTTTGGTTTCACTTAAGTGATACTTAACTGATGATGAGTGATCGACTGCCCCCTCTGACCGCTTTGCGCGCCTTTGACGCGGCCGCGCGCCATATGTCTTTTCAAGAGGCCGCCGTTGAATTGAACGTGACACCGGCCGCGTTGAGCTTTCAGATCAAGTCACTGGAAGAGCATTTCGGCGGGCCGCTCTTTATCCGCCTCAACCGCGCCGTTGAATTGACCGAGGCGGGTCGTGCGCTTGCCCCCGGCGCGCGGGACGGTTTTGAAACACTCACCGCCGCCTGGCGCGCCGCGCGCCGGGTTACCGACCACACGTCGCTTACGGTCACAACGGGCCCGTCGTTCACGGCCACATGGCTTGCACCGCGCCTGTACAGCTTTGCACGCGCCCACCCGGACATCGAACTCAGGTTCAGTGCGAGCCTGGCACTGGTCGATCTGACGCATTCCGAAGTGGATATCGCAATCCGCTTTGGTTACGGCCCGGACACGCCGGATCTGCACGCGGAGAAATTCCTGGATGATTGGGTGACCCCGATGATGTCGCCACAATTGGCACAAAAGATCCGCCATCCCGCGGACCTTCAGGACGCTCAATTGATCCATCAGGACGACATCAGGTTTCTCGATCCGCCATGCGATTGGCCCGCCTGGTTTCGGGCGGCAGATTTGCCTGAACGGGATTGGTCAGGACCGCGCTATTCGCAGGCAGACCATGCCATGGATGCGGCCATGTCGGGGGCCGGGGTCATCCTGGGGCGCGGCGCTCTCGCCGCGCGCGCGCTGGAAGAGGGCCGCCTGGTGGCGCCGTTCCGGCTGGCGCTGAAGACGATCGCAAATTATCGGATTATCTGTGAAAAAGGGGCCGAAACCCGGCCCCAGATTGTCGCCTTTCGCGACTGGCTGATCGAACAGACTGCGAGTGTTGCGGTGCTGGCCCGCAATCACGATCTGGTTGACCTGCGAAATGTATCGCCTGACTAGGCGTTGACGCTTAGCCGTGCGATTTCTTCCTTCAACCGCAGTTTCTGCTTCTTGAGTTCAGCGATTTCCATATCACTGGAGCCTGGTGCGCGTTGCGCTTCTTCAACTTGGTTCGAGAGAGATTGGTGTTTCTTCTTCAGTTCCTCAACGTGCGAACTCAAGCTCATGGGCGGTCTCCTCTCAGAAATTTGGAATGGTACGCCAGTGCACCACAATTTCCGCCCCATGTCACGCTGCGCGCGCAGCATATTCGATAAAAAATCTACTTTAAGTTGTATTAACAAACCTGCTGAAAGGGCAAGTCAGCCCCCTCCCGGAGGATACAAGCCGTTGCTCTCGTGTAGTTTTCCCCATCCACCTCATGGGACGCACCTTCGTGTAACACCCATCCAGCATGCAATTTAAAGGCCGCTTTGCCGCCCTTTCGCCCTCGAACCAGGACCAGATGCGCCGCCCGACCGGCCCTGGGAATCAGGGGGAGGACTTCCAGACTGCCCAGATGCTGCGATGCAGCGGTGAGAATCTCGGGCAGTTTCGCGGCGCGGTGAATCAAACAGACATGTCCCTTGGGCGCCGTGCGCCGGGCCGCGACCGCGATCCACTCAGCCAGGGAGAGTGTTTCGCCCAAGGCGGTTTCCCGCCCGTGGTCGCGCGCCGGTGTGCTGGAGGCACGGTCGAAATAGGGTGGGTTCGCGAAGACATGAGAGAACTGACGTTGCGTCAGCTCTGCGGGCATCTGCGCAAGGTCGCCGGTGATGATCCGGGCCTCAAACCCGTTTTCAGCCGCGTTGCGGCGCGCAAGATCGGCATAGTCCGGCTGTATCTCGATCCCCGTCAGCGACAGGCCCGGGACCCGCCGCGCAAGACAAAGCAATGCCGTGCCGACGCCGCAGCCAAGCTCGAGCACAGTGTCGCCCGCCTGCGCAGGGACGCTGGCGGCCAGTAAAACAGGGTCAATTCCGGCCCGGTAGCCCCGTTTTGGCTGGTGGATCCGCAACCGCCCACCGAGGAAGTCATCGGTGGTCACCCCGTCCTCTGCGCGGGTGTCAGCCATCCACGTCGATCCCGTTGTCCCGAAGCGTCCGCGCGGCGCGATCATAATCGCCCTCCCGCACCATCAGGCGACGTGGGAAAATACCGATGGAACCTTCGAGAACACTCATATTTACGTCCATTTCAAAGCAGTCTATACCCTCGCCCTGAAGCAGCGCCTGGGCAAAGGCAATTGATGTGGGGTCGGTTGTGCGCAAAAGCTGTTTCATGGGGATGACTTAAGGGCACCGCTAACCGTTTGTCGAGCGGTGTGACAGGAGTGTGATGGGTTTGGACCACGCCGCAACGAAACCGCATGAGAAGCTGGCTGCGCACCTGACCGACAAGCTGGACGGGGTTAATGCACTGATCCGCACTCGGATGGAATCGCGCCATGCCCCGCGTATCCCCGAAGTGACCGCGCATCTGGTCGAAGCGGGTGGCAAGCGCCTGCGCCCGATGCTCACGCTCGCCGCCGCGGACCTCTGCGGCTATGGCGGCGAGTATGACGTGCACCTGGCTGCGACAGTCGAATTCATCCACACCGCAACGCTTCTGCATGACGACGTAGTCGATGAAAGCGCGCAGCGGCGCGGACGGCCCACGGCCAACCTGCTCTGGGACAACAAGTCGAGCGTGCTTGTGGGCGATTACCTCTTTGCACGCGCATTCCAGTTGATGGTCGAAACCGGCTCTCTACGGGTACTGGATATCCTGGCGAATGCGTCTGCGACGATTGCCGAAGGTGAAGTATTGCAACTCACCGCCGCGCGGGATCTCGCAACGGACGAAGACATTTACCTGCAGATCGTACGCGGCAAGACAGCCGCACTTTTCTCTGCCGCGACGGAAGTGGGCGGCGTGATCTCGGGCGTGGCCGAAGACCAGATACAGGCGCTTTTTGACTATGGTGACGCCCTCGGTATCGCGTTTCAGATCGTGGACGATCTGCTTGATTATCAAGGGCAAAGCGCCGCGACCGGCAAGAATGTGGGCGATGACTTCCGTGAACGCAAACTGACGCTGCCCGTCATCAAGGCCGTGGCCGCCGCCGATACGGAGGAGCGTGCGTTCTGGACCCGGACCATCGAAAAAGGCGATCAGCGAGACGGTGATCTCGAGCATGCACTGACCCTTCTGGCGCAGCATGATGCGCTTGGGCGGACGCGGCAGGATGCGCTGCAATGGACATCCAAGGCCAAGGACGCCATCACCAAGCTTCCGGATCATCCGGTGCGGCAGATGCTGATCGACCTGGCCGATTTCGTGGTCGCGCGAGTGAGCTAGGCCACGGGGCCGTTCAACCGCGTCGCCGCCACCCACCATCCTGGATAGTCCTGATGCAGGCGCCCCGCCGCAGAGGCCGCGGTTTCCGCATCGCCATAAAGACCGAAGCAGGTGCCACCGGACCCCGACATCCGCGTCAAAAGGCAGCCCGGCGTGACGGCCAGCGTATTGAAGACATGTTCGATGATCGGTTCCGCCTCGATCGCGGCATCCTGCAGGTCGTTGCGCATATCCCCGAGCCAGGAGACCAGTTCGCGCGCGGAAGCCCCGGCCGGCAGGTCATCGGGCATCGGCGGATTGTTGTGATTGCGCAGGCGTTTGAACACCTCGGCGGTCATCACGGGCAGTTTCGGATTGACCAGAACCGCGTGCAGCACCGGCAGGTCCGGCACGGAATGAATATCATTACCGATGCCCCGCATCCGCGCCGCCTGGCCGTGCATGCAAACCGGCACATCCGCGCCAAACGGCACAAGGTCTTCGGGGATCGGTTTGCCGCTTACTTCCGAGAGCGCGCGGAAGGTCGCCGCGGCGTCGCTTGATCCGCCCCCGATGCCCGCGGCCACGGGCAGGTTCTTTTCCAGCGTGATGTGCGCCGACACACCCATGGCATCCGCCGCCTGCGCCACGAGGTTGCTGCGGTCGCGGGGCAGGGTTTCCGCCATCGGCCCCTTGATGATCATGATCGGCGTGTCTGACAATTTGGCGGTGATCCGGTCACCGACATCGGCGAACATCACCAGCGAATCGAGCAGGTGATATCCATCTTCTCGCTGACCGGTGACATGCAGCGTCAGGTTCACCTTTGCCGGTGCAAACGCCTTAGCCTTCTTCATCGACGACTTTCAGCGGGGCACTGCCCTCTTCTTCAAGCACCTGATCCAGTCCGACTTCGAGCTTGCGGCGAATGCGGTCGGGATCGACATCCGACGTGGTTTCGCCTTGGTCCACAAAGGACAGTGCGCGGTGCCACTGGAATTCGGCCTCCTGGTACCGGCCCACGGCCCAGAGGACATCGCCCAAGTGGTCGTTCACAACCGGATCGACGGGCTCAAGCTCGGCGGCGCGCTCCATATGGCCAACCGCCTCTTCGTAGCGGCCCAGGCGGTAAAGCACCCACCCGAGGCTGTCGATGATGTACCCGCTGTCCGGACGCGCAGCGACGGCGCGTTCGATCATGTCCAGCGCCTCGTCGAGATTGATCTGCTTTTCAACCATCGAATAGCCGAGATAATTCAGGACCTGCGGATGTTCGGGGTTGAGCTCCAGCGCCTTGCGGAAATCTGCCTCGGCCTTGTCCCATTCGCCCAAACGCTCATAGCTGATGCCGCGCGCGTAGTAGACAAACCATTGTTCCTCTTGGCGTTCGGCATAGATCCGCAGCGCCCGGTCATAGGCCTTTGCCGATTTGCTGAACTGCTCAAGCTGACGATAGAGATCACCAGCGGACACATGCACCACCGGGACGTCGCCATGGGTCTGCGACAGCTGCTCCAGGACCTCCACCGCGGCATCGATTTTGTCCGACCGGCGCAGCGCCTCGCCCCGGCCCAGTTCGGCAAGGTAATACGAAGGGTGATCGCGCGGCACACGGCGATAGGCCGCGGTTGCCAGTTCATAGCGTTGCAGGTTTTCCAGAAGCTCTGCCGTCATCAGGATCGCATCGACATTGTCAGGCGTCAGGTATTCGGCAATCCGCGCGTAAAGCAGCACGTAATCCTGCCCCGCGTCGGCCTGCAACGCCCGTCCGAGCGAGAAAAACACCTCGGCCACACCATCGCGGGCGCCACCGATTACGCTGAAGGGAAGGCGTTCGTCCGCGGCAAGTTTGCGCCGCAATTCTTCGATCTCCGGGTCAAGGCCCGCACCAAAGACATCGTCGATGACCGCGACCGCTTCTTCGTTGCGCTCCAACTGGCTCAAAACCTGCGCCCAGGCCATGGTGCCGCGCCGTGTGCGCTGCATCGGGCCATCGGAGGCGCCGGTGAAAATCTGTTCGGCGCTTTCGAAATCACCGACAGATGCCAGGGCCAGCGCCTTGTGATAGATCGCGAAGCTGCGCAATCCGCGCTGATCGGCCACCTTGTCAAAAAGCTCGAGCGCGGTCTTCATGTCGCCTTTGCCCATATGCGCCCAGGCGGAGATCAGGCCATCGGCCAACTCACCGATACCTCGGTTGCGCTCGATCCGGTCAAGTAGCGCATCGTAATCCTCGCGCCGCCCCTCATCCGCAACAAGCGCCATATGCGCGACCTGGCTCAGCAGGTCGGCCTCCTCGATGCGTTGCGCGATTGGCAGCGCCTTGTCGATCTCACCCAGACCGACGAAGGACGCAATGGCGTTTTCCATCAATGCGGGATTGGACGGGTCCTTGATCAGCGCCCGCGTGAAATGCTCCGCCGCCGCGGTAAAGTCATTCTGATACCGGGCCTGAAGCGCGGCCAGATAGGCACCCACATCTTCGGTTGCCTTTACGGGGGCCGGGGACAGCTGCAACGCGGCTGCCAGAACGGCAAGGGAAAGAGATCTGAGTTTCACGTGCGCCTGCCTTTGGGATTGCTCACCCGGCAAACTAATCCGCCCGCCCCTTCAACGCAATGCGGGACAGCCGATAAGCTGCCCCGCAAGCAAGAAATCACGCGCCTTTTACATATTGGGATAGTTCGGACCATCCCCGCCCTGCGGTGTGACCCAGTTGATGTTCTGGCTCGGGTCCTTGATATCGCAGGTCTTGCAATGCACGCAGTTCTGGAAGTTAATGACGAACTTGTCATCGACCACCTCATAGACCCCGGCCGGGCAATACCGCTGCGCCGGTTCGGCGTATTTCGGCATGTTGATCGACATCGGCACGTTCGGGTCCTTGAGCTGCAGGTGCGCGGGCTGGCTTTCCTCGTGATTGGTCATCGAGAAGCTGACATTGGTCAGCCGGTCAAAGCTGAGCTTGCCATCCGGTTTGGGATAATCGATCGGTTTGTGCGTGCTGGCCTGCTCGGTCGCCGCCGCGTCGGTCTTGCCGTGCTTGAGCGTCCCGAAGAGCGAGAAACCGAACGTGTTGGTCCACATATCGAACCCGCCCAGGGTCAGGCTGGCCAGCAGGCCGTATTTCGACCAGAGCGGTTTGACATTGCGGACCTTCTTGAGGTCCTTGCCGATCTTGCCGGTCCGTACTTCGGTCTCGTAGTCGTTAAGCTCATCGCCCGAGCGGCCCGCTTCGATCGCCGCGTGAGCCGCCTCGGCGGCAGCCATGCCGCTCAGCATCGCGTTGTGGTTGCCCTTGATCCGCGGCACGTTCACCATGCCCACCGAACACCCCAGAAGCGCCACGCCGGGCGCGACCATCTTGGGCATCGACTGATAGCCGCCTTCGCTGATCGCACGGGCGCCATAAGCAACGCGTTTACCGCCTTTCAGCAGTTCAGCCACCATCGGGTGATGCTTGAACCGCTGGAACTCCATGTACGGGAAGAGATGCGGGTTGCGGTAGTTCAGGTGGACCACGAAACCCACGTAAACCTGATTGTTCTCAAGGTGATAGATGAAGGAGCCACCGCCGGCATTACCCCCCAGCGGCCAACCCATCGTGTGGGTGACGGAGCCTTCCTTGTGCTTGGGCGGGTCGATCTCCCAGATCTCTTTCATGCCAATGCCGAATTTCTGCGGCTCCTTGCCCTGCGACAGGTCGTATTTGGCAATCACTTCCTTGGCCAAGCTGCCGCGCACGCCCTCGCTGAGGAAGACGTATTTGCCGTGCAATTCCATGCCCGGCTCGTAGTTCGGACCATGGCTGCCATCAGCTTCTTTGCCGAACTCACCGGCGACCACGCCTTTGACGTTGCCCGCCTCGTCATAAACGATTTCCGAGCAGGCCATGCCGGGGAAAATCTCGATGCCCATTTCTTCGGCCTGTTCCGCCATCCAGCGGCAGACATTGCCCATCGACACGATGTAATTGCCGTGGTTGTTCATCAGCGGCGGCATCGGGAAGTTCGGGATGCGGATTTTGCCCGCCTCGCCCAGCATGAAGAAATTGTCATCCTTGACCGGCGTGTTGAGCGGCGCGCCCTTTTCCTTCCAATCGGGGATCAGCGCATCGAGACCGCAGGGATCAAGCACGGCGCCCGACAGGATATGCGCGCCCACTTCGCTGCCTTTTTCCAGCACCACCACCTCGCGGCTCGGGTCCAGCTGTTTCAGACGGATCGCGGCACTCAACCCCGCAGGACCGGCGCCCACGATGACAACATCGTATTCCATTGCTTCGCGTTCAATCTCGGCCATTCTGCTCGCTCCTCTCGGGCAAAAATTCGATTTGAGATTGGCTAAACTAGAGATGCCACCATTGCAATCGCGACGGCACGTTAAACCATGTCGTCGCGACCATTTTGCGCAAATCTTGCGGGATTTGACGGAATTCGGGGGCGCCCGGCTATTGCCTATTGCAGGTTGGCATAGATGTTGAGCACATCGTCGACTTCGTCGCCATTGCGAATCCGCGGATCATAAAGCGCGGCAAGCAGGCGGCGGTCATAGTCCCGCGGCTTGTTGTCGAGCAGGTTGTCGAAGGTGAAATAGCTCGAATCCTGCGCATCGTTCATCAGGCCCATGGCCTGCACCATCTCTTCATAGATGCAGTGGCGCCGGATGTTGTCCTCGGCATCGGGCGCGATCAGGATGGTGCCGAACTGGATGCTGTCACCGTTGGACAGCACCTTGAAATAGCACGGGCCATTGCCCTGCACATAGCCGCGCGTCAGGCTGCCCGAGAACCGGCCATAAGACGTCAGCGCGATGAAATGCGAGGCAAGGTGCGGCGATACCATGAACACAAAGACATTGGCCGAAAGCTGCACATCTTCCTTCTGCGCGATCAACAGGTCCGACGTCATCTGACCCGCTTCGGTGCGGCGCGGATTGTAACGCGATGCGGTGTAGAACCGCGGATCGAACGTGTCTTCGGCGATGTTCACGAAGGTCGGCGGCTGGATCGGCAGGCCCGTGGCGCTCACGATGAAGTCGGTCACGTCTTGAAACGCGCCTTGATCCACCGGCTGATCATGCACCACGACGAACCGCGGCGGATAGTGCCACTTTTTGACGGTATTCGACTTCGCGGCAACGATGATCCGCGCATCTTCCAGGTCGTCAGCGGCGGCTGACCCTCCGATTGACATCGACAAGGCCGCCACCGCCGCCACCAAAACACTCAACACTCTGCACATGCGAAACCTCAACATTACCCGTATAGGCAGAAAATCGCCAAAATAGTCGCCTGTGTCAAATCACACTTGTCACTTTTTTGGAATGTTTTGTGATTCGAACGTGACGTTATCGCCCTGGAGGGCGCGGCGGCTTCGCCAATGACCCCGCGCGCCGCAATTCCCTAACGAAACCTTGCACCGCCGGACCGGCGGAAAGCGGCAGTTTTGGACCGTCCCGAACAGGAATGGCTTGCCAAATGTCATCCCCTATTGCATCCGCACTCTCGCTCGGGGCAGTCTTGCACGACGCAACCCATAGATACCGGGCCAGACCGCGGCTCAATGACAAGACAGTGGACGATCGAAATGGACA
Source organism: Roseovarius sp. MMSF_3359 (assembly GCF_030733385.1). Lineage (GTDB taxonomy): Bacteria > Pseudomonadota > Alphaproteobacteria > Rhodobacterales > Rhodobacteraceae > Roseovarius. The sequence goes on along the minus strand of NZ_JASHJC010000001.1, from coordinate 331,194 downwards.
AGATTCCAATGACGCATGCGGGGTTTGCCGCGCTTGAGACGGAACTGAAGCAACTCAAATCGGTCGAGCGTCCGGCCATCATCCGCGCCATTGCCGAAGCGCGCGAGCATGGCGATCTGTCCGAGAATGCCGAGTACCATTCTGCCAAGGAAAAGCAGTCCTTCATCGAGGGCCGCATCAAGGAGCTTGAAGGGGTGATTGGCCTCGCCGAGGTGATCGACCCTGCAAGGCTCTCTGGCACGATCAAGTTCGGTGCGACGGTCACGCTGGTCGATGAAGATACTGACGAGGAAAAGACCTGGCAGATCGTTGGCGAACACGAAGCCAGCATCGAAAATGGCCTTCTGAACATAAAATCGCCCATTGCCCGGGCGCTGATCGGCAAGGATGAGGGCGACAGCGTCGAGGTACGCACGCCCGGTGGCGACAAGTCTTACGAAGTGTTAAAGATCGCCTATATCTGAAGCGCCTGCAATTTATTGAATGGCAAAGCATCATGTCCGATCAACCGGAGTCACATCCGACCCCCTTGGGGATTTATGACAAGGCGCGCAAGGAGACGATTACCGGCATCGAGGTGATCGCGATTGCGCTGTCCCTGCTGTGGTTGCTGGCCACGGCGGTGTTTTTCCTCGTGCTGGCACCAAGCGGGATGTTCAACGGCTCGGGCGGGGCGTTGCAATTCGTGATGGTCCTGCTGGCGATTTTCATGCCGGTCGCGATGATCTGGGTAGCGGCGACGGCGGCGCGGGCCAGCAAGGTCATGCGCGAGGAAAGCCAGCGGTTGCAGACGGCCATCGACGCCATCCGGCAGACCTATGTCGCGCAAAGCCAGGGGCGGAACACGGTTACCGAACCGTCGGTGTCCAAGAAACTTGACGAGATCGCCGCCGCGCAACGCAAGACCGAAAGCGCCTTGGCCACGTTTTCCTCATCGCGCGAGACGGCCACTGCCCGCCCGGCACCACCGCCCGCCGCACCAGAGGCCGCAAGCGACGACCAGGTGGCACTGCCGCTTGGCACCTCGGCCGAGGATATCCAGCCGCCACCGGAACGGCCCGATTTCATCCTGGCCCTGAACTTCCCGGAAAATGCCGCGGACAAGGCCGGGTTTGCCGCCTTGCGCCGGGCCTTGAAGGATCGTTCCACATCGCAGCTTATTCAGGCCGCGCAGGACGTGCTGACGCTCCTGTCGCAGGACGGAATCTACATGGATGATCTGCGCCCCGACATGGCCCGCCCCGAAATCTGGCGCCGCTTCGCCGCCGGCGAACGCGGTCGGACAATCGCCTCCCTGGGCGGTGTGCGCGACCGCTCGTCATTGGCGCTTGCCGCCACACGGATGCGAAACGACACGATCTTCCGCGATGCCGCGCATCACTTCCTGCGCCTCTTCGACCGGATGTTCACACAATTCGCCGAAACCGCGACGGATGCCGAGATATCCGAACTCTCCGACACCCGCACCGCCCGCGCCTTCATGCTATTGGGCCGCGTGGCGGGGACGTTCAACTAACTCAACACTCTGGGATTGTCTGCTGTGCGGACAAACCGACCGTTCAATGTGATAGCCTGAACGACGGTATCCAAGTAGTTTCAATAACTAACAGAAGGAGAACTTAAACGTGCCCCCATTCGTCCCCAAAATGTTAGTTAGTCTGTGCAAAAGAAACTATGCGTCGGAAAATCCGGATTTGGACGCTTGGTTGAGTGATGTCTGCATGCTCGTATCGATGACGAATGGCGATTTGGAAGAACTCATCACAGAGTCAGGATTTGGCGAACAAGAACTAATCGCGTCAATTCACTTTTTTTCTGTAACTGGCGCATTCGACATACTTCAAAAACTAATTTCTAGTTATTTGGAAGAAAACGCATCGGACGAGAATGCAGTGTTTGCACTTGCGAGCATTTTGATTGGTGCCCACAAAGCTACATATTCGGTTGAAAATAAAACGCGTCTGGCAAAGGCACTGGGTACATCGGTTACGAACGAAGTCGGAGAAGGTTTATGGGCTAAAGTCGAAAAACGCCTTCTGAAGGATAAGATGCTTCCGTTAGAATTGTATAACGATTGATATACCACGCATAGATACATCTATGTTCGGTTCGATACGAGAAGCGCCTGACCCAACGATCATGTGCCAACTGTTCAGCGCCAATTCTATGGGTCACTTTTGAGCACTGTTTGTGGAACGGACGTTCGCGGCACCACGAAAAATGTCCGCTTCGGGCTCAAAGCGGGCATTCAACGAAATTGGGGCCGCCCGGAGGCGACCCCAATCCTTTAGCGCGAAGGCTTGGCTTACATCATGCCGCCCATGCCGCCCATGTCGGGCATGCCGCCACCGGCGGGGGCGTCTTTGGCGGGCTTGTCGGCAACCATCGCCTCGGTGGTGATCAGCAGGCCTGCGATCGAGGCTGCGTCTTCCAGCGCGGTGCGGACAACCTTGGCCGGGTCAATCACGCCAAACGAGAACATGTCGCCATATTCTTCGGTCTGCGCGTTGAAGCCGAACTTGGCATCACTGCTTTCGCGGATCTTTCCGGCAACGACCGATCCGTCAACGCCCGAGTTCTCGGCGATCTGACGCAGCGGTGCTTCGAGCGCACGGCGCACGATGGCGATACCGTTGTTCTGGTCGCTGTTGGCACCTTCGAGCGAGGCAATCGCGTTTGCGGCCTGAACCAGCGACACACCGCCGCCAACCACGATGCCTTCCTGAACGGCGGCACGGGTCGCGTTCAGCGCGTCATCGACACGGTCCTTACGCTCTTTCACTTCCACTTCGGTCATGCCGCCGACGCGGATCACGGCAACACCGCCTGCCAGCTTGGCAACGCGCTCTTGCAGCTTCTCACGGTCGTAGTCGGACGTGGTTTCCTCGATCTGGGTGCGGATCTGTGTGACGCGCGCTTCGATCTCGGCTTTCTCACCGGCACCGTCGATGACGGTCGTTTCATCCTTGGTGATGTCAACGCGCTTGGCCGAGCCCAGCATGTCCATGGTGACCGATTCCAGCTTCATGCCCAGATCTTCGGAGATGACCTGACCGCCGGTCAGGATCGCGATGTCCTGCAGCATGGCCTTGCGGCGGTCACCGAAGCCCGGTGCCTTGACAGCCGCGATTTTCAGACCGCCGCGCAGCTTGTTGACCACGAGGGTTGCCAGTGCTTCGCCTTCAACATCTTCCGCGATGATGAGCAGCGGTTTTTGCGACTGGATGACTTGCTCAAGCAGCGGCACCATCGGCTGCAGCGAGCTGAGTTTCTTTTCGTGCAGCAGGATCATGCAGTCTTCAAGCTCTGCAATCATCTTGTCGCTGTTGGTCACGAAATAGGGGCTCAGATAGCCGCGGTCGAACTGCATGCCCTCGACCACGTCGGTCTCGGTTTCCAGGCCTTTGTTTTCCTCGACGGTGATGACACCCTCGTTGCCGACCTTCTGCATCGCGTCTGCGATCTGCTGACCGATTTCGGCTTCGCCGTTGGCCGAGATGGTGCCAACCTGAGCCACTTCGGCGCTGTCTTTGACTTCGCGCGCTGCGTCCTTGATCGACGCAACCACTTTCGAGGTCGCCAGGTCGATACCACGCTTCAGATCCATCGGGTTCATGCCCGCGGCCACGGCTTTCATGCCTTCGCGCACGATGGCCTGGGCCAGAACGGTTGCTGTGGTGGTGCCGTCGCCGGCTTCGTCATTGGTGCGGCTGGCGACTTCTTTCACCATTTGCGCGCCCATGTTCTCGAACTTGTCTTCCAGCTCGATTTCCTTGGCAACCGACACACCGTCTTTGGTGATGCGCGGTGCGCCGAAGCTCTTGTCCAGAACGACGTTACGGCCTTTGGGGCCCAGGGTTACCTTCACCGCGTCAGCCAGGATGTTCACACCCTTGAGCATCTTGTTGCGGGCATCGGTATCGAATTTGACGTCTTTAGCAGCCATATCTCGAATTCCTTTGAATTAGTGTTTCAGTCAGCGGCTCAGGCGATCACGCCCAGAATGTCGCTTTCTTTCATGATCAGCAGCTCTTCACCGTCCAGCGTGATCTCGGTGCCCGACCACTTGCCGAACAGGACCCGGTCACCGGCGCTGATGGCCATCGGGATCAGTTCACCGCTGTCCTTGCGGGCGCCTTCGCCGCAGGCGACAACCTCGCCTTCGCTCGGCTTTTCCTTGGCGCTGTCGGGGATGATCAGCCCACCGGCTGTTTTCTCTTCGCTTTCAACGCGGCGTACAACGACGCGATCATGTAGCGGTTTAAATGCCATCTCTGAGGCTCCTTAGCTCAAAGTTACTCCCTCTTGGCCCCTCCCCAAAAGATCATGGTGGGGCCGTTAGCACTCACCTTGATCGAGTGCTAACGGCGCATAGCTAAGGACGTGAGAAAACGGAGTCAACAACTTCGCGCAAATTTTTTCGAAGCATTTACAACGCAGCAGACCCCGCTTTGCCCTTGCGGGTCGCGGCGGGCTGCGTAGTGTTGCCCCATGCTACGTTTTCTTACTCTTGGCTTCTGCCTGCTGATGCCGCCCACCGCTTTCGCGCAATGCGAAGGTCAGGACCTGATCCAAACCCTGTCGGACGCAGACCGGGCAACACTCACCGAGCGCGCAGCAGAAACCGCCTATCCCGAGGGGCTCTTGTGGCGCGCGACCCGCGGCGACACGACCTTCACTCTCTTTGGCACCTACCATTTCGAACATGATCGCACGGCCGCCCACCTGGCCGCACTCAAGCCGATGATCGATCAGGCGGACAGGGTCTATCTCGAAGTCTCGAACGATGACCAGGACCAGTTGCAGCGCGAACTGGCGCGGGACCCGTCGATCATGTTCATCATGCAGGGCCCAACCCTGCCCGACCTCCTGGGCGAAGAGGACTGGCAACGCCTAACCGAAGAAATGAATGCCCGCGCCATCCCCGGGTTCATGGCTGCCAAGTTCAAACCCTTCTGGGCCGCGATGATGCTGGGGATCGGCCCCTGCGAAGCCCGCAACAGTCTCGCAAGCGACGCCGGCATCGACAAGCGGATCGGTGACTACGCCAGTGAAATCGGCAACCCGAGCCGCTCGCTCGAAGATTTCCGCAAACTGCTCACTCTCTTCGACAGCTACCCGCAAGAAGAACAGCTGGACATGATCCGCCTGATGTTCTCCTGGTCCGGCGATGCGGACGACCTGGCCTACACGCTGCGTCAACGCTACCTCGCGCAGGAGGTTGCGCTGATCTGGGAATTCTCCCGCCTGATTTCACTCAAATACGGCGGCCCGGACGCCGAAACGGATTTCGATCTCTTCGAACAACAATTGCTGATCGAACGCAATCACGGCTGGGTGGAGGTGCTGATGCGCGACACGACGAACCAGACGGTTTTCATCGCAGTGGGCGCCGCCCACCTGCCTGGTGAGCACGGCCTGCTGCACCTGCTCGACGCGGAAGGTTTCGACATCACGCGCCTGCCCTTCGACGGCTAGGCCCCTACCCACGCCACACGCGACCCGAGGAGGCGCCCGGAGGGCAACGACGAGATATCCGGCGTGCGCGTCCAGCGCACTCAATTTAACAACGGCTGCGCTTCGCGCTTGACCGCCAACCGGGCGCGAGGCATCACGCTTTCATGCTGATCTACAAGATTTTCCACGCCTCCGAATGGGCCGATCTGAAAGCCAACAAGGAAACCGCCGGCGCGCCGGTCGACCTGGCCGATGGCTACGTGCATTTCTCGACACTCGCGCAAGCACCCGAAACCGCCGCCAAACATTTCGCTGGTGAAGAGGGGCTGATGCTCCTGGCGGTCGAGGCCGACACGCTTGGCGACGCGCTGAAATGGGAACCCTCGCGCGGCGGCGCGCTCTTCCCGCATCTCTATCGCAACCTGCACCTGTCCGATGTCCACTGGGCGCAGCCGCTGCCCCTCGTCGACGGCGAACATCAATTCCCGCCGGGTCTGACATGAAGTTGATCGAACGCGCGGGTCTCGCCGCGCTGCACCGATGTGACCCGGAAACCGCCCATGGCCTCGCCGTCCGGGCACTGCGCCTTGGGCTCGCACCAACGCCCGGGCCGGTCACCTCGCCGCGCCTGCGCACAAACCTTGCCGGGCTTGATCTGCCCAACCCGGTGGGCCTCGCCGCCGGGTTTGACAAGAACGCCACCGCGCTCGCGCCCCTCAGCCGCGCGGGCTTCGGCTTCATCGAAGTCGGCGCCATCACCCCGCGCGCGCAGCCGGGCAATCCGCGCCCCCGGCTCTTTCGCCTCTCCGACGACGATGCGGTGATCAACCGCTTCGGGTTCAACAATGACGGGATGGAGGCCGCCGCCCGCCGACTCGCCAAACGGCCCAAGGCGGCCATCATCGGCCTCAACCTCGGTGCCAACAAGGACAGCGATGACCGGGCCGAGGATTTTGCCCGGGTCCTGTCCCATTGCGGCCGCTACCTGGATTTCGCCACGGTCAATGTCTCCAGCCCCAACACCGAAAAACTGCGGGACCTGCAGGGACCCGAGGCTCTCACCGCCCTGCTCAAAGGCGTGATCGAGGCGCGCAACTGGCTGCAAAACCCGATCCCCGTCTTCCTCAAGATCGCCCCCGATCTCGCGCTGTCCGATTTGGGGGACATTGCCGAGGTCGCGCTTTCAACCGGGCTCGACGGGATCATCGCCACCAACACCACGCTGTCGCGCGAAGGCCTCACAAGCCCGCACCGGGACGAGGCCGGGGGCCTTTCCGGTGCCCCGCTTTTCGAAAAATCCACCCGTGTTCTGGCGCAGCTTACGCAGCTCACCGACGGCAAACTGCCCCTGATCGGCGTGGGCGGCATCAGCAGCGCCGAGGAAGCCTATGCCAAAATCTGCGCCGGGGCGAGCGCGGTACAGCTCTATTCCGCGATGGTCTATCGCGGGCTGTCGCTTGCCGCAGATATCGCACGAGGTCTCGAACCACTGCTTGACGCCGACGGATTTACCAATATCTCCGAGGCCATCGGCACCAAAAGACAGGACTGGCTATGACCACCATCTGGCACAACCCGCGCTGTTCCAAATCCCGCCAGACGCTGGCGCTTCTGCAGGAGCGCGGGGAGGACGTCAGCATCCGCACCTATCTCGACGATGCGCCAAGCGCCGATGACATCCGCGCGGCCCTAACGGCCCTCGGCCTTAAACCCATTGACATCACCCGCACCGGCGAGGCGCTTTTCAAGGAGCTTGGCCTTGCGAAAACCGACGATGACGAAAACCTCATCGCGGCGCTGGCCCAGCACCCGAAACTGATCGAACGTCCGATTGTTCTCAAAGGCGACCGCGCCGCACTTGGACGCCCGCCGGAAAGCGTGCTGGCCATTTTGTGACCGGGATCAGATGACGATACTCGGCAAGTTCCATCGCGCCGTCGATGCGGTTGTCTTCGACCTGATCCGGCAATTGCGCTGGTCCTTCCTGCCGCCGATCATGATCTATTTCGCCTATGGCGTGGCCACGCTGACCGGGATCGTGGGGACGTTCTTTGTCAAGGATTACCTCGACCTCTCCGCCGCTTACCTGGCCGGTCTGGCCTTCTGGGCGGGGCTGCCCTGGGCGTTGAAGATGCCCCTGGGGCATCTGGTCGACATCATCTGGAAATGGAAATGGGTGCTGGTCTGGCTGGGCGCGGCGCTAACGGCTGCCAGCATGTTCATCATGTATCTGGTCATCGTTCAGACCGACATGATGCAGGCGGTGATGCCCATCAGCAGCTGGTACATCACCTCCTTCATCCTCGCCCCCTGCGGCCTTGTCATTCAAGACGCCGTCGCGGATGCCATGTCGGTCGAGGCGGTGCCGAAGCTGGACCAAACTGGCCAGCCGATCCCCGAAGAAGACGCCAGGGCGATGCATGTCACGATGCAGACGCTGGGCCGTTTTGCCCTGATTGGCGGCACGGTCGTGGTGGCACTGCTCAACATCTACATGTTCTCGGATATCGAGGCCCTGACCGGCGCCGACAAAGAAGCGATCTATGCGCGGATCTACCTCCTTGGCCTGATCGTGCCATTGCTGTCCGTCTCGGGCGTGGTGCTCGCCGGGGTCCAGAAAAACCTGCACCGCCGCCGTTTGCGACTGCACGGCGCATCCGAGGCAGACATTGCCGCGCTGGACCGCCCGGAGGAAGAAACCACGCCGAACCCTTGGTACTTCATCGGCGGTGCCGGTTTCGTGGCGCTCACCCTCGGCGTTGGCCTGTCGGACATCGCCTATGGTCAGGAAATCATCTTTGCCGGGTCGATGATCATCGTGGCCCTGCTGATGCGACAGCTCGTGTCTGTCCTCAGCCCGGCACAGGCCAGGGCGCTGATCGGCACTGCGCTGATCCTCTTTTTCTTTCGCGCCGTCCCCCGCCCCGGCCCCGGGCAGACATGGTTCGAAATCGACATCCTGGGCTTTGACCAGCAATTCCTGTCGGTCCTGTCATTGATCGTCTCGGTGCTGACACTCGTCGGCATGGTCGTATTGCGTCCGATGATGGCCACCCGCTCGATCACCTGGCTCGTCGTCATGCTTACACTGGTGGCGGGCCTGCTGACCCTGCCCAACATCGGGCTCTATTACGGCGTGCATCATTGGACCTCCGCCCTGACCGGCGGGATCGTCGATGCGCGTTTCATCGCGGTCCTCGATACGGCGGTCGAATCGCCCCTGGGACAGGTGGCGGTCATTCCGATGCTGGCCTGGATCGCCCGGAATGCGCCCGGGCACCTCAAGGCCACGTTTTTCGCCGTGATGGCGTCCTTCACAAACCTCGCGCTCTCGGCCAGCGCACTCCTCACCAAGTATCTCAACCAGATCTATGAGGTCACCCGAGAGGTGCGCGATGCGGCCACGGGTACCGTCGAGGTCGCGGCGGATTACAGCCAGTTGGGCTGGCTTCTGCTGACGGTTGCCGCGCTGACCGTGGCCCTGCCGATCCTGACAATACTTGTCGTCAAACGCTCTCCCCTGCGCAGCAACGATTGACGCATCGGCGGTGATCTCACACTGATGAACGGTGACAGGGAACAGGGTCAGACCCCCTGGGCCCGCGAAGGAACCGGCTCATGACGTCTCAACATGCCACGGATGGCCCCACCCGCAATATCGCGCTTTATCCGTGGTACCAGTTCTGCCGCAACCTCGTCTTCTGGCAGGCGGTCTGGTTCCTTTTCTTCCAGGACCGCCTGACCCCGGCCGATGCGATTCTGCTTTATGCGATCTACGACATTGGCACGACCGCGTTGGAAGTGCCGTCGGGATACCTGTCCGACCGGATCGGGCGGCGCTTCACGCTGATCGCGTCGGGCATCGCGGCCCTGATCGGCGCGGCGCTTTTGAGTTTCGGCGATGGTTTTGCCGTCTTTGCCCTCGCGCAAGTTTTCCTCGGGGCCAGCACCGCGTTCAATTCCGGCACCGACAGCGCGCTCTTGTTCGAATCGCTCGCTGCGGATGACCGGCAGGACGAAATCGAGGCGCAGGAGCTGCGCGCCTGGCGATTCTCTTTCGTCGCGCTGGCACTGTCGGCTGTGCTGGGCGGGGTGATGTCCTATGCCGATGCGGAACTGCCGTTCATCGCGGGCACGATCGTGGCCGTGGGCGTCTTGGTCCTGACGTGGAAATTCAGCGAAGCCCAGACCCACGGCGCGCCTCACCCACAAGGCTCCGAGTTGATGCGGCTAGCCTCGCTCAAACCCGCGCTGGTGCAACCGGTTCTGGGCTGGCTCTTTCTGCTCAGTGTCCTGATGTACGGGTTCAGCCACCTGCCCTTTGTCTTCGGACAACCCTTCATCCTCGAAGCCCTGAACGGCGCAGGGCTGGCCGCAGAGGCCCCGATCGTCAGCGGTGCGACCTCGGCGGTGATGATGCTACTGTCGGTTATGACCTCGCTCATTGCCCTGCGTCTGCGCCATGCCATCGGTCTGCCAGGTATCCTGCTGCTGGCCTTTGCCATGCAGATCGCCCTGGTGGGGGTCCTGGCATTGACCAATTCGCTGGCGGCCATCGTGCTTCTCTTCTTTCGGATGGTGCCGAACTCGCTGTCGCAGCCCTTCATCCTGGCCCGCACCCAACCGCTCCTCGATGACGATAGCCGCGCCACCTACCTGTCCCTGCGCAGCTTCTGTGCTCGGCTCCTCTTTGCCGGGTCGCTCTATCTCGCGTCGCAGTCGACATCGGCGCAAGACACGCTGGCCTACGCGGAATTGCAGGTCATCCTCGGCTGGTACGTGGTGGCCGGTGTCGTCGCGCTGACCTCGTTGCTGTTGCTGGCGCGCTCGATCGCGATTGAACCCTCCAAGACGACCTGACCTCGCGGTCCCGCGCGCGCGCAGGCGACACGTCCGGCAACAAAATCGCACCGGGCCACGTTCCACCCTTGCCCCCCGCGCTGCATCGGGGCAGCTTGGCGCGTAATGGAACTGGGACCTTACCTTATCCTCGCCTCGCTCGAAGGGGCCGTGACCGCCGCCGTTCTGGCGCTAACCGCCGTGGGCCTGTCACTGGTCTTTGGCGTCATGCGCGTGGTCAACATCGCCCATGGTGAGTTCTTCATGCTGGGCGCGGTCATCGCCTGGTTTATCGCCCATAGCCTTGGTGGTCACCCGGCCGTCGGATTTGCCGTGGCGCTTGTCGCCGCACCGCTGATCGTTGGCGCCATTGCGGTCGCGGCGGACATGACCATCCTCAAACGGGTGGACTATGACCCGGAACGCACCATCGTCGCCACCATCGGGCTCCTCTACATCATCCAGCAACTGGCACTCATGACCTATGGCCCCGATGCCCGCCCGGTCGAGGCACCGTTCAACACCCGCATCGCCCTTCCGTGGTTCGAGCGTGGCGAGGGCGGCTGGCAGATGATCTGGCCCTGGGGCCTTGGCACCACGACCTACAAGCTCGCGGTGATCGGCGCCGCAGTGGCGGTGTTGCTCGGCGTGTGGCTTCTGATGAAACGCACCCGGATCGGGCTGGTCATGCGCGCCACGCAGGCCGACCGCGACATGGCGCTGGCCTTTGGTATCCCGGTCGAGCGGGTCTATGCGATGGTCTTCGGCATGGGTGCGGCGCTGGCGGCACTGGCGGCGGTGTTGATCGTACCCATCCAGCAGGCACATTACCTGATGGGGGCCGATCCGCTTCTGCTGAGCTTCATCGTGGTCATTATCGGCGGCCTCGGCAGCCTGCCCGGCACGGTGCTGGCCGCCGTGCTGATCGGGCTGTCGGATGGCATTATCTCGGTCTTCTTCTCGCCCACCCTGGCCAAGATTCTAGCAACCTTGCTCGTTGGCCTCGTCCTCGTCTTCCGCCCCGAAGGCCTTGCCGGGAAACGCGGCGCATGAGCACCGGGGCCAAGGTCATGGCGCTTCACGGCGGGGTGCTGGTGCTGCTCTTCGTGCTGCAATTCATCCTGCCAGCCTATCACCACGGCAACTTGGCGCGGATCATGGTGCTGGCAAGCTACGCCGTCGGCTACAACATCCTCTTTGGCTATACGGGCCTTCTCAGCCTCGGCCACGCGCTCTTCTTTGCCGCGGGCATGTATGGCATGGGGCTTGGCATCCAGCATCTGGACCTCTCCGTGGCACCCGCGCTGCTCGCCGGGGTGCTGGCCGGGGCCGTGGTCTCGACCGCGCTGGCGCTTCTGGCACTGCGCACCTCGGGCGTGGCCTTCATGATCGTGACACTGATGTTCGCGCAGGCGGGCTACCTCACCGTGCTCTATTTCGGCGAGTTCACACGCGGCGACGAGGGTTTCGTGATCCAGCAGGCGCAGAGGGTGCTCTGGGGCATCGACCTCAGTGATCCGACCAACCGGTATTTTGCCGCCCTGATCCTCTTTGCGCTGAGCCTTCTGGCCTCGCTCTGGCTCGTGCGGCGGCCTTTCGGCAAAACCCTCGTCGCCATCCGCGAGAACGAGGAACGGGTGCGGATGCTGGGCTATGACACCTACAAGCACAAGCTCATGGCGATGGTCATCTCGGGTACGATCTCGGCGGCCGCGGGCGCGGCTTATGGGCTTCTCTTTGGCTATGCAGGGGCCAGTTTCGCCAGCGTGCAATACTCGATCTTCCCGCTTCTCTGGGTGCTCCTGGGTGGGGCCGGAACCGTCCTTGGCCCCTTTGTCGGCACGCTCTTCATGTTCTATCTGATCGACCTCAGCTCCGGCATCACCACGGCCTACATGCTCATCGCGGGCGTGGTGTTGGTGCTTCTGACACTCTTTGCGCCCCAAGGCCTGATCGGAGAGCTGCGCAACCGGCTCTGGCGGTGGCTACCATGAGCCTCCTGTCGACCCGCGCGCTCTCCAAACATTTCGGTGGGCTGCAAGCCGTAGAGGATGTCACCATGGCGGTCCCCGAGGGCGAGGTCCGTGCCCTGATCGGCCCAAACGGCGCGGGCAAGACGACGCTCGTGGGCATGATTAGCGGACGCATCGCGCCCTCTTCGGGGCAGGTGCATTTCGACGGGGCGGATGTGACCGCCCTGCCTGCTCACAAACGCATCCTGCGCGGCATGGCCTACACGTTTCAGATCACGTCCGTTTTCGAACGCCTCCCCGCCGGGGAGAACGTCGCATTGGCCGCGCGGCGGCGGCTCAAGGGGACGCAAGTGACCGACGCGGTGGCCGGGGCGCTGGATCGCGTGGGGCTGGCGCATCTGGCCGACCATGAGGCTGGCGATCTGTCCTATGGTCACCAACGCCTGCTGGAAATCGCGATGGGGCTGGTGCAACAACCCCGCCTCCTGATCCTGGATGAGCCGACGCAGGGCCTGACCGACAGTGAGATCACGAATTTCAAGGCGCTGGTACGCGATCTGGCGGGCAAGACGACGATCCTTCTGATCGAACATAACATGAGCGTCGTGATGGAGACCGCCGATCAGGTGACCGTGCTGAATTTCGGCGCGGTGCTGGCCGAAGGCACGCCAGATGAGATCCGCGCAGACCGCGATGTGCAAGCCGCCTATCTGGGGACAGGGTGATGCTGGTACTCGACAAGATCAATTCCGGCTATGGCCGCGCGCAGATCCTGCGGGATCTTTCGCTCACCGTGAAGAGCGGCGAGATCCTCTGCCTGTTGGGCCGCAATGGCGCGGGCAAGACAACGACCATGCAAACAATCATGGGGCTTCTGCCGCTCATGTCCGGGCAGATCACGTTGGACGGTCAGGATGTGGGCAGGCTTCCGCCGCATCTCGTGCCCCGCGCGGGGATCGGGTATGTGCCACAGGGGCGGCGCCTCTTTGCCGGGCTCAGCGTGGCACAAAACCTCGAAATCGGGCTGCGCACCCGCAATCATGGGCCTGAGACGCTGGACGAAGTGCTGGAACTCTTCCCCCGCCTGCGCGAACGCTTTCGCCAGCGGGCCGAGACCCTGTCGGGCGGAGAACAACAGATGCTTGCCACGGCGCGGGCGCTCTGCCTCAAGCCCAAGGCGCTTTTGCTCGATGAGCCGACCGAGGGGTTGCAGCCGTCGATGATCGAGGCCATCCGGCAGGTCATCGTCCAGATGCGCAGCCAGGGCGTGGCGGTCCTGCTGGTCGAACAGCGCGTCGATGCGGTGATTTCCGTGGCCGACCGGGTGGCCTTCATCGAAAACGGCCAGGGCGGCGAGGTAATTGACGCCGAAACCCTCCGCCGGGACCATTCCATTGTGGAGCGGTATATCGGCGTTTGAGAACTGTTTTCGCACGGCCTCCGCTATCTCGATCATAACCTGAAGTCGAGTTCTAGTTTGATCCCATCGCGGACGTTCGAGTTCGCCTCCCGCGCGGAATCAAGGCCGAAGGCCGCCGCGCGATCGCCAGACCGCCCGCACGGGCTGGCGATTGGGAGAGGCTGCGCTCCGAATTGAGGTTTTTTAGAGTTGGCAAAGATAAAGTGCGCCTCACAACGGTCGATCGCCATCCCGCGGTCTGGCAATCGCGCGGCTCGTTATCGGATGTCCGGTTGGTCCGCTAAGCGGCCATAGATTACCCGCGCGCGCCGCCATCTGTCTACAAGCCGCTCTCGATCTACAGCAAGTGCCCCGATTTCTTTGCCTTGGTCGCCAAATAGGCCCGGTTATGGGCGTTCTCGCCTACCTGCAGGGGGACGCGTTCGGTGACAGCGACACCGTTGGCCTGCATCATCTCGATCTTTGACGGGTTGTTGGTCAGCAGGCGCACCTCGGCAAAGCCCATAGACCTGAGAATGTCCGCGCCGATGCGGAAATCGCGTTCGTCATCCTCGAAGCCCAGTCGGTGATTGGCGTCAACCGTGTCGAACCCCTGATCCTGCAAGGAATAGGCGCGCATCTTGTTGGCGAGGCCAATCCCGCGGCCCTCCTGGTTGAGGTACAAGAGCACGCCTTCGCCCTCTGCCCCCATCTGCGCCAGCGCGCCGCGCAGTTGCGGGCCGCAATCGCATTTCAGACTGCCCATCAGGTCGCCGGTAAAACAGGCCGAATGCAGCCGCGCCAGAACAGGCCGGTCGCGCATGGGCTTGCCGATCTCGACGGCATAATGCTCTTCGCCGCCATCCTCGGGGCGGAAGATATGAAGCCGCCCCGCCTCGCTCACCTCAAGCGGCAACCGGGCGCTCACCACCGGGTTGAGCGCACTCGACGCCGCCAGCAGCGGCGCTGCCTCCGCCACATCCACCAAGGTCAGCCCGTTGCGCGCGGCAAATCCGGACGCATCGGAAAGCGGCAAGACCAATGCGGCGGGCAGGAGTCGCGCGGCCTTGGTCAGGCGCAGGGCCACGCGATGCAACTCCGCCGCGCCATCGCGTTGCGAGATCAGCGGGCCTTTCATCGGCGTCTTGAGATCATCCGCCGGATCGGCCACGCCCAGCACCCAGGCAAGCGTCGCATCGGGCGGCAGTTCGACACGGGCCAGATCGCCGTCATAGGCGCGTGCCTTGAGCGTCTCGGCCCGGCGCGCGGTGATCGCGAGGACCGAGCCATCGCCCAAAGCCCGCACATCCGCAAGACGCTGCGCATCCAGCGTTTCGGCCGCCAGCACAAGTGCAGCACCAGCGTGATCCATCAGAACCACCGGCACCCCCATGCGCAAGTCCGCACGGGCGCGGGCCAGGATTTCTGTTATGTCGGGAGCCAGACTCATCGGCAGGCGCTTCCTCTTGGATTTCACCGTCAGATGTACAGGCTTTTGAAACGGATTGAAACATTCGCTCGCAGCCCAACACGTGGCCGTGAAAAGACTGTAGCACACCTTGTCGACGGCCACCGCCTACCGCATCTTCGGTGAAACAACGCAGGGAATTTTCCTATGGGACAATTGAAAAAGATTTTGCTGGTCGACGACGATGATGATCTGCGCGAGGCGCTGAGCGAGCAATTGGTCATGACCGAGGATTTCGACGTCTTCGAGGCCGCAAGCGGATCAGAGGCGATGACCAAGGCCAAGGATGCCATTTACGACCTGGTCATCCTGGACGTGGGCCTTCCCGATACCGATGGCCGCGAGCTTTGCCGGCTGATGCGCAAGCAGGGCGTGAAATCCCCGATCATGATGCTGACCGGCCATGACGGTGATGCCGATACGATCCTGGGCCTCGATGCGGGGGCCAATGATTACGTCACCAAACCCTTCAAATTCCCGGTTCTTCTGGCCCGTGTTCGCGCACAACTGCGCCAGCATGAGCAATCCGAAGACGCGGTTTTCCAGCTTGGGCCGTATACGTTCAAACCGGCGATGAAAATGCTGGAGACGCAGGACGACAAGAAGGTACGCCTGACCGAGAAAGAGACCAACATCCTCAAGTTCCTCTACCGCTCGACCGAGGGCGTGGTGCCGCGCGATGTGCTGCTGCACGAGGTCTGGGGCTATAACGCGGGGGTCACGACCCACACGCTGGAGACCCATATCTACCGCCTGCGCCAGAAGATCGAGCCCGATCCCTCGAACGCGCGTCTTCTGGTCACCGAATCCGGCGGTTACCGCCTGCTGGCCTAAATGCCTGCGCCTTGACCAAGATCAATGTCTGCTCCGCCGTCCCTCCTCTAGGATCAGACCAACACCCGTCGCATATGCGGGCAATCATATGTACCTCCCTGTTGGACTGGCCCCGGCATCGCCCGGGGTCTTTTTTTGCCCAGGGCTCTCCGAGGCTTTTGGGCGAAGCATCGCGAAGGGTGCAGCCTGTCACTCCCGCCAGGCGGTCGGGTTCGGACCTTCGTCAGGCGGAAGGATCGACACGTTCAGGCGGGCAAGATGGTCGTCCACCAGGGCAATCTCATCCGGGCCAAGCGTGCAATGACGCGGGTATCGCGGTGCGCTGCGGTCGTCGATGATCGGCGCGTCCCAGCCATGGGTAGTCGCAAAGAACCGCTCCACCCCGCCCGTGCCGAATTCCGTCAGGTAGCCCTGCACCACCACGTCGATATAGCTCAGGAGCAGCGAATGGGTTTGCGTGGGGGCCTCATGCTGTCCCGCAGGAATGGCATAGACCGCGATCTGCGGCGCATGTGCCAAGCCATGCGTCACCTGATGCGCGGCAGGCACACGGGCATAGGCGCGTTCGCGGTAATCCAGCGCCTCCCAATCCTGATCCGGGACCGGCGCGATCAGCCCGTCGATCCGGCAATCCGGGTCCGGTACGACGGTCAGGTATGCCACCTCGCGCAGCGTCGTATAGCGCCAGATCCGCCGCCACCCGTCGAGCAAGGCCACCTCGGCCCCCTCGAACCCGTGGGTCTTGCGATTCACCAGGCTGCCATAGCCAAAGAAATATGAATGCGGTGTTTTTGTTATCTTTCTGTCTCTTGATCTCGATCAAGGGGGTGCCGCCTTTTTGCAGGCAGGATGGCGCGAGATCAAGCCACTGGATGTGCCGGACCGGTCATGCGGATAACCAAACGAACCAATATTGCCATGCGCGTCCTGATGTTCTGCGGGGTCAATCGGGATCGGTTGGTCACCAAGTCCGAAATCGCCGCGCGCTGCAACACATCCGAAAGTCACCTGGCGCAGGTCATCAACCAGTTGGGGCAACTGGGGTATCTAGAAACCCATCGGGGCCGGAACGGCGGCATCCGGCTGGCGCGAAACATGACCCAGATAACCATCGGTGAGATTTTTCGTGTCCTCGAAGCCGACGCGCCGCTGGCCGAATGTTTTGCCGATGTCGATAACACCTGTCCGCTGGTCGATGCCTGCCGTCTGCGTCATGCCATTGCCGATGCGGCCGAAGCATTCTATGCGCGGCTGGATGGGGTGTCGCTCGACGCGCTGGTCTGTGAGAACAGGCCGCTTTTCGAGCTTCTTGTACCCGAGGGCTGCGCCCATCAACCTTGACAATTCGCCCGGCGCCGCCGCTTGATCCCCCGGAAACGGGGCGGAGGAGCGTTTGATGAAACTGGAGTTGACGGGCCGCGCGGTGGTGACAGGCGCCGGACAGGGAATTGGCCGGGCAATCGCGCTCGGGTTGCTGTCGGCGGGCGCCACAGTGCAGGCGATTGGACGCGATCGCAGCAAGCTGGAAACCCTTGTGGCCGAGGCGGACGTGAGCCCGGAGCGGGTCATTGTTTCGGCTCTGGACATCCGCGACACCGAAGCCGCGAAAGCCGCGCTGTCGGACGACCAAGCCGAACCCGTCCGGTATCTGGTCAACGCGGCGGGCGTCCTCAACCCCGGCAGCCTGCTCGATGCGTCCGAGGCGGTCCTGCGTGAGATCATCGACATCAACCTCACCGCAACGATGCTTTTCACACAACTGGTCGCGCGTCAGATGGTGGGTCACGGCGCGGGTTCGATCGTCACCATCGGCTCGAATTCGGGAACGACTCCGCGCGTGGGCCTCGGCATCTATCCTGCGTCCAAAGCCGGGGTAGAGCAGGCGATGAAATGCCTTGGGCTGGAACTCGCCGCCCACGGCATCCGTTGCAACATCGTGTCACCCGGTTCGACCGACACCGAGATGCAACGCAGTTATCAATCCGACAAGAACGGGTTTGAACAGGTGGTAAAGGGCGATCCCGAAAACTGGCGGCTCGGCATCCCGCTTGGGCGATTGGCAATGCCGGAAGATGTGGCCGACCTGGTGCTCTTTCTCCTGTCGGAGAAGGCGCGGCATATCACCATGGAAAATATCGTGCTGGATGGTGGCGCATCGCTGGGCGCGCGGTAACCTTCGTCGAAGCGGTCGACAACCGCCGCGCTGTCGGTCAGGGTCGCGGCAGAACCGCAGTGCAAGCAGAGGAGCCACACCATGCTATGTCGTATCGGAGAGGTCGAGGTTTGGCGGATTCTGGAAATCCACGCGCCGTTTCTGACGCCGGAAGAGCTCTATCCCACCGCCGGTCCCGATGTGCGCGACATCGTTGAAAAACATGTCCCAGGCGGCACCTGTCCCGAAACCGGTCGCCTGATCCTGCCGGTGCAGGGTTTCCTGCTCAAGACACCGTCGCATGTTATCCTGGTCGATAGCTGCGTGGGCAATGACAAAACGGTGCCCCGGATGCCCGATTGGCATCAACGGTCCGACAACCGGTTTATGGCCGCATTGACCGCCGCCGGGGTGGCGCCGACGGATGTTGATTATGTGCTCTGCACCCATCTGCACACGGATCACATCGGATGGAACACGCAACTGATCGACGGGCGGTGGGTGCCGACATTTCCCAAGGCGCGGTACCTGATGCCCTCGGCGGATGAAGAGATGCTGCGCGGACATGATGGGGCGATGTATACCGAAAGCGTCCTGCCAGTGGTCGCCGCAGGACAGGCCGAACTGGTCCAGGCGGGCCATATGCTGGGCGATCACGTCACACTGATACCGACACCGGGCCACACGCCGGGGCATGTCTCGGTCCTGGTGCAAAGCGACGGGTGCGAAGCGATCATCACCGGCGACGCGCTGCATTCCACGGCGCAGTGCTATCACCCGGAATGGCATTTCAAGTTCGACGCCGACGGTGCGCAGGCGGCAGTGTCTCGTCGCCAATTGCTGGAAACTGCCGCCGAGACCGGCAGAACTGTGCTCGGCAGCCACTTCGCCCTGCCCTCCATCGGTCGCGTTAAGGCGCAGGGGGACGCCTTTGCCTGGGAAGAACGGTAAGGGTGCGCTCGACGCAGCCTTCACGCGTGGGCAGGTTTGCAACCTATGCCAAGAACTGCGGCAACCGGCTTTGAACCTTACCATGTTCTGCCGAAGCAGACGCCGCCTTAGTCGATCGGGATGTCAAAATGCATGACATCCTCTCGCTGTCCCAGCTTCGTGTAGAGCGCGACGGCGGGATCGTCACCGTAATCAGCCTGGACGAATAAGACCCAGGCACCCTGCTCCCGCGCGATCTTTCGCAACGTTTCGATGAGGGCGGTCGCAACGCCTTGGCGGCGGTAGGGCAAGGCTACGGCCAGATCGTAGAGGTACATCTCCGACCGCTCCTGCTCCAGCTTTGGTAGCTCATAGGCCACCGCTGCACCGGCCACCTCTTCACCCTCAATTGCGACAAGCGCGATCACGTCCCTGCGGTTCAGAAGATCGGTCCGATACCTGCGACCGGGCCGGGCGGCCGTGTAGCTTTGGTTATCTTCGAATGCGGCGGCGAACAGATCGAGCATTCCCTCGAACCATCTCTCGTCGCCGGGCCGAAGCCGGTGAATTTGCTGTTTTGTCATGGCGTACCGTTCCGCCCTTTGCGGGTTGCTATAAAGGCAATTCGCGTGCCCGGTCCGTCGGTCGAAGATCGCGCGTAGGGCCTCATTTGGCCGGTTTGACCGTGATGACCGCTTTCATCGGATAGTGGTCCGAACCGATATCTTCGAGCCTTTCGAAAGACACAAGGCCCAGGCCATCGGTAAGGTAAAGCTGATCTATAGGGAAGCGCATCAGCCAGGATGTCGCGTCGAAACTGGGCAGAATACCGCGTCCGGCCCGCGGGTCGCGGAAATCACCGTATTCCTTGAACCGCGCGGAACTCCACGACCAGGCGACATCGTTGAAATCCCCCATCGCCACGACCGGCAGCACCGTCCGATCGGCCAGAAGCGCCGCTTTCTTGATCTGTTTGTCCCGCGCTTCGGTATCGGTCCCGGGTACCGGCGGTTGCGGGTGTAACCCCACGAAGAAAAACCGGCCCGTCGGCCCGCCAAGATCCGCCAGGAGGGTCGGCGTATCGTCCTCGCTGAGGAACACGGTTTTGGCGTCGTGAGCCTTGAGCCGCGTGGCGAAAACCATCCCGTAGTGGTCAGACTTCGGATGGCGTACGACCGTCGGGTAGCGGTCCAGTTGCTCGGCCAATGCCGCTTCCCAGACGCTGTCCACCTCCATCAGCAGCAGCACATCGGGATCTTCGCGGTCGATCAGGTCCAGCAAGGAGTGGTGATCTTCGTTCTCCTTGAGGACATTCACCGATAGAAGCGACACGGTCGTGTCTGCCGCGACGTCCTCTTCATAAGCGATTTCCTTGTGCGAAAGCGGCGTGTAGGGGTAAATCCACGTGAGCTGATAGGCGGCGCAGGCAAGCATCGCGGCGCTGAAGAACAACGCGGTGGGCGTGAATAACCAGAGGCCCACCACCGCCGTTGCAAGGGCCAGGACAGTGATGTGCACCCTTGGAAAATCCCAGCCGCGGATCCACCACTGGACGCTACCGGTCATCGGGGCGAGCGTCGTGAATAGTACCGCGGCGGTCAAAAGCCAGAACAGGATGGAAATTGCCAGGTTCATGTCTCAGGGCCGCTCACTTGGTCTGCCGAGGGTGATGGAAATTGGTGCCTCTCATCTTCGTGAAACGGCACTCGAAACTCAAACACAAAAAATGCGCCGGGACATCGCCCGACGCATCTTTTCGCATGTCTTCGACAACGGATTATTGCTGTTCGATGTCTTCGACGATCTCATCGGCGAAGGCTTCGACCATCACGTTGTAGAAATCATCCTGCGACGGCGGCACCATTACCCAGCCTTCCGGCGGATTGCCTTCGGGGCTGCGGGCGCTCAGGCGCAGGGGGTAGCTTGAATCGGGCAGGTTCTGGTCCGACGTGGCTTTCCCCTGAACCGATACGGCGGAATCGCCTTCGTAGAACTTGACGACACCTTCGAGCTCGTTGAACTCACCGCTGTCGGGCAGGAAAGTATCACCATCGACGCTGATCTTGCTGATCTCAACCTCGATCCGCGGATCTTCGGCGGCCCCTGACAACTCGACACGGTCTACGATCGCACGTTGCAGGTCAGCCTCCAGATTGGGCCAGTATTTCAGGGCGTTGCTGTCAGAAAAGTCGCTCAGTTCCGCGCGGACTTCAACGTCATTGAGGCTCACGTCCTGCGCAGCCCAGGCGGTTGTTGCGGCGACGGACGCGACGACAAGTGCGGTGGTTTGCATCAGTTTCATGTTTCATCTCCTTCTTTCGTCAAGGCCACTCGTCAACGCATACCGCGAAAAAAGCCTTGGGATGCCGTGCGATCATCAGATCCCCGAATTCGGATTTCATAAGTTGTTCGGAACATTAGCCCGGTGCGGTGTTCAGCCGGTTCCCTCCTGAACAGAGGTCCGGCCCCCGCGGGCATCGGTCAGAGCTGGTCGAATTACTCTTCAGCGGCTTCGCTGATGGCTTCACCGGCGCTCGAGATATCGCGCCCTGCGCCTTCGACTGTTTCACATGCTGTCAG
Source organism: Roseovarius sp. MMSF_3359 (assembly GCF_030733385.1). Lineage (GTDB taxonomy): Bacteria > Pseudomonadota > Alphaproteobacteria > Rhodobacterales > Rhodobacteraceae > Roseovarius. Next base: position 309,562 of record NZ_JASHJC010000001.1, on the reverse strand, counting down.
ACCCATGATGGCGACAAGTGACAGAGTAACTGTTTTGAGACGTGTCATATTCACACTCCATTTGCCTTGTTGTGGAATAGAAACGCCTCGTGCGGCTATGGGTTCCAAAAAATTTCGAACCGGGGCGGATTATTGCACCGCGAACTCTTCGTCGGCGTCTTCTTCAAGCCGGGTGAAGGCCAGGTGAAGCTCGTAGCGGTCCGGCAGGCGGTTTACCTCCATCGACCCATCCAGTTGCGACACGAAAGAATCGATCAGACGCGAGCCGAGACCAGAGCCTTTTGCATCGTCCTGATCTTCGAATGACCTTTCCGGGTCATGCGAATTGACGATGCTGAGGCCGACGCGATTTTCCCCGAGATCGCGCAGCACGATGTTGATCCAGGGATCGCTCCCCGGCGCTGCGCTGCAGTATTTGACCGCGTTGATCGCTGCCTCGGTCGCGAGCAAGGTCAGGGGAACGGATTGATCCGGTGTGATCTCGACAGGGCTCAGATCGGTGGAAATACGCACCCGGTTTTCGGGCTCGTCGATGCTTCCGACCACCACAAGCTGCTTGATGATGTCGTCGAGCAACTGATCTGCCCGCACCATCGACAATTTGCGCGAAAGATAGAGGTAACGGTGAATGGCCGAGAGCGCCATCACGCGATCCTGCACCCGCCGGAGGAGATGTTTGGCCTCATCGCTTCCGGTATTGCGGATCTGGATGTTCATGATGCTGGAAATGAGCTGCAGATTGTTTTTGACGCGGTGGTGCACCTCGCGCAGCAGGGTCGTCTTTTCCTCGAGATCTTCCTTGAGCAACCGGTCCTGTTGGGCGAGCTTGTGGGTCATCGACCGGAACGCCTCCGCGACGATTTCCAACTCCTCGGGCGCATTTTCGAGTTTTTCGGCGTCGAAGTCGGTCTTGCCACCGGCATAGAGCCGCATCCAGTGCCGCAGGCGGTGCACATGCCTGACAACCAGCCGGTTCACACCGAAATACGCCACGGCCATGGCCGCAATCCACATGAGCAGCGGAAAGTACAGCGCCGCGGATTCCCCCCGCCCGGTCAAGGAGCGTTGGTTGCGCGGCTCCCAACTTCCCAGCACAAAGACGGTTTCATCGACAATCGGCACAACCGCAAAATCACGCACCTCGCCGCGGCGGTTGATGCCCCGGAACGTCTGACGACTGTCCTGCGACAGCTCTTCCAATGAACGATCCTGGGGCAGAATGGCGCGGCGGTCATCCTGAAACCCTTCGGAAGCAAGGATGTCCCCCTCGTTGTTGAAGACGATAAGATCACTCGCATCTTCCCCCTCGCGCAGCAGCGCGTTGGCCAGCTTGAAGGGGATCGAAATCCAGACATAGCCCATAGTGCCGGTGTCATTTGTTACCGGCACACTGACATTCAATGCGATGCGGCCATCCAGCGCCGCCAGCGGGTGGGCATCCACCCTGCGCTCGGGCAGCGTGACAAGGTTGTGGAAAAACGGCGAGGCGCTCATGTCGATGCGTTCGCGGGTCGAGGAACACGTCATCTGACCGTCGAGATCGACGAAGCCGGCAAAGGTGTAGCGCGGATCCACTTCGATCAACTGCTCCAGGACCTTGTCGCAGCCTTCCAACTGTCCCTGGAATACCCGGGCGGCGGCACTGATCGCCTCGACCGCCCCGAAGGCGGATTGGATCAGTTCCCGCTCCTCTGAGGCGGCCCGGCGCGTCCGGTCCAGAAGTGCGATTTCGGACAAGGCGCGGGATTCTTCGAGTACCTTGGACGTCTGGTAAATCGAGATCAGGCCAAGCGGGAGCACTGCAACGGACAAAACGGCGATCAATTGCAGTGCAAGACGAGATCTTGCGCTGCCGCCGCGCCGCTCGGACCCGTTCATGCAGCAGGCTGCCCCGTCACAACCGCAAGCGTTGCGGGATCCGTCAATTCCAGGTCTTCTTCGTCGTTGAGGTGCATCAGCTCCGCCAGCCGCTTTCGCGCCCGGTTCGTGCGACTTTTGATCGTACCGATGGCACAACCGCACATCTCTGCGGCGTCTTCATACGAAAACCCCTCGGCGCCGACCAAAACCAGTGCCTCGCGCTGTTCATCGGTCAGTTGGGCAAACGCCTCGCGGAAGTCGTTCATCGCCAGACGACCATCATGATGCGGCTTCTCGGAAAGCGAATCGGCCATGACGCCTTCGGGGTCCTCGACCTCGCGACGGCGCTTGCGGTGCAGCGAATAGAAGGTGTTCCGCAGGATCGTGAAGAGCCAGGCCCGCAGGTTTGTCCCTTCCTGGAACTTGTCGAGATTACCCCACGCCTTGACGACCGTTTCCTGCACGAGGTCATCCGCGGTCGCAGCGTTCCGCGTCAGGCTGAGCGCAAAGGCCCGCATGGCCGGCAGGTGTTCGACCAGTTCCTCTTTGGGATCGGAATGCGCTGTCACGAGTCCGATCCGTCCTGATCGGCGGTCTTCGACTTCTCCTGCTGCCGCAGCTGGTCAAGCAGTTGCGTAAACCGGTCCGGCACGGGTTCATTTGCCGCTTCCGAGTAGACGCGGCGGAGATTTTCGTCGATTTGTTGGTCCACTTGGGGATTCCTGCGTTTTTTTGTCATCGCACTCGCGGCTCTGTCACACTAAAATGGTCACTTAACACACTATCTGCTTGGAACCCAACTCCGGCTCAAGGCGTTAGGTTCCGAAACATCGGAATTTTTTTGAGGGGACGAGATGAACGACATGCAAAACCAGGGCGATCTGTCATCCGCGATCAGTGCGGAACTGCCCTATCTGCGCCGCTATGCGCGTGCGCTGACCGGTAGCCAAAGCAGCGGTGACACCTACGCATTGGCCACACTCGAAGCGATCCTTGAGGACACCGATGTGATCTCGACCGGGATGCCGGTTAAGGAGGCGCTGTTCAAAGCCTTCAATTCCATCTGGAAATCCTCCGGTGCGCAGATCGCCGGCCCGACGGACATGTCCGAAAAAGAAGCGCGGGCGCAAAAGCTGCTTTCGGAATTGACCGACAATACCCGCGAAGCCTTGCTTTTGCACAGTATTGAACGCTTCACCGTGCCCCAGGTCGCGCAGATCATGGAAATAGATGAAGCCGAAGCGGGCGAACTTCTCGACATCGCGCGCAAAGAGATGCAGCAACACATCCATGGGCGCATCATGGTCATCGAAGACGAGGCCATCATCGCCATGGACATCTCGGGGATCGTCGAAGAGATGGGCCACGAGGTGACCGGCATTGCCCGCACCCGCGATGCCGCGGTCGATCTGGCGCGCAAGCAGCCGCCGGACATGATCCTTGCGGACATTCAGTTGGCGGACAAATCGTCGGGGATTGACGCGGTCAATCACATCTTCTCCGAAATGGGCGAAGTGCCGGTGGTTTTCATCACCGCTTTCCCTGAACGCCTGCTGACCGGCGAACGGCCCGAACCCGCCTTCCTGATCACCAAGCCCTACACAGAAGATCAGGTGCAATCGGCAGTCAGCCAAGCCATGTTCTTCGCCAGTTCGGAAGAAATCGAAACCTGAACAACGCAAACGAAAACCCCCGCCCGGTGATCCCGGACGGGGGTTTTTTGTTGTGCTGGCAGATCGCGCTATTCAGCCGCGATGGCCCGTAGCATCCACGTGGCCTCTTCATGGAAGGCCGCACGCGCCGTTGCCAGATCTTCGGTCACCGGGTCGCGTTGCTCACCGGCCATTTCGATCAAATCATGAAGCCGGTGCGCGATCCGTTCGTGATCGTCCGCCAGGTCAACCACCATCTGCCGCGCGGTGAGGTGGCCACCTTTATCGCCGATGACCGAATTGCCGGTCACGGTCGACAGGGTCATCGGTGCGATCTCTCCCAGGGCGCGAATACGTTCGGCGAGGGTGTCGGCCGCCTTGAACATGTCCTCGTAGTGCTCTTCGGTCAGCTTGTGGATCGAATAGAACATCGGTCCGGTTACGTTCCAGTGATACGCATGCGTCTTGAACACAAGGCGATAGGTATCGGCCAGTATATTGGTCAATCCCTCCGCTACGGCCTTGGTGTTACGGACGCCGGTGTCGGTCTCGGTTCGTTGCATCTGTGCTTGTAGCATGTCTTGCATTTCGTCCTCTGCGTTAAGTGGATGAAAAAATGCGCTCCAAGGGAGCGCAAATTTTGTTTGCCGTGGTCGTTCGCCAGGGTCAGGGTGTTCGGCCCTTGAGCGCCCGCATCACCATCGCCAGCACGAAGAGTACGATGAAGATGAAAAACAGGATCTGCGCGATCCCGGCAGATGCGGATGCGATGCCGCCAAATCCGAAAACAGCCGCGATGATGGCGACAACCAAGAATGTAAGTGCCCAACTAAGCATTTCGTTTTCCTTTCATGTCGTTTGCTGGCAGATCAACGCCCCGGTCGCCGTTCGGTTCCAAAAGCAGTGAAAAAAGAAATTTTCGGTTCTTTGGAACAACTGCTGGCGAAGGGACGTTGGGGATTTGAACCAAATGAAAGGAGTTTCAAATGGCACAGTCAAAATCCGCGACGAAAGCAAGCGCCTCGGAAACCGAACAATTGTCGGCTCAGATCGACGCGCTGAAGGACGATATTGCAACGATTTCCAAGACACTGGTCGAAATGGGATCGGCTCGCCGTGATGCGGTGGTCAATGACGCCTCGGAAAAGGTCGCGCATCTCAAGACAAGCAGCGAAAAACGCCTGCAGGAGATGCAAGGCAAAGCCGAAGAGATCGCCAATCGCACCGGCGATGCAGTGCGCAACCAACCGGCCACCGCCGTCGGGATTGCCGTTGGTGTGGGCTTCCTCCTGGGCTTTCTCAGCGGGCGTAAGTAAATGCTGCAGCGGATCGCAAACGACGTCAAGGATACCGCGCGTGCCACCGCACGTGCGGCCCTTTTCTCGACGCTAGGCGGTTTCTTCGCGCTTGTCGGCACCGGGTTTCTGACCCTTGCCCTCTGGCTGCTTCTGGTCAGCGTTGAAAGCGCGCTTTTCGCCGCAACCGTCATCGGGGCGCTCTATTGTGCGTTCGGGTTCATCCTTCTGGCCGTTGGGCTGAAGGGTCGAAAGCACACCACCACGGACAGTTATGAATTCAGCAGCGGGCGCAGCCAAGGCCAGGAAGCTGCCAACACGCCACGCGAGCCTTTTCTGCAGATGGCCGAAGGGTTTGCGATGGGGTTGCAGGCGGGCCGTTCCGCACGGTCGCCGTAACCGCACTTACGAATTTGCCAAACCACCAGCTCCCGTCACGCCAGCGGGAGCTGCATTTTTTTGAGTATATCGCGCACCATTTCATCGGAAAACGGCCTGACCAGCATGTGCCAACCTCGTTGGCGCACCTCGTCCTCGTGCATCTCTCCTTGCGTCAGGACGATCCTGGCACCGCTCTGGTTCAGGGCCACATGCAGTTCACTTCCATCAAGTTTGGGAAAGCTCATCTCGAGGAACGCCGCCGTCAGGGCGGGTATCCAAGAGAGCGCCTCCGCCATCTCGTCACTCGTGACGACATGCACCACATGACAATCGCAGCAGGCCTTGAGCGTACCCACCATGTCCGCCGCGATAATCGGGTTACTTTCCAATAGCAGGAAAACAGGGTGGCCGTTCATTCTGGTCACTGAATCAAGGGGCGGTTTCAGGCTCGAATCCATAGGATTTGTCCAATTCTTTTGGACAACATGGAACAAAACCCGAGCCCGCGCATTAAACTATGACATATGCGAGGGGGCGAAAATGCCAGTGAAATGCAAGCACTGTCCACTGCGGAAGAAGACGTTGTTCGACAAGATGACGACCGATGAAGTCCGGTTCATGCAGGAGTTCAAGGCCGGCGAATTGCGGGTCGAGGCTGGCACGACGCTGATGATGGAAGGCTCGAACAGCCCGCAGCTCTTTACCGTGCTGGAGGGGATGGGCCTGCGTTACAAAACCCTCGAAGACGGCGACCGCCAAGTGATCAACTTCATCCTGCCCGGCGATTTTCTTGGGCTGCAGGCGGGTGTCATGCAAGAGATGCAGCATACCGTCGAGGCCAGCACCGACATGCTTTTGTGCGTGTTCGACAGAAAGTCACTCTGGCACCTCTTTGAAAGCCATCCGGAACGCGCCTTCGATCTGACATGGCTCGCCGCGGTTGAAGAGCACTTGTTGGGCGAAAGCCTGGCGATCCTGGGCCAGATGAGTGGGATCGAACGGGTGGCGCGCGCCTTCGTTCGGTTGAACGACCGCTGCGATGCGCTCGATCTGAAAAAGGGCGCGTTCATTCCGCTGCCTTTCCGGCAACAGGATCTTGCGGACGCCCTGGGCCTGTCGCTGGTTCACACCAACAAGACGTTACGAAAACTACGCGATCAGTCGGTGGCCAACTGGTCCAATGGCCGACTTGAGGTGATCAATTACGACCGCCTTTGCGACATCGCGCAGCTTAGCCCCACCCGCGAGCCGATTATCCGCCCGCTGCTTTAAGGCCCACCTTCCCGCCGTGCACCAAGCCCAAACCGACAGACCCGACAAAAGAGGCTGAATTCCATGTCCGATCGCCAAGTGATGATTGATCCCGCAGTTCGGGTCGCCATTTTTCTCATGGCCACAATCCTGACCTTCATAGCCCTGAAACTGGGGCAGGACGTCTTCGCGCCGCTGATCCTCGCCCTCGTCACGGGGGTCATACTCGGCCCCTTCACCGATCTGTTGCAGCGTGCCGGCCTGCCTGTGGCCCTTGCCGCGATCTCGGTACTGGCCATCGGGGTCATCTCCATCGCGGGCCTGGCGCTGGCGGCGGAACCGCTCATCTGGCGCATCGTGGACGAGTTGCCAAAGCTCAAATGGGAGATCAGCAACCTGATCGCCGAGTTTCGCGGCATCATCCAGGGTCTGGATGAGGTCAACAAGGAGGTCGAAGAAGTCCTAGGCGCGGTCAATGAGAGCGAAGCCGCACCAGCCGCCACAGACGAAACCGCGATGCCCACGGTCACCGATGCGCTTTTCCTGGCGCCGGTTCTTGTGGCACATTTCCTGATCTTCGCGGGGTCGCTCTTCTTTTTTCTGCTCACCCGACAGGGCATCTACGACTGGATTTCCCGGTTTCTGGAGGGCGATCAAGAAGAAGGGCACTTCATAAGCCGCGTCCGCTGCGCCGAAAAGATGGTATCGCGCTACGTGCTGACCATCTCGATCATCAACCTGGGCCTTGGGGTCACGCTTGCCTTGCTTCTATGGCTGATCGGTCTGCCCGCACCGTTTGTCTGGGGCGTGGCTGCAACCCTGCTCAATTTCGTGCTGTACCTGGGGCCACTTGTGCTGAGCCTTGGCCTCCTGCTCGCGGGGCTCGTGGCGTTCAGCGGGGCGATGGTGGTGGTGCCGATGCTGATCTTCCTCACGCTCAACATCATCGAATCCCAACTGGTCACGCCAAGCACGATCGGCAAACACATTTCGGTCAACCCGCTGCTGGTTTTTGTCTCGCTGCTGTTCTGGTTGTGGCTCTGGGGTCCGGTCGGCGGGATTATCGCTATCCCCATCCTCGTGATCGCACTGGTGATGCTTAACCTCTCGGAAGAACCGACAGAATCCGCCTGAGCACAAAACCACAAATGATTGCACAGAACGACGTACCCCCGCCAGTGAACTGGTGGGGGTACAGCATCCCTGGGACGCTTGGGATGCGGAGGGTCTCACCAATGTTGGGACATCTTTATGGCTGCAACCCCTAGCAGCGGCCAGGAATTGGTCAAGCTGGCCGCTGAGAAGCAAACGCACACTCATGCTCAAGGTTCCCACTGACGCTACGGCAACCTGTCTACGTCGGTACCACTTGCCGTGCAGAGAGCCTCGGTTGACGCATACCGGGCACACCACCCGATAAAGGTTAGCGGCAAAGAAAAAGCGCGCAGCCCCCGGCTACGCGCTTTTCCTCATCATTGCATTTTGGTCTCAGGCGACGCTCTTGGCGGATTTCGGCCCTGCGAGAAGCCAAACGATGAAGCCAATGACGGGCAGGACCAGAACGAGCAGCGTCCACAGGACTTTGCCGCCGGTCGACGCACCAGATCCGATGATCGACACGATCGCCCATACATTCAGGACCAAGACCAAAAATCCACCTATGCCAGCATATTCCATTGTTTTTCTCCGTGTTTACGGTTGCATTGTTGGGGTAACGCCCAGGTGGGCGGTATTGTTCCAAGCGCCGCGCCTACTCCGCCGCGACCAGGTTTGGTTCGTCGTCATCCGCCACCAACCTGACCGCAGGTGTGTCATGCACCAGTGTCCGCGTCGGGAAGGGAATGTCGATGTCGGCCTGGTCAAGCGCCTCTTTCACCTTGCGCTTCATATCGGCCTGATACTGGAAGTATTCCGAAGAATCGCACCACACCCGCACGAGGAAATCCACGCTGCTGCTGCCCAGGTTGTTGACCTGGATAAACGGCTCGGGGTCGGTATGCGAACGGTCATCCGCCATGATCGTCTCGCGGATCACTTCTTCGGCCTTGCCAAGATTGACGCCATACCCCACGCCGAATGTCCATTCGGCCCGGCGGGTCGAGTAGACCGAATAATTGTGGATCGTGTTCCCCCAGACCTCGGAATTCGGCACGATAACCTTCACATTGCCCATATCGGCAAGCTCGGTGTAGTTCAGCGCAATATCCTTCACGGTACCCATGACACCATCAATTTCGACAAAATCGCCGATTTTCAGCGGACGGAACAGGATGATCATCACACCCGCGGCGATATTCGACAACGTACCTTGCAGCGCCAGACCGACGGCCAGTCCCGCGGCACCAATCACCGCAACGATGGAAGTGGTCTGCACCCCGAACGTGTTCAGCACAAAGAGCGCGGTGAAGGCCAGAACGCCATAGCCTGCAAGGTTGGACAGGAAGTTGAAGAGCGTATCATCAAGCCGTGCATGCTTTTCGGCAAGACGCTGGATGCGCCGTTTCAGAATGCCCGAGATCGTGAAACCCAGGAGAATTATGACAATTGCACCGATGATGTTGCCCGCGAGGCTCAAAATCGCCTCCAGCGTCAGCATATCGGCCATTGATTTGCCGTCAAAAAGGTCGGTCGTCCACATCGACGACATCCAGTTTGTGGCGTCTTCAGCCACGGATTCCAAATTTTCCATTTCAAACCTCGAAATCTGCATTTTTCAGTGCTTTAACGCGCGAGTTTCGCGTGAGTTCCAAAAAAGACAGGTCTTCAAGGAGGATGGTTACCGGGGCGGGATGACCTTCGATGGTGCCGGATTCTCTCTGGGCGGCCCTTTTGCGGATGATGCCTGCGCCGGGACCTAAGGCCGTCCCGCAAAACGGCGATTCCCTGCAAAGATCTCAGGCCGATCGCGCCGTTATTGTTGCTCCACCCGCGCCAAGAGCGCCTTGGCCGCCGCCTGCTCCGCGAGGCGCTTGGACCCGGCAGTGGCAGCTTCGGGGTCTTGGCCATCCAGTTGCGCCTCAATGGTGAATTGGGGCGCATGGTCAGGGCCGGACCGGTCGGTTTCGACATAGCGCGGGGGTTGAAGCCCGCGTGCCTGCGCCCATTCCTGCAATGCCGTCTTGGCGTCCCGGGCATCTGCCTTGACGGTGCGGATGCGATCTCCCCAAAGCCGCAGGATCATGGCTTGCGCCGCGTCAAATCCCGCATCTAGATAGACCGCGGCAATCACCGCCTCCATCGCGTCGCCCAGAAGCGCCTGCTTGCGGCGTCCGCCCGACACCATCTCGGACCGGCCCAGTTTCAGGACCGCCCCGATATCGACCGCACGGGCTACATCGGCGCAGGTTTCCTTGCGCACGAGCGCATTGAACCGCGGCGCAAGCTGACCCTCGGATGCGGACCTGTCATGCTCCAGCACGGCTTGCGCCATCACCAGGCCCAACACCCGGTCACCAAGAAACTCCAGCCGCTGATTATCCTCGCGGGTGGGCGACGACATGGAGGAATGCGTGACCGCGCGCACCAAAAGTTCGGGGTCGGAAAACTGGTGACCCAACCGCGCCTCAAGCGCCTTCAACTCGGCCCCGAGCTTCAATCCAGCCCCTTGAAGAAGCGATCCCCGCGCCAGGTCCAGAAGAACAGCATCGACCGGCCCGCGGAGGAGAACATGACGCGATCCGCCCGACCGATCAGGTTTTCAAACGGCACATAGCCCACACCAGCGGCCGCGGGAGGCACGCGCGAGTCGGTCGAGTTATCGCGGTTGTCGCCCATGAAGAAGTAATGCCCCGGCGGCACGGTATAGACACCGGTATTGTCATGGCGCTGCTGCGCGATGTTCAGGATGCTGTGTGAGCGGCCATTGGGCAGTGTTTCGGTCTGGCGCGACTTTTTGCAGATCGCACCCTCGCCCACCACGCCGTTTTCACAACGCGGGCGATTGCGCAGCGGTCCTTGCGGGCCGAACACCTCTTCAAACACGCCTGCATCTTCGAGTTTGACCGGCGATCCGTTGATATGCAGCACCGCGTTTTTCATCTGGATCGTGTCACCGGGCAGGCCAACCACCCGCTTGATGAAATCCGTCCCCGTCACGGGGTGGCGAAAGACGATGATGTCGCCCCGTTCCGGCTCGGACCCCAGGATGCGGGTGTTGTCTCCGTCGAGGAAACCGCAGATATCCGCCGCATCAATGTCGATGCCCAGACGTTGAATGCGGATCGAGGGGCACGACGCATAGGAATAGCCATAGGCCATCTTGTTGACGAAGAGGAAATCCCCGATCAGCAATGTGTCTTTCATTGACCCGGACGGGATCCAGAAGGGTTGAAAGAAAACTGTCCGGAAGATGCCCGCGATCAGCAACGCATAGACAATCGTCTTGATGGTCTCGATGATCGAGTTCTTCTCTTTTTCTTCCGCGGCCATGTGGCGCCTCCGGGTGTCAGGGTCTGGGGCGCTACATGAGCAGCATCGGACCGGGTGTCAAGCAGCAGGGGGGTGTTTGAAAAGCAAGACGGGGCGCAACCGCCCCGCCCGTTGATCTGATATCGCTGGCCCGCGCCTTACCCAAGCGCCTCGTTGCAGCGTCCGCAGGTGCCGGGATGCGCGTGATTGCCGACATCGGGCAGGATTTTCCAGCAGCGTTGGCATTTCTCGCCCTCGGCCTTCTCGAAGACAACCGTGACACCATCCACTTCCGGCAGGCGAAACGCCTCGGCCGGGCTGGGATCGCCGTTGAGCGAGATGTCGGAGGTGATGCAGATGTCCTCGAAATTCACCGATTTCAGTACGCTCAACATCTCGGCGTCGCGGACATGGACAACCGGGGCGGCCTCAAGTGAGGCACCGATCACTTTATCCGTCCGTTGCACTTCAAGTGCGGCGGTGACCACCCGCCGGGCCTGGCGCACCTGCGCCCATTTCGCGGCGAGCGGTTCGTCCAGCCAGTCGGCGGGGGTGGCGGGGATATCCGTCAGATGGACCGAGCTTTCCTCGCCCGGGAACCGTTCGAGCCAGACCTCTTCCATCGTGAAGACCAGCACCGGCGCCAGCCAGGTGGTCAGGCGGTGGAACAGGAGGTCCAGCACCGTGCGCGCGGCGCGGCGACGCGGTGTATCCCCATCGCAATAAAGCACGTCCTTGCGGATATCGAAGTAGAACGCACTAAGTTCGACCGTGGCGAAGTTAAAGAGCGCCTGGAAAACGCCTTGGAAATCATAGGCGGCATAGCCGGTACGCACCTTGTGATCCAACTCGGCCATCCGGTGCAACACCCAGCGTTCCAGCTCCGGCATATCCGCGGGGTCCACCCGATCAGCCTCGTCGAAATGCGCCAAGGCACCCAGCATGAAGCGCATGGTGTTGCGCAGACGGCGGTAACTGTCGGCGGTCCCTTTGAGGATTTCCGGCCCGATCCGCTGATCCCCGGTATAATCCACCTGCGCCACCCAGAGGCGCAGGATATCGGCACCATATTGTTTGACGACCTCGTCCGGCACGATCGTGTTGCCGAGCGATTTGGACATCTTGTTGCCCTTCTCGTCCAGCGTGAAACCGTGGGTCAGCACCCCGCGATAGGGCGCACAACCTTGGGTGCCACAGCTTTGCAGAAGCGACGAGTGGAACCACCCGCGGTGTTGATCCGTGCCTTCGAGGTAGAGATCGGCAAGCCCATCCTCGGAGCCGTCCTCGCGGTCGCGCAACACGAAGGCATGGGTGGAGCCGCTATCGAACCACACATCAAGGATGTCATCGACCTTTTCCCATTCATCATGGGCGTAATCATTGCCGAGGAACCGCTCCTTGGCGCCGTCTTTGTACCAGGCATCGGCACCCTCGGCTTCGAACGCCTCAAGGATGCGCGCATTGACTGTCTCGTCGCGCAGCAGGAAATTCGGATCGGTCGGGAGCGCCCCCGCCTTGACGAAGCAGGTGAGCGGCACACCCCAGGCGCGCTGGCGGCTGAGCACCCAGTCGGGCCGCGCCTCCATCATCGCATAGAGCCGGTTGCGTCCGGTCTTCGGCGTCCAGGTCACGTTGTCGATTTCGGTCAGGGCGCGTTCACGGATGGTCGTGCCATGGGTATCCTGCCCGTCGCCCACCGGTTTGTCGATCGCGGCGAACCACTGCGGTGTGTTGCGATAGATCACCGGTGCCTTGGACCGCCAGCTATGCGGATAACTGTGCTTGATCTTTCCACGCGCCAGAAGGCCGCCAACCTCGACCAGTTTGTCGATCACGGCCTTGTTGGCGTCGCCCTCCCCGCCCTTGCGGCTAAGGATGTATGTGCCACCGAAGAACGGGAGGTCAGGCCGGAAAGAGCCATCGTCCAGCACGTTATAGGTGATGACCTGATCAAGCATGCCCAGATCACGGTAGAGCTCGTATTCCTCCATCCCGTGGCTGGGCGCACAGTGAACAAACCCGGTGCCTTCCTCATCGGTCACAAACTCGGCAGCGCGGAAGTCGCGCAGGTCGTCCCACTCGCCATTGCCGCCCTCGGCGCCCGCCAGCGGGTGTTGCAGCGAGAGGCTTGAGAGTTCCGCAGCCGTCACATCGCGAACGCGCGTCCACTGGTCTTCGGTCAGCCGCGCACGGCCCAGCACGTCTCCAGCGAGCTTATCGGCGAGGATGAAACGGTCGCCCACCGACGCCCAGCATTCGTCGGGTGTGCCGGTGACTTCGTAGAGCCCGTAAGAGAAGTTCTCGCCATAGACCACGGCCTTGTTGGACGGGATGGTCCAGGGGGTCGTGGTCCAGATGACGACGTGGGCGTTTTCCAGCTCTTTGGCTTTCACATATAGTTCTTGCGAGGCTTTATCTACATCCGAAGCTGATACCCCATCTGCCAAAGCCTCGACTACATGGTCAGGCAAACCAGAAACAAAGAATTCCTCTTCGGCAAGCACCTCAACACGAAACTTCACCCAGATCGTAAAGCTTTCCTTGTCGTGATACTCCACCTCGGCCTCGGCCAGCGCGGTTTGTTCGATGGGCGACCACATGACCGGTTTGGACCCCTGATAGAGCGTCCCGTTCATCAGGAATTTCTGGAACTCTTCCGCGATGATCCGCTCAGAGCGGAAATCCATCGTCAGGTAGGGCTTGGACCATTTCCCGGTCACACCAAGTCGCTTGAATTCGTCGCGCTGGATGTCGATCCAGCCCTCGGCAAACTTGCGGCATTCCTGGCGGAAGTCGACGATATCGACCTCGTCCTTGTTGCGGCCCTTCTTGCGGTACTGCTCCTCGATCTTCCATTCGATCGGCAAACCATGGCAGTCCCAGCCGGGGATATACCGCGCGTCGCGACCCATCATCTGTTGCGAGCGGACAACCATATCCTTGAGGATCTTGTTGAGCGCGTGGCCGATATGCAGGTGCCCGTTGGCGTAGGGCGGACCATCATGCAGGGTGAAGGGCGTGCGGTTCCCCTCGGCGGCGGCCTTGTCGCGCAGACGGGTATAGATGCGCAGATTGTTCCACCGCTCCAGCCATTCCGGCTCGCGCTTGGGCAGGCCCGCGCGCATCGGAAAATCCGTCTTGGGCAGGTTCAGGGTGTCTTTGTAGTCAGGTGTCTCGGCGCACATTGGTGGCGTCCTTCATATGCGGGTAACTTGGGGATTGTGGGGGCGGCGCGGGGTCTCACATACGCCTTGTCCCGGCGGCTCGATCGTCTCAGAGCGCCGGGCATATAATTCGAATAATGATCGCCAAATCCCATGTCATCGTGGGCCTTATAGGCACCCGAGAACACAGGCACAAGACGTAGGGCGCGTTGATCTGCTAGGCTTGGCGTGACAACAGGAAAGAACACCCATGTACGAGCCCAAGGATGTGCTGACCTCGATCGAGCAGGTCTATGCAAATCAACGTCAGCCCTACGAGAGCCAGACACAGAAATTCATCGACCACATTGACGATCTCTGCCGCATCTGGATCGAACATTCGACCTTCCTGACGATGGCCACGGTGGACAGGGCGGGCAACATGGATATCTCGCCCAAGGGCGACCCGGCGGGGTTTGTCAAAGTGCTGGACCCCAAGACATTGGCCATCCCCGACCGGCCCGGCAATCACCGCTACGACGGGTTTCGCAACATCATGGAGACGGGGCGCGTGGGGCTGGTTTTCCTGGTGCCGAACCGCAACGAGGTGGTGCGCGTGAATGGCAGCGCCGTTGTGGTCGAGGATATGGCCGTGCGGGAGCAATGCGCGATCAAGGGGCGCGTTCCCGACTTCGCCGTGATCGTACGGGTCGAAGAGGCGTTTTATCATTGCGGCAAGTCGATCATCCGCTCACGGCTCTGGCATCCGGATGCGCAATTGCCGGTCGATGCCCTGCCGACCTATGCCGAGGCGTTGATGGCCCATGGCGAGTTGACCGAGGACATTGCCGACCTGGCCGCACGGCTCAGGCATAACGACGAAAAGCGGCTTTACGACGAATGACGCCTCAGGCGTTCACATGTTCCCAGACCCTTGAAATCACCACCGATCCTTCGCCCACGGCAGAGGCCACGCGCTTGACCGATCCGGCGCGCACATCGCCCACCGCGAAAATGCCTGGCTCGGAAGTGGCAAAGGGCGAGCTTTGACCGACGGCATCGCCGGTCTTGACGAACCCCTTGTCGTCCAACGCGATCAGGTCGGACAGCCAACCGGTATTAGGCGCGGCACCCGCCATGATAAAAAGGCCGCTTGTCTCGCATTTGCGCGGGCCATCGGGGCCGGTCACGGTGATTGCTTCGAGCGTGTCACCCCCGTGCAGCTCAAACACTTGCGCGCCGAAATGCACAGTGACAGATGGGTCCGCATCGAGGCGGCTCGACAGGTAATCCGACATCGACGCGGCAAGCGAGTTACCGCGGATCAGTACATGCACATGTCGCGCGCTGCGACAGAGATACATCGCCGCCTGCCCCGCGGAATTGCCACCGCCGACGACAAAGACCTCGCTGTCGCGACAATACCGCGCCTCGGTCTCGGTGGCGGCGTAATAGACCCCCGCGCCTTCCAGCGCCTCGAGCCGGTTGATCGGCAGCCGGCGGTACTGCACACCGGTCGCGACGACGATTGCCTTGGCGCAAAGCTCTGTCTCGTCATCCAGCGTCGCGCAGAAAAGCCCATCCTCACGCTTTTCCAGGGAGACCACGCGCAGGGGCATGGCGAAACGGGTGCCGAATTTCATCGCCTGCACCTCACCGCGCCAGACCAGGTCACCCCCGGATATACCTGTGGGAAAGCCCATGTAGTTCTCGATCCGACTTGAGGTGCCAGCCTGCCCGCCGATGGCCGTGTCCTCGATCACCAGCGCGCTCAAGCCTTCGGCGCCGGCATAAACCGCCGCCGCAACACCGGCAGGGCCGCCACCGACAATCAGGACGTCCAGAACCTCATCCCGACAGACCTCCAATCCCATGCCCAGCCTTTCGGCAATGCTGGCCGGTGTCGGGTCCTCGATCACATCATGCTTGCCGAAGATCACAGCGGGCCGGTTGAGCGCGATGGCACATTCCTTGGCCTCTACCTCGGCCTCTTCGGTCTGCAACTCAAGCATCCGCACGGGGATGCGGTTACGCGACGCAAAGGAGGCGATGCGGCGGATGTTGCGATCACTTTCGGCGCCAATCAGGGTGATGCCACTGTCGCGGTCCTCGACCTGACGGCGATGGCGCGCGGCAAAAACGGTGATGACGATATCGCTCATCTCCGGGACTTTCGCCATCAACTCGAGCATCACCTTGCGGGGCACACAAATGACCCGTGTCTCTTGCGATGCCTGCATCGGCAGCTTGAACGTCCCACCGTTCAGGAACGAAATGTCACCCATGAACTGCGTCGGACCAAGGGAATGCGGCAGGTAGGGTTTGCGGGTCATCGCGTCGAGCACGACGATCTCTCCCTCGAGCACATAGATGAAATGGTCCATCGGTTCGCCGATTTCACCCACGATTGTACCCGCGGAAAAGGTCTTGATTTCGCCCGCCTTTTTAAGCGCCTCGACGTGATTATCATGCAGCGGTGTTCGCTGCATTTCCCGCAGATCTCCAGCCAGGCTCTCCATTGCCGATCTCCCCTGTTGCGCGCATTTGGCTCCTTTCGCCTAACATAGCGCAGCGGCGCCGCCTGTCATCCACCCCACGCGACAACGCCATTGCATGCCGTGCCGTCCTGCGCCAATAGAAAAGCATGGCACCGGTTTTGCCCCCACGATTTGATGTGACCCGCCCGGAAATCGAGCGGGTTGTCGCCGCGTTCTACGAGGCCATTCGCCAGCACCCGGGGTTGGGACCGATTTTCGCCGTGCATGTCGATGACTGGCCGTCGCATGAGGCCAAGGTGGCCGATTTCTGGGCCAATACGATCCTGCACGAACGCAGCTATGAGGGCAGCCCGGTCAGTGCCCATGTCAACGCAGGCAATGTGCGTCCGGGCATGTTCGAAAGCTGGCTGGCGCTGTTTGACAAGACCCTCAGGGCCGAGTTGACGCCGCAGCAGGCCGATGCTTGGTCGGCCTTGGCGCACCGTATCGGCCGCAGTTTGCGGGCGGCTGTCGTGGACCGAGACAAACTGCCGGGTGGCGTGCCGAAACTGAGTTGAAGTCGCGCGGGATCATTGGCCCGAACAGGGTGCCTGGTATGGCGCCAGCCAAACACGGCAATCGCGGCCGGTAGACCGGTGCAAATGCCTTTGCTCTTATGACGGCTTATCGGGGTCCCCGTGCACGCCCAGAAGCAGCTTGCGCATATCCCCGCTCGATTGCCTGATGAAGATCAGGATCAGAACGGCAAAGACCAGCATCCCCATCACCGACGCCAACAGGCCCAAGGCGATAGAAGCCCCGGTGAAGCCCCCGCGCCAGGCGACCCAAAGCCCTGACAGCATCAGGTAACACAGGAAATCCAAAGCAAACTGCCCCTGCCAGGTAAGGCTGAAGAGGACCGCAAGGAAAACGGAGACGAAATTCCAGCCGTAAACGATGCCGGTGTAAAGCGTATGGGCCGTGATCGCGAGGAAGAGCACGAGGGTGAAATTGCGCAGAAAGGTCATGTGAAGGGGTCTCCATCGGTGTTCGTTACGCCCTTCTCGGGGCTTGCCTTGCTGTTTATCGGCCCCTCCATTCGCAAAACAATTACCTCGCAGGTAACTGACCTGCGCCGCATCATGAGGTATGGATGGGGGCATGACCGGATTTCCCCATTCCCTGAAGACCTGGCGCAAGGCACGTCGGTTCAGCCAGCTTGACCTCGCGCTTGAGGCCGATGTGTCGGCCCGCCATATCTCCTTTCTCGAAACCGGGCGCGCCCGGCCAAGCCGCGACATGATCGGGCGTCTGGGTGATGCGCTGGAATTGCCACTGGACGCGCGCAACCAGATGCTGACCCATGCGGGATTTGCCGCGCGCTATCCCCAGCGGGCCTGGGACGATGCCGAGATGGCCCCCATCCGCGGCGCCATCGATCACATGCTTGATTGCCATGCACCCTACCCCGCGATTGCACTTGACCGGCTCTGGTCGCTGGTTCGGATGAATACCCCCGCCGAAAACCTGTTTGGTCTGATGGGCATCGGCGAAGGCGACAGTTTGCTTGATCTTCTCGTCGCCGAAGAATTGTCCGAAGTGATCGAAAACTGGCCCGAGGTCGCTCATCACACCGCGCGACGATTGCGGACGGAAAGCGCGGCACAGGGTGGCATACCGGCACTGGATCGGGTTGCAGATCATCTGTCGCGCGTCCCCGAACCGGACACGCCAACCCTTGGTCCAGTAGTGCCAGCAATCTACCGGGCGGGTGATCTGCGCCTCGCGCTCTTTGCTACCATCGCACAGTTCGGGACGCCCGAAGACCTGTTACTGGATGATCTGAGAATCGAACTTTTCTTTCCCGCGGATACCGCATCAGAGGTGGCTCTGCGATCATTGGCAAAAAATTACCAATAGATATCAAATAATTGCGCCCGCCAACCGGCAAAGGCTATGCTGGATTGAGAAACCACCTTGCCCCGACTCACTTTGTACACTAAAGCATGCACAAATCTGAACGGGAGAACCGGCAATGCCGGTGCCGAAGGAGCAACCGCCCCGGAAACTCTCAGGCCCTCAGGACCGATCAGATTGATAAACTCTGGAGAGTGGTGCAAGCTGCACCCGCCGAAGGGATAGCGATCTCAGGCGAAAGGACAGAGGGGGCATCGTGGCAAGCCGCTGAGCTTGCGTAACCGATGCCGGACGGATCGACAGATTTTCCCCGGCGAGAGATTGGGAGGAAAGCGATGAGCGATCTGAAGACGACTCCGTTGCATGACCTGCATGTCGAGCTGGGCGGCAAGATGGTACCCTTCGCAGGCTATGAAATGCCGGTGCAATATCCGCTTGGCGTGATGAAGGAACATCTGCACACCCGCGCCAAGGCCGGGCTTTTTGACGTCAGCCACATGGGTCAGGTCATCGTCTATTCCGCCGATGGGTATGAAGCCGCCGCACTTGCCATGGAAAAGCTGGTGCCGGTGAACCTGGCCGGGCTGGGCACAAATCGCCAACGCTATGGGTTCTTCACGAATGACCATGGCGGCATCCTCGACGATCTGATGCTGGCCAATCGCGGCGACCACATGTTCGTCGTGGTCAATGCCGCCTGCAAGGAAGCGGACATCGCGCATATGCGCGAAAGCCTTGAAGGATGTTCCGTTGACGAGATCACCGAACGGGCGTTGATGGCGCTGCAAGGTCCCGCCGCCGAAGCGGTGCTGGAGGCGCTTGTTCCCGGGGTGGCCGACATGAAATTCATGGATGTGGGCATCTTCAGCTCGGATTTTGACGAGCTTTGGATCTCGCGCTCGGGTTATACCGGTGAGGACGGATACGAGATTTCCGTTCTGAACGAAAACGCCGTTGCCCTGGCCAAGGCGCTGCTCGCGCATGACGACGTGGAACCCATCGGCCTTGGCGCCCGCGACAGCCTGCGGCTTGAGGGCGGACTTTGCCTTTATGGCAATGACATCGACACCGGCACCACGCCGGTCGAGGCCGCGCTGACCTGGGCCATTCAGAAGGTACGCCGCAAGGGCGGTGAGCGCGAGGGGGGCTTCCCCGGGGCCGACCGCATCCTGGGCGAGCTGGAAAATGGTGCCTCCCGCACCCGTGTGGGCCTGCGCCCCGAAGGCCGCGCACCGATGCGCGACGGCACGCCGCTTTTTGCCGGCGCCGAGGGTGGTGAGCAGATCGGCCATGTCACCTCGGGCGCGTTTGGCCCGACGATCGAAGGGCCAATGTCGATGGCCTATGTCACGTCCGACCTAGCCGCAGAAGGCACGCAGCTTTTCGGGGAGGTTCGCGGTAAACGCCAGCCGGTGACGGTGACCGCCATGCCCTTCACCCCCGCCAATTTCAAACGCTGATCAACCAAGGGAGAGACCCAGATGAAATACACCGAAGAACACGAATGGCTGCGCGTCGAGGATGATGTTGTGGTGGTGGGCATTACCGCCCATGCCAGCGAGCAGTTGGGCGATGTGGTCTTTGTCGAACTGCCCGAGGTCGGCACCGAAGTGACCAAGGACGATGATGCCGTCGTGATCGAATCCGTGAAGGCCGCCAGCGATATCCTGGCCCCGATCGACGGTGAGATCGTCGAAGTGAACGAAGCCCTGGCCGATGAACCCGGCAAGGTCAACGAGGACCCGGAGGGTGATGCGTGGTTCTTCAAGATCAAGGCCAGCGATCCCGGTCAGATGGACGACTACATGGACGAAGCGGCCTATAAGAAGTTTATCGGCTAACGCTTCAACCGCTTGAAAAAATTGCAAACTTCGCGGACCCGTCCGATGCGGGTCTGCCTCTTACCTGATGGAGTGTGGAATGGCTTTTGAACCAACCAACTATCTTCCGTACGACTTTGCCAACCGGCGTCATATCGGCCCCTCCCCCGAGGAAATGGACGAAATGCTGGCCGAACTGGGCGTGGAAAGCCTTGATGAGCTGATCGACCAAACGGTTCCGAAAGCGATCCGTCAGGAAGAGCCCCTGGATTTCGGGCGGCCCATGTCGGAGCGTGAACTCTTGCACCACATGCGCCTGACTGCGGGCAAGAACAAGGTTCTGACGTCGCTCATCGGGCAAGGCTACCACGGCACCGTGACCCCGCCCGCGATCCAGCGCAACATCCTGGAAAACCCGGCCTGGTACACGGCCTACACGCCTTATCAGCCGGAGATTTCGCAAGGCCGCCTTGAGGCGCTCCTGAACTACCAGACCATGGTCAGCGACCTCACCGGGCTCGAGATCGCCAATGCCTCACTCCTGGACGAATCCACCGCCTGCGCCGAGGCCATGACCATGGCGCAGCGGGTGTCGAAATCCAAACAAATGGCGTTCTTCGTCGATCGCGATTGTCACCCGCAGAACATCGCCGTCATCAAGACCCG
This sequence comes from Roseovarius sp. MMSF_3359, assembly GCF_030733385.1. Lineage (GTDB taxonomy): Bacteria > Pseudomonadota > Alphaproteobacteria > Rhodobacterales > Rhodobacteraceae > Roseovarius. Next base: position 288,693 of record NZ_JASHJC010000001.1, on the reverse strand, counting down.
TGCGGAGCCTCTGGGGATCGAGGTGATCGTCGGCAACCCCGACAAGCTGGACCCCGAACAGGTTTTCGGCGCCATCTTCCAATATCCGGGCACCTATGGCCATGTGCGCGATTTCACCGATCACATCACCAAGCTGCATGAGCACAAGGCCATCGGCATCGTGGTGGCCGATCCGCTGGCGCTGACGCTGCTCAAGGAGCCCGGTCAAATGGGCGCCGATATTGCCGTGGGCAGCACGCAACGCTTTGGCGTGCCGCTTGGCTATGGCGGACCGCACGCGGCCTACATGGCCTGCAAGGACGCCTATAAACGCTCCATGCCCGGGCGGATCATCGGCGTCAGCATCGACGCCAACGGCAACCGCGCCTATCGCCTGTCACTGCAAACCCGCGAGCAGCATATCCGCCGCGAGAAGGCGATGTCGAACGTCTGTACCGCGCAGGCCCTGCTGGCGGTGATGGCGTCGATGTACGCGGTGTTCCACGGACCCAAGGGCCTCAAGGCCATCGCGCAGCGCATCCACCGCAAGACAGTGCGCCTTGCCGAAGGTTTGGAAAACGCGGGCTTCAAGGTCGATCCCAAGGCATTTTTCGACACGATTACCGTCGATGTCGGACCGCTCCAGGCGGCCGTGATGAAATCGGCCGTGGATGAAAAGATCAACCTGCGCAAAGTGGGCGAAACCCGCGTCGGCATCAGCCTTGACGAGTGCACCCGGCCGGAAAACATCGAATCCGTCTGGCGCGCCTTTGGGATCGTCAAGAACGACGATGATTTCGAACCCAAATACCGCGTGCCGGAAAACATGCACCGCAAGACCGAGTACCTGACGCACCCGATCTTCCACATGAACCGGGCCGAGACAGAGATGATGCGCTACATGCGCCGCCTGGCGGATCGTGACCTGGCGCTTGATCGGGCGATGATCCCTCTCGGAAGCTGCACCATGAAGCTCAACTCCGCTGCGGAGATGATGCCGGTGAGCTGGCGGGAGTTTTCGCGGATGCACCCGTTTGTTCCGGCCAATCAGGCCGAAGGCTACAAGGAGTTGATTGATGATCTGAGCGCCAAGCTCTGCACGATCACCGGCTACGATGGCCTGTCGATGCAGCCCAACTCGGGCGCGCAGGGCGAATATGCTGGGCTTCTGACCATCGCGGCCTATCACCGGGCCAATGGCGAAGGGCACCGCAACATCTGCCTCATTCCGATGTCAGCCCATGGCACCAATCCCGCGAGCGCGATGATGGTCGGCTGGAAGGTGGTGCCGATCCAGTCAAAGGAAAACGGCGATATCGACGTGGAGGATTTCCAGGCCAAGGTCGAGGAGCATTCCGAGAACCTCGCGGGTTGCATGATCACCTATCCGTCGACTCACGGCGTGTTCGAGGAGACCGTCAAGGACGTCTGCAAGCTGGTCCATGACCATGGCGGGCAGGTCTATATCGACGGCGCCAACATGAACGCGATGGTGGGTCTGAGCCGTCCCGGCGATCTGGGCGGTGACGTAAGCCACCTCAACCTGCACAAGACCTTCTGCATCCCTCATGGGGGCGGCGGCCCCGGCATGGGACCGATTGGCGTCAAGGCACACCTGATCCCGCATCTGCCGGGCCATCCGGAAACCGGCGGCGAACAGGGGCCGGTTTCGGCGGCACCTTTCGGGTCACCCTCGATCCTGCCGATCTCTTGGGCCTATATCCTGATGATGGGCGGCGAGGGCCTGACGCAGGCAACGCGCGTGGCGATCCTTAACGCCAACTACATCGCCAAGCGGCTCGAAGGGTCTTACAAGGTGCTCTACCGCGGTCGCGGCGGCCGGGTGGCGCATGAGTGCATCCTCGATACGCGCCCCTTTGCCGAGAGCGCCCATGTCACCGTCGACGATATCGCCAAACGTCTGGTCGACAGTGGTTTTCACGCGCCGACGATGAGCTGGCCCGTGGCGGGCACGCTGATGGTCGAGCCGACCGAGAGCGAGACCAAGGCCGAGCTCGACCGGTTCTGCGACGCGATGCTCGCCATCCGCGAAGAGATCCGCGCCATCGAGGACGGCAAGATCGACGCCGACAATAACCCGCTGAAACACGCGCCCCACACGGTCAATGACCTCGTGGGTGACTGGGACCGGCCCTATAGCCGCGAACAAGGGTGCTTCCCGCCGGGGTCGTTCCGGGTCGACAAATACTGGCCGCCGGTGAACCGCGTCGACAACGTCTATGGCGACCGGCATCTTGTCTGCACCTGCCCGCCGATGGACGAATATGCCGAAGCAGCGGAGTAATTAGCACGCGAGAAACGTAACAGGGCGGCCTTTTGACGGGCCGCCCTTTTTTCGTGCTAAAATAGATTTCTGAAATTCAGGGACAGAGCGCCGGGGATTTGGGGGGATCGCTCTGCTCAGGGGTATGCCGAAACAGTGTTGCAGGTTGATGACAATCGGCATCGAAACTGATCGGTTCGACATTGGCCGGCAGGATCGGCCGCCCATTCCCCCGGAACCGGTTGCTGCGGACACGACGCAGGCGCAACGCAATCCCGAAAAGGCCGATCGCGATGTAGCTCGTCTGGATCATGAAGGACGGCAGATTATAGGCGCTGCTCAGGCTGACGAGCACACAGCTCGCAGCACAGACCTGCAGCACCGGAAAGGTGATGCCGTTGCCGCACAGAATACCACTCTGAACTGAGAAAAAACCACCAATATAGAGCATGAAACCAATGACACCAATGAACTCGGCAAGGTCGGGATACGCCCGGATGAACTCGATAACAGACTGCATTAATAACCCCTTCGAAAAATCCGTCCCCGCCGGTACCAGCAATCCCTGGCATCCCCTCTGGCGGAGCCCGGGAGAATAAATTTAGCCTAAGAGGAAACGTCGCGGAGGGTTAGTCAGGTTTCCCTTACCTTGGGTCATCTTTTGGCGGTTTGAGCTTGGGGTATGGGTCGGCCCTCGCCCGGACACGACCGGTGATCGCAAAAGTGGCGTTAGAATGCCTGCCCTGAGAGCTTGGCATAAAGCGCGCCGGACCACACGATGCCCGGCACCAGCATCGACAACAGCACCGCGAGAGACCCCAGATCCTTGGCGACGCGTGACAATTCGTGGCGTTCCGGCCCGATGCGATCCACAACGGCTTCGATCGCGCTGTTCAGCACTTCGACGATCACCACAAGCAGAACCGAAACGATGAGGAGCACCACCGAAAAGATGCTGCTCCCGAGCCAGAAGGCTGCCGGGATGGACAGCACGAAGATGATGACTTCAAGCCGGAACGCTTCTTCGCCCCGCCACACATCGCCGAAACCCGCGACAGAGTTATGGAAAGCCGCGATCAGGCGCGCGACACCTTTCAATGGCTGGTTTCCCAATGCTGCGCTCCCGTTTCGTCCTGCGCCCTCCGCCTGCACCCTAGTGCTCTGCCAAAAGCCTGTCGATAGCGGTGGATTTTTCTCCGTGATACTGGCCCGGAAAGGTCACAATCAGATCGTCGCAGGCGGGCCTTTCCGCTCTCCATCCCCCCCGCAATGCTGCATTGCAGCATCAGTGGGTGACAAGCGGGACCGAGCACCCTATAAGGCCTCCAAACTTTGGATTTTAACAGGAACCCCACCATGACAACTCTTGTTTTCGGCCACAAATCCCCCGACACCGATTCGACCGGCTCTCCGATCCTTTGGGCCTGGTATCTCAACGAGGTAAAAGGCGGCGATGCGGAGGCCGTTCTGCTGGGTGAGCCGAATACCGAAGCCGCGTTCATGCTCTCCCGCTGGGACTTGCCCAAACCGCGCATCATCGCGGATGTCGATACCGATCAACCCTGCGTGATCGTGGATACCAACAACCCTGCCGAATTGCCCGAGAACATCAACGGCGCGGATGTGCAGGCGATCATCGACCATCACAAGCTGGTCGGCGGGCTGGAAACAAAGGGGCCGATCGACATCACCGTGCGCCCGCTGGCCTGCACCGCAACAATCATGGTCGACCTGATGGGTGACGACGCCGCGCGGATGCCAGATTGGGCCAAGGGCGCGGCCCTGACCTGCATCCTCAGCGATACGCTGGAATTCCGCAGCCCGACAACCACCCCGCATGACCGTGCCGTGGCTGAGAAACTGGCCGCCGATCTGGGCATCAACATCAGCGACTATGCCGCCGAGATGTTTGCCGCGAAATCGGACGTCAGCGCGTTTTCGGATGCCGAGCTTCTGCGCATGGACAGCAAGGAGTATGGCGTGGGCGACACAACCTTCCGCGTGAGCGTCCTGGAGACAACCGCGCCCGCCACCGTCCTCGACCGCAAGGCCAGCCTGATGGACAGCATGACCGCCGTTGCCTCCGAAGACGGGGTAGACCAGGTATTGCTTTTCGTCGTCGACATCCTGAACGAAGAGGCCACGCTTCTCGTGCCGAACGACCTGGTGAAGACAGTTGCCGAAAAGAGCTTTGGTGCCTCGGTCGCCGGTGACACGGTTGTCCTTCCCGGCGTCATGAGCCGCAAGAAACAGATCATTCCGAACCTGGCGGTCTGAACCGACGTCCTATAGACATCGAAGCCCTGCGCCCTGCGCGGGGCTTTTGATTATGCCAAGCTGATCCGCAGCGGCATCTGAGTTGCGAAAACCTGTTTTTATTGTCGACCGCGCCCGTTAAAACACTGCCCCAAGCAGATACTGGTGGGCGCTAATAGAGTTCCCAATCATCGTCATGGGAAACCGCACCGATTGCCATCCAGCGGGCGCGGGCGCGGGCCACGCGGCTGTCGCCCCAGGTTTTGAACACCATGTCAAACCCCTTGGCGGTGATGTTCTCCGCCGAGATATCGGCGCGCGCGTTGGTGGCGCTGTCCATGTCCCACATCGACAGGGCGACATGCACGACGGGCGGCGCCTTGAACGGCTCTTTGAAGGTCAGGGCGTGGCGGCGTTCGCGCGGGCCGTTACCCGTCCACATCTCACCCCCGTCCTCGTAATCCGAGAACAGCACGTCTTCGCCCTGATCGACGCCAATCGCTTGTTTCAAAAACTTTTTCATCGGTCACACACTCAACACATCGCGGCAGCCTTACCAGTGCTTTTCGACGAAATTGAGAAAGAAAAAAGAAAAAGGGGCCTCAAAAGGCCCCCAAATCCCGGTCAAATCTGCACGGCAGATCAGTTGGCGCCGAGGCCGATTTCGCTACCCATTGCGACCATATCGGCCAGCAGTTTGGCGGCGTCATCCACGGGGCCGGGCTCATTGACGAAGGTTTCCTGCGCCTTGGCGAGCTTTTCCTTGGCCTCGTCCACCATCGCGTTGAAGGCTTCCTGTGTCATGTCGCCCTTGGGCACCGCGCGTTCGGCCAAGACCGAGATTCCCGCTGGGCTGATCTCGGCAAAACCGCCGGTCACGACGTATTCCGCCGCGCCTTCGCTGCTTGTCACCTTCAGCACGCCGGGGCGCAATGTGGTGATCAGCGGCGCGTGATCGGGCAGCGCGGTCATGTCACCTTCGGCACCCGGGATCTGCACTTCCTTGGCATCGACCGACGCCAGCAGGCGTTCGGGTGAAACCAGATCGAATTGCACTGTGTCAGCCATTTAGGCCTCCTTGTCTGGCCGCCCCGGGGCCTCTAGCGACCCCGGATTGGCAAACGTGTGATTAGGCGGCTTCCGCGGCCATTTTCTCGGCTTTGGCTTTCACCTCTTCGATGCCACCCACCATGTAGAAGGCACCTTCGGGCAGGTGGTCGTACTCGCCGGCAACTACGGCCTTGAAGGACGCGATGGTTTCTTCCAGCGGCACCTGAACGCCGTCGGAACCGGTGAAGACCTTCGCCACGTCGAACGGCTGGCTGAGGAAACGCTGGATCTTCCGGGCGCGGGCCACGGTCAGTTTGTCCTCTTCGCTGAGTTCGTCCATGCCGAGAATGGCAATGATGTCCTGCAGCGACTTGTAGCGTTGCAGGATCCCCTGCACGTCACGCGCCACTTGGTAGTGTTCCTCGCCCACAACGGCGGGGTCCATCAGACGCGATGTCGAGTCGAGCGGGTCCACGGCGGGGTAAATACCCAGCTCGGAAATCGCACGCGACAGAACGGTTGTGGCGTCAAGGTGCGCAAACGAGGTCGCAGGCGCCGGGTCGGTAAGGTCGTCCGCAGGGACGTAGACCGCTTGCACCGAGGTGATCGAACCGGCCTTGGTCGAGGTGATGCGTTCCTGCATCGCGCCCATGTCGGTCGCCAGTGTCGGCTGATAGCCCACGGCCGAAGGGATACGACCCAGAAGGGCCGAAACCTCGGAACCCGCCTGCGTGAAGCGGAAGATGTTGTCGACGAAGAAGAGAACGTCGGTACCGGACTGGTCGCGGAACTGTTCGGCCAGTGTCAGACCGGTCAGGGCAACACGCATACGTGCTCCCGGAGGCTCGTTCATCTGACCGTAGACCAGGGCCACCTGCGATTTCGACAGGTCTTCGGTGTTGATAACGCCGGATTCGATCATCTCATGATAAAGGTCGTTGCCCTCACGGGTCCGCTCACCCACACCCGCGAACACCGAGAAACCCGAGTGCACTTTGGCGATGTTGTTGATGAGTTCCATGATGAGAACGGTCTTACCCACACCGGCACCGCCGAAGAGGCCAATTTTACCACCCTTCGCGTAGGGGGCCAGCAGGTCCACAACCTTGATGCCGGTCACCAGTACCTCGGATTCGGTCGACTGCTCGGCGAACTGAGGGGCATCCTGGTGGATCGCACGGGTTTCGTCTTTGGCCACGTCGCCACCTTCGTCCACGGGCTCACCCACGACGTTCAGGATGCGGCCCAGGGTCGCGTTGCCCACCGGCACGGTGATCGGGCCATCGGTGTCAACAACTTCCTGACCGCGCACCAGACCTTCGGTGGCGTCCATCGCGATGGCGCGGACGGTGTTTTCGCCCAGGTGTTGGGCCACTTCCAGAACCAGGTTCTTGCCGTTGTTGTCCGTGTTGAGCGCGTTCAGGATCTCCGGCAGGTGATCGTCGAACTGCACGTCCACAACGGCGCCGATCACCTGAGTGATTTTGCCTTTTGCGTTTGCCATTTTTCGTCTCCGGTTCTTCTAGAGCGCTTCCGCGCCCGAAATGATTTCAATAAGCTCGTTGGTGATCACGGCCTGACGCGAGCGGTTGAACTGGATCGTCAGCTTGTCGATCATCTCGCCCGCGTTGCGTGTCGCGTTGTCCATCGCGGACATCCGTGCACCCTGTTCCGACGCGCCGTTTTCCAGAAGCGCGCTGAAGATCGCCGTGGCCACACCGCGTGGCAGCAGATCCGACAGGATCGCCTGCTCGTCGGGCTCGAAGTCGTAGAAAGTGTTGTCACTTTCGCCCTCTTCGGCCTCGAAGGACGCGGGGATGACCTGTTGCATGGTCGGGATCTGGCTGACGACGTTCTCGAACTTCGCATAGAAGATCTTGGCCACGTCGAACTCGCCCGCTTCGAACCGGTCAAGAATGCCCGCGGCAATGCCTTGCGCGTCACCATAGCCCACATTCTTGACCTCGGTCAGATCCACGTGGTGGATGAAGTGATCGCCCAGGTCGCGCTTGATCGCGTCCCGGCCCTTCTTGCCGACGGTGATGATCTTGACGGTCTTGCCCTCGGCCAGAAGCTTCTGTGCCTCGGCCTTGGCCAGCTTGGCGATGTTGCCGTTGAAGCCGCCACACAGGCCGCGTTCGGCAGTCATCACAACCAGCAGATGGGTCTGATCGCTCCCGGTCCCGCTCAAGAGCTTGGGTGCATTATCCGAGGATCCGACCGACGCCGCCAACTTTGCCATCACGGCGTTGAACCGCTCGGCATAGGGGCGCGACATCTCGGCCTTTTCCTGCGCGCGGCGAAGTTTCGCCGCGGCAACCATCTGCATGGCCTTGGTGATCTTGCGGGTCGATTTGACCGACTCGATCCGTGTTTTAAGGTCCTTTAGACTTGGCATAGGCCAATCACCTTTCCCTTAAGCGAAGTCGGCTGCGTATTCGTCCAGCGCGGCCTTGATCTGATCTTCGGCATCGCCTTTGATCTTCGGGTCTTCCTTGGTGATCATGTCGAGAAGTTTGGAATGCTTGCCACGCAGGTGACCCAGCAGACCTTCTTCGAAACGGCCGATCTGGTTGACTTCGATCTTGTCGAGGTAGCCGTTCACACCGGCGTAGATCAGGCAGACGATTTCCGCGTTGGTCAGCGGTGAATACTGCGGCTGCTTCATCAGTTCGGTCAGACGCGCACCACGAGCAAGAAGCTGCTGTGTCGCGGCGTCAAGGTCAGAACCGAACTGCGCAAAGGCGGCCATTTCGCGGTACTGAGCCAGCGACAGTTTCACCGGACCGGCGACGGATTTCATCGCGTTGGTCTGGGCCGAGGAGCCCACACGAGACACCGACAGACCGGTGTTCACCGCGGGGCGGATGCCCTGGTAGAAGAGTTCCGTTTCAAGGAAGATCTGACCGTCGGTGATCGAGATCACGTTGGTCGGAATAAAGGCCGAAACGTCGCCACCTTGGGTTTCGATGATCGGCAGAGCCGTCAGCGAGCCAGCGCCATTGTCTTCGTTCAGCTTGGCCGAACGCTCCAGCAGACGGGAGTGGAGGTAGAAAACGTCACCGGGATAGGCTTCACGTCCGGGCGGACGACGCAGCAGCAGCGACATCTGACGATAGGACACGGCCTGTTTCGACAGGTCATCATACACGATCAGCGCGTGGCGGCCGTTGTCACGGAAGTGCTCGGCCATCGCGGTCGCTGAATAGGGCGCGAGGAACTGCATCGGCGCGGGGTCCGAGGCGGTTGCGGCCACAACGATCGAGTATTCCATCGACCCGGCTTCTTCCAGCTTTTTCACCAGCTGCGCCACGGTCGAGCGTTTCTGACCCACGGCCACGTAGACGCAGTAGAGTTTCTTGGACTCGTCGTCGCCCGCCGCTTCGTTGTAGCTCTTCTGGTTCAGCATGGTGTCCAGAGCGACAGCGGTTTTGCCGGTCTGACGGTCACCAATGATCAGCTCCCGCTGACCACGGCCAATCGGGATCATCGCGTCAACCGACTTGAGGCCGGTTGCCATCGGCTCATGCACCGACTTACGCGGGATGATGCCCGGCGCCTTGACGTCGGCCAGGCCGCGTTTCTTGGTCTTGATCGGACCCTTGCCGTCCAGCGGGTTGCCCAGGGCGTCCACAACACGGCCCAGAAGCTCGTCACCAATCGGCACGTCCACGATCGACTTGGTCCGCTTGACGGTGTCGCCTTCTTTAATGTCGCGGTCGGAACCGAAGATCACGACGCCGACGTTGTCGCTTTCGAGGTTCAGCGCCATGCCCATGATCGAGCCGGGGAACTCCACAAGCTCACCGGCCTGCACGTTGTCCAGACCGTGCACACGCGCGATACCGTCACCAACCGACAGCACGCGGCCCACCTCTGTGACTTCGGCTTCTTCGCCAAAGTTCTTGATCTGGTCCTTCAGGATCGCAGAAATCTCTGCAGCTTGGATACCCATTTATCCGACCTCTTTCATTGCATACTGGAGGGAGTTCAGGCGCGAACGGATCGACGTGTCGATCATTTTCGAGCCCACCTTAACGACAAGACCGCCGATGAGGCTTTCATCCACGGTCGCATTGATTTTCACGGCTTTGCCCATGCGGGACTTCAGCGTCTTGGCCAGCTTGTCGGACTGCGCCTTGGTCAGTTCCTTGGCACTGGTCACGTCTGCGGTCATCTCGCCCTTGTCCTCGGCGATCATGTCCTGCAGTTGCGCGACAAGCTGCGGCAAAACGAACAGGCGGCGCTTCTCTGCCATCAGACCAAGACCGTTTTGCAGGACTTTCTCAAGGCCCATCTTCTCGCCGATGGCGGCAATCGCGGCGCCTTGATCGGCACGCGACACGACAGGGCTGCTGATAAGATCGCGCAGATCGGCGCTATCGGCCAGCGCGGTGCCCAGATCGTTGAGATTTGCCTCGAGTTTTTTGAGGGATTTGCCCTCTTTCGAAATCTCGAAGATGGCGGTGGCATAGCGCTCGGCAATGCCGGAAGAAATCGAAGCTGGTTCGGACACGTCCACCCTTCCGATAATCTGGCCCCGGTTTGTCGGTGGCGCGTTGGCGACCTCCGGGGGCGTTTCCCGACGATGTTTTTTGAAAAGCATCGAAATTCGGCGTGGGTGTAACAGAGGTGTGCGGACCTCGCAAGCCGCTTAGATTAACTGCTAAAAATGCGAATTTTATTTGTTTTCAAATGCTTGACCAGCCTGCGACCGTTTGCACCATTTTCGCTGTCTCATTTTTTGGCCTGAATCTCATGTTTTCCGCGATTCCTGCCCGTGATCGCCGTCACATTTCGTGAGGTGCCGTTGCCGCTAACAGCACGCTCACGACGAAAGGCGGAATTGGATGTACGTGCTGCGACACCAACTGGCACCATCCACGGTCTTGAACGACCTCGGTCTTTATCCGCCAATTGCGTGGCCAAATCGTTGCGAGCAGCCAAGGTCTTTCACCAATGTACCGCTTGACTCATCGACACTCCAGCAAGACAACCAATTCAGAAGCAACGGGGGACGAACGGGTGGCGAAACGACTTTTCTGTTCGACTGCATGCTGCCTTGTCCTAGCCATGCCCGTCCCCGCGACGGTTCTGGACGGTAAGATCCTTGAACAAGTCGGCACGGGAAAGTTCGTGAAGCTTGAAACGACAACTCCGTTTTCAGTCGGGGCGGATAATTTCAACGACGACAACCTCTATGCCTTCGACGAAGACCAGAACATCCTGGTCGACACACCGCTGCGGGTCGATATCGGCGGCACCAATGGAACCATCCCTCGCGGCACCATCATTGCAAGCCACTATGTGTTCTTTGACAGTTGGGGCCGCAACCTGCGGCCTCAGTACGGGTATGTCGATTTCGACGCGCCCATCCTTGGCGTTGCGACCACCGAGCGGACGATGGCGGCCACGGATTTTCTCGCCAATACGTCTGTCCGGTACATCAGCGCAGAACTGCGCGGCCTCGAAGAAGGCGACAGCGTGAAGCTGGATCGTGACCACCCCAATCGCCTTTGGGTGCGGTGGGCGGCGTCAACACCTGGCGACTACATCCGTGTCTTTACGCAGATGTCGCCCAGCGCGATGCAACAACCGAATGCCATCACCGGGCAGTAATCACATCGCCAAATCACATTGAGGCAGGTTGCGCTGCCTCTCGCATCGGCAGGGCATAATTCGTCACATTGGATATGTCCGCGACAGCTGTAGGGTTTTATTCGAGCAGCGCGATTGGTGCATCGGGGGCACGGTAGAAATCGAGCGGTTGGCGGTCCACCGCCTCAGACGTGCGTTTGTACTCGAACTCGATCTCGTCACCTTCTTCGCCGCTGGCCACGATCAGGCAGCGCGACAGGTGCCGCGTACCATCGAACATGTCCACCAGCCCGCGCAAATGCGGCGCTTCATCCGCGTCGAGAGAAAATCCATTATGCCAACTGCGCAGGATCCGATAAGTCCGGTCGCCCGCCTGGACATTCAGGCGGCTGCTTTTCTTGAGGGCGCGTTTGCGAGCAGCATCAAGGCCGGCTTGCACTTCGGGGGACAAAAAAGTCGACATCGGGTGATTCCCTTAACCAGTACCCGAAAAGAATGTCGCACGGGATCGTAACGGTCACGTTAAATATCGGGAATGCCGTTATTTAGGACCGTTTCGGCGACGCACTGCCGTACAACATGGGATGATCAAGGCGTGGCCCGAGGATTGTTTCCAGACCGCACAAAATCGGCCCACCTATTCGTAAGGCTTTGTGTTTTCGGGGTAAAACCAGACGAGACAGACAGAGCCGCCACCGCCGTGATCACCGATGAAAACCCCGTCTGCATGGGCAAGATAGGCCGCGATGGCGGTATATTCCTCGGCCTTCTTGCGCGTGGCCTTGCCACCCCGGGTCAACAAATCCTCGATTTCCTGCCGATCCCCGTAACGCTGCGCCGCCCAGGCCGCCTGCTGCAGAGGCTGTGGGACCGAAGGGTGCCCCCATCCCCACATGAACGACCCGTCATCGGAAAACGTCCCTGCAACCTGCGCTGACAGCGCCAGATCAGGATGCCCGTCAATCTTCAATGTCAGATCACCAGTCTCAAGGTCGAACTCAAAGCCGGACGCATCCGGGACGACGTTTTTCGCGCTCACCTCCGCCACATAGTCCTTGGCCTCGCGGCTGAGTTTCTTGTAGTTTTTCGGGATGGATTTCGCTCCCTGATCCGCCTTGCGGTTCACGAATTCAGCCAGAAAATCTCTCATTCTCATCCCTTCCTGCCATCTCGTCTATGGGCGCGCTCAGCGTTTGATATGGCTCCATTGCAAGACCGGGTCCAGCCTGCGCCAGTCGCCTGTGTCGTCTGCCCGTTCAACCGAGAGCCGCACCAGCTGTCCGTCCTGCTGCCCGTGTATCTCCTGCAACAGCGCCTCGTCTTCCGACGTTACCGCGTTGCACACCATGCGACCCAACGGACGCAGCGCCGCCCAGGCAAGGTTAAACGTATCCCGCGACAGCCCGCCCCCTATGAATACGGCATCGGGCGCCTCTAACCCGTCAAGGGCGCCGGGAACTTCGCCATCGACGAGCATCAGCCGCGGCACACCGAGGGCAAGCGCATTCGCTGCCGCCATCGCCCGCCGGTCGGCGCGCGGGTCGATGCCCACCGCGCGGGTATACCGGGCGCCGCGCATCCATTCGATCGCGACCGAGCCGCAGCCGGTCCCGATGTCCCACAGGAGCGCACCGCGCATCGGCATCAGCTTGGACAGGGTGACGGCGCGCACCTCCTGCGGCGTCAGGGTCTCATCGCTTTGGAACAGCGCATCGGACAGCCCTGGCACCCGCGGCAGAAGGGCCGCATCCCGCGCGGCGACACATTCCACCGCCAGGGTGTTGAACGCGGGAACCGTATGATCCCAACTCTCGGCCAGCCCGTCGAACCGCACCTCCTCTTCACCCCCCATCGCGGCAAGAACGCTCATCGGTGACCGGCCAAACCCGCGTTCGGTCAGGAACCGCGCGATGCGGGCCGGTGTCTCTGCGCCCGTGGTCAGGATCAGAAGCCGCGCATGGGGCTGGATGAAGGCGATCATCTGCTCAACCGGGCGGCCATGCACAGTCAGCGTCTCCAGGTCAGCCATCGACCAGCCCATGCGCGCCGCCGCCAATTGAAACGCACTCAACTGCGGGTGATAGGTGATCTCGGCCGGGTCCATCGCCCGCCCGATCCGTGCCCCGATGGAAAACCAAAGCGGGTCGCCCGTGGCCAACATCACGACACGTCTTGGTTTCAGACCCTCAAGCAGCGCCATCAGATCTTCGAACCTCTCGGGCCAGTCCAGGTGCTCGGCAGAGAGCGCATCGGCGAGACCTTCGTGCCGGTCACCACCGATGATGACTTCTGCGGCCTCGACCACCGCGCGGGTCGCCGGTTGCAGCCCGTGCAAACCGTCTTCGCCAATACCGACCACATGCAACCAGGTATCCGGCATCGGACACGCTCCCCTTGAAACTCTTTCGCGGGTGCAAGAACGCACCGCAGTTTTCCTCTATAGGGGTTCGAATTCCGATGGAAGCCGGTGAAACGCCTTTGCCTCCGCAATCGGAATTGTGCGCGGATGCACCAGTCCTGCGCGGCCATCGGCGTTTTCGAATGTGCACGGGGCGTTAGGTTCCCTGCCAAAGGAGATCACATTATGGGCCAACTGGTAGACGGCGTCTGGGAAGATAGCTGGTACGACACAAAATCCTCGGGCGGCAAATTCGTTCGCTCCACCGCAAAATTCCGCAACTGGATCACCGCAGATGGCGCGCCGGGACCCTCTGGCGAAGGCGGCTTTCCGGCCCAATCGGGACGCTACCACCTCTATGTCTCGCTCGCCTGCCCCTGGGCGCACCGAACGCTTGTCTTTCGCGCCTTGAAGGACCTCACCGACCACATTGGCGTCTCTGTCGTGCATCCCGACATGATATCCGACGGATGGACCTTCGACGACGACTACGAAGGCGCCACTGGCGACACGCTGTATGGCTTGCCCTTCGCCCGCGACATCTATCTCAGGGCCGATCCCAATATTTCGGGCCGGGTGACGGTGCCAATCCTTTGGGACAAGGAGCGGGAGACCATTGTTTCCAACGAAAGCGCCGAGATCATTCGCATGCTGAATTCTGCCTTCGACGGGTTGACCGGCAACACCGACGATTATTGGCCCGAAGAGCTGCGCGATGCGATCGAACCGATCAACGCGCGTATCTACGACACGGTGAATAACGGCGTCTACAAGGCCGGTTTCGCCACCTCGCAGGATGCCTATGACGCCGCTGTTGGGCCGCTCTTCGACAGTCTGGACTGGCTGGAGAGCCGGTTGAGCGAAAACCGCTACCTGCTGGGCGACCGCATCACCGAAGCCGACTGGCGGCTTTTCACGACGCTGATCCGTTTCGATCCGGTCTATCACCTGCACTTCAAGTGCAACCGCGCGCGGATAGTCGATTATCCCAACCTCTGGGGCTATCTCAGGGAACTCTATCAATGGCCCGGCGTGGCAGGCACCGTGAACCTCGATCACATCGTGCGGCACTATCACTACAGCCACGATACGGTGAACCCGCACCGCATCATCCCGATTAACCCTGTTCTTGATCTCAACGCCCCGCATGGGCGCGGTTAACGCTTATGCGCGGCCGTAATGCTCCACCATCGCCGTCAGGTCCTCTGGCGGCGTGTCGGTCTGCAGATAGGCGCAGGCATTTGCGCTGAGGTTAAAGATCGACCCGTCCGAGAAAAAGGACGTGTCGGTCACGAAGATCACCTGCGTCTTGGGATAGCGGTAACTGGCCAGGTCCGATATGGCAAAGGCGCTGCCATGGGGCAGGACCAGGTCCAGGACGATAATGTCAAACTGCTGTGTTTGCAGGGCGCTGATGGCTCCTGCCTGGCTCAGCTCCAGACGCACATCCATCCCCTGACGCTCCATGTGACGTTTCCACAAAGCGCCCAGATCCGGCTGACTTTCAACAATCAATACTCTCATGCTCGCTCCGTTCGATCTATTCAAACTACCAATATTCGAGCTAAAATACTTGCACCAATACCCTTCCGTGATTGACGTCATTCGTTAACAAATGATTAACGGTTACAGAATGTGTTCGTCACCGGGCGCCGATGGTTGTGAATTGCGCGGGTTTCCGCTTGAAATGGGCTTAATTAACCATGTTTGCAGGAAAAAACCGGTCGATGACCTTGTTATTGCCGCCTATGTCTGGGCGCAGATTCGACCGGAAATCTGACCGATGAGACGTGGCTTTCACTCGACAGGTATCGCCTGCAACCGGCCGCAACCTGACCTGCGCCTTGGCCGATCCCCGGCCGGAAGGCTTTCCTGACATGACGGCGGCAAGAGATCATGGCGGTGGCGTCGATGCGGCCATCGCGACCTATGGCGGAACAAGGTCGGAATGGATCGACCTGTCGACCGGCATCAACCCCGTCCCCTACCCGCTGCCGGAGATCCCCGCACAGGCGTGGAATGCCTTGCCCGACCGGGCCGCCAGCCAAGCCTTGGAGGTCGCCGCACGACGCTTCTGGCAAATCCCGGAGAGGTGCGCGGTACTTGCAGCCCCCGGCGCATCGGCGCTGATTGCCCGCATTCCCGGGCTGCTTGACCCGGGCATCGTCGATATTCCGACACCAACATATAACGAACATGCCGCCGCCTTTACGGCCCATGGCTGGGCCCAAGCATCGCGAAACGCCACCGCGAAGGTCATCGTGCATCCCAACAATCCAACGGGTCACTGGTACACACTCGAGGATCTCACCGCCCCGTTCATGGTGATTGATGAGAGTTTCGCCGATGTCGACCCTTCACGGTCGATGATCGGCATCGCGGATCAGCCCGGCCGTATCGTCCTGAAGAGTTTTGGCAAGTTCTGGGGTCTGGCGGGGCTGCGCCTGGGATTTGCCATCGGGCCGCAGGAACTCATCGACAGGCTGTCGCAGATGCTGGGGCCGTGGCCCGTTTCCGGACCGGCGCAGAGTGTGGCAACCGCGGCCCTGACCGATCTGGCCTGGGCCCGTACGACGCGGGACCGGTTGACCCGGGATGCCGGGCGGCTCGACCGGATCATGACAACTGCGGGGGCCGAGGTCACCGGTGGTACCCCTCTTTTCCGGCTCTACCGCGTGGACAACGCCGCCGCATGGCAGGACCGGTTGGCCCGGCATCACATCTGGACGCGCGTCTTTCCTTATTCGGATGAACTGATCCGCCTTGGCCTGCCGGGTGCAAAGGACTGGTCCTGGCTGGAGGCGGCATTGTGAGCAACGCCCTCATCCTCGGGTTTGCCATGGTGCTGGACGCGCTCTTTGGAGAGCCGCGGTGGCTGTGGTCGCGCGTGGCGCATCCCGCGGTTCTGATGGGGCGTGCGGTGGGTATTGTCGATCAGCGGTTCAATCATGGCAGCGCCCGCAAGGCGAAGGGCATCATCGCGATGATCCTGCTGGCGCTCGGTGCGCTCCTGTTGGGCTGCGTGCTTTCGTGGTTTGGCGGCCTGGTCGAAATGCTGGTCGTGGCGGTGCTGCTCGCGCAGAAATCGCTGGTCGAGCATGTGCGCGCCGTGGCGGATGCGCTCAGGGTCTCCCTCGGGGATGGTCGCCACGCGGTCGCAATGATCGTGGGGCGCGATACGGCCGGGATGGATGCCTCGGCCATTGCCCGCGGGGCCATCGAATCCGCCGCCGAGAACCTGTCAGATGGCGTGATCGCACCGGCTTTTTGGTACCTGGTCGGCGGATTGCCGGGGCTGCTCCTCTACAAGATCACCAACACCGCCGACAGCATGATCGGCTACCGCACCGAACGCCACGCGGAATTCGGATGGGCCGCCGCGCGGTTCGATGACCTGCTGAACCTGGTCCCGGCACGGGGAACCGCCCTCCTGATCGCGCTCAGCCATGGCATCCTTGGGACATGGCGGGCCATCGCGACCGATGCGCGCCTTCACCGGTCGCCCAATGCGGGCTGGCCCGAGGCCGCCATGTCACGCGCACTGGGCGTCGCCCTCTCGGGCCCACGATCCTATGACGGCGAGATGCGCGACTTCGCCTATGTCAACGGGTCGGGTGCGCGCGATATCGGGGCCGATGCGGTCGATGCGACCTGCGCAGCCCTGTGGCGCAGTTGGGCCACAGCCCTTGCGGCAATTCTGGCCCTCGCGGTTGTCACGGCGTGATCACATCCCTAGTTTGGCCGGATTGAAAAGACCCGGAGAGATCATGCGCGTTCTTAGTTTTGCCTTGGCCATCGGTCTGGCCCCTCTTGCCGCCTCTGCCAGTTGCGGCGGCAATTTCACCAGCTTCGTCAGCGCAATGAAAGAAGAGGCCGTGTCGCGGGGCCACGCGCCCGGCAGTGTCGATCGTTTCTTTGCCGCGGTCCAGCCCGACCCGAATGTCATCAAGGCCGACCGGCGGCAGGGGGTCTTTCAACTCAACTTCACCGATTTCGCACGACGCCTGATCAGCCGGAACCGTTTCAATACCGGCGGCGCCAAGGTGCAGGAGTTCGAGAGCACGTTCAAAAGGATCATCGACGAATATGGCGTGTCGCCCGGTGTGCTTCTGGCCTTCTGGGCGTTCGAGACCGATTACGGGTCGTTCCAGGGCGATTTCAACACGCTTAACGCCCTTGTCACCCTGGCCCATGATTGTCGCCGCCCCGACCTTTTCCGACCGCAGGTCTTTGCCGCGCTGGAGCTTTACGAGCGGGGCGACTTCGATCCGGTCCGCACTACCGGCGCCTGGGCCGGTGAGATCGGCATGGTCCAGATGCTGCCGCAAGACATACTCGACAACGGGGTCGATGGTGACGGGGACGGCAAGGTCAACCTGAAGACATCCGCACCCGATGCCCTGCTCTCGGGCGCCAAGATGCTCTCGCATCTGGGCTGGCGTCCGCACGAGCCGTGGCTGCAGGAGGTTTCCGTTCCAAGGAAGATGGACTGGTCACAAAGCGGGCTGCGCACGACGAAACCCGGTGCCGAATGGGCCGCCATGGGGATCAAGTCCCGCGATGGCGACATCGCCGGCTCCCTGCCTGCAAGCCTTATCCTGCCGCAGGGACGCAACGGGCCGGCCTTCCTCGCCTATCCGAATTTCCGCGTCTATTTCGAGTGGAACCAGAGCTTTACATATGTTCTGACGGCCGCCTATTTCGCCAATCGCCTGCAGGGCTCACCGGTCTTCACCGCAGGCAACCCGGATCCCGGCCTGACGGGTGACGAGATGAAGCAGCTGCAACGCAAACTGGCAGCGCGGGGATATGACGTCGGTGAAATCGACGGCATCCTTGGGGCCGGAACCCGCGCGGCTGTGCAGGCCGTTCAGGTCGAGCTGGGCCTGCCTGCCGATGCCTGGCCCACCAGGGGCTTGCTTTCAAAACTCTGACCCGCGGACCGGACGACCCATTCCGAACCCGATCCATCGGAGCGATTTGAAATAGTTTTCGCGCGTCTGTGATCATCTGTCATTTACTTCAAGTAATTGTTTTATAATCAAAATACTCGCATCACGCGCGTGTGACCCGAATTTTATCAACAGCATAGAACCATTTCCTGCCCGCGACCGTATCTGTGTCGAACAAGGCAAAGGAACGGGCGCGCGCCCGATGGTTCGAATGATGTTAGGAAACGGCACAATGCAAGTGCACTCGGGGATCGCCCGGCGGTTTGGCTTCACGGCCCCGTCCACGGCGACGCTTGGCGCGCTTGCGGCCTGGGTGGCCGTAGTGATCTATGCCGCGTCGAACTCCATCGTGACGCTACTCGTTGGCATCGGTGAGGCCAATCCGATCTCTGGAGGTGTCAATGCCATCACCTATACCAACCTCTACCTGTTGGGATCACTGATCTCGCTCCTGCCGATGGCCCTGCTCTATCGCCGTGACCTGACGCGTGCCAACCTCAGGCGCCTGACCCCGCATCAGTGGCGCTTGCTCGGCATTTCGGCTGTGCTGTCCTCGGTCCTCACGCCGGGGCTTTTCTTCTATGCGCTCGAACATACGACAGTCACCAACATCGTGCTGGTGGGCCGGATCGAGCCACCGCTGTTCCTATTGGCCACGTGGTTTTTCCTGCGCGAGCGGTTGAACCCCTGGGCAATGCTGGCCGGGTTGACCGCTTTGACAGGGGCAATCGTGGTGATCGGGACGGGCAGCAACGCCGGTATGCTCACGCTTGGCAAGGGCGAGGTCGCCACCGTCGCGGCCACGCTCTCGTTCATCGCATCGACCATCGTGACCCGCGTGGGGCTGCGCGACGTCCCAATCGGCATCTTCGCCGTCTTCCGCACCGGCCTCGGCGCTAGCCTCTATTTTGTCCTCGTGGCAGGTTTCTTCGGTCTCGATAGCTTCGAGGGCGTTTTCGAACCGATCGTCTGGCAGTGGGTCTGGGTCTACGCCATCCTCATCATCGTTCTGGGCCAGATCGCGTGGAACTACGGGCTGAAACACGCGCGTGCCGGTGACGTTGCACTGGCCACGTCGTTTTCTCCGCTGGCCGCGATCCTGATCGCGATGGCGCTTCTGGGCGAAGATCCCGGCCCTGGCCTGATCCCCGGTGCGGCGATCATCCTGCTGGCCATCGCGATCGGTCATTTCGGTCGGCATGCCAGCGACCAAGCCGAGAACCAACCCAAGGATCATATGGCAATCCTCCGTCCCCAGTGGGAGAGTGCGGGATGGATGCAGAGCCATGTGGCGGTCCGGCCCTTTGCGCCGCAAGCGTTGTACGCCCCTCCTCCAGGGGAACGCCGCCCAAGCGCGGAGGGTCGGGCAGGACCGTTATCGGCCCGCCCACCCGGACATCATCGTGCGCTCAACCGTCACCGGCTACACGGTCGATGTTAGGGCGCACCGGATGACCCCGGAGCAGATGTGTTGAATTCGACCTGAGGCCGCTCAGGCGACCATTTGCTCGGCTTTCTTCAGGTCAACGCTGACCAACTGGCTGACCCCTTGTTCAGCCATGGTCACCCCGAACAGGCGGTCCATCCGGCTCATCGTGACCGCATGGTGGGTGATTATCAGGAACCGCGTTTCGGTCCGGCGGCACATCTCGTCCAGTAGGTCGCAGAAGCGCGTGACATTGGCATCGTCGAGCGGTGCGTCGACCTCGTCGAGCACACAGATCGGCGCCGGATTGGCGAGGAAGACGGCAAAGATGAGCGCCAACGCGGTCAGGGTCTGCTCGCCCCCAGAAAGCAGGCTCAGCGTGGCGAGTTTCTTGCCCGGTGGCTGGCACATGATCTCAAGCCCGGCATCGAGCGGATCATCGCTTTCGACCATCACGAGGTTCGCCTCACCGCCACCAAAGAGATGCTTGAAGAGCAGCGAGAAGTTGCTGTTGACCTGCTCGAACGCGGTCAAAAGCCGTTCACGCCCCTCGCGATTGAGGCTGGCAATGCCGCTGCGCAGGGTCTTGATCGCCTCCTCGAGGTCGGTCTTTTCCGCCAGAAGCGTGGTGTGTTCTTCCTCGACCTCGCGGGCGTCCTCCTCGGCCCGCAGGTTGACCGCGCCCAGGGCATCGCGCTGCCGCTTGAGCCGGTTCACATCCGCTTCGATTGCATCTGCCGCCGGCATGTTTTCGGGATCCGCATCCAGCGATTCCAGCAGCTTTTCGGGTGTCGTCTCCTGATCTTCGGTGATCCGCTCGGCGGCGTGATTGCGGGTGTCGCGCGCGGCCTCTGACCGGGCCTCTGAACGCGCCCGCGCCTCGCGCGCCTCACTCGCAGTACGTTCCGCATCGCGTTCGGCCTCAACCGCCTGACGGGCCGCACCTTCCCCGGTCGACAGCGCATCGGCGGCTTCGGCCCGGCGGGCCTCGGCCTTGTCGATCTCGGCGCTCAACTCGGTACGTTTTGCGGCAATCTCCTCGGGGGCCGCCATTGCCTGCGCAAGCTCCAGCTCGGATGCGTCCTTGCGCTCGGCCAGTTCGGCACTGCGTTTTTCTGCCGTTTCCAAACGGTGCCGCCAGCCGCTCAGCTCCTTGGTGACTTCCTGGCTGCGTTTGGTGCGCGCCTCGCCTTCGCGGCGCAGCTCGTCATGGGCCGACCGGCGCGCCATCATCGTCATGCGCGAGGCTTCGACCGTCATCTTGACGTCCTCGACCCCCGCCCGCGCAGCGTCCAGATCGCCCAGGTCGGCAAGTCCCTTCTCGGCCTCGGCCAACTGCTTGCGCGCGCCCATCGCCTCTTCTTCGTGCCGGGTCACCGCAAGGCCAAGCGACTCCAGCCGCGATTGCGCGAGGTTGCGATCCGCCTCCGCCTTGGAAAGCGCCCGGTTGGCCTCATTCACGGCCACGTCCGCCGCGCGCCGGGCCTGCCGCGCATCGGCATCAGCTTTGGTGACCTCGGCCAGCTTGGCGGTCAACGTCTCATGGGCCAGCCGCGCGCCGTCTGCCCGGGCGGTTGCATGCTCAAGCTCCTGCTTGAGGACCTCAAGACGGTTCAACTGCTGCAATCTGAGCGCCGCGGCGCTCGGCGCGTCCTCGGCCCAGGCACGAAACCCGTCCCAACGCCACAGATCGCCCTGCGTGCTCACCAGCCGCTGGCCAGGCTTCAACGCGGCCTGCAACCGCGGCCCATCATCCGCGTCCACGAGCCCGATCTGCCCCATGCGCCGGGCAAGAACCTCAGGGACCGACACATAATTCGACAGCGCCTTGACCCCATCGGGCAGCGGTTGCGCCTGGGCGTAGCCTGCAAGCGTCACCCACCCCGAAGGACCATCGCCACTGACCTCGGGCGCGCGCAGGTCGTCGGCAAGTGCCGCCCCAAGCGCCTTTTCATACCCGGTTTCGACCTTGAGCCGATCCATGATCTGCCCGCCCTCGGCAGTGTCCCGTTCGACCAGCTTGGCCAGGGCGGAAACCTCGGCGCGCAGGGCGTTGACCTCACCCTCGGCCTCGGAGCGTTCGGCACGGGCTTCGACCTCCTTGGCCTGGGTATCGGCGCGGGCATCGTCAGCCGCGATCAGGGCGGCCTCTGCGGCTTGAGCGGCCGCAACAGCTTCTTTCTCTGCCGTGTAGGCAGCGTCATGATCTGCGCGGGACGTCTCCAGCGCCTCTTGCGAACTGGCCACCGCGTCGCGCGCCCGGGTCGCTTCGGCCTCTGACCGCTCCAGTGTCTTTTGACTGTCGCTCAGCAGGCGTTGCGCCGATTGGTGCCGTGCCGCCAGTCGCGCCACGTCTTCGGTCAGTTGGCTCAGGTCGTTTTCCCGCTCCTGAAGGATGCTGGCCGCATCGCGCGCCTCTTCCGACGCTGCTTCAAGCCGCGCCTCGTGACCCTCGCTGGCCTTGGCAAGTTCCTGCGCTTCCCATTCCAGCCGTCCGATCGTCTCGCCCGCATCGCGGTTCAGGCCCGATTCCCGATCAATGTCATGCGCCAGTTGTTCAATCCGGTGCTGCAGGGTCTCGATACGGTCGCGGGCGCTCGCTTCCTGTTCGTTTAGCGTATCACGCTGCACCTGAAGCCGTTGCAGGATCGCCGCGGCAATGGCCTCTTCCTCGCGGAGCGGCGGCAAGGATTCCTCGGTTTTCGCCCGCAGCTTGGCGGCCTCGCGCGCGGCACTTTCGCTCTGGGACGCGGTTGTCGTCCGCTCGCGCAACTCCGCCTCCGCCCGTGCACAGGCCTCATCGGCCTCTTTCCAGCGCCGGTAAAGCAACAACCCCTCGGCCCGTCGGAGATCCTCACCGATCGCCCGATACCGGGCCGCCTGCCGGGCCTGCCGCGCCAATTGCGCCAACTGGCCCGCCAATTGTTCAATCACGTCATCGACGCGGGTCAGGTTGGTCTCGGCCCCTTTGAGCTTCAACTCCGCCTCGTGCCGCCGCTGATAGAGGCCGGAAATACCCGCCGCCTCTTCGAGGATACGCCGCCGCGCCTTTGGCTTTGCGTTGATAAGCTCCGAAATCTGCCCCTGCCGGACCAGCGCCGGGCTATGCGCCCCGGTCGAGGCATCGGCGAAGAGCATCTGCACATCGCGCGCCCGCACGTCCTTGCCGTTGACCTTATAGGCGCTGCCGACGTCGCGGGTGATCCGGCGCACAATCTCGATATGATCGGCATCGTTGAACCCCGCCGGTGCCAGCCGGTCGGCATTGTCGATATGCACGCTGACCTCGGCAAAGTTGCGCGCGGGCCGCGTGGCCGCGCCGGCAAAGATCACATCCTCCATACCGCCGCCGCGCATCGCCTTGGGCCGGTTTTCCCCCATGACCCAGCGCAGCGCCTCCAGCAAGTTCGACTTGCCGCAGCCATTCGGCCCCACAACGCCCGTCAGCCCATCCGCGATAAAGAGATCGGTCGGGTCCACGAAGCTCTTGAAGCCGGTCAGTCTGAGCTTGGAAAATTGCAAAAAGGGTCGCCTTGGACAGATGATTCCGATTGACCCTAAATGTGCGGGCCACAAAAGCCATCTGTCAACGGCAAACCCCACGATATGGCAAAACAACACCACTTATCCACAAGATATTGCGGCGCGCGCCGAAAGTGTTAACCCTGCGGTGTATCGCATTGGCCCGCCCGCACATCCTTGTTAACATCCTGCGCAAATCACCGAAAAAAGTGTGAATTTCATGACCAGATCCATCGTTCTGCTTGCCATTGGCGTCCTCTTTGGCGCGGGTCTCGGCTTCTTGATCGCCGCCGGGTCCGGCATGGAGGAAAAGGCCAATCCGGTTCACGATCACTCTGCCCATGACCACGGCGGAGGGATGCACCACGCGACTCTCACCGAGGTCGAGGGTGACGCACCGACACTTGCGCTCTCCCTGCATCCGGACGGCCCACAAAGCCGCAACCTGCACTTGAAGGTGACCGGTTTCACTTTTGCGCCCGAGGCGGTGAATGGCGCCCATGTGCCGGGCGAAGGGCATGCGCATGTTTATGTCAATGACATCAAGTTCGCGCGCGCCTATGGCCCTTGGGTGCATCTGGACGCCTTGCCCAAAGGCCGTCATGTGATCCGTGTGACGCTAAACGCCAATGACCACGCGCAACTGGCCCGTGACGGCGCCCCGATTGATGCCAGCCTTGAGGTCACCATCGAATGAAGCCCCACCCATGATCCTGATCGAACCCGCCGACCCCCGAAGCCCCGGACCCAGCGCCCTGCTCCGCTCAAGCCACGCGTTGATGCAGGCGCTTTATCCGCCTGAGGAAAACTATGCCCTTGATATCGAAGAGCTTTGCGCGCCCGGCATCTATTTCTTTGCGGCCCGTGAGAATGGTGAAACCCTTGGCACCGGGGCCTTGGCGGTTCGTGAGGGTTATGGCGAAGTAAAATCCATGTTCACCGCTCCTGAGGCCCGCGGCAAAGGCGTGGCAGCGGCCCTTCTGCGTCAGCTTGAAGACCAGGCGAGGCAGTTGAAACTCCCCTATCTCCGGCTTGAAACCGGGGACGAGCTGGCCGAAGCGGTCCGCCTTTACGAGCGGCACGATTTCCGGCGCTGCGGGGTTTTCGGCGACTACCGTCCCAATGCCTTTAGCGTTTTCATGGAAAAGCCGCTTGGTTGAACTACCTCCAACTAACCACGTGTGACCAAGGCAAGATGTCTCAGGTGAGGAAAGCAGACCAACCATCGAAAGATGATGTCATGAGCCTACACGGCCACTGTCTTTGCCAGTCTGTGCGCTTCGAGCTCTCCGGCCCGCATAACTGGGTTGGCACCTGCCATTGCGACAGTTGCCGCCGCAGTGCCGGCGCCCCCGCAGTGACGTTTATCGGCCATCCCAACGGCCAATGGCGATGGACGGGCGAGACGCCGGCGCGCTTCATATCGTCGCCCGGAAACTACCGTTACTTCTGTCCCAAATGCGGGGCGTCCGTAGCCTATTCCTCCGACAGGTACCCCGACGAGTTCCATTTCCACGCGGCCCTTCTGGAAAACCCGGATGCCCTGACCCCGACGGAGGTGTTCCACGATGACGAACGGTTGCTTTGGGATCTCGACCCCAAGACCTAAACCGGTTCGCAGGTCAGATCGGCAAAACTGTCATAGATGACATCAATCGAACATTCGAATTCGACGTCCCGTGGCAACGGCTCCAGCCATCCGCCGCAATCGAGCCACGCCTGCATGACCGCCGCATCGCCAACCAGCTTGCGTACCCGGCAGCCACTGACCTTTTCGATGGCATAGACACCCCGCGGTGCCACCGCCGCCAGCCGCGGCGCATTTTCGGCGTTGAGACGGATCGCCTCGGCGCGTTTGCCCTTGATGCGGACGTCAAAGGTACTCCGCGCGACATGGATGCGGGTGGCGGGCACATCGCGAAACTCCAGCCCCGGCGCATCGCACCCGAGCAGACCTATCGCCATCACCGCCGTCAGCTTCTTCATGACGACAGAGTGGCGCGATCAGTGTTAACAAATCCTTATTGCGTCTTGGCGGGCGGGCGTTTGCGCTTGCACCTCCCTATCTCTCTGCCCAAAGTCGCCGCAGGCAGGGAGGACAAGATGCCCAAGCACCGCGTATTGACCGAGTTCGGTATGGGCAGCAGCCTGCGCCGCCAGGATTACACCGAAGCCGCGAAACGGGCGCTCAAGGATGCGCTTTGGCATAATTCGATCAACATGGCCGAGCTTTTCGGTTTCGAGAAGGAGGCGATGCTGATCGACGTGGAAATCGCCGTGCAGCAGCCGGACCAGGTGGATACCGAGGCGCTCAAATCCGTCTTCCCCTATGGCCAGATCAGTGTGACTGCACATCACGGCGGCCTCGACATCCCGCGCCCGGTCGGCAAGCCGACGGTCATTGCCAATGCCGCCATTTCGGTGAGTTTTGACATGGAGAGACGGACATGAACGATCAGCGTTTCATCATCGAAATGGGCATGGGCAACGACCTACACGGGATGGACTACCAAAAGGCTGCGCGCCGGGCGATCGAAGACGCGTTTCGCCACTCCACCTTGCCAATTTTCGGGGCCACCGGCCTCGATCACCGCGATATGCGCGTGCAGGTGACGGTGGGCGTGCAAGACCCTGCGCAGATTGATACCGACGCCATGGCCCAGATGCTGCCGCGCGGGACCGTCAGTGTCAGCGCCGTCAAGGGCGGGCAGAACGTGACCAACCCCGACAATGGCGAAACGCTTGTCATCGCCACGGCGGCGGTCGAGGCCTTCCTGCCGTTCCAGGGCGATACGTGGCGGGCCGTGTGAGGTCTACTTTGCGGACAAAGCAGCCGTTCATCATACGATCAACTTTCCGCCAAAGCTGAGCTTGTTCCGGCGACTCGGTGGTCATATAATCTGACCAATCAGCACGGAGCCCACGATGCCCTTCCAGAAAGTCACCCCGGAAAAACTCTCGACAGCAGTCACGCGACAGATCGAAAAACTGATCCTGCGGGGGATCCTGCGCCCCGGAGAACGGCTTCCGGCCGAACGGGAACTGGCGGATCGGCTGGGCGTCTCGCGTCCGTCGCTGCGCGAAGCGGTGGCAGAATTGCAGGAAAAGGGCCTGCTTGCGGCGCGCGCGGGCGCGGGCATTTTCGTGGCCGATGTCCTGGGTAATGCGTTTTCGCCAGCTCTTGTGCAGCTTTTTGCAGAACATGACGATGCGGCGATTGATTACATCGCCTTTCGCCGTGACCTCGAAGGTCTCGCCGCCGAACGGGCGGCGCGGTTCGCCTCGGACACGGATCTGAAGGTGATCCAGACGATCCTGGAAAAGATGGAGACCGCCCACGCCAAACCCAACCCACGGGACGAGGCGCAACTGGACGCCGATTTTCACATGGCCATCATCGAGGCGAGCCATAACGTCGTCATGCTGCACATGATGCGCTCCATGTTCCAGCTTCTGCGCGAAGGTGTCTTCTATAACCGGCAGGTTATGTTCAAACAGCGCCTGACCCGCGATATGTTGCTCGACCAACATCGCGCGATCAATTCGGCACTGCAGGCCCGTGATCCCGGGGCCGCGCGCGCCGCGGTGACCGAACATCTCAACTATGTCGAAGCCTCGCTCACCGACCAACAAAAAGCCGAACGAAACGAAGAGGTTGCCCGACAACGGTTCGAGCATGAGCAGTCCCGTTAGAGACCCGCCACACACCGTAAACCACCGTTTCCAATCGAAAAACTGCAGGTCAACGACCGCACCGGGGCGCGCCGTCTCCTGAGCAAGGAGTCGCAATTTCATGAATAAAAATTTTACCAATTGATAAAATTTCAAAATATGGCACACTGAGTAGCGACATTACGCCACCCAAGAGGAAGCCATGACCAATAATGCGCTGACCCCCGGTATCGCTGCCGGACGGCTGGATCAGGCCAGCTATGCCGAGAATTTCGCCGATCTGCACCCGCCTTTGGACGATCACGAGGCCCTGGTAGCCGCGGATCGCTGCTATTTCTGCCATGATGCGCCCTGCATCACCGCCTGCCCCACGGATATCGACATCCCGCTCTTCATCCGCCAGATTGCGACCGGCACACCGGAGGCCGCGGCGCAGACCATCCTCAACCAGAACATCCTGGGCGGTATGTGCGCCCGGGTATGCCCAACCGAGACGCTTTGCGAAGAGGCCTGCGTGCGCGAGGCGGCCGAAGGCAAGCCGGTTCTGATCGGACAATTGCAACGCTACGCAACCGATACGGTGATGGCGCAGGGCGTCCATCCGTTTGAACGCGCAGCCCCGACGGGCAAATCCGTTGCCGTGGTGGGTGCGGGGCCTGCGGGCTTGTCCTGCGCGCACCGGCTCGCGATGCGCGGCCATGACGTCACGCTCTATGACGGCCACGCCAAACCAGGCGGGCTGAATGAATTCGGCATCGCCACCTACAAATCCGTCGATGATTTCGCCGCGCGCGAAGTCGATTGGCTGATGCAGATCGGCGGCATCACGCTTGAAGCAGGCAAGGCCCTTGGTGACGGGCTGGCCCTGGATCAACTCAGGTCGGAATTCGACGCGGTGTTTCTGGGCATCGGCCTTGGCGGTGTGAACGCGCTTGGGGTCGAGGGGGCCGACAAGGACGGTGTGCTCGACGCTGTCGATTTCATCGCCGATCTGCGACAGGCGGTCGACGTCGCCACCCTCCCCATTGGCCGCGATGTGGTCGTGATCGGCGGCGGCATGACCGCCGTGGACGCGGCGGTGCAGGCCAAACTTCTGGGGGCGCTCAATGTCAGCCTGGTCTATCGTCGGGGCCGCGACCGGATGAACGCCAGCGAATTCGAGCAGGATCTCGCGGCCTCCAAGGGCGTCCGGATCATCACCAACGCCTCGCCCAAGGCGGTGCATGGCAACGGCGCCGTTCGCGAAATCGAGTTCGAATACACCGACAATGACCTGAACCCCACCGGCGAAACCGTTCGCCTCGCCGCGGATCAGGTCTTCAAGGCCATTGGCCAGACATTGACCGGCGATGACCTGCCCGATCTTGACGGGCGCAAGATCTCGGTCACCGGCGCGGGCCGCACCAGCGTGGCGGGCGTCTGGGCCGGGGGTGATTGCGCTGCTGGTGGTGATGACCTCACCGTCACGGCGGTGGCCGAGGGGCGCGATGCCGCCGAGGACATCCACGCCTCCCTGATTTCATGATAGACTGAGGGCATATTTCAAAGCATCGAAGGAATTATGCCATGACCGATATCGAAACTCTTGTTGCCAATCACTACGCCGGTGCGACGCTGCTCGACAACATCCGCGCGGCGTTGAAAGAGGCTGGCGTAGACCCCGATGCGCCCGGCATCGAAGATCTCAAACCGGTGGATGAATTCCACACCGGCGGGTTGGAGGCCACCGATGCATTGCTGGATCAGTTGCAGATTACGCCGGAAACCCGCGTTCTGGACATCGGGTGCGGCATTGGCGGGGCGGCCCGTCATGTGGCGGCAAGGACAGGGGCACATGTGCGCGGGTTCGACCTGACCCCGGATTTCGTCGACACGGGCGCGGCGCTGTCGGAGCTGGTCGGCATGAGCGGCCAGACCAGTTTCCAGGTGGGCAGCGCACTGGACATACCTGAGCCGGAAAACAGTGCCGATCTGGCCCTCATGTTTCATGTCGGCATGAATATCGAAGACAAGGAAACCGTATTCAGCGAAGCCGCGCGGGTCCTGACCCCCGGCGGGACATTCGCGCTTTTCGACGTCATGCGCGGCTCGGACGCGGCCCTGACCTACCCCTTCCCCTGGGCGGAAGAGGCAGCGTTCTCATTCGTCAGCCCGCCTGAGGATTACCGCGCCGCGGCAAAGGCGGCGGGGTTCGAACAGGTGGCCGAGCGCGACCGCTCCGACTTCGCCAAGGATTTCTTTGAACGCGTCTTTGCCCGGATCGCCCAGGCCGGCGGGCCACCCCCCGTGGGCATTCACCTACTCATGCATGAGACCGGCAAGACCAAGATCGAAAACTACATCACGCATCTTCACGCCGGGGATATCGCCCCGACCGAGATGATCTTTCGCCTGCCCGGATAGCGGCGCGCGACAACAGGGAAAGGAAAGCCGATGGCTGATCTGACATCCAATTTCATCGGGATCAAATCCCCCAACCCGTTCTGGCTGGCCTCCGCGCCACCGACGGACAAGGAGTACAATGTCCGCCGGGCGTTTGAGGCCGGATGGGGCGGTGTCGTGTGGAAAACCCTCGGCGAAGCGGGTCCGCCCGTCGTGAACGTCAATGGCCCGCGCTACGGGGCGATCTGGGGGGCGGATCGGCGGCTTCTGGGGCTCAACAACATCGAGCTTATCACCGATCGGCCTTTGGAAGTGAACCTTGAGGAGATGAAGCGGGTCAAGAAGGACTACCCAGACCGCGCGCTCATTGCCTCCCTGATGGTGCCCGTGAACGAAGATGCGTGGAAGGAGATCCTGCACCGGGTGGAGGATACCGGCTGCGACGGGGTGGAGCTCAATTTCGGCTGCCCCCACGGTATGAGCGAACGCGGCATGGGCAGTGCCGTCGGCCAGGTGCCGGAATATGTGGGCCAGGTGGCGCATTGGTGCAAAAAGCATTCCGACCTGCCGGTGATCGTGAAACTCACGCCCAACATCACCGATATCCGCAACCCCGCCCGCGCGGCGATGGAAGGCGGTGCGGATGCGGTGAGCCTCATCAACACGATCAACTCGATCACATCTGTCGATCTGGACCTCTTCGCGCCGGAGCCGACGATTGACGGCAAGGGTGCGCATGGCGGCTATTGCGGCCCGGCGGTCAAGCCGATTGCGCTCAACATGGTGGCCGAAATCGCGCGTTCGCCGGATATGGCCGATCTGCCGATCAGCGGCATTGGCGGCGTCACCACATGGCGGGACGCGGCAGAGTTCATGGCGCTTGGTGCGGGTAATGTGCAGGTCTGCACCGCCGCGATGACTTATGGATTCAAGGTCGTCCAGGAGATGATTTCCGGCCTCAGCCAGTGGATGGATGAAAAAGGCATCACCGATACGGGCCAGATTGTCCGCCGCGCGGTGCCCAATTGCAGCGATTGGCAACACCTGAACCTGAATTACGTGGCCAAGGCCAAGATCAATCAGGATCTCTGCATCAATTGCGGACGCTGCTATGCGGCCTGCGAGGACACCTCGCACCAGGCGATTTCCATGTCCGACGACCGTGTTTTCGAAGTGATGGATGACGAATGCGTGGCCTGTAACCTCTGCGTCAATGTCTGCCCGGTCGACGGGTGCATCACCATGGAGCAAATGGCCCCCGGCACGACCGACCCGCGTACCGGCAAGGTAGTTGAAAAGGAATACGCCAACTGGACGACGCATCCCAACAATCCGGGAACCTGCGCCGCAGAATAAACCTGGCTCAGACCAGCAATTCGAACCTCTCTTCGGTGGCGGGTTCTTCAAAGTCCGCCATCGGGATCACCTTCCAGGACGCATCAAGTCCTGAATAGTCCACCCCCTCGGTCAGTTCTTCGCCGCCGTCGGCATCCTCATCCACCCCGTCTGCAAGCGCCGCGAAAACGCTTTCCGCCTCGGAGGAGGGACCACCGGGTAGGCCGAAATCCGGGCCCTCCGAAAGCGTCGGTCCGACACGGGGCAAACCCAGCTCAAAGAACGGGAATACGGCGTCTGTCGCAGGCAATGGCTGGTAAACGGCGTCCTGCTCCGCGCTGCTGCCGGACGTCGCGCCGGTCCGGTCGGCGGCCTCAACCGATGTTGGCTTTGACCATGAAGTGAAGGAAACCGCAGGCCGAATGGCAGTTTCTATCGCGTGTAACATATCTACTCCGTTTAACTGTGTTACAAACCTCCTTGCCACCGGAGAACATACCGCAAACGGCATCCGAAACGTAGCGTTTTCAGTAGTTTTTGCTAACAAAGGGTTAACGTCGGGCCGCCCAGGACGGCGCGGATTACGGGCTGAGCGCCTTGCGGAAAAACCGATCGAGATAGAGGGCCGCACCTTCCGCGGTTGCCTGCCGGTCTGCCATGAGCACACTGACCTGCGCTTCGAAATCCGCGTAATGCTGGGTCATGGCCCAGATCGAAAAGATCAGGTGGCGGGGGTCGATCGGGGCGATGTGGCCTGCATCGACCCAGCCTTCGATTACTGCGACCTTTTCATCGAAAAGAGGTTTGAGGCCGGTTTCCAGATGCGGCCCGATCCGGGGGGCGCCCTGGAGAATTTCATTGGCGAAGAGGCGGCTTTCGCGGGGGAATTCCTGGCTCATCTCCAGCTTGCGATGCACATAGCGCATGATTTCCTCAAGCGGTTCGCTGTCGGGGTTCAACTCGCGCAGCGGATCGAGCCAGGTATCCATCAACTGGTTCAGGAGGGTGACATGGATGTCCTCCTTGCCTTCGAAATAATAGAGGATGTTGGGTTTGCTCAGGCCCGCCTGGGCCGCGATCTGATCCAGCGTGGCGCCGCGAAACCCGTGCTGCGAAAATACCTCCAGCGCTGCATCAAGGATCAACGAACGGTTCCGCTGCTGGATACGGCTGGGCTTCTTTTCGCGCGGGCTGCTGGCCATCTGTTCATCCGGTCCTGTGGTTCGAACCACCATGCGGCATTTGACGAGCGGGGAAAAGACCGATGCAGGCGTTAATCGCCTACGCCGTCGCGCCGATCCCTTTCAGGATAATGGATTTGACCGATGCCTTGGCCTCTTCCCATTGATCGTCGCTGAGGGGGGTGCCACCGTTCAGCGTTTCGATCTGATGGCCGAAATCGGCATAGTGCTGTGTCGTGGCCCAGAGCATGTAAAGCAGGTGGCGTGGATTGATCGGATCCATCTTGCCATCGTCGATCCATCTTTGAATGACCGCCATGCGCCCTTCGGTCCATTCCACCAGCGTGGTTTCAAGGTAATCCTGGATCACCGGCGCCCGGTGCATCACCTCCGACGCCCAGACCTTGGAGCCCGCCGGGTGCCGTCGGCTGATCTCCATCTTGGCGTCGATATAGGCACCGATTCCCTCCACGGGTCCGGGGGCGGCCTCAAATATATCTGCCGCCTGCAACCAGACCTGGAAAATCCGCTGCACCACTTCGCGGTAAAGCGCCTCCTTGGTGGGGAAATAGTAATGCAGATTTGCCTTCGGCAGGCCCGCCACATCGGCGATCAACTGCATCGTCGCCCCGCCAAACCCCGCCTCTGCAAAGACTTTTTCCGCCGCCTCCAGAATGACCCGCTCATTCTCCTGGCGGATTTCCTTTTTGCTCAAGGGACGGGCGCTTTGCGGCATTGTTCGGCAGGTCCAGAAATTTCTTGACCGGTTGGTCAGGATGTGGTGCTCTCATCTTGACCATACGGTCAGGATGCTACCGATTGCAAGAGGGCCGACAGACGCCCCGCCATAGGGAGAGAAACATGACAGCCCCCGGACAGAACCTCAAGATCAACGGCGAACGGTTATGGGACAGCCTGATGGAAATGGCCAAGATCGGCCCCGGCGTCGCGGGTGGCAACAACCGTCAAACGGTGACCGACGAAGACGGTGAGGGCCGCGCGCTCTTTCAATCCTGGTGTGAAGCGGCGGGCATGTCCATGGGCCTCGATACGATGGGCAACATGTTCGCGCGGCGGGAGGGAACCGACCCTGACGCTCTCCCGGTCTATGTCGGTTCCCACCTCGACACGCAGCCCACCGGCGGCAAATACGATGGCGTTCTGGGCGTACTGGCGGGGCTGGAACTGATCCGGACCCTGAACGACCTCGACATCAAGACCAAACACCCGATCGTCGTGACCAACTGGACCAACGAGGAAGGCACCCGCTTTGCCCCCGCCATGCTGGCCTCCGGCGTGTTTGCGGGCATTCATGACGAAAGCTGGGCGTATGACCGCGAAGATGCCGAGGGGCTGAAGTTCGGCGATGAATTGAAACGCATCGGCTGGCGCGGCGACGAACCTGTGGGCGCGCGCAAAATGCACGCATTCTTCGAACTCCACATTGAACAGGGACCGATCCTTGAGACCGAAGGCAAAGATATCGGCGTCGTCACCCACGGTCAGGGGCTTTCGTGGACGCAAGTGACCATCACCGGCAAGGACAGCCACACCGGCTCCACCCCGATGCCCATGCGCAAGAATGCGGGCCTGGCCATGGCGCGGGTGCTGGAGAAAGTCGAGGAGATTGCACTGTCCCACGCCCCCGATGCGGTGGGTGCCGCGGGCCATATCGACATCTACCCCAACTCGCGCAACGTGATCCCCGGCAAAGCGGTTTTCACCGTCGATTTCCGCTCGCCCAACCTCGACGTCATCAACGACATGGTGGCCCGCATGAAAACCGCCGCGACCGAGATTTGCGATGACATGGGCCTTGGCGTGGAATTCGAAGTGGCCGGTGGGTTCGATCCCGTCACCTTCGACGAGACCTGCGTCACCGCCATCCGCAACGCCGCCGAACGGCTTGGCTATTCGCACCGCAACATCATCTCGGGCGCGGGCCACGACGCCTGCTGGATCAACCGCGTCGCCCCTACCGCGATGGTGATGTGCCCCTGCGTTGATGGCCTTTCCCACAACGAAGCCGAGGAGATTTCAAAGGAGTGGGCTACGGCGGGCACCGATGTGCTGATGCACGCGGTTGTTGAGACGGCGGGGATCGTGGAGTGAGCTGTTGCAAAAGATCCTGACATTCGGAAACATCGCGTCCGCTGTGACATTTCTGGCCGCGGGGTTTGCCATCGGCATCGTTATGGGAAATAGACAATCCTACGAAAGCGGTGTTCGAGCTGGTAGCGGTGACTTGGCGATTGCTTATGATGCCCTCGAAAAATATGGTGAAATTGTAAACCAGGCTCCGGTTTTGGATCAATATGACAAAGACAGCCGCGAGTTGATACAAAGCATTATAAGCGAAGTTGAGGACAAGAATTTCAGCCGGGCGCAGGATCTGATGCGCTCTGAATTGACACTTCTCAACAAGGATGGCTGCAAAGGCAATGGCGACGTCTTCAAAGTCAGCAACACGTCACCAAGCTTCCGAAACTGCGAAACTGACCAGGTTGCCTTGTTCTCCATCAAAGGCACAGCGTATGTGAACGTCACATTCGGAGCGGAATTGAAATCACTATCCCCGGGGCAGCCCAAAACGTGGGATCTCGGTGGCAATGAAACATGCACAATAGCTGTTGCTGCTATTGGACAGGACGGCGGTGAAGTCGTCGCGAATACGATATTTCAGGGATGCGGAGGGAGCTAAATAATGACCACCAAAGTCATCAAGAATGGCACGGTTTGCACAGCAGATCGCACTTGGAAAGCCGATGTCCTGATCGAGGGTGAGACGATCAAGCAGATTGGCGAGGACCTGAAGGGTGACGAGTATATCGACGCCGAGGGCGCCTATGTGATCCCCGGCGGCATCGACCCGCATACCCATCTGGAAATGCCCTTCATGGGCACCACGGCGGCCGAGACGTTCGAGACAGGCACCTGGGCCGCGGCTTGTGGCGGCACCACGATGCTGGTGGATTTCTGCCTGCCCGGCGCTGACGGGTCGATCAAGAACGCGATCAACGAGTGGCACCGCAAATCCGCCCCACAGATCTGCGCCGATATCGGCTATCACATGGCGATCACCGGCTGGAACGAGAGCATCTTTAACGAGATGAAAGATGCCGTCGACATGGGCGTCAACTCCTTCAAGCATTTCATGGCCTATAAGGGCGCGCTGATGATCGAGGATGACGAGATGTTCGCCAGCTTCAAGCGCTGTGCCGAGCTGGGCGCGCTGCCGATGGTCCATGCTGAGAATGGCGATCTGGTGGCCGAGCTGCAGGAGAAGTATTTCAACCAAGGCATCACTGGCCCCGAGGGCCACGCCTATTCCCGCCCGCCGGAGCTGGAAGGCGAGGCCGCCAACCGCGCCATCACCATCGCCGACACCGCCGGTGTGCCGCTCTATATCGTGCACGTGAGCTGCGAGCAGGCGCATGAAGCAATCCGGCGCGCACGGCAAAAAGGCATGCGGGTTTACGGCGAGCCGCTGGTGCAGTTCCTGACGCTAGATGAAAGCGAATATTTCGACAAGGACTGGGACCACGCCGCGCGCCGGGTGATGTCCCCCCCCTTCCGCTCGAAAGACCATCAGGACAGCCTTTGGGCCGGATTGCAGGCTGGCAGTTTGCAGGTGGTCGCCACCGATCATGCGGCCTTCAACACCGAACAGAAACGCGCAGGACGGGAGGATTTCCGGATCATCCCCAACGGTTCGAACGGGCTCGAAGAACGCCTGCCGGTGCTCTGGACCCATGGCGTGGAAACCGGGCGGCTCACGCCCAATGAATTCGTGGCCGCGACCAGCACGAACGTGGCCAAGATCCTCAACATCTATCCCAAGAAAGGCGCCATTGTCGAAGGCGCGGATGCGGATATCGTGGTTTGGGATCCGAAAATCACCAAGACGATCTCACCGGCCAATCACCATTCGATCCTCGACTACAACGTGTTCGAGGGCTTCGAGGTGACGGCCAATTCGCGCTACACCATCTCACGGGGCGAAGTGATCTGGGCCTGGGGGCAGAATTCGCAACCGCAACCGGGCCGTGGCCGCTTCGTCCCCCGCCCGGCCTTCCCTTCGGCCCATGAGGCGCTGAGCAAGTGGAAACAGCTCACCGCGCCGAAGATGATCGAACGTGATCCGTTGAATATTCCATCGGGGATTTGATGTTTCGCAAACGAAGTGAAAAACAAATCAGGGACCTGGAGGATGGAGAAAGGTTTGCCAGAACCGCGGCTTTTACCTTCGTTCTGGTCTATCTTGCGTATCCTATTTTTCTGATGGCCAAGCAAAACTCACATACGGACCCGACAGGAAATCTTGGGGGATTTGTTTTCTTGATATGGTTCTTCGGGCTTGGCTTGGCCGCCAAGATGTTTTTCTTCGGAATGATCGCCGGGGCTCTCAGCTTCTTTCCAATCTACAGGTTGTTGTCATACAAGTTAGAGGTGAAACTCTCGGCAACCTTGGCAGCCTCGGTCGCAGCTTATGTCGCTATCGTGGTTTCATATCATATTGGGATTGAGTTCTCGCCATTTGGTTTTTCTTGGAATGCCGACCACGGCGCATATGCATTTTCTCGAGATTTAGGGATTTTCGCAGCAATTGTCGCCTTGCCGATAGCACGCATAATGTGGATAGGAGCGCATGCGAATGCTTGATCCGGTGATCCTGGCTGAAGACCTCAGCCTGACCTTCCAGACCAATGACGGCCCGGTGCATGCGCTTAAGGACGTGAACCTTGAAATCGACAAGGGTGATTTCGTGAGTTTCATCGGCCCTTCGGGCTGCGGCAAGACGACGTTCCTGCGGGTCATGGCCGACCTCGAACAGCAGACGGCGGGGACGATTACCGTCAATGGTGTGACCCCCGAAGAGGCCCGCCGCAACCGTGCCTATGGCTATGTGTTCCAGGCCGCTGGGCTCTATCCGTGGCGCACGATTGGCGGGAATATCCGTCTGCCGCTTGAGATCATGGGCTATGACAAGGCCGATCAGGAGGAGCGGGTCAAGAGCGTGCTGGAACTGGTCGAACTGGCCGGGTTCGAGAAGAAATTCCCCTGGCAGCTTTCGGGCGGGATGCAGCAGCGGGCCTCAATCGCGCGGGCGCTCGCGTTTGATGCGGACCTCCTGCTAATGGACGAACCGTTTGGTGCGCTTGACGAGATCGTGCGCGACCACCTGAACGAACAATTGCTGCATCTGTGGGACTCGACCCACAAGACAATCTGCTTTGTCACCCATTCAATCCCCGAAGCGGTGTACCTTTCCACCAAGATCGTGGTCATGTCGCCGCGTCCTGGGCGGATTACGGACGTAATCGAAAGCACCCTGCCCCGCGAACGGCCGCTGGATATCCGGGACACGCCGGAGTTTATCGAGATTGCCCACCGGGTCCGTGATGGCCTCAGGGCGGGGCATGGCGATGATGTCTGATCACATTCGCTCACCCGTCCCGGGCCTGACCCGGGACCTCTGCGTTGGCCAGGAGGCCCCGGCTCGGGGGCCGGGGCGCGAGGGGGCGTGATGCGGAATGTTGGTCCAATCCTGACCGTTGTCGCGGCGCTGTTCCTGCTTTGGTACGGCGCAGCGATCCAGCTCAACAAGCCCTGGGCCCTGGACAAGGCGCAACGGGCTGGTGTTGAACTATCCTTCAACGAGTTGGTCGCCGACACCTGGAGCCAGAAGAAGCCGAAACTGCCCGTGCCGCATCAGGTCGGGGCCGAGCTTTGGAAGACCACCGGCGAGATGGTCGCCAAGGGCCGCGCTTTCTCAAAGCGGTCGCTCCTCTACCACAGTTGGGTCACCTTCAGTTCCACCATGCTGGGCTTCGTGCTTGGCACGCTACTCGGGATCGCGCTGGCCGTGGGCATTGTCTATAACCGCACGATCGACATGAGCGTGATGCCCTGGGTGATCGCCAGTCAGACCATCCCCATCCTTGCCATCGCGCCGATGATCATCGTGGTCCTCAACGCGGTGGGGATTTCGGGGCTGCTGCCCAAGGCGATGATCTCGATGTACCTGTCCTTCTTCCCGGTGGTGGTCGGCATGGTCAAGGGGCTGCGCAGCCCAAGCGGGATGCAGCTTGACCAGATGCGCACCTGGAACGCCAGCCCGTCGCAGACCTTCTGGCGACTGCGCCTGCCCTCCTCGATGCCGTACCTCTTTACCTCGCTCAAGATCGCCATGGCGGCGAGCCTTGTGGGCGCCATCGTCGGTGAGTTGCCCACCGGCGCCGTCGCGGGCCTTGGCGCGCGGCTCTTGGCCGGGAGCTATTACGGTCAGACAATCCAGATATGGAGCGCACTTATTATGGCGGCGACGCTGGCGGCGATCCTTGTCGGACTGATCGGTTTGCTGCAACGCATGACGCTCCGTCGCATGGGGATGCTGTAATGGGATGGGTTTCTTTCGCTTTCCTGGCCTGGCTCGTCGGGTGGAGGATCAACTCCTGGCTGGCGCATCTGCCACGAACGCGGGCCACAGCCCTGGGCGTGCCGATCATCTTTGGCGTGACGGTCATCGCCATTTGGGAATGTCTCGTCCGCGGCCTCGAGATTTCGCCGGTCCTGCTGCCCGCGCCCACGCAGATCGCCCAAACCTTCGCCGCCTCCACCGCGATTCTGTGGGAGGATTTCGTACAGACGGTGCTGAAGGGTGCGCTTTCCGGCTATATCCTGGGCTCTGGTTCTGCCTTCCTGATCGCCATCGCCGTCGACCGCTTCCCCTTCCTGCAGCGCGGGTTGCTGCCCATCGGAAACTTCGTGGCCGCGCTGCCGATCATCGGGATGGCGCCCATCTTGGTCATGTGGTTCGGGTTTGACTGGCAATCCAAGGCCGCTGTGGTCGTCGTAATGGTCTTCTTCCCGATGCTCGTGAACACCGTGCAGGGGCTTCAGGACACCGATGCGATGCAGCGCGACCTGATGCGAACCTATGCGGCGGGCTACTGGAAAACACTGCTGAAACTCCGTCTGCCAGCGGCGATGCCGTTTATCTTCAACGGCCTCAAGATCGCCACCACGCTGGCACTCATCGGGGCCATCGTGGCCGAGTTCTTCGGCTCGCCGGTGCGCGGCATGGGCTTTCGGATTTCGACTTCGGTCGGCCAGTTGGCGATGGATCTCGTCTGGGCCGAGATCGTGGTTGCGGCCATCGTCGGCTCGGGCTTCTACGGCGGGGTTGCACTCCTCGAAAAGACAATGACATTCTGGCACCCATCTCAGAGGCGCTGAACATCAAGCAATAACCAATAAGGGAGAACAAAGATGAACAAGTTTACCAAGGCAATCGGAGTTGCCGCGACGGGGGCATGGGCCGCCCTTGGGGCATCCGGCGCCCAGGCAGCGGATGATGTCACGCTACAGCTCAAATGGGTCACGCAGGCGCAATTCGCGGGCTATTACGTGGCGCAGGATCAAGGGTTCTACGAAGAAGAAGGCCTGAACGTGACAATCAAGCCCGGGGGACCCGATATCGCGCCCGCGCAGGTGATCGCCGGTGGCGGCGCCGATGTGGTGCTGGACTGGATGCCCTCGGCCCTGGCCTCGCGCGAGAAGGGCCTGCCGCTCGTGAACATTGCGCAGCCTTTCAAATCGTCCGGCATGATGCTGACCTGCCGCAAGGATGCGGGCATCGAAAGCCCTGACGATTTCAAGGGCAAGACGCTCGGCGTCTGGTTTTTCGGCAATGAATACCCGTTCCTGAGCTGGATGAGCCAGCTTGGCATTCCGACCGATGGTGGGGATGACGGCGTGACGGTCCTCAAACAAGGTTTCAACGTCGATCCGATCCTGCAGGGTCAGGCGGCCTGCGTCTCGACCATGACCTATAACGAGTATTGGCAGATCATTGACGCGGGGCTGACCTCAGACGATCTGGTCGTGTTCAAATACGAGGATCAGGGCGTCGCCACGCTTGAGGACGGCATGTATGTGCTCGAAGAAAACCTGAGCGATCCGGCTTTCGAGGACAAGATGGTGCGCTTCGTCCGCGCGTCGATGAAGGGGTGGAAATGGGCCGAAGAGAACCCCGATGAGGCAGCACTGATCGTGCTCGACAACGACGCATCCGGCGCCCAGACCGAAGAGCATCAGAAGCGCATGATGGGTGAGATTGCGAAGCTCACCGCCGGATCGAACGGCGCGCTGGACCCCGCGGATTTCCAGCGGACGGTCGAATCGCTCCTCTCGGGCGGCTCGGACCCGGTCATCACCTCTGACCCCGGCGAGGCCGCTTGGACCCATGCGATCACCGACAAGGCGTTGAACTGACGCCATACCCAACCATGGATCAGGGCGCCGGTTGCGGCGCCCTTTTTTTGTCGCGTCACCTTCGCCGCATTCTCGCCAAAATCGCTTTTCTGGTAGGACGAGCATCCATGCTCCGCAACATCTGGATCGGGGACTGTAACAACATGCAATAATTCCTTGGGAATGAACGCTTTATTTACCAAGATCGCTATGATACGCTGAGAGGACATAACAAAAGCCAGTCGGAAAACCGGCGGCATGAGGCAGAAAAGAGTAGTTCCATGAAGGCGCGGAGCAGGCAGCCGGTCCGTTGGGGCCTGGTGGCGTTGGCCACAATCTGGATGTTGGTAATCGTACCGCTGAGTGCGGCAGCAGCGCCCTATGCGGCGATGGTGATCGACGCACGATCGGGGAAAGTGTTGCATTCGCGAAATGCGGACACGCGCTTGCACCCGGCATCCCTTACCAAAATGATGACGCTCTACATCGTGTTCGAAGCGGTGGAGAATGGCGAGATCAGCCTTGATACCAAGGTGCGCATCTCGAAACACGCGGCAAGCGAACCGCCCAGCAAACTAGGCCTGAAGGCAGGGCAGCGTATCGCGTTGCGCTACCTGATCCGCGCGGCGGCGGTCAAATCCGCAAACGACGCCTCCACGGCACTTGCCGAGGCGATTGAAGGGTCGGAGGCGCGTTTTGCCCGCCGGATGAACCGCACCGCCAAGGCGATGGGCATGACCCGCACCACGTTCAAGAACGCCCATGGCCTGACGGAATCGGGACACCTGTCGACGGCGCGTGACATGACGACCCTGGGCCGGCACCTGTTTTACGACTACCCCGAGTACTACAACCTGTTTTCCCGGATGACCGCCAATGCGGGGGTCAAGACGGTTTACCACACCAATCGCAAGCTGTTGGCCAGCTATCGTGGCGCGGACGGGATCAAGACGGGCTACACCCGTGCGGCTGGCTTCAACCTGGTTGCCAGCGCAGAGCGCGGCCGGGAACGGATCATCGCCACGGTCTTTGGCGGACGCTCGACGCGGACCCGCAATGCCAAGGTGGCAGAGCTTCTGGATCTCGGTTTCAAGCGCGCACCGTCGCGTGTCGCCATAAGCCGCCCTGCCCGCCCTGCATATTACGGCAGGATCGGAAACGGCACGCCGGAGGGCGTCGGCAAGACGGTCCGGCTAGCAGCCGCCGCCGCGGTCAGGAAAAGCCTGCGTCCGGCCCTGCGTCCGCGCCCGGCCAACACGTCCATCCTGGTGGCCGCGAAGGAAGATATCGACAAGGCCGTGATGGCCGCCCAGGCCGCAGAAGTGGCCGAGTTGAAGAAACCCCAAGGGGCCGAAGCCGCCACATTGCGGATGGTCAAGCCCACCGCGCGGCCCAAGGCGATCGTGCTGTCGGAGGCTCCTGCGGCAGAGCAGGAACAGGAAGTCGTGACCCGGCTTTCCACATCTGGCGGGCGGCATTGGGGCATCAACGTGGGCCGGTATCCCAGCCAATACAAGGCACGCTCGGTCCTGTTGCAGACGGCATTGAACGAGATGAGCACGCTCGATGGCAGCCTGCGCAAGGTCGTGGCGCGCTCGAACGGGTATGATGCGAATTTCATGGGTCTGACCCGGGAAACCGCCGACCTCGCCTGCCGTAGACTTCAGGCGAAACAGATCACCTGTTTCATGATCGGGCCAAGCTGACCCTCAAACTCCACCATTGCCGAGACAGAGAGAACGCCCCTATTTCTTGGGGCGTTCGTCGTATTCGTCGCTGAGTATCCGGCGGCTGTCGCCTTCGGGATCGTCATACTGGTTCGAGCGGACCGTGTAGACAAAGGCGATCAGGCCCACACTGCCCAGAAGGAGCGAAATCGGGATCAGATATGCCAACACGTTCATTTGTTCACCTCAGCCTGAGCGCGTTCAATGAGACGGTAATCGAGCTTGTGGACATGGCAAGTGCCGCAATCAGCGGCGTCGCCAATCCGATCACCGCCAGCGGCACGGCAATCACGTTGTAAAGCGTTGCAATGCGGAAATTCTCTCGGATGCGGCGGGTTGCCGCTTCGGCCGTTTTGCAGCCCGCCGCGACGGGCGAGAGGTCGTTGCCCAGCAGAACGATATCGCTGGCCACGCGCGCCGCGTCGAGTGCGGTGGCGGGCGAGATCGACACATGGGCAGCGGTCAATGCGGCCGTGTCATTCAGCCCGTCCCCGACCATCAACACCTTGGCACCTTTGCTGGTGAGATCCTGAATACGCGCGGATTTATCAGCCGGCAGCGCCTCGGCCAGCCAGTGACGAATGCCCAGGCGGTTTGCCAGGTCTTCGACGGCGGGGGTGGTATCACCGGACATCAGATAGACTTCCTTGCCGCTTTCCTGCAATGCCGTGACCGCCTCCTCCGCGCCATCACGCAAACGGTCGGAAAACGTCAGGGCTGTTGGATCGCTCCCCTCAACACCAAGATAGGTTGCCGTCACCGGGAGGGCCTCCGCCCCGGTCCAGCTTGCACGGCCAAGGCGCACCTCGCGCCCGTCCCATTGACCCTTCGTGCCATATCCCGGCACCTCGGTGATCGCCTCTACCTTGGCCATGGCGATGCCGGCCTGCCGGGCCGCCTGGTTGATGGCGCGGGCCAGCGGATGCGATGACCCCTGTGCAAGCGCGTATGCGATCCCAAGCGATTTGCGCGGCAGATCGGCCAGGTTGGTGAGTTCCGGCGTCCCGGCGGTCAGGGTCCCGGTCTTGTCGAAAACGACCGTATCCACTTCCGCCAGACGCTCCAGCGCGGTCGCGTCCTTGACCAGCATCCCGCGCCGGAAGAGCCGTCCGGACGCTGCTGTCGTCACCGCGGGCACCGCCAACCCAAGGGCACACGGACAAGTGATAATAAGCACCGCCGCCGCGATATTGAGCGCCACGCGCACATCCCCGCTATAGAGGTGCCAGCCCAAGAAACTGAGCGCCGAGAGAATATGAACACCGGGCGCATAGAGCTTGGCCGCCTTGTCGGCAAGCGAGGTGTAGCGCGAACGGCCGGATTCGGCGATCGCCACCAGGTCGGCCATCTGGTGCAGTGAGGTGTCGGCCCCTACGGCGGTGGCACGAATGGTCAGCGGCCCGGTCAGGTTGACCTCGCCCGCCGACACGGCCTGCCCCGGCTCAGCCAGGACCGGAAGCGTTTCGCCGGTGAGAAGCGACCGGTCGAGTTCCGACATGCCGCTGATGATCTCCCCATCAACCGGCATCCGACCACCGGGCCGGACGAGAACCAGATCACCGACTGCCAGATCGGCCAGCATCACTTCCTCTTCCTCATCATCGACCAGCCGGGTCGCGCGCGGCACCTCAAGCGCCGTCAGTTCTTCGGCGGCGGACCGGGCGATGGCACGGGTGCGGTGATCGAGGTAACGGCCCGCCAGCAGGAAGAATGTCAGCGTCAGGGCGGCGTCGAAATAGGCGTGTTCGCCCGAAAGGGCGGTTTCCCAAAGCGAGGTGACGACCGCCAGCAAAATAGCCAGGGTGATCGGCACATCCATGTTGAGTTGCCGGTTCGACAAAGCCGCCCA
Source organism: Roseovarius sp. MMSF_3359 (assembly GCF_030733385.1). Classification (GTDB taxonomy): domain Bacteria; phylum Pseudomonadota; class Alphaproteobacteria; order Rhodobacterales; family Rhodobacteraceae; genus Roseovarius. The sequence goes on along the minus strand of NZ_JASHJC010000001.1, from coordinate 244,826 downwards.
GGCATTTCGGAAAAACGGCTGCCCGGCGAAAGCGATCGTCGGCAGGGCAATGGCGGCGGATATCCAGTGGAAGAGGTCGCGCGTCGCCGCCTCCGCCCCGGACCAGACCGCGACCGACAGAAGCATCACATTCATCGACGCAAACCCCGCCACCGCCAGGCGCATCAGCAGATCGCGCCCGGCCTTGTCCGTGGCCGTTGCATTCAGCGTGCCGGCATCAAGCTCATGCGCTTCATACCCCAACCCCTCGACAAGCGCCGCCATCTCCAGTGCGGTGACGTCCGGCGCGGCGTCGATACTGGCGCGTTTGAGGGTCAGGTTCACGCGCGCGGATGTCACCCGCGGGTCAGCATTTAGTGCGCGTTCGATCTTGGAAATGCAGGCCGCGCAATGGACTGTCGGCAGCGAAAGGGCGATCTGCGCCGCGTCCACCTCACCGCGCGCGGCTACGACTTCAGCCGCGGGGGCCGCCGCGCAGGCCGGACAGGCCGAGGGAGAGGGGCGCAGCGTCGCGGTCATTTCTTGTGCAGCACCACGCGCTGCGTGAATTCGGTGCCATCCTTGGCCACCGCGACCATGCGGATGTTCCAGTTGCCGTCACCCAAAACAACCGGCGCTACATAGGCCGTGCCGTCAAAGGTAAACTCGGGTTCCTGATCGTCGTAGACATGGGTGGCGCGGCCAACGGTGGCGGTCAGGGATTGCACGACCACGGGCGCATCTTCGGCATCGACGATACTCAGCCGAAGCTGACCCCTTTCGTGATCGGCGCGCACGGTCCAGCCAAGCGCCTCCTGCGCGGCACGGCGATCATCGAATTGCTGACTGGCGACGTAGGAGTTCTTGACCTCCAACCCCGGGAAGGTTTTGACCGCGCTCCAGGCGAGCACGAGGTTGACGCCGATGATGATGCCGAACGCGCCCACGAACCCTGCGAGGACATGCCGTCCGGTAATTTGCCCACCTGCTGCCATCATTGACCCTTTCCGTTAAAGACCGTGTCCTTGTAGGCCCGTTCGCCATTTGTCGTGTCTTCGACCCATATCCGCAATTCGGTGCGTTCCGCGTTTGCCGGTGCCGAACCTGCGGGAGCCTCCAGGTAAACCCGCTGATTGAAGGTCGTATCCGCCGGGACCGTGACCGAGCTGCCGGGGACACCCTCCAGCGTGACCTGGATCGAGGGATCGCCCCGCAATGTAAGATTAAAAAGCCGATCCTCACCATGTTTATTCAGCAACCGCACCTCGTAGGTGTTGCGAATCGTCCCGTCGGCCATGGTCACAAAGGTTGGATTGCGCACCGGGGCAACGGTCATCTCGATATCCGCGCGGATAAAGAGCGCAAAGAGCAGACCCACACCCACAAGCGACCAAAGCGCGGTGTAGAGGATCGTGCGCGGCCGCAGGATGTGTTTGATGATCGGCTTGGGCGGTTTGCCCGCGCGTTCGTTTTCCTCGTCGGTGAGCGCCATGTAGTCGATCAATCCGCGCGGCTTGCCGATCTTGGCCATGATGTCGTCGCAGGCGTCGATGCAGAGCGCGCAAGTGATACATTCAAGCTGCTGCCCGTCGCGAATGTCGATCCCAACCGGGCAGACATTCACGCAGGCCATGCAGTCGATACAGTCGCCCTGAGTCGCACCGGCCTTGACCTCGGGGGAATTCTTGCGCGGCTCCCCCCGCCATTCGCGGTAACCCACGACAAGCGTGTCCTCGTCCATCATTGCGGCCTGGATACGCGGCCAGGGACAGGCGTAGATGCAGATCTGCTCGCGGGCGAAACCACCGAAGAGGAAGGTTGTACCGGTCAGGATTGCGACGGTCGTGTAGGCGACCGGATGGGCGTTGAGGGTGAAAAGATCTACCAGAAGCGTAGGTGCATCCGCGAAGTAAAAAACCCAAGCGCCGCCCGTAGCCACCGCGATCAGCAACCATGTGATCCATTTGATCATCCGTAATCTGAACTTACGGAAATCCATCTTCTTCTGGCGGTGCAGGCGCAGGCGCGCGTTTCGGTCGCCTTCGATCCAGCGTTCGACAAGGATGAAGAGATCGGTCCAAACCGTTTGCGGGCAGGCATAGCCGCACCAGACCCGGCCAAGCGCCGAGGTGAAGAGGAAGAGGCCCAGCCCCGCCATGACCAAAAGCCCCGCGACGAAATAGAATTCGTGCGGCCAGATTTCGATCCAGAAGAAGAAGAAACGGCGGCTGGCCAGATCGACCAGAACGGCCTGATCCGGCAGGTTCGCGCCGCGGTCCCAGCGGATCCAGGGGGTGAGATAGTAGATGCCCAGCGTGACCGCCATGATCCACCACTTCAGGTTTCGGAAAGGTCCGTAGACCTTCTTGGGAAAAATCGGCTCGCGGGGCGCATATAGGCTTTGAGGCGCGTCGGGCTGGCTATTGGCCACGGAATCACTCCGGTATTCAGGGTCCTGATGATGTGGTTTTCTCAGGTCAGGCCGCCGGAAACTTTGACATGAGTCAAATTCTGAGTCTGAAAGTGATCTATTTGGCTTTTTCGCAGGTTTTCACCTGTCGGCGCAGCCACCGAACGAATTTTTGCAGCGCCGGACGCTGCACCCCGGGACGGGTGACGATGTGATAGCCCTTCATAGCGTCACTTTCGAAGAGAAGGCGCAACCGCCCGGCTTGTATGTCTTTTTCGGCAAAGGCGTGAACCGTGACGGCAATCCCCTGCCCGTCCCGCGCGCCGTCGAGCAACAGGTTGCCGGGCAACTGGATCGATCCCTGGCTGAGCTTTTCCAGGGTGCCGATGCCGCGCAGCCAGCTATTGGCCTCGGAAAGTCCCGCATCCAGAAGCCAGGGGAAATCCGCCAGTTCATCGAAGGAGGAGAACTCCTGATCCCCGACCAGCGAAGGGGCGGCTACGACGACCATCCGGGAGATAAAGAGCGGCTCACTTGCAAGGTTGGGCCAGTTCCCCATGCCGTATCGCAAGGCGACGTCAATGTTGCCGCCGTCCATCGCCTCGACCTTGGGTGTGGTGCTCAGGATCAGGTTGATGTCGGGATACGCGGCGTGAAAACAGCTCAGTTGCGGCATCAGCCAGGCCGCGGCGAGCATAGGCGTGGTCGAGATATGCAATGGCCGGTTCGCATCCGCACCTGTCAGTTTGTCGATGGTGGCGGAAATATCCCCAAACCCCTTGAGCAGCGCATCCGCCAGTTGCTGACCATCTGGCGTCAGCGACAGGCGCCGACCACCGCGGTCAACGAGGGTAAGGCCCAGATGCGCCTCAAGTGTCTTGATTTGCTGGCTGATCGCGGCATGGCTCACGTTCAACTTCTCCCCTGCCGCAACCGCGGTGCCGGTCTCGGAAAGCGCCGCGAATGCCCGGAGCGCCGACAGCGGGGGGAAGCCGATCCAATCCAATATGTAATCCTAACTTACATTATCGCATTTTTCCTGAGTCGCAGAAAACCCGTTGGAATGCAATATTGATTACAGAAATCAACGCCCCGGAAAGGAAACGCCATGCTGGGAATATTTGCAAAAACTTTCAACACCGCAACCCGCACCGACACCCGCAACCATTGGGGAAATCGCAGCCGTTTCGACGAACGTCGCGACGCATCCTACTTCCCCCACACCGTTGGAGAACGTCGTGATTAACCCGGTGATCTATGAGCTCGAGCTCGGCCTGCGGCCACCGGCGCGTTCGCGGCACTGGCCGTGGCGGGGCGGCAGGTGGTCACGCCGCGCGGGCCGGGTTGACCCACCGCGTGGGGTCTTTTCACAGGACTGATCAGTGGCAAGGACGCGGCCCGCCATCTGACCGCAAAACTCTCTGCTGATGTCCCGCCTCCTGGTCCGCGACCATGTCCCTGTGCGCTAAAGGGGGGCCCATCAGACAGAGTTTGGGCCGCAGAGATCTCCCCTGCGGCCCAATTCAGGGCGGCACCGGCCTTCCAGGAAACGCGCGAACAGGACGGAAGGTCCGGTGCCTAACCCGCAGGTTTGATCCTGCGGGTGTTCTTGTTCTTGACGCAGAGCGCGGTTCAATCCCGGCTCTGCGTGTTGTTACTCGCCGCCGCCCAACTGGTGCACATAGGCCGAGACGGCGCGGATTTCAGCCTCGGTCAGGCGCTCAGTCCAGGGCGGCATCACGCCAAAGCGGCTATAGGTGACAGTTTCGAGAACCGTGTCGTAGTCACCGCCATAGAGCCATATTGCATCCGCTAGGTTAGGCGCGCCTTGATCTCGATCACCCAGCCCCTCGTCACCGTGGCACGAGGCGCAGTTATCCACATAGACGACCTGCCCGGCCTCGACCTGGCTCGCGTCCTGCGGTGTGCCCGAAAGGGACATCACGTAGTTGGTGACCGCCGTGATCTCTTCCTTTTCGAGCATCTCGCCAAAGGCCGGCATCTCGGAATACCGCGCATCGTCGTCTTCCTCGTTACGGATACCGTGAGCGACGGTTGCGTGGATCGCCTCGATATCCCCACCCCAGAGCCAGTCATTGTCCAGGAGGTTGGGATAACCCTTGGCACCGGCAGCGCCCGAGCCGTGGCATTGCGCGCACCAGGTCTTGAAGACCGCCGCGCCCGCCGAGGTGGCATAGCCCGCGAGTTCCGGATCGGTGCTGATCTCGGTCAACTCGACCGCGGCCAGACGCGCGTTGATATCAGCATTGGCCGCTTCGGCCTGCGAAATATCGGCGGCGACGTTGGCCCGGGTGGACCAGCCCATGACACCGGCGGTGGCCGACGAAATTCCCGGCCAGGCGGGATAGGCGATGGTGTATCCGATGCCCCAGACAATGGTGGCGTAGAAGGTCCAGAGCCACCAGCGCGGCAGCGGGTTGTTGAATTCCTCGATCCCGTCCCACTCGTGGCCGGTGGTATCCGGATCGCCTTGTTGTTTTTCAGGTTTCTTGACCATGTCTCTTACGCCTCCTTGGCGTCCGCGTCCCCATCAGGGGCGGGTTTGTCTTCGTGCCGGAAGGGGATGTTCGCGGGGTTCTCGTAAACCTTCGTAGCGCCGGGCCGGAAGACCCAGAAGACCACGCCGGTGAAGAACACGAACAGGATCAGAAGCGCCCAGCTATCCGCCATTTCACGCAGGAATGAATAGGTTTCCATGTCTCTTCTCCCTTACCGGCTTGCCACGGGGGTGAAGGTCGAGAAATCAACCAACGTCCCAAGCATTTGCAGATAGGCAATCAGGGCATCCGCTTCGGAGATACCGGCAGCACCGTCGAAGTTGCGCACCTGCACCGTTTCGCCATAGCGTTCGATGAGCCCGTCATAATCGCTGTCCGGGTCGGCCTGGGCCTTGAAGTCGGCCAGCGCGTTTTCGACCATCTCGTCGGTGTAAGGCACGCCCACGAAGCGGTCGGTTTTCAACCGGTCCTCGATATACTTGCCCTCGATCATGCGGTCTTCGAGGAAGCCGTATTTGGGCATAACCGATTCCGGCACCACCGATTGCGGATCGCGCAGATGGTCCACATGCCATTCGTCCGAATAGCGCAGGCCAACGCGGGCAAGGTCCGGCCCCGTCCGCTTGGAGCCCCATTGGAACGGGTGGTCATATTGCGATTCCGCCGCCAGCGAGTAGTGGCCATAGCGTTCGACCTCATCGCGCATGGGACGGATCATCTGACTGTGGCAGACATAGCACCCCTCGCGGATATAGATGTCCTTCCCGGCCAGTTCGAGCGGGGTGTAGGGGCGCATGCCCTCCACATCCTCGATCGTGTTTTCCAGCCAGAAGAGAGGTGCGATCTGCACCAGCCCGCCGATGGTGACCACAAGGAAGGCAAAGATCGCCAGAAGGGTGACGTTCTTTTCCAGAACATGGTGTTTGTCGAGAATTCCCATTGTTCGGATCCTCCCTTATTCAGCCGGCACGGCGGAGTTGCTGGCCTCCACGGCCGGGCTCCGCTTGACGGTCAGGTAGAGGTTGACGCACATGATGATGGCACCGGCGATATAGAGCACCCCGCCCAGGCCACGCACCACGTACATGGGGAACTTGGCGGCCACGGTATCGGCGAAAGAGTTCACTAGGAAACCGTTGGCGTCCACTTCGCGCCACATCAGGCCCTCCATGATGCCGGTCACCCACATGGCGGCGGCGTAGAGGATGATGCCGATGGTGGCGAGCCAGAAGTGCCAGCTTACCATCGAGAGGCTATAGAGCCGTTCGCGGTTCCACAGTTTCGGCACCAGGAAGTAGAGCGCACCGAAGGTGATCATGCCGTTCCAGCCAAGGGCGCCAGAGTGGACGTGACCGATGGTCCAGTCGGTGTAGTGCGACAGCGAGTTGACCGCGCGGATCGACATCATCGGACCCTCGAAAGTGGACATGCCGTAGAAGCCGATGGAGATGACCATCATGCGGATGATCGGGTCGGTGCGGAGCTTGTCCCAGGCGCCCGAAAGCGTCATCAGGCCGTTGATCATGCCGCCCCAGGAGGGCATCCAGAGGATGATCGAGAACACCATACCCAGCGTCGACGCCCAGTCAGGCAGCGCCGTATAGTGCAAGTGGTGCGGACCCGCCCAGATATAGAGGAAGATCAGCGCCCAGAAGTGGATGATCGACAGTTTGTAGCTGAACACCGGGCGTTCGGCCTGTTTCGGCACGAAGTAGTACATCATTCCGAGGAAGCCCGCCGTCAGGAAGAAGCCCACGGCGTTGTGGCCATACCACCATTGCACCATCGCGTCCTGCACGCCCGAGAAGACCTGCACGGATTTGGAGCCGAAGACCGAGACCGGGATGGAGAGGTTGTTGAACACGTGCAGCATCGCCACCGTGATGATGAAGGACAGGTAGAACCAGTTGGCCACATAGATATGCGGCTCCTTGCGTTTGACGATCGTGCCGAGGAACACGGCCAGATAGGCGAGCCAGACGATGGTCAGCCACCAATCGACATACCATTCCGGTTCGGCATATTCCTTGGACTGCGTGGCGCCCAGCAGATAGCCGGTTGCCGCCAGAACGATGACAAGCTGATAGCCCCAGAAGACGAACCAGGCGAGGTTACCGCCCCAGAGACGGGCCGCCGATGTGCGCTGCACCACGTAAAACGAGGTGCAGATCAGGGCGTTACCGCCAAAGGCAAAGATCACCGCGCTGGTATGTAACGGGCGCAGGCGTCCGAAGTTCAAAAGGCCCTGCGACCATTCGAAATTTAGCCCTGGAAAGGCCAGTTGGAAGGCGATGAACGTGCCAGCGAGAAAGCCCACAACGCCCCAAAGCGCCGTGGCAATCACGCCCGCGCGGATCACACCATCCATATATTCGCCAGACAGGTCGACCTGTTTGACCGGTTCGTCGGTGTTACGCAGCACCCACAGGAACAACCCCGCAGATACCAGCGCAATGGTCAACGCATTGACCAGATAGGCCAGATCGCGCGCATAATTGGCCCCGATCAACGCAAAAAGCGTGATCAGCCCAAGCGCGATCAGCTTGAAATAATTCATCATTTTCCTAGTCCCTTCGTCTCTGTCCTTACGAATCGAGGGATTCGCGTGTTCGCGTGAAGACAGGGACTAAATGCGTGATGGCGCGGGATGCTTCCTTGATCTGCATCAAGAGATTCCGTTTCTTGCGGTTTCTGGAGCTCCGGCGTGCCGTGCCCGCGTGAAGCGCAAGAAACGGGTCGAATGGCATCATCTGCCGGGCCAAACCTTCGCCTGCACCCTGCCATGTGGCGGGAACGAACACAGGAGAAGCACATGAGATTCGAAGGAAAATCCGCATTGATCACCGGCGCCAGCGCGGGCATCGGGCGCGCAGCCGCGCTGCAACTGGCCGCGGAGGGCGCAGCGGTGATCCTGGGGGCGCGGCGCGGTGAATACCTGTCCGATCTGGCCGAGGAGATAATCGCCAAGGGCGGAAAGGCCGTTTGGCTCGCCGGGGATGTCGGGGAAGAGGACTATGCGGTGGCCCTCGTCGACCTGGCGTGCAAATCCTTTGGCGGGTTGGACCTTGCCTTCAACAACGCCGGCATACTGGGCGATCTCCTCCCCGCCACGGAGATGCCCAAGGCCGAATGGGATCTCGTGATCCGGACCAATCTGACTTCGGCAATGCTAGGGGCCAAACATCAAATCCCTGCGATGCTGGGCCGCCCGGGGGCCGCAATCCTGATGACGTCGAGCTTTGTGGGCCACAGCCTTGGCGTCCCTGGTATGGCTGCATATGCGGCTTCGAAAGCAGGGATGATCGGGCTGACGCAGGTTCTCGCGGCGGAGTACGGACCACAGGGCCTACGCATCAACGCGATCCTGCCCGGCGGGACAGATACGGCGATGGCACGCAGCTTCGCCGATACAGAAGAAGCCCGCACGGGCGTCGAAGAGCTACACGCGCTCAAACGTATGGCAACGCCCGAGGAGATCGCGCGCACGGCTGTTTTCCTGTTGTCCAGCGACGCGCAATTCGTGACCGGTGCGGCGATACTCGCAGATGGCGGTATCTCCGTGACCCGCTGAGAGGGCTATGGAGCGACGCCTCGGGGCTATATCTCTCAAGCCTCGGTTACGCATTTTTTCGAAATACGATCAACCGGTGTGCCGTCCCTTAGGGGGCGGCCTTTTTCGACCGCATAGATCTCGAACCCCATCTTCTCGTAGTAGCTGAGACCGCCGGTGTTGTCGGCGCGGATCGTGGCGTTGATGGCGATGATGCCCGTGGCCCGTGCAAAACCGCGTGTGGCGGCAAAAAGTGCGGCGCCGACGCCGGGCAGTTTGGGCCGCACGCGAGCGAAAGTGGCGATATCGGCCCACCCCTGCGGCAGGCCATCGTGGCGCAGAAGGGCCTGAAACCCCGCGACATCCCCCGCCTCGTCAAGCGCCACGAAACAACTGATATGGTCCTCTCCGCTCAGATAGGCCCGGGCCAGCGTGTCGTGGTCAAAGGGTGTTTCAAGGGCGGTTGTGCCGCCTATCTCGATGATCTCGTTCAGGAGGTCGCACATCTGCGGCACATGTACCGATGATGCGGGGCGGGTCGCAATTGCGGATCTCTCTGGGCGCATCGTCGACATCCTCTCATGGCCGTGACGTACCCATTCGTCACAGAGCGCGCCACGGTGCGCAAGACCCGTGAAGAGCCCCGAGCATTCTTTATGAACGATTTGACCAGCATCAAGGCGGGCCAGCGGCGAACGGTTCTAGTGTCGGGTCAAATCAACTGATCCAAGGGGTTGCGATATGAGCTACAAAAGCCTGTTTACCGTTCTGACCGATGAGGATTTGGTCGAAGACACGTTGGCCCACGCCGTGGCTCTGGCCGCCGCGCACGACACCCATCTGGACGTGATGTGCCTGGGCGTCGACCGGACGCAGACCGGGTTCTATTATGCCGGGGCCAGCGCGATTGTCCTGCAGGAGACCATCACCCGCGCCAATGAAGAGGCCGAGGCCGTAAAGGCCAAGGCAGAGGCCATCCTGAAACAGTCAGGCCTGCGGTGGGGCGCCGAAGCAGGTGTGGCGCAGCTTGCCGACCTGGGGCGGCACGTGTCGGCGCGGGCGCGGTTTTCCGACCTGGTGATCCTGCCCAAACCCTATGGCGAGGGGCGCGGCGCCGAGTTGGAGCCCGTGACCGAGGCGTCGCTGTTCGAAGGCCATACGCCCACGTTGATCCTGCCCGAAGCCGCGATGCCGGTTCCGAAGCCCAAACGCATTCTGGTCGGCTGGAACGAAAGCATTGAAGCCTTGAGCGCGACGCGGGCGGCCCTGCCCCTGCTGCGGCAGGCCGATTCGGTACATGTCGTCGTGATTGATCCACCGGCACACGGGCCAAGCCGTTCGGATCCCGGGGGTCTTTTGTCACAATACCTGGCGCGCCACGATGTACCGGTGGAGATCGACGTTCTGTCGAAGACACTGCCCCGTATATCCGACGTCCTGACCCGGCATGCGACGGACATGAATGCCGACCTGATGGTGATGGGCGCCTATGGTCATTCGCGCTTCCGCGAGGCGATCTTTGGCGGTGCGACGCGCAACATCCTGGAGCAGACCACCCTGCCGGTCCTGATGGCCCATTGAGATCGGCAAAGAACACTTGACCTGCGCCTTCTGCTGCTTCCAACTTGCGGCAGAGGCGAAGGGAAACGCAAATGCCAACCGCATCTGACAAGGCCGCGCCATGACAGCGTTCTGGCAATGTTTCTGGCTCGGCATTGCGATGCTTGCAGGGGTTCTCCCGCTCCATGCCCAAGAGCGGTTGGAGTTGCATCTGGTGCTGGCCTTCGATGTTTCGGCCAGTGTGAATGATGTCGAGTTCGATCTGCAGCGCACGGGAACGGCCCTGGCGCTCAAGTCCGATATCGTGAGCGCCGCGATTGACCGGGCGCCCGGCGGTGTGGCGATTGCGATCGTGCAATGGTCCAGCGTCACGCGGCAGGCCCTTGGGCTTGACTGGGTCGAGCTGCATGATCGCGACGATGTTGCACAATATGCCGAGGCGGTGGCCGAGATGCCGCGGCGATTGCCGGGCGGCGGGACCATGATCCACAGCGGCCTCGAGTTTTCCGCGCGCCTCCTCGAAGCCGCGCCCCGCGGCGCCCGCCGTCAAGTCATTGATATCGCAGGGAATGGGCAGTCGGACGACCCCAAACGCCTGCTTGAAACACGCGACAAGCTGTTGTCCCGGGGGATCGTCATCAACGGTCTGGCCATCGAAGAAGATGATGACACGCTCACCAACTATTTTGACCAATACGTGATCGGCGGCCCAAACGCCTTCGTCATCACCGCCACGGGGTTCGAGGATTTCGCCAGCGCAATGGAGGTCAAATTGCTGCGCGAGGTCAGTGGGGCGGTGTATTCGCTGCCCGCGACAGGTGGCAACAGCACAACCCTTGCATGGCAAAAGCGGCCATCGCCGGACTAAACCCGAGGTGTTTGTTGCGACGGCGATCAGACCAATTTGACTGTTCTCCCCTGTACCCACCCCAGACGAGAAGCCCGATGGTGGCTAAATTGATGGAACGCGCCGGAAACCTTCCTCCCCGCAGTCATCTTTTCGCCCATTTTCCTGTTGAACCTGTCGGTAGAATTTCGACACGGAGAATAGAGATGAAACGTCATGTCGCCATTGCCATGATTTGCGCGCTTTCAGCGTGCAGCGGCACCCCTCAGCAACAAGGCTCCTCAGGTGTCTTCAGCGGTGGAGCGGGGTACAATATTGGCACGAAGACGTCAGCAGCGCCGACACGAGCGCCAAGTGCCCCGGCATTGGTCGCACGTGCGGCCCCGCCGACCACGCTTCCGTATTACTCGGAAAAGTCACGCCAGTATTCAAGGCGCGGTAAGGCACTGAGCCAAAAATCCGCTGCCCTCGCCGCGTTCCGGTCGCGAGAGTCGTTCTGGCGTCAGGGTGATGCCGAGGCCGTGCAACTTGGGAAGTACAAGTTGCGGATGCGTCAGGTGCGTGTGGACACTCACGACTTTGTCGTGGTGCAACATGCGTCGCACACCTTCGGCGCGCGCAAGTTTGGCCTGAATAGCAAAGCCAGAAAGGCAGCGAATGCCAGGACATCATGCCGTGTCACCGGTGATGGGTATTTTGTGCGCGACAACTATGTGACGGGTATGGTTTTTCCGCTGAGCTGTTGATGGATACAGCAAAGCCCGCATTTCTGCTCAGGCCAGCATGCCCCCATCGCTATCGTCCCCGGCCTCAGCCAGGAGGCGGTCGAAATCGGGGACAGTGACGTGGCGTTTACCTTCAAGGTGGATGACGCCATCTTTCTTGAGCGAGGAAATCTGCCGGCTGACAGTTTCCAGGGTCAAACCCAGGTAATCGGCCATCGCCTCGCGGGTCAGGGGCAGATCGAACACCACGGAGCCCGTGACATCGGAGAGGTTCAGCGTCGCGTTGCGGCGGCCAATGATCGACAGCAGTGATGCGATCTTTTCCCTTGCAGTTTTCCGGCCCAGCACAAGCATCCATTCGCGGGCGGCATCCAGCTCATCCAGCGTCATCTCAAGCAGGCGCTGCGCGATATGCGGCGTTTTCGCCATCATTGCCTCGAACGGTTTCTTGCGGAAACAGCACATGACCAGATCGGTCGTGGCAACCACGTCATAGGCCGCGGTGCTGCGCCCTGGACGGCCAACAAAATCGCTTGGAAGCAGAAGGCCAACCATCTGCGTCCGGCCATCTTCCATCGTCTGGGTCAGGGTCGCGATTCCCTTGACCACGGAGCCCACGAATTCCATCTGGTCCCCGGACCAGACGACGGTCTGCCCCGCCTCGAAGCTGCGGTAATACTTGATCTTCTCAAGCTGCTCGAGTTCGTTCGCATCACATCGCGCACAAACGGCCCGGTGCCGGATGGGACAGTCGCCACATTCGCGCGGCACGGCCGTCAGGGTGTCATTCAACATGGTTGATCACTTTGCTCTCAGTTGATCTGCATCAATGTTCGCTCGCCCGAACCGTCTTACCGGTGTTCATATGGTTACGAAAGCAAAACTCGGCAAGCTGGGGCTGTTTGACGCAAAGGTACCGCGTTACACCAGCTATCCGACAGCACCCCACTTCAATCGAGCTGTCGGTCCGGACGAGTATACAAGCTGGATCCGCGCAATCCAACCCGGTGCACAGGTCTCGCTTTATGTGCATGTGCCGTTTTGCCGGCGGCTTTGCTGGTTCTGCGCCTGCCGGACACAGGGGACACAAAGCGACAAGCCGGTGCAAGCCTATCTTGACACGCTCAAGGCCGAGCTGCGGATGCTTGCCGCACACCTCCCCGAGAACGTGCGCTTGTCGCGACTGCATTGGGGGGGCGGAACGCCCACCCTTCTGGCGCCTGCAATGATAGAGGAGCTTGCGGGCGCCATCCGCGACGTGGCCCCGTTCACCGAAGACACCGAGTTTTCGGTCGAGATCGACCCCAATGAGATCGACGGCCAACGCCTTGATGCCCTGGCCGCCGCGGGCATGAACCGTGCCTCCATCGGGGTGCAGGATTTCGACGATGAGATCCAGCAGAGCATCGGGCGGTTGCAGAGCTATGATATCACCCGGCAGGCGGTGGACGAGATCCGCGCCCGGGGGGTGAACAGCCTGAACTGCGACATTCTCTACGGGCTGCCGCACCAGACCCGCGCCCGCATCACCGAAAGTGTGCAGAAACTCCTGTCGTTGAACCCGGATCGTGTGGCGCTTTACGGATACGCGCACGTGCCGTGGATGGCCAAGCGGCAACAGTTGATCCCTTCCGACGCCTTGCCCACACCCGAAGAACGGCTGGCGCTTTATGAGACGGCACGCAGGCTTTTCCTTTGGGATCAGTATAGTGAGATCGGGATCGACCATTTCGCCACCGCCTCGGACGGGTTGAGCCAGGCGCAGAAATCCGGACAGCTCCGGCGGAACTTTCAGGGGTATACGGATGACACGGCCGAGGTCCTGATCGGTGTCGGTGCTTCGTCGATTTCGCGGTTCCCGCAGGGCTATGCCCAGAACGCACCCGCCACAGGCGCGCATACCGGTGCGATCCGCGATGGGCGGTTCTCGACCTCCCGCGGACATGCGTTCACCCCCGACGACAAGATGCGCAGTCGGATGATCGAGGCGCTGATGTGTGATTTCAGGATTGATGCCGGTGAAATCCAGACCCGTTTTGGCATTTCGAAAGCGGCGTTGTCATCTCTTCTGGACCAGACATCGCAGGCGTTCAGCGGATTGCTCAAACATGATGAAACCGGCCTTAGCATACCACCCGAAGCACGCCCCCTGACCCGCATGATCGCCCGGAGCCTTGATGCCTATGATCTGAGCAAAGCAGGCCACAGCGCCGCGATCTGACGGGAATTTTGACTGGTCTCTGACAACGATTGCCAGAACGTCCGTTCTGCGGACTAAGCCGACCTTGGCCCTACGACCCTTTCGACAATAAGATTTACTATCTTTTGCCCGCCTTGGTTGGATGGTTCGATCGGCGATACCGTCGAAAAGTCGCTGGTTTCGGTGCACACGTCTTGCAAATGAAGCACGGGAACTCCGTAAGCTCCTGCTTCTGCGATGATGACTTCATTGAACTTGTTGATAGCAAGCGGAACAAACTGCCGCCAAACAGGGTCTTCGAATGGCACCGCAGTGTATATTGTGCACACGTATAACCTCAAGCCGGTTGCCTTTGCAGTATCAAGCATGCGCCTATAATCCGAGGCAAATTCATCCAGAGGCGCGGATAGAAGGGCGTCTAAGTCATTTGAATGCTTCACTTTCGAGAGAAGCGCAGAATGAAACCGTGCGTCGTTTCCACCAACACTCACAATCAGGTCGGTTGCATTAGAAGGTAAGTCGGCAATCTGATCTTTCACATGCTTTATGCAATCACCATCTACAGCGACTTTGGATGCCGAGCAGGTTGAAGGAAGCGCACAGCGCAATTGTTCGATCACGCCTGCCTCTCCCAGTACGTAACCATCGTTATCGAAGATCGAGTCTCCGGCCAAAACTAGATGTTTCAGATCCATTCGGGCGTTCTCCTGCGAGCAACTGACTGGGACAAACTGAGATGGTTTATCCAATGGAACAAGGGGCTGGGAAGGTCAAATGGGCTCGAACCCGTCATTGCCCGGCTCCCTAAAACTTCTCGTCAAGCGCCTTGAGCAGGTCCGCATAGGACTCCAGACCGAATTCGGCTCCCATCACTTCTTGCCAACGCGCATCAAATTTGGCGCGCAGCTCTTTGTTGACCAACGGCTTGCCCGCTCCGACCTGGCCGGTCGAGACCTTAGTGGCCACACCGTCCGGCGGCAGGCCACATGCCTTATCCCGAAATGCACGTTGCAGGTGGTCGTCGAACTGTCGCCCACGGGCTTTCATGAAATCGAAACTGGCCTGCCTGGTGGCCACAGCGCGCAGATCCGGATCCTCCGGCACGCCAATGAAATCCGCGACCCGCCCGACCGTGGCGGGCAGATCGGCTTTCATCCCTTCGAAGGACAGAAGTAGGATCTCCTCCCGGTGCCGCTCGCGCCACCACGAACTCAGATGCCCCCAGTACCCGTCGCTATCGGGTCGCTCGATGTAATAGTCGCCGAAGTCCTCGATGGAGACCGCACCGGCCTCGAACCGCCAGCCTTCGAGAAACCGGAAAAGCGAGACCATCGCATCGACGGGATCGCGCAGGACAACAATGTAGCGCCCACCCTTAGGAATCTCATCCCACCGCAGATGGCTCTTGAAGGCACGGGGGCGGGCCACCTGATCGTCATTGACGTCCCACCCCATGTCGTGGGCCAGTTCGAGCCAGGGGACAACCTCGGTGATCTCGTCAAACGCCATCGACCCACCGGTGCGCAACCCGTGCACGATCTGTTGCATCCATGTCGTGCCGCATTTCGCGTAGGGCGAGATAAAGACGTCGGTTGGATCCGGCACGTAGCCAAGACCGCGTGTGAAACTCTCGTCAGTCACGAAATTCTCGTCCCGCCGGATCATTTCCTCGATGCTTCTGGGCCGGGTCAGGGTCATCGGATCAGGCCGTTAGATCAAGCGCCGCATGCAGCAGCGTCCTGGCATATTCCGTGCGCGGGTTCTCGAAGAGGTCCTGCGCCTCGCCGGTCTCGATCACATCGCCCAGCTTCATGACCAGCACCCGATGGCTCATCGCGCGCACCACGTTGAGGTCGTGACTGATGAACAAATAGGCGAGGCCGTATTTCACCTGCAACCGGCGCAAAAGGTCCACGATCTGCACCTGCACGGTCATGTCGAGCGCGCTTGTCGGCTCGTCCAGCACCACCAGCTTGGGGCGCAGGATCATGGCACGCGCAATCGCGATGCGTTGCCGTTGCCCGCCCGAAAACTCATGCGGATAGCGGTCCATCATCTCGGGGTTCAGCTCGACCTCGGTCATGACCTCGGCCACGAGATCACGCACCGGGCGCCCATCGGGATTACCATGGACACCAAGCCCCTCGGCAATGATCTGTTCGCAGGTCAGGCGCGGGCTCAGGCTGCCGAAAGGGTCCTGGAACACGATCTGCATTTCCGCCCGGCGGCGGCGCAATTCGCGGGTCGACCAGGCGTTTACGTCCTGCCCGTCGAACCGGATGCCTCCCTGGCTTTCGATCAACCGCATGATCGCCAGCGCGAGCGTGGTCTTGCCCGAACCGCTTTCGCCCACGATGCCAAGGGTTTCACCCGCACGCACAGCGATATTGGCCTCATTGACCGCCTTCACATGGCCAACGGTCCTTTTGAAGAAGCCGCGCTGGATCGGGAACCAGACACGCAAAGCGTCGGTTTCCACAAGTGTCTTGGCGCCCGCCGGCACCGGATCGGGTTCGCCCACGGCACGGGCGCCCAGAAGTTTCTGCGTATAGGCATGTTGCGGATTGGCAAAGATCTCGGCGGTGGGACCGGTCTCGACGATCTCGCCGTCCTTCATAACGCAGACCCGGTCGGCAATGCGTTGCACGATACCGAGGTCATGGGTGATGAACAAAAGACCCATCCCCTCTTCGCGCTTCAACTCGGCCAGAAGGTCAAGGATCTGCGCCTGGATCGTGACGTCAAGCGCGGTGGTGGGCTCGTCCGCGATCAGGATATCGGGCTTGTTGGCAAGCGCCATGGCGATCATCACGCGTTGCCGCTGCCCGCCGGAGAGTTGGTGCGGATAGGCATCAAGGCGGCTTTCGGCGTCACGGATGCCGACCCGTTCCAGCAATTCGACGATCCGCGTGCGCGCCGCGTCGCCGGTCAGGCCCTGGTGCAGCTCGAGCGACTCGCGGATTTGTTTTTCAAGGGTATGGAGCGGATTGAGCGAGGTCATCGGCTCCTGGAAAATGAAGCTGATGTCGTTGCCGCGCACCTTGCGCAGCAGCTTGGGGTCCGCTCCGATCATCTGCTGGCCGTCATAGGTGACCGACCCGTCCACCTGCGCCGACCCGGCCAGAAGCGACACGGTGCTGAGCGCGGTGACGGATTTCCCCGATCCGCTTTCGCCCACCAGCGCCACGGTTTCACCCCGGTCAACGGTGAAGGAGACCCCCTTGACCGCCTGCGTTGTCTGCCCGTCCTGCCGGAAGGCAACGGTCAGGTTCTGAACGTCCAAGAGGCTCATTCAAAGGTCTTTCTGGGGTCGAACGCATCGCGGATGCCCTCAAAGATGAAGACCAGAAGCGAGAGCATGATCGCAAAGGCGAAAAAGGCGGTGAAGGCGAGCCAGGGCGCCTGCAGGTTCTGCTTGGCCTGCAACGTAAGCTCCCCGAGCGAGGGCGACGATGACGGCAGCCCGAAACCCAAGAAATCCAGCCCGGCTAGCAGGGAGATCGTACCCGTGATGACGAAAGGCAGCATCGTCAGAGTGGCGACCATCGCATTTGGGAGCATGTGCCGGAACATGATCTTGAGGTTCGAGACGCCCAATGCCTTGGCGGCGCGGACATATTCCAGATTGCGGGCGCGCAGGAATTCGGCCCGGACCACGCCCACCAATGCCATCCACCCGAACAGCACGGTGATCACGACCAGAAGCCAGAAACTTCGCGGCAGGATCGCGAAGAGGATGATGATCACGTAAATCTGCGGGGTCGAGGCCCAGATCTCGATAATCCGCTGAAAAATCAGGTCGGTCTTGCCGCCAAAATACCCCTGAATGGCGCCCGCAAAGACGCCGATCACCGTCGATAGCCCCGTGACGATCAGCGTGAAGAGGACCGAGAGGCGGAAGCCATAGATCACCCGTGCCAGCACGTCGCGCGAGGTATCGTCGGTGCCAAGCCAGTTCTGCGCGTTCGGGGGGTGCGGCGCGGCGCCCTGACGATCGACTGGCGTGTCATACCTGTAGGGGATGAGCGGCCAGAGCGTCCAACCCTGGACAATCTCCTCGCCATTGACGACGCCATCATCGGCATCGGCGATGATGCCTTCCGGGTCGTCGAAACAGTCCTCCAACCCGCCCGAGACGATCAGGCATTCGACCTCCGGATCGCGATAGATCGCTTCGGTCCTGAAATCGCCGCCAAAGGTGGTCTCAGGATAGAAATTGAAGATCGGCATGTAGAGATCGCCGCGGTATTTCACCAGGATCGGTTTTTCGTTGGCCACGAACTCGGCGCAGAGCGCGACAGAGAAAACAATCGCGAAAAGGATCAGCGACCAGAAAGCGCGCTTGTTGCGACGGAAATTGCGCCAGCGGCGCTGGTTCAGGGCCGAAAGCGCCATCTAGCCCGCCCGCTTTTCGAAGTCGATACGCGGATCGACCAGCACATACATCAGGTCCGACAGGATATTGACCACCAGCCCGATGAGGCCAAAGAGGAAAAGCGTGCCGAACATCACCGGGTAATCGCGCCCCACCGCCGCCTCAAAGCCCAGACGGCCCAGACCGTCGAGCGAGAAGATGGTTTCAATCAGGACCGAACCGCCGAAAAAGACGCCGATGAACACCGCCGGGAAACCCGCGATCACGATCAGCATCGCGTTGCGGAAGATATGACCGTAAAGCACCTTGCCTTCGCTGAGGCCCTTGGCGCGCGCGGTCACGACATAGTGTTTCTTGATCTCGTCGAGAAAACTGTTCTTGGTCAGCAGCGTCAGCGTCGCAAAGGCCGCGATGGTGGACGCCGTGACCGGCAGGGCGATGTGCCAGAAGTAGTCGAGCACCTTGCCCACGAGGCTCAGTTGGTCCCAGTTGTCCGATGTCAGCCCCCTCAGCGGGAAGATCTGCCAATAGCTGCCCCCCGCGAAGAGAACCAACAGCATGATCGCGAACAGGAAGGCCGGGATCGCGTAGGCCACGATGATGATCGCGCTCGTCCAGGTATCGAAACTGCTGCCGTCATGCACCGCCTTGCGAATGCCAAGCGGGATCGAGATCAGGTAGGCGATCAGCGTGGACCAGAGCCCCAGCGTGATACTGACCGGCATCTTGTCGAGCACCAGTTCGGTGACCGATTGCTTCTTGAAATAGCTCTCGCCGAAATCGAACCGCATGTAATTCCAGATCATGTTGAGGAACCGCTCCAGCGGTGGCTTGTCGAGGCCGAACTGCGCTTCGAGCTCCTTGATGAATTCGGGCGGCAGGCCACGGGCGCCGGCATAGCCGCTGGTCTCTTCGCTGCCCGACAGCGTGGCATCCTCGCCGCCCCCGGCAAAACCACCGAACACATCCCCCTCGCCCTGCATTTGGGCGATCATCTGTTCGACAGGACCGCCCGGCACGAATTGCACCAGGACAAAATTGATGATCATGATCCCCAGAAGCGTGGGGATGATAAGCAGCAACCGGCGGAGGATATAGGCGCCCATCCGGCGGTTACCTCAGCGCGCCCGACGCCCTGAGCGCCTCGGCCTTCTCGGCATCAAACCACCAGAAATCGAGCGACCCCAGGGCAAATGGCGGCTGCTCGTCGGGGTGATCATACATGTCCCAATAGGCCACCCAGTGGTCGGGTTTGTAGCCATCGGGAATAATGACGAACGCATCGCGCAGCGCCCGGTCTAGCGCCATGATGCTGGCATCTTCCTCCTGCTGATTTTTCGTGTGCAGGGATTCCTCGATGATCGCATCGACGAGCGGGCTGGCCAGTCCTGCAGGGTTGAAGATCGAGTATTCCGCGTCGGCCGAGCCGAACCGCTGGATCAACCCCTGCCCCGTTCCGAGCAGCGACGGATAGGCATCGAACACCAGGTCATAGTCGAAATCGCGTTCCCGCTTGGTATATTGCGAGGAGTCAACCGCCTGCAATTCCGCGTCGATACCCAGTTGCCGGAGGTTCGCCATGAAGTTCTCGGCAATCGCCTTGTTCGACGGCGCCCCGGCGGCGTTCAGCAGGAATTCGAGGCGGAGGGTCTTGCCTTCGGCGTCACGCAACTGGCCGTCATCACCGACATCCCACCCGGCCTCGGACATCAGCTTGATCGCCTTGCGCAAGCTCTTACGCGGGAAAAGACGGTCCGCGTCCCCGGCGACCGGCACCCATGGCTCCTCGGTAAAGAACGTCTCGGGCACGATATCACCCAGCGACTTGAGGAACGCCAGTTCCTGACCCTCCGGCAGGCCTTTGGCCTCAAGATGGGTCCCGTCGGAATAGGATTTCTGCTGCGCGAAGAGACCGAAGAGCAGGGATTTGTTGGTCCACTCGAAATTGAAGGCCAGCGCGATGGCCTCGCGGACGCGCTTGTCCTTGAGGATATCCTTGCGCAGGTTGAACACGATCCCGGTCACGCCGGGCGGCGCACCGTCGGGCAATTGCTTCTTCACGACCCAGCCCTTGTCCATTGCCGGGAAATCGTATCCGGTGGCCCAGACCTTGGGGTCGCTTTCGGTGCGATAGGTGACCTCGCCGGCCTTGAACGCTTCGAACGCGGCGGTGGAATCCGCAAAATACTCCAGCCGGATACGGTCGAAATTGTGCCGTCCCTTGTTGATTGGCAGATCCCAGCCCCAATAATCCGGATTGCGTTCAAAGATCACCCGGCGGTTGGGGGTGACTTCCTTGATGACATAAGGGCCAGACCCCGGCGAGGTCTCCAGCCGGGGTTTGTCGAGCCGCGCGCCGGTTTCTTCGTACCATTTCTTGGACCAGACCGGCACGCCGCCCACCTGTTCGATCAGTGTCCGGCGCGAGATGCCCTCGGCAAAGGTGAACTTGATGGTGTGATCGTCGATCACCTCGGCCCCCGGGATCAACTTGCGCACCGCGTCGGCATAGGATTTCAACCCTTGGTCCAGCAGCAGGTTATGACTGAAAAGCACATCATGGGCGGTCACGGGTGTGCCATCGGAAAACCGTGCCTCGGGGCGCATGTGGAAGATCACCCAATCCTTGCTTTCGGGGTATTCGACCGTATGAGCCAGAAGCCCGTAAGCCTCCTTGTGCGAATCCGCAGGCAAGGTGCCGGAGCCTGCCAGGATCTCGCCCATCAGGCTTTCATACATCACCGTCGAGAGGGCCGAGGCGCGCCCGCTGCGTGAATAGGGGTTCATCGAATCGAACGTGCCGGACAGTGCGATGGAGATTTCGCCGCCCTTCGGAGCATCGGGATTGACGTAGTTGAAATGGGGATAATCCGGCGGATAATTCAGATCGCCGAAATAGGAATACCCGTGACTGCGGGTGATGTTTTCGTCCTGCGCCAGGGCCGCCTGCGCGACGAGTGCTGCGATCATCAGGCCCATCAGCGTGGCCGCGAATTTCAGGGATGCTTTTACCTCAAGCGCCCGAGCTTTGGCCCGCTGGCGTGGTCCGGTCATACTGATCTCCTCTTTCCCGCCTCTTGATGTGGGATCACGACGGTTGAAAGCAAGCTAAAGGAGGCAGGGGCCGCTGTTCAAGCGCGGAAAGTTGAACCGGCGTGAATTCCGCCGGCATTTGCCATGAAAAAAGCCGCCCGTCCGGCAAGACAGGCGGCCTTTCGCCATTCGAGATGGCGCTGTTACTGAGCGGCGCTCTGGATATAGGCGATCACGGCGGCGCGATCCTCTTCTTTCCGGAGGCCGGCAAAGCTCATCTTGGTGCCCGGCGCGTAGTCCTTGGGCTTTTCAAGAAAGGCACTCAGCTCGTCCGCGGTCCATGCCCCGTCGAGGCCCGCCAACGCGTCCGAATACTTGAACCCTTCGACATTCGCGATGTCCCGGTCAAGCAGGTTGTAGAGATGCGGGCCGACACGGTTTTTGCCGTCTTCCAGCGCATGGCAGGCCTTGCACTTCTTGAAAACCTTCTCGCCCTTGGCGACATCGGCGGCGGCGACCATCGCGGCAAAGCCCGAGGCTTCTTCTGCCGCGGGTTCGTCGGCGGCAGGCTCTTCTGCGGCCGGTTCTTCAGCAGCAGGTTCCTCAGCCGCGGCAACGTCTTCTGACGCGGGCTCTTCGGCCGCCGGTTCCTCTGCTGCGGGCTCCTCTGCGGCTGCCACATCTGTTGCTTCCTCGGTAGCCTCTTCCGCCGCCGCCTCAGCTTCGGGCGTGGGGGCGGTTTCGGTCACCGTAGGCTCTTCCGCGGTTACTTCCGCCGCGGCGGTTTCTTCGCTCGCGGGCTGCTCTTCCACGGCGGCCTCTTCCTCGGCTGCAGGCTCCGGCGCAGCCATCTCATAGGTATCGCCATCAAGCTGATCGAGATAGGCGATCACGTTGATCCGGTCCGTGGCCTTCTTCAGACCGGAAAAGCCCATCGACGTACCGGGAGTATATCCCTTGGGGTTTTCAAGGAAAGCGTCCAGCGTTTCAGGCGTCCAGACGTCCACAACGGGTTTCAGCGCGCCGGAGTAACCAAAGCCGGCGGCCGATGACACATCACGACCGACGACACCATAGAGGTAGGGACCGGTCGCATTGGCGCCCTCTTCCAGCTTGTGGCAGGCCTTACACTTGCCAAAAACCTTGGCGCCCTTCTCGACATCTGCAGCCGCCCAAAGTTCTGCCAGCGAGGGGCCTTCCTCGGCTGCTGCGGCGCCGTCATCGTCTGATCCGGTGTCGATCACATAAGCCTGACCGTGGCCGTCGCCGTGGCCGTGGCCAGTTGTGTAAAGCAACTCGCCCGCCCATTTACCCATCAGAAAGATCAGCAACGCCCCGCAAAGGCTGCCAACGGCTTTGGTAAGTGTCATCGTGTCGAACATCGATCGGCCCGCTTTCATATGAATCTTTGTCTGGTATCTATCCGCTTCCCCTAGACGGGCGCAAGGTGTAGTTTCCGCGACCAAACGCCCGACCGGCACGAAATTGACAGGAAACGCCGTAAATGACCAAGCGCATTGCCTTTCAGGGCGAGCTGGGTGCCTATTCGCACCAGGCTTGCCACGAAACTTATCCCGATCTGGAGGCCCTGCCCTGCCGCACCTTCGAAGACGCGATTGCCGCCGTGCGCGAGGGGCGTGCCGAGCTGGCCATGCTGCCGGTCGAGAACTCGACCTTTGGCCGGGTGGCGGACATTCATCACCTGCTGCCGGAAAGCGGCCTGCATATAATTGCCGAGGCTTTCGTTCGCGTGCACATCAACCTTCTGGCCCTGCCGGGGACCAAGCTGTCGCAGGTCAAATCAGCGATGAGTCACACGATGTTGCTGGGCCAGTGCCGCGATTACCTTGCGCAGCACGGCATTCAGCGGGTCACCGGTGCGGATACCGCCGGATCGGCCCATCACGTCGCCGAAGCTGGCGATCCGACCATGGCGGCGCTGGCCAGCGAGCTTGCGGGCGAGATCTATGGTCTGGATGTGCTGGCGCGCCATATCGAGGATGAGGGCAACAACACGACCCGCTTCCTGGTGATGTCGCGCGAGCCGGATTATTCGCAGCGCGGCAACGACGGGATGATGACCACCTTCGTGTTCCAGGTCCGCAACATTCCCGCCGCGCTTTACAAGGCGATGGGCGGGTTTGCGACCAACGGCGTGAACATGACCAAGCTCGAAAGCTACATGGTCGGCGGCTCCTTCTCGGCCACACAATTCTACGCGGATATCGAGGGGCATCCCGAAGATGACCACGTCAAGCTGGCGCTCGAAGAACTGGACTATTTCACGTCGCAGGTGACCATGCTGGGCGTCTACCCGGCCGATCCCAAGCGCCACTGACCGCCACACGCCACCCCGGAAACGGGCCAGACGAGCGGACCGCCCCGGTGCAGCGGTTGCGGCAAGGCCGCCAGGTCATCAAGCCCGGCGGCCTGCCAATATGCTATTCGCGGAAAGCCTTGGTGAAATAGTCGGTCAGCGGCTTCGTCAGATAGGCCAGCGGCGTGCGATCCTCGGTACGGATGAACGCCTCGACCGGCATGCCGGGGATCAATACGGCGTCCTCGGGCAGACGGTCCTGCTCCCCTTCGCTGAGCGCGATTTCCGCCCGGTAGAAGGAAAGCTGCTGGCGTTCATCCTGGAACGCATCGGCTGAAATCTGCACGACCTGTCCCTTGAGTTCGGGCGTGGTGCGTTGATCCAGCGCCGAGAACCGCAGGTTCACCTCCTGACCGATGCTGAGCTTGTCGATATGGATCGGCTCGATCCGCGCGTTGATGATAAGCGGCCGGTCCTGCGGCACGATGTAGAGCACCGGATCGGCGGGCCGGATGACCGACCTGAGCGCGAAGACCTGCAGGTCGTAGACGATGCCCGAAACCGGCGCGGTGATGTCCAGACGGTCCAACTGCTCGATCAGGGCCAGACGCTGCTCTCGCAGTTCCAACTCGCGATATTGCAGATCGCGCAGACGGGTAATCGCATCCTCGCGGCGGCCGGTGCCGAGCTTCAGGATTTCGATGTCAATCTCGGTGATCCGTCCCCCGGCCTGCGCCTTTTGCGCCTCCAGATCCCCCATCGTCCCGCTCAGCCGCGCCTCTTCCCGCTGCAGGCTCAGAACACGGGCGGCCTGCGCCAAACCCTGATCCAGCAGGCGTTGCTGATCGGTGAGTTCCTCCGAAATCAGCTCAAGCTGCTTTTTCAACGCGACCTGCTGCGCCTCGATCCCTTCGATCTGGTTGGCGATCTGACCGCGTCGTTTCTCAAGCTGGTCGATCTCATTGACGGTTGATTCCGCCCGCGCCGCCATCAGACGCTTCTGACCGGCGATCAGGTCCGGCACATCAGGGTTGGTCTTGGCGGCCTCAAGCACAAGCGGATCAAAGGTGATCGTGTCACGCTCATCGCGTTCGGCCTCCAGGCGCCCGCGGCGGGACATCAATTCGTAAAGCTGGCTTTCATTGATCGCGAGCTGCGATTTCAATTGCGTATCATCAAGCCGGATCATCACATCGCCGGCTTCGACGGTGGCGCCCTCATCGACCATGATCTCGGCCACGACACCGCCATCGGGGTGCTGGACGACCTGCCGGTTCTGATCCACTTCGATCCGCCCCCCGGCGATGATCGCGCCCGAGATGTTGGTGGCGACCGCCCAGGTGCCGAACCCGCCGACCAGGATGAAAAGGCCCAGAAGGCCGATGGTCATTGGCCGACGCGCGGACCAGGCGTTCTTGTTGCCGTCGCTCATTGCACACCTCCCGGCCCGGCCGATTGCGTGATTTCGGAATGGTTCTTGACCACGTCTTTCAATACCTTTTCCTTGGGTCCATAGGCCCTGAGCGCGCCCATCTCCAGCATCAGGAGCATGTCGCATTCCTTGATCGCCGCCGGACGGTGCGCCATGATCAGGATGGCCTTGCCCTCGGCCTTCATGCCGCGAATGGCGGTGTTCACTGCCTCGCTGCCCTCGTTGTCGAGGTTCGAGTTGGGCTCATCCAGCACCAGGATCACCGGATCGCCATACATCGCCCGCGCAAGCCCGATCCGCTGCATCTGCCCGCCCGAGAGCTTTCCGCCCGCCGAGCTGACGCGCGTGTCATA
The DNA here is from genome assembly GCF_030733385.1 of Roseovarius sp. MMSF_3359. GTDB lineage: Bacteria > Pseudomonadota > Alphaproteobacteria > Rhodobacterales > Rhodobacteraceae > Roseovarius. The sequence continues at coordinate 219,526 of NZ_JASHJC010000001.1, read as the reverse complement.
TCCGTTGGGCAACTTCAGGATCATTTCATGCGCATCGGCCTTTTTCGCGGCGATGACCACCTGTTCGGCATCGGGGGATTGCGACAGCTTGGCGATGTTCTCCGCGATGGTACCGTCGAATAGCTGCACCCGCTGCGGCAAGTAACCGATATGCTGGCCCAGAACCTCCGGCGCGAACTGCTCCAGCGCGGCTCCATCCAGTCGGATCTTGCCGCCCGCACAGCGCCATGTGCCGGTCAATGCCCGCGCAAGCGTCGATTTGCCGGCACCGGACGCGCCGATCACACCGACCGCCTGACCCGGCTGCACGGTGAAGGTCACGCCCTTGAGCGCCGGTTGGCGCTCGCCCGGCGGGACAACCGATGCTTGTTGAACTTCGAGAAGCGCGCGGGGCTTGGGCAGCGGTGTACGCGGCTGCTCCGGGGGGACCTGACCCAGCAGACCGGCAAGACTGTCCCAGCCCTTCATCGCACGCTGCACCAGTGCCCATTGGCCGATGGATTGTTCGATGGGGGCCAATGCCCGCCCCAGAAGGATCGACCCGGCGATCATCGCACCCGGCGTCAATTCGTTCTGTAGCACCAGATAGGCGCCCAGACCCAGCATTGCCGATTGCAGGAAAAGCCGGAATGTCTTGGTGCCGGTGGTGAAGGTACCGCCCAGGTCGGCGGAATGGATCTGCTCCTGCAGTGCCTTTTCGCGAGCGATCTGCCAGCGATCGAAGGCGGCTTCGCGCATCCCCATTGCCTGCACCATCTCGGCCTCGGACCGGATCTGGGTCGAAATCGCCTCGGCATCGACCGACGCCGTATTGGCCTTGGCGAGGGGTCGTTTGGTCACCAATTGGTTGATCAGTGTCACCACGATCAGGATGCCGCCCCCCGTCAGCGCAAGCGTGCCAAGCCAGGGATGGAAGATCCAGATCCCGGCGAGGAAAAACGGCGTCCAGGGAATGTCGAAAATCGCGGTGAGAACCGGCGAACTCAATAGGCGTTGAATCGCCTCCAGGTCGCGCAAACCGGTTGCCGTGCTGCTGTCGGGGGCGACAGCGGACTTACGAATCACCGCGTCGAAAACCCGCCGATCCAGACGCGCTTGGAACCGCGCCGCGACCCGGCCCATGATTCGCCCGCGCGAATAGTCCAGAAGCCCCATCATCCCGTAGAGAAACACAACCAGAACCGACAAGGCGATCAGCGTCTCGACCGAACGGCTGCCCAGAACACGATCATAAACCTGCAGCATGTAAAGGGGGCCGGTCAGCATCAGAAGATTGGCGAAAAAGCCAAAAATTCCGACGAACCAGTATAAATGTCTGCTTTCCTTACGGGCGGCGCGCAGCTCTTCCCGGCCTGCTTCGAGTATTCTTTTGTCCATTTATTTCGTATTCCGCTCTTGTGCCCGTCAGAATGTGATTTCACTCTGGTTTCGCCTGCATTACAGGAAATGTCACCATTCTGCCACAACGAGGTGCGGATTTCCGTACCTATGCTGGGCTTTGAACTATGATAGGCTAAATAACGCCTCAAAGATTTAGGACCGGATAAGAAATTGCTGCCTTTCATCAAATCTCTTCGCCGCACGGCACGACCTGTGGCTGCGCTGGCCTGTCTCGGCATTCTCATGGCGTGTGCTCAACCTCAGCAGACCGTCAGCCGTGGTGAAACCCCTGACCCGTATGAAAAATTCAACCGGAAGGTGCACAAGTTCAACCGCGGCCTCGACCGCGCGCTGATCCGTCCGGCGGGTAAAGGCTATAGCGCGGCAATCCCGGATGACATTGAGACGGCCATCGGCCGGTTCGCGTTCAACCTGTCGATCCCAAGCGCCGTCGTGAACAACGTGCTGCAGGGCAACATGCGCGGCGCAATTCAGGACACGGCGCGGTTTGCGGTGAATTCGACCGTGGGTCTGGGCGGCTTCTTCGACCCGGCGAGCGAGATCAGCATGCCCGCCCCCACCGACGCTGATTTTGGCCAGACGCTTTATGTCTGGGGCGTAGCGGAAGGCAATTACGGCGAGGTGCCAGTCCTCGGGCCGGGAACCGATCGCCATATGGCGGGTAAAGTGGTGGATGTGTTTACCAATCCGCTGACTTACATACTGCCCGATCCCGAGAAGTACTATGGCACCGGTGCGTCGCTTGCCTCGCGGCTAAGTGATCGGGCCCGCTATTCCGATACCATCGATTCCGTCTTATATGAGAGCGAAGACAGCTACGCGGCGACACGATCACTTTATCTGCAAAATCGCCGCTTCAAACTGGACGGGGGCCGCAGTGACACCTATCAGGACCCCTATGACGAACTCTACGGAGTACCGAGTGAGGATCCTGCCAATGCTGCCACAGATCAGTAAACTGAACCGCCGTCATTTCATCGCCACCGGATTGTCGGCCGCAACCGTCGCCGCGCTGCCCCAGGGCGCGCTGGCCCTGACCGATGCCCGTGCGCGGGCGCTTGTCGACAGGGTTGTGGCGGATATCAACCGGGTTATCGGCTCGGGCAAGTCCCAATCCGCGATGATTTCCGATTTCGAGCGTATCTTCAGCCGTTATGCGGATGTGAACGTGATCGCCCGCTCGACCCTGGGCGCGGATTCGCGTCGGGCCAGCAATAGCCAGTTGCGTGCCTACACCAACGCCTTCAAGGGCTACGTCGCGCGCAAATACGGCAAACGCTTCCGCGAATTCATCGGCGGCAAGATCGAAGTGCACAAGGTCCGCAAGGTGAAATCCTGGCACGAGGTGGTTTCGACCGTCCAACTGCGCGGGTCGTCCCCCTTTGATGTGCGGTTCCTGGTCTCGGACCGGTCGGGCAAAGACCTGTTTTTCGACATGATCATCGAAGGCGTCAGCCTGCGCCTGAGCGAACGTACAGAAATCGGTGCCATGCTCGACCGGCGCAACGGCAATATCGACGCGCTGATCTCGGATCTCAAAAAGGCCGGCTGACGCGGCTCTGCTGGCCGGGCAGGGTCCCGGCCGCCAATCCCCCTGATGATCTTGTATTGTGCCTGCAAATCGGGTCCAAAGGTCGTGCCGTCACCGTCGGGCGTTTGCTTCGGCAGTGGCCCGGCATCACCGCATCTCGCCCCTTTAGTGAAGACCTTGACCATGACCGATCATCCCCCCAGCCATTCCACCCATGACGCCGAGGAAGACCTGCGCAACCGCGACCTCAAGATATTCCTCAATGGCAAGATCGTCCCGCGCGATCAGGCGGTGGTGTCGGTCTATGACAGCGGCTTCATGCTGGGCGATGGCATGTGGGAAGGCTTGCGGCTCTACAACGGCACCTGGGCGTTTTTCGACGAGCACATGGACCGGCTGTTCAATAGCTGCAAGTCTGTGTCGCTCGATATCGGGATGACCAAGGATGAGATCCTCGCGGCGCTCAACGCGACCGCAGAGGCCAATGGCATGACATCGGACGCCCATTGCCGCCTGATGATCACCCGTGGCCCCAAGGCGAAACCGTTCCAGCATCCGGCGCTGTCGCGATCCGGCCCGACGGTGGTGGCTATTCTTGAGCATTCCAAACCCGCCGAAAGCCTGATGAAAAAGGGCATCCGCCTGGCCACCGTCCCGCAGGTGCGCGGCCTGCCGATGAGCCAGGACGCGAAGTATAATAGTCATTCCAAGCTCAATTGCGTCATCGCCTGTCTGCAAGCCGAGCAGGCCGGTGCGGATGAGGCGCTGATGCTTGATCCGCATGGGTTCGTGAACACCACGAATGCCTGCAACTTCTTCATCGTGCGGCGCGGCGAGGTTTGGACCTCGACCGGCGATTACTGCATGAACGGCGTCACGCGGCAGAAGGTGATTGACCTCTGCCGCGCCAATGGCATCCCGGTGCATGAGAAGAACTACTCGCTCTACGAGGTCTATGGCGCGGATGAGGCATTTCTGACCGGCACGTTCGGCGCGCAAACCCCCGTGGCCTCGGTCGATGGCAAACCCATCGGCGATTCGGAGGGCGCAGGCCCGATGACCCAACGCATCCGCGGGCTCTATAAGGATCTGGTGCAACAGGAAACGCAAGGCGCCGCGGGCTGACCGCGCGCACGGCTATCAGGACGCCTGCGGCTCCCGCTTACGCAGCAGGACCACCAGGTTAGAGACGAAAAGCGCCCCAATGACGACCACGCCGCCGACCAAGGTCCAGGGTCCCGGATCCTCACCGATCACCAGCCAGACCAGCAGCGGGGCCAGTACCGATTCCAGCAGGATCAGGAGAGAGACTTCTGCCGAGCTGATGTATCGCGGCCCCATTGTCAGGAAGCAGGTTGCCACCGCGATGAAGACACCGTGGCCGGTGAAAAGCCCCCATTGCGCCGGGAAGACCGCAAAGGGGGCCACGAAAGGCCACATCACCAGGGCCGAGCCGATATAGGCGATCGGGATGGCGGGGATCATCGAGATTTCCTTGACCATGCGCACCGCCGTCAACGCGCCGGAATAGGCGATGGTCACGTAAAGCGCCCAGATATCGCCCTTCCACGAGGCAATTTCCGATTCTTCGGACCCGTAGGCGATGATCCCGAGCCCCACAAGCACGACGGCCATCGTCACGACCATGCGCCTCCGGATCGGCTCGCCCAGGAAAATAAGGCTGAAAATCGCGGAAAAGACCGGCATGGAGGCAAAGATGAACACCACATTGGCCACGCTTGTCTGCGTGACCGCCAGCACGAAACCCGGTGCGGTCGAGCCGATCAGGAACATGTAGATGATGCCGGGCAGACCGCTTTTCAGCACCTCGCGAAAGCCGCGCGTGCCTTGAACGATCAGCAGACCAAGAAGGATGAACACCCCCGACGTCATCCCCCGCCAGAAGGCCACGACCAGCGGATCGGCTTCGATCAGGCGCACGAAAAGCGAATCCGGGACGACGAAAAGCACCCCGAGCGTGGTCAGCAATATTCCTTTGGCATGATCGTTCATGGTCGAAATCTGTGCGGGCATTCGGCGGGAAAGTAAAGTGGCGTCAAACCCCTGCCTGCCAGTCGCGGATGATGTCGAGCGGGTAGAGCAGCATGACAACGTTGAGCGCCAGCCCGTCGCGGATGATTGCCATGGTCAGTACCTCGAACCCGATCACGATGGCGAAACTGGCCCAGACCGGCAACCGGCGCGCCAGCCAGAACCCAACCAGCATCGCGGCAATGTCGGAGGCGGAATTGAGCACACTGTCGCCATAATAATCGAGCGAGATTGTCACCTCGCGGTAGCGTTCGATCACCGCGTTGGTGTTTTCGGCAATCTCCCACGCGCATTCGACGATAGTGGCAATGACCAGCCGCCAACCGAGCGGCATCCGCCGCACCACCAGCCAGAGCGCTGCGTAGAAGATGAACCCGTGGAGCAGATGGCTGGGCGTGTACCAGTCAAAGAGCTGCTGCGATCCCTCGTTGGTACCGACGGTCCCCCAAAGGTCGATATGCCCGCATTGACACCACGGCACACGACCCATCCAGAGCAGCGTCACAAGCGTGGCCAGAACGACGGCGGCCGTCACCAGGTAAGGGATACGCATTTCACCATTCATGACCGGGTTTGAATCACAGAAACACGGGTCTGTCCATGCCCGGTCACGCAAGGGCTTAGGCGTATCTCTCCGCTGTCAGGCCATCGAAGGAGATATCCGGCTGACGCTCGAGCACAGCATCGGCCACCGCGCGCCCCGATCCGCAGGCCATTGTCCAGCCCAGCGTCCCGTGACCGGTGTTCAGAAAGAGGTTATCATATTGCGTCCCGCCCAGAATGGGGGTGCCATCGGGGGTCATGGGCCGAAGGCCGGTCCATCCCTCCGCCTGGCTGATATCGCCGCCGCCGGGGAAGAGATCGCCAATGACATGTTTCACCGTGTCGGTCGCATGTGGCCCCAGGCGGTTGGAATAGCCGGCGATTTCGGCGGTGCCTGCCACGCGGATCCGGTCGCCAAGCCGGGTGATCGCGACCTTGTGGGTCTCATCCATCAGCGTCGATTGCGGGGCCTTGGCGTCATCGACAACCGGCAGCGTGACCGAGTAGCCCTTGACCGGATAGACCGGCAGTTTCAACCCGATGGGTTTGAGGATGCGCGGGGCATAGCTGCCCAGGGCGCAGACATATTTGTCACCGGTGATGCGACCGGCCAATTCCGTATCGACACCCGCCACGCGGCCGTTTTCCACCGCGATGGCGCGGATCGACTGGCCGTATTGAAACTGAACGCCAAGTTCCGCCGCCTTTTCCGCCAGCGCAATGGTGAACATGCGGCAGTCACCCGTCCGGTCCGCGGTCAGGCGCAGACCACCGACGAACTTGTCGCGCACATTGGCCAGGGCCGGTTCCGCCGCGATGCACCCGTCGCGATCGAGCTCTTCGAAGGGGCTGTCGAACTCCGAGAGGATTTCCTGATCCGCGCGGGATCCCTTGAGCTGCTTCGAGGTCCGAAAAAGCTGCAGCGTACCCTGCGCCCGGCCGTCATATTCGATGCCTGTTTCCGCGATCAGATCAGGCATCACGTCGCGGCTGTAGTTCGAAATCCGCACCATGCGCGATTTGTTGATGGCATAGCTCTCCGCATTGCAGTTGCGGATCATCTGCACCGACCACATCCACATGGTCGGGCTGATAAGCGGCCAGATGAAAAGCGGGCGGCGTTTCATGAAAAGCCATTTGATCGCCTTCACCGGAATACCCGGCGCGGCCCACGGGGAGGTCATCCCGTATGACAATTCTCCGGCGTTGGCATAGCTGGTTTCCTGCCCCGGTCCGGCTTGCCGGTCCAGCACGACAACCTCTGCGCCCTGCTTGGCCAGGTAGTAAGCGGTGGTCACACCGATCACGCCCGCGCCCATTACCACAACCTTCATTTGACCAGCCCTTTCGCCAGTGGAGAAAAATTAATCGCTCATGCCGACAAATGCGCCAAAGAACAATTGCAAGTTCAGCATAGCAGACCTGTGGAATTCGCCGTAGGGTCCGTTGCGGGCCAACATACACCCCATCCCGGCGCCGACTGTTGCATGTGATCACGGTCGCGGAAATTCCTGCCTGATTTCCCGGCCCTGATCGGCGTCTTCCCTTTCCAAGCGCGACGCGCGCCGATAATGTGCCGCAAAATAACGGGGCAAAGAGCAGATCCAGGGGAACGGGACATGGCGCACATCATTGTCGTCGGGAACGAAAAAGGCGGGGCAGGCAAATCCACCGTCTCGATGCACGTGGCGACCGCCCTGGCGCGGATGGGCCACAAGGTCAGCGCGCTTGATCTGGACCTGCGGCAGAAAACCTTTGGCCGGTACGCGGCGAACCGCGCCCGGTTTCTTGAAAAATCCGGTCTCAACCTGCCGGGCCCGCATTACCACGACCTGCCCGAGGTGGACCCCGCCGTGCTCCGCCCCGGTGAAAATGTTTATGACCGGCGTCTGTCGGCAGCGGTGGCGGAGCTAGAGGCCGATAGCGATTTCATCATCATCGACTGCCCCGGCTCCCATACCCGGTTGAGCCAGGTGGCCCATTCGCTCGCCGATACGCTGGTCACGCCTCTCAACGACAGTTTCATTGATTTCGACCTGCTGGCCCATGTGGATGTGGACGGGCGCAAGATCCTTGGGCCATCGGTCTATTCCGAAATGGTCTGGAACGCGCGACAGCTTCGGGCGCAGGCGGGATTGCAGCCGATCGACTGGATCGTCGTGCGTAACCGGCTGGGGGCGCAGCAGATGGTCAACAAGCAGAAGATGGGTGAAGCGATCGAGAACCTGGCTAAGCGCATCGGGTTTCGCACCGCGCCAGGCTTCAACGAGCGGGTGATCTTCCGCGAGCTCTTCCCGCGCGGCCTGACGCTGCTGGACCTGAAGGATATCGGTGTCAAAGGCCTGAACATCTCCAACGTCGCCGCCCGGCAGGAACTCAGGGAGTTGATCAAGGCGCTCGAGCTCCCGGGCGTCACGGTGGATTTCTGAAGTAACCAGCAGCGTTGCGGACGAAGCTGTCCCTCGATCGCAATTGAAATAGAGGGCATCGCCCGACCGCGGGTGGGCGCACCCAAGTGGTTCATCGCACTTTATGGTGACGTATCCCTCCAACAATCGTTGGGGTTGAAACCGTGACGAAGCGCCCGCCCATGGGGCGGTCGGGCGCTGCCCGGCGGTGCTCCGCACCTTGATTCCGGGCTGGGTGCTATGTCTGCAACGGGCTAAAAGCGGTCATCTGACGCAAATAGTTGGTCAATTTTGCACTAAATGGCGGCTAAGCGGACGAAGCGGACATCCACGAACAAGCCGCGCTATCGCCAGACCGTGGGGTGGCGATCAACCGTTGTGCGACGCACTTTATCTTTGCCGAATCCGAAATCGCCGTGATTCAGTACGCAACCTCTCCAAATCGCCAGCCCTTGCGGGCGGTCTGGCGATCGCGCGGCGGCGCTACGCGCCTTGATTCCGCGCGGGGTTCGAACTCGACTGTCCGCAATGGGCTCAAAGCGGACATCCAACTGTCTCACCAACAAGACAAGAGAAAACGCCGCTCCGGGGTCGGGAACGGCGCCTCTGGTTTCGTCATGCAGGTTGGGATCAGAAGCCCAGGCCGGCGTATTTGTTCTTGAACTTCGACACGCGGCCACCGGCGTCCATCAGGCGGGTGCCGCCACCGGTCCACGCGGGGTGAACGGTCGGGTCGATATCGAGGTTCAGCTGTTCGCCTTCCGCGCCATAGGTCGAGCGGGTCTGGAACACGGTACCATCGGTCATCTTGACATCGATGATGTGATACTCGGGATGGATGTCTTTTTTCATCTCGTCAGATCCTTATGCTTGAGCGCCCTTGCGGGGCTTGTAGTTGGCGTTTTCAGCAATACGGGCCGATTTACCGCGACGCGAGCGCAGGTAATAGAGCTTGGCGCGGCGGACACGGCCACGGCGCACGACGGTGATGCTGTCGATGTTGGTCGAATAGAGCGGGAACACACGTTCCACACCTTCACCAAAAGAAATCTTGCGGACGGTGAACGACCCGGCAATGCCCGACCCGTTGTTACGGGCAATGCAGACGCCTTCGAAATTCTGAATACGGCTGCGGGTGCCTTCGGTCACCTTGTACCCCACGCGAACAGTGTCGCCGGGTTTGAAATCGGGAATGTCCTTCCCGAGCGAGGCGATCTGTTCCGCCTCAAGCTGAGCGATAATGTCCATCGCTTCTACTCCTAAATTGCTTGCGGTTTTGTCCCGCAAAGGTTTGGCGCGTCCTCAGAGCTTTGGGTCTTCTTCCGGGTCCGCCGCAGCGCCCGCCCAAGGTACAGGTCGTCGTTATCTGGTCTTCTGTTCGTGGCGCGGCCGCCATGGCCGAAGAAGGCCGGGCGGCGCGGGTGCGCCATAGCAAACAGGCCCTGAGCCGGATCCCGAGTCAGAACAGGCGGGGTATAGGCGGGATCGCCGGGTGGATCAACCCTTGTTTTTCACGTCTAACGCGGCGCCAGAGCGATCACTGGCCAGCGGGTCATAAAGGCCGCCGACAGGCACCCCGATCAGCCACCAATCGACGCAATCGGTGGCCCGAGCAGGTCCCAATCCGGCTCAACCCCAAGGCCGGGGGCATCGGACATGGCCATGAAGCCGTCCCGGATCATCGGCCCACCGCTGGCAATGGGATGCGTGGCATATTCGTGGAAAGCAGAGGATTGGAAATGAAAATCCGCGGGCGTCGAATGGGCCAGATGCGCGATTGCGGCATCGCCGATCTCCCCGCCCCAGGTGTCTTCGATCGTCATGATGATGCCAAGCTGGAGGCAGACATCCCGGATCACCCGCGATTTGCTAAGCCCGCCCATGCGGCTGATCTTTAGGTTGATGACATCCATCGCCCGCTCCCGGTGTCCGCGCAACACGGCCTGAAGGCTGTCCATACATTCATCCAGGATCATCGGATGCGGGGAATGGTCCCGCACAACGCGGCATTCCTCGTAGGTTTCGCAAGGCTGCTCGATATAGAGGCTCATGTCGCGCACCGCCGACACGACCCGCACCGCGTCATGCTGCCGCCAGCCGCAATTGGCATCCGCGGCGAGCTTGTTGCCCGGTGCCAGTTTCTCCGCAACCTGCCGGATGCGCGCGATGTCGGTGTCGGCGTCGGCGCCCACCTTCATCTGAAACTGCGCAAATCCCTGCTCCTGATAAGCCACGAGCTTATCGGCCATCGCCCCGGGATCGTCGCGCGAGACAACCTTGAAAAGCCGTACCCGGTCCTGCAACCGCCCACCGAGCAGATCACAAACCGGCCGCCCTGTGGCCTTGCCAAGGATATCCCAACAGGCAACATCCACCGCCGATTTGACGTAAGGGTGCCCCTTGAGCAACCGGTCCATCAGCAGGTTGATCCCGCCGATGTTGGTCGGGTCCTGTCCGATCAGGCCGGGGGCCATCGTCGCGATGCCCGTGCGCGCGCCCTCCGCATAGGCAGGCAGGTAAGCCGGGCCCAGGGGGCAGATTTCGCCCACACCCGTCACACCCTCATCGGTGCGCAATTCAACCACGGTGCTGTCGAAGGCGGCAAAGCTCTGGTTCGACCAGGAATACGCGCCCTCCTTCATCGGCAGGCTCACCTGATAGAGATTGACCTGTGTGATCTTCATGTGCCGCACCCTCGCTGCCTGCCATTCAGGACAATCGTTAAGTGGTTTCGCAAATATGTCTATCCGGAAAGCCGCGGAGGTGTTTTTGGGGATTTAAGTCAGCGGGGTTAGGCGCTAGCGTCGCGCGCGACTGACCAGACACCTAAAGGAGTGCAAGATGGGACAATTCGAAAGCAAGCTCGCCGAAATGGGCGTCACACTTCCCGAGGCGCCGGCGCCGGCCGCCAATTACGTGCCTTACGTGCAGGTGGGCGATATCGTCTATGTCTCCGGCCAGATCTCCAAGGGTGATGACGGGCTGATCGTGGGCAAGCTGGGCGATGACATGGATACCGCCGCCGGGGCCGAGGCCGCCAAGGTCTGCGCCATCAACCTTCTGGCGCAGGTAAAGGCGGCCTGCGGTGGCGATCTGGACCGGCTGGTGCGGGTCGTCAAGCTGGGCGGTTTTGTCAATTCCACCCCCGATTTCACCGAACAGCCACAGGTCATCAACGGTGCGTCCGATTTCATCGGAGAGGCCTTGGGCGAGACCGGCAAACACGCCCGCGCGGCCGTTTCATCCCCGTCGCTGCCCTTCGGCGTGGCGGTCGAAATCGAAGGCGTCTTCCAGATCAAATGACAGGCATGATAGCGGATTTTCGGCGCCTGCCCATTGCGCATCGTGCCCTGCATGACGTGACCGATGGGCGGCCCGAAAACTCCCGCGCGGCGATACGGGCGGCGCTCGCGGCGGGCTACGGGATCGAGATCGACCTCCAGCTCAGCCGCGACGGCCAGGCGATGGTGTTTCACGACTATGACCTGACCCGGCTTACCGGGACCAGCGGCCCGATCCAGCAACGCGATGCCGCCGAGTTGGGCGCGATCGGGCTGATCGGGGGCGACGAGGGTATCCCGACCCTGGCGGAGGTGCTGGCGCTGGTTGATGGCCGTGTGCCGATGCTGATCGAGTTGAAGGACCAACATGGTCAGATGGGCGTGACCGATGGCCGTCTGGAACAGGCCGTCGCGCAGGAGTTGCAGGGCTATGACGGCCCCGCGGCGCTCATGTCGTTCAATCCCAACTCGGTCGTGGAACTCGCGGCACGCATCCCGCAGGTCCCGCGCGGCCTGGTGACCGAACATTACCCCGAAGCGGGTTGGCCCCTGCTCAAACCCGAAATACGCGACCATCTCCGCCGCATTCCTGATTATGACCGCGCAGGTGCGTCCTTTGTCAGCCATTCGATCAAGGACCTGACCAACCCCCGCATCGCGGAGTTGAAGGCGCAGGGCGCGGATATCTATTGCTGGACCGTGCGATCCCGCGCCGACGAACAGGAAGCGCGAAAAGTGGCCGATAACATCACCTTCGAGAAATACCTGGCCGAAATCCCGTCTTGACCCCTGCCCGACAAGGCACAGATTGGGAAGGGACAAGGCCGAGGCATGAGCGACACCCAGATCATCATCACAGCGCATGACAGCCTGGCGCGTATCGACGCGGACCAGTGGGATGCCTGCGCCTGCCCGGAAACCGCTAATGGCGGCCCGCCCGAGGACCCGTTTACCACCTACCGCTTCCTGCGCGCGCTTGAAGACAGCCGTTCGGTCGGCGTGGGGACCGGCTGGCAGCCGCAATACCTGACCGCCGAGCTGGACGGGCAAATCATCGCCTGCGCGCCGCTCTATGCGAAATCCCACAGCCAGGGCGAATACATCTTCGATCACAACTGGGCCCATGCCTATGAGCGGGCGGGCGGGCGGTATTACCCAAAACTGCAAATGGCCGTACCCTTTACCCCGGTGACCGGGCGGCGGTTCCTGACCCGGCCGGGGTTCGAGCAAACCGGGCAGGCCGCGCTTGTGCAGGGGGCGGTGCAGATTTGCGACCGCAACGAGGTCTCCTCGCTCCACATCACTTTTTGCACCGCCGATGAGGCCGATGCGGGTGAAGAAATGGGCCTGATGTCGCGCGCCAGCCAGCAATATCACTGGGTCAATGCCGGGTATCGGGATTTCGACGGATTCCTGGCCTCACTCAGTTCCCGCAAGCGCAAGAACATTCGCAAGGAGCGGGCGCAGGCGCATGATTTCGGCGGCGAGATCGTGGAATTGACCGGCGATGCGATCGAGCCAGCCCATTGGGATGCGATCTGGACCTTCTATCAGGACACCGGCGCGCGCAAATGGGGAACACCTTACCTGACAAGGGCGTTTTTCGAGGCCGCGCATGAAAGATTGCGCGATGATATCCTGCTGGTTCTGGCGATGCGCGACGGCCAGCCGGTGGCAGGCGCTATGAACATGATCGGCGCAAGCGCGCTTTACGGCCGTTATTGGGGCTGTATCGAGGATCACCCCTGCCTGCATTTCGAACTGTGCTATTATCGCGCGATCGACTATGCCATTCGCAACGGGCTGGACCGGGTCGAAGCGGGCGCGCAGGGAGAGCACAAACTGGCCCGCGGCTATTTGCCGGTTTCAACCCATTCGCTGCATTGGGTCCGCGACGCGGGATTTGCCGATGCCATTGGCCAATATCTCAAGGCCGAGCGCCATGCGGTGGCGCAGGATATCGAAATCCTGACCACCTACGGGCCGTTCCGAAAAGACAAGATGGAGGAACATGAATGACCGAACGCCTGAGCGACACTGCCCGCAAGACCACGCTTGAGCCGCTTCTGGAAACCGGCTGGGCGCTGGTTGACGGCCGGGACGCGATCATCAAGGAATTCCGCTTCGGTGACTTTGTCGAAGCGATGGGGTTCATGACCCGTGCGGCGATCTGGGCCGAGAAATGGAACCACCACCCGGAATGGTTCAACGTCTATAACCGCGTGACCGTGACCCTGACGACCCATGATGTTGACGGGCTGAGTACGCTGGACGTCAAGCTCGCCCGCAAGATGGACACGCTGGTCGGGTAAAGCCGCGGTGATTGCGGACGCCCCCCGGCCTACCCTCGTCCGCGGTAGGTCGGCACGCCCTGCTCGGGGATCCAGACCCCTGCCGGTTGGTCGCCGGTCTGATAGAAGATGTCGATCGGGATGCCCCCGCGCGGATACCAATAGCCGCCGACCCTGAGCCATTTGGGTGCCAACAACTCCACGAGCCGCTTGCCGATGGTCACGGTGCAATCCTCGTGAAAGGCGCCGTGATTGCGGAACGACCCGAGGAAAAGTTTGAGCGATTTGCTTTCAACCAGCCAGTCACCCGGAACATAGTCGAGCACGATATGCGCGAAATCCGGCTGCCCCGTCATCGGACAAAGCGATGTGAACTCGGGCGCGGTAAAGCGGATGGCGTAATCGGTACCGGCCTGCGGGTTCGGCACCTTTTCCAACACCGCCTCTTCCGGCGAATTCGGCAACTCCGTTTTGCCGCCAAGCTGCGTGAGGTTCTTGTAGATATCCTGATTGGCCATTCTCAGACCTCCTGTTTGTTAAACGCCGCGCTTGTTGCCCCAGAGGAGGACATGCAGCTGCGGCAGGATGCGGGGGGTGAACCAGCGATCGGCCAACGATCGCTCGATCAGCCATTCGTAACGGGTCATGATCCCGGGCATGTCGATGTCCTCTCCACCGGGACCCGGCGGCGTGTGATTGCCCGGTTGCAGGTAAAGCGGCAAATGCGGGTAACGCCCGGCAACCTCCTGCGCCCAGAGGTAATCTGCCTCATCGAAAATCACGACTTTGAGGACCGTGTCGGCCTTTCCGGCCTGCGCGATGCAGGCATCGAAGGCCACCCAATCCACGACCTCACCCGAGGATGGCGGCTTGGGGCTCAGGATAAGCGTCGCAAGATCCGCGAACCAATCGCGCGCGACGGATCCTTGGGTCTCCATGACAAAGGTGTATCCCTCGTCACGGCCCAGGTGGATCAGCGGCGCGAAATCCTGGATCGCGGGATTGCCGCCCGACAGGGACACGGTGAGGGGGTGATCGCCCGAAAGGGTTCGGATGTGCGCCAAGACCTCGTCCGGCGTCATCGGCTTCCATTCCTGGCGATGGGCCTGGTCAACCGCATGCAAGCTGTCGCACCAGCTACAGCGGTAATCGCAGCCACCGGCGCGCACGAACACGGTCGGTACGCCGATCACGGCCCCCTCGCCCTGTATCGTCGGTCCGAAGATCTCGGAGATGCGCAGGCGCGTCACGGCCGGTATTCCGCCCAGGTTTTCGGCGTCTCCGACACGCGCACGGCGCTGACCTGCGCCCACCGGGCGTGGCACCAGTCAAAGATCTCCTGCGCCAGCCGCTCGGACGTCACCATGTCATGGCCAAAGACGTCATTGAGGTGCCGATGGTCCAACTCATCGTCGATATAGCGTTTGAGCGGCGCCAATTCGCGGTAGTCGAGCACAAAGCCGTTGCCATCAAGTGCTGCGGCGCTCAACTCGACCTCGACGATATAGTTGTGCCCGTGCATCCGCGCGCAGGGGTGATCGTCGGGCAGGCCGCAAAGCTGATGGCTGGCGGAAAAGTGGAATTCCTTGGTGATCCGGTACATCACGCGGCCCCCACGGCGGATTTCCAGAACTCCGGATCGGCATAGACCGTTGGATCGGTGACACCCGCGATATCGAAGGCCTCGCGCCGCTCGACGCAGGTGCCACAGCGCCCGCAATGCAGATCACCGCCCTTGTAGCAGGACCACGTGTCGCCAAAGGGCGTGCCGTGCCGCGCGCCTTCGGTGACGATGGCGGATTTCGGGAGATGCACGAAGGGCGTGTAAAGCGCCACCTGGGCATAACCATCCAGCGCCTTGTCCTGCATCGCCTGGAAAGCGTCGATGAACTCCGGGCGGCAATCGGGATAGATGAAGTGATCGCCGCCATGCACCGCGGCGGCCACCGCGTCGGCGCCTTTGGCCGCGGCCACGCCAAAGGCCACAGCCAGCATGATCGCGTTGCGGTTGGGTACAACGGTCACCTTCATCGTGTCCTCGGCATAATGCCCGTCCGGCACATCGAGATCGTCGGTGAGGGCCGAGCCGCTCAGGCATCGCCCGATCGCGCTCATGTCGATGAGGTCATGCGGCACACCAAGCCGCTCAGCGGCGCGCGCGGCATAGGCCAGTTCTTTCCTGTGACGCTGGCCATAGTCGAATGAGACCAGGCCCAGCAATTCCCGTTCCGTCGCGACCTTGCAGGCAAGCGAAACGGAATCCAATCCGCCGGAGCAGATGACAAGTGTTTTCATTGTTTCATCCTTGTTTTGAAGCCGGGTAGGCTGCGACCGGCGCTCATGGTGTCATGAACAGGGGCGCGTTTAGACAATCCGCCGGGGAATGGCAATTGATAGGTTGCGCAAGCGCAAATGGCGCCGTTTTAAGGGGGGAGCTATGGCTATTTCGAGGGAAGAAAGGTGAGAGGCTGGACAACGATATTATTTCATATAAATCAATATCTTAAATGTGGATTTGTAACGATGTAACCGTCCGAAAAATGGATCAAGTGTTACAAGTAATCAGCGATTGTGATCGCCGTTTATGAACTATTGCAGTGTGACGACGGCGCGTGCGTGTTCCATTTCATCTTGGCCCGCTTCACCGACTGCTGTTTCTAACTCTATGCGCTCAAAGTTTGGCACAAACTCCGGATCAGCAAGCACCCAGTGCGCCACCTTCGCGCGTGCAACTTGCAGGGTATGGAAGTTGGCTTCCATGCCTGTTCTGTGGCAATCGATCTATCAACTTCTCATAACTCTAAAAAAGATCACGGATGTTGTGGAATGTCACCACTTTGCAACAATTTCCACCAATAGAATTGGTTTATTTCAGTTCGAATGGAGATTTTTTAAATCATTTTAAAACAACGATTTAAAGAAATTTTGCAATTCAATAAGGGTGCTCGCCACATAAACTTTCCAAGACTACTCTTTCCAAAATCCATTTTTTTATTAACTGAATGAGTATGGACAAGCGCCCTAGCTTTCCTATCCAAGCCCTAAAGGCGGTTGTAACTCTAATTGGAATATTAGGTTCGTTCGCTTCAATAGCTGCTTGGATTGAAGCGCAGGAAGGGAAAACGGAAGGTGACATATGCGCATATGTTGCGGTCACCAAATCCTGCGATAGCCCGCCTGAACCCCACTAAGGGGCTCAGGCGTTAATGAAGCTGTAGGCGGCGTGACGTAGAGAAAAAACATGGTCACGCCGTCTACTACTCCGCACTCGACATAAGCCGCGGTTTGGTATGGTCAAGAAGTGCGCTTGCAGTTTTTTGGCGCTTGTTTTTCCAATTACTTCGACTTGCCCCATAACTTGTTTGGAATTTCTAGGGATTTCTGTAACAAAACAAATGATCGATCCCACTGGAACGCAGTGTAATTCTGATCAACTAAGTGCAAGCGTCCGGGCTGACTAAACCGATGATCTCGATACCCGGACGCTATTGAGATGCACATGCCTGTGCAGCGGTATCATATTACCACCTTCGGAATCCGGTGTGAATCCCCTAAAAGCAGAAATGGGAAACTATCTCAGTTACTGCCTGCAAACTCACGGGCGGTCTTGGTCATGCTCTGGCTCAGGAAATACCGCGCGTTACCTGCCAGCTTGTTATCGGTAGTGCCAAGGTGCTTGCCGCAGTAGTGCGCCCAGCCCGTTCCTTGGGTGATCTGATCCAGCTTGAGTTGCCTGCCCCTGCCCTTGCCTACCACAACACCACCAGCGGCCCGGAGAGAGTCACCAAGGGCCTGTAAGGTGTCTTGTGGTGCAATGGCGAACCCATGAACGTGCAGCTTGTCCTTGGCGCTGTGTTCGAGTGTCAGGGCATAAGGCACACCGGCAAGGCCATGTTCTTTCAGTTCACGATTGAGACGATCTGTGAATGCCCGGATCGGGTTTTTGTGATCCTGTAGCTTGCGTTGAATGTCATCAGAGAGGTTGAGGCTGAAAGCTACACCACCGGCACGATCCGCAGCATGGCCAGCGTAGCGGAACTTCTCATCCTGGGTGGCGTGTTTCCATGATGATGTCGGAAGGGCTGTGCGTTGCTTGATGGTGGCTGCACGGGATGCCTGGCGCTTGGTGTGTGCACGTGATTGCTTGATGTAGGCTTGTGCTTTGGGTGACTTGATAAGGGTGGTTATTGGGGTGGTATTGGTGGTGGAAGGGGTGTGGTTTGGTGTGTGTGGGGGTGTATTAACTAGACAACGCATATCGCCAGATGCCCCTGCCCCCTTTATTTCATGGGCCAAAGCATCTTTTGGGGTGTCTGATTTCTCCGCAATTTTTCCCATGACACTAAGCCCAGACCTACTAGGACACCTCGTTCAATTTCTTGTTGATCGACTGAGCAATATCACGGGCGATACCTGGCGCTAACGTCCGTTCAACACCAGTTTTGACGTTCAACAGTTTTAAGCTGGTGCCACGCCGCTTTAGTTGGAAACCTTTGGGTGTCGGCAAAAGGTCTCCCCCTTTGGGAACGCCCATGGACTCACGCAGCGATTTGGCAAGTTGGCGCATCTCGTCTGCGGCCAACAAACGATCTTCACGCAGCTTGTCGCCCATGTTCTGAGTGGTCTCTTGGAGATCGTTCAAAACGTCGAAGTGAAAACGCTTTCCGTGCTTGCTGACTTCGATACCGGGGACGCCGGGCTCGATCACGCCTTTTTCAATTTGTTGGTTTACCATTTCGCCGATCACGTCGACGACATTCATGTTCCACTTCTCGCCAATGGACTTGAGCTGATGGACACGTTCTGGGGGAAGTTTAATACCGGGATTCTGGGGCACTTATGGATTTCCTAGTCAAAATTTCGTTGACCAATACTACTGGTGTATAAGTAGTTTCGCAAGGCAAAAATAGCTCCCACACAGTTCGGCAAACTTTTTTGAGTTATCCACAACTTTTTCGAAATCAAGCAACTTTAAATCGGATAGAGCACATAAATACAGGTGTAGTTTGACTACGTAAGAACTTATTTTCAAAACATAATATTGAGGAAGAGCAAATGCTATTTTACCTGTATTTGGCTTTGGCCATCATCTACGTAATGATTGCTTTCTATAGCCATTAAGAATTTTTGGGGGCAGAAATGCCCCCAAAATTCAAAAATTACTCAATCAGAATTTTGACAACTTGGCAGTAACTTTGTTTTTGCTTGTATTGCTGCCATCGCATTGCATCTCCACAGTATTGCTGGAGGCGCCGAAAACAAACCCTTTGCAATCGTAAGCTATGTGCGCTGAGATCTGCATCTCGATGGTCTTGGTTCCATCATTCTGGTTGTTGCAATAGGCTCGCGTGACCACGCCATCATTGGCGCCAATTCTGGCTTTCATGCTGTCTAGATTGACTTCAAATTTTTGTATTGGATGACTCGTAGCCTCAGAGGCATTCGGGTCTATTTTCCCGGTGAGTTCGTTCTTTCCAAAGCAATCATCCGCAGAGGCAGAACCGACCGCTAAGAAACCAAACGCCGCTACTAATGAAATAAGTCTCATTTAAGTTACTCCCAATTTAGAAAACAGCACAACTATAGCACATTTTTTCAAGAACTTTAAATCTCAGGGTAGAGTTCTCAGGCGGCTTTGGGAAAGCTCTTTACTGACAAACCTGCGTTGCCAGAGTTGCAATCCATAACTCCATTGCGAGAAAATACATGAATGCTAAAGTGAGAGAGGCGCGACAACCTGCTAAGGAAACACGCGGTGCATAAAATAATAGTTTTTACAATATTGGCCTCTGTTACGTCGTCTTTACACGCTCAAGAGCAATCTCCACAAGAGACCCCAATTTACATACCGGAAGAGAACTCAATCGGTCTAATTAAGCACGGCAAGTTAGCGGTGTTCGATCAGGTAACCGATAACTGTTGGACGAATTCGTCTTCTATTCAGTCCAAAATTCATCTGATCTTTGAACAAAACAACATATCGGTCATCGACTATCAGCCTGCGTTTTACAACTACCAGACCGTCTACGCGGTTATTTCGGCTTTTGGCTACCGGACAAAAAACGGTTTGTGTGCTGTATCAGCGAACTTTGGCGTGAATACGTATGTTTCCATGACTCTGGGTGGTTGGCAGGGAAGACAGACTTTCTCCACTGAGTATAACGCAACGCTATTCCAAGGTAGTTACTTGGCTACAAGCGGTGGTAATGTGAATGACCAACTGGATGATTTTCTAGTAGGCGAAGCATCGAAATTTGTAGCGTCGGTTCTTTCTTCAAGACGCGACAGCAAGGTAGGCCAATATTGGGAAACTTATCCACCAAATGGGGACCCGCCGATGTCGAGAGAAGAATTCCAGGAAATTCTTTCACAGCGATCCTCCAAAAGTGAGTAAATGCTTGGTCTTGGCGCCAAGCATTTGTCTTGGAATCTACTAACCTCAAGAAGGTGGTATGAAAAATTTTGTCGTCCAAACCTTCTTGATGTTGCTCGCTTGGATCGGCCTATCCGGCCTCGCTGACGGTATAGTTGAGTGGCGCGAATGGTATGAATTCGGGGTAATGGAGCATTGGCGGATTGTGAAAGCGTGGATCACGGACACGTTGCTATTTTGGGTTCCGTTCAACATTCCTGATTGGCTAGTAGATTCCACATTGGTTGGGACTGTCTTATTACGTTCAATTGTTTCAACAATTACTTCTTATGCCGATATCAGAAAATCCATTTCAAGTTCGAAAATTTCTGAAAGCGAGCCGCAAAAACAACGCGTCGGCAACTTATTGGAAAACATATCCATTCTATTGCTCACAATTATTATGATTCCAATTTGCATATTATCTTGGGGCCTATTTTGGCCGTTTATGCTGACACTACTTATTATTAACGTTGCCCTTGAAGCTTTAAATGTCGAACCTCCCCTACTTCTAAGAAAAGATGTCCTATTGGGAGCAGGCGATCCAAAAGCCGCCCTTTTGGCGTTTTTCACGACGGTAGCTTTGTTCATCCCATTCTTGTTTATCGTAACGAATGAACTGCCAGAGCTTACGAGAATCTGGTAGCTGATTTTGCAATTTTCAATTCCGGGCCATCATGTTGCCGGGCCGCATTTGCCGTGACATTTCATCAACAACCACTCCGCGCATGGTCTTTTCCATTTCGACAGACATACGCTTGGCCAAATCCTGATTTTGCTCCGGTGTGCCGCTCGACCCTTGGACGTTCACGGGCGCACTGATATTTACTACTGGCGCGGCACCAAAACCGCCAGAATGGCCCGTAGAGCCACCTTTGGGGATATTGACGGATGTTACCAGCCCACCACCGCTGTAACCACGTTTGGCGGCGCTGTGCAGTGCTTCGAGATTGGCGACGCCGATGCGGCTGGTGGCCGCTTTGCTCAATACATATTCGCCACGGTGAACAATCCCAGCAGGCTCATGTTTCCCACCGTGGCCAGTGTAACCGCCACTCGCGAAACCGCCGCCAAGGATTTTCAGGAAGCCGCTGAACAAGCCACCACCGGCACCATTAGCCGCTTCAAGAATGCGCTTTTTCAGGCTCAGCTTGATAACCTCTAGGATCAATTGCCCAACGGCCTCTTTGGCAGAAAGCGCGCCTGTGGCCATGCCTGCGAAAACATCCGCGATACTTTCCGCACCTTTGCGGCTGGCCGCTTGCACGTCTGCGATCTGATCTGCGGCTTTCTGCGCTGCCTCGCCAGCTTGCACAAATTCACCGGCAAGCTGGTCAACTTGGCTGCGCAGTTCCGGGGTATCAGCAACGCCAGACCGCAATGCCGCGTTCAACAATTCCGCCTTGGTGCGCGCAAACTCGATTGCGTCACCTTGGCGACGCCGCGCGCCGGTCAGGTCTGCAAGTGCTTGGGCTTCGATACGCAGGGCGTTTGTCTCTTCGGCAATGGCCGCAATCTCGCGCTGATAGTCGCTTTCGGAACGGCCACTATCGCCGCCACCCGTTGACACGTCCGGGGTGCCAAAGGTCGCATTGGCGCTTGGCAGGCGTGGCCGCACGCTGGTGCCTACCGCTTGTGGCAACACCAGATCATTCCCGGCTGCGGTTGCAGGGGTCGCACCGCTGCCTTGATAGTTGCGCGGCCCGTCTGTGCTGCCATCCGAATTTGCACCTGGCAGGGCCTTACGCAATTCACGGGCTTTCTGTGCGGCCTCTCCTAGCCGGGTAATCAGGCCACCGATGCCAGCAATCACATTTGAGAAACCAGCTTTGTCCACGTCTTCGATGGTGGCCAATGCGGTCTGTGCCGTGGTGGCGGCTTTGCTCAGTTCGTGCTCAAATTCATCGGCACTGATCTCGCCAGCCTGCATTGCGCCGGACAGGTCGCGCATTTTCAGCGCAGCATCTGCCAATAGTTGCGCGGCCTCATCATAGCCGAAACGGCGCATGATATTGCTGGCCTGCAACATGGCTGCGCTTTGGCGGTCAGCTTCGTCGCCAAGGGCTTCATACTGGCGGCGCAGGGCGTTGATCTCGTCTTTGTTGGCTTTCACAGCGTCGCTGTCTTTCGCCAGCGTTTCGGATACCTCATCGCCCAAAAGGCCACGCGCCTGATCTGTGGACCGGAACAGGTCATCCAGATCGGTGCGCAGGGTGGCGATCTTGTGGCCAGCGTCTGCAACCTCAACCGCGACACGCTTGCCGAAGTTGGCAACGCGCGTGGTCAGGGCGTCAAAGCGGCGATCAAGTTCTGCGGCCTTGTCGATCAACTCTTGGTCCAGCACCGCGCCAGTGTCGTGCGCTGTTGCGATTGTCTGGCGCAAAGCTGCCTCACCACGGCTAATCAATTGCACAAACCGTTCGCCACCAGTGCCGCCGAAAATCTCATCGGCCACGCGGATGCGCGCTGCGTCGTCTAAATCCTCAAGCCGCCCGACGATCTCCAGAAACAATTCAGACGGGTTCTTGAGTTTCTGTGCCAGTTCGGATGCGTCAAAGCCCAGCCGTGCGAATGCTTCGGCACCAGCGCCCTTGCCCGTCACGATGAATTCATCGGCGCGCAGGTTCATTTCCTTAAGGCCATCGGTCAGGGCGTCCATGCCGATACGGTTTTGACTGCCGACGAATTGCAGTTCTTGGAAGGCTTGCAATGACAATCCGGCACGCTCTGCCTCATCGCCCAAGCTGGCGGTTTCGCGCACAACGCGGCGGATATTCCGTGCCACACCAGAGACCGCCGCAACGCTCAGGGTGCCAACAACGGCAGGACCAAGTTTCTTGAAGCTAGCGGCGATCCCGTCTGTGGCCTCACCATATGTGTTACGCAAGCGCGTGGCGCTTTGGCGTGCGCGGCGCTCCATTTGACCACTGGCGCGGCGCTGTGCGCGGTTCGCACGTGCGAGGCCCTTTTCCAGCTTGTCGATCCGGGCTTCGATATCGACCACAAGGCCAGTCAGATTTTCCATGATGTTTCCTTTCTAGAAAACGAAAAGCCCTTCGGCTTGGGTGTTGTATGCGGATTTGTTGCTCTCGGCGGCACAGGCGCGACTGACGGCCATTGCCGATGCAACGGCACCGTCGATCCGATCCGTGCGCTTGCCCTTGTGCAGCCGGATCAGGCCGGTCGTCTCATTCCGGGATGCAACCACGCTATCGAAGTGCTGGCGCAGTGCCGCATGGCCATTGTGGCGGATCAGTTCGCCATTGACCGTGCGTTCCAGATCACCAGCCGCCACGCCCATGTTGAGCGGGGTCTGGCGGAATTCGATGGTTGGCAAGCCATCGTCGTAAAGATGCTGCATGGTCTGGCGCGCTAAGTGCGGATCGAATGCGATCTCTTCCACGTCGAAACGCGCGCAGATTTCCGTGATATGCGTCTCAATTTCCACGGGGTCGATGATCGGCCCAGGTATCACGTGGATCAGGCCCTCTTCGTGCCATTGCTCATATGGCAGGCCATCACGATCTGCCCGGCCTTTGAGGTCTTCACCCGGCACGAATAGCCAAGGGTAAATCGTGATCTGGCCGTCATCGTGCCGCCAAGCCGCAACAACGGCAGTCAGGTCGCCGCTGATCGACATATCAACGCCCAAGTAACACGGCAGGCCTTCCAAATCGGTCAGGTCGATCTCAAATTCGCGGCTGTCATAGGTGGCCATGTCGAAAAGCGGATCACGGCTATTGGCCTGCCAGACATTGAGGTTGAATTGCAAAAATGCAGCTTTGTCGGCTGGCCGGTGCTCTGCCTCTTTGGCGAGTGTCCGCAAACCCTCAAGGCTTGGGAAGCCATGTTCGAGGCCGGGATTGACCTTTTGCCACATATCCTCGTCCTGCCAATCGTCATCTGGTCCAGCGGCAAACAAGATCGGCAGGAATGCCGGGTTGTCGATCTCGCCAGTAGCGACGCGGTGCGCGTAGTTGAATTGCTCAGCCGCAAGGGTTTCGGCTCCCCTGCCCGCTGTGGTCGCAATCACGGTCAGGCTGTCATCGACCTTGGCCGCACCAGAACGTAGAGCCTCCCAAAGGTCGCGACCCTTCCAGACGTGGATTTCGTCGATCA
The DNA here is from genome assembly GCF_030733385.1 of Roseovarius sp. MMSF_3359. GTDB lineage: Bacteria > Pseudomonadota > Alphaproteobacteria > Rhodobacterales > Rhodobacteraceae > Roseovarius. The sequence continues at coordinate 195,488 of NZ_JASHJC010000001.1, read as the reverse complement.
GGGTAAAGGTTGGGGTAAGGCCATGTGCCGCGCTGCCATCGCTGGAAATGGCGCGCAAGGTCACGTCTTCGGCTTTGTAGACGATCTGTTTTGCACTGTTGAAAGCGTCGTAAATCTTGGTGGCCGCGACCAGGCGCTTATCCTCGCGGATGATGTTGGCCGCTTCCCTGAAACCGATGCCAGCTTGTTCGCGATCTGCCGCCGCAAAGATCACCTGCCCCGCTGGCACCTTTTCCGGGCCGATGGTGTGCAGCAGTGACAGCGCCGCCGCTAGGCTGGTCTTGCGGTTGCCGCGCGGCACCAAGAGGAACACGTTTTGCACGATCCGGCTGCCGTCTTCATGGCGTGGCCCATAGATACGCCGCACGATCCGCTCTTGGAATGGTGCAAGCTGGAAAGCCCTGCCCGGTGCACCGCTGGCCGGATGGCGCAAGCGGCGCAGGAATTGCACAGCACGTTCCCCGTAACCCAATGGGTCCGGGATAGGACTTTCGTCATAAATCCAATCTGGGAACGCGCTAGTGTCTGTCATTTCACTGCCAACGGGTTGTCGCTGTCATCTTCTGGCGCGGCACTGCCGATGCGTGCGCGTGATGTCGGTGTCAGGCCATATTCGGCGGCAAGCTGGCGTGCGGTCTGCATGTAGCGGATTTGCAGGCCGCCAAGCCTCAAATCTGGCAGGTCACCCTTTGTCATGGTTTCGGCGATCAGCTTGGACGCACCAACCGCAACGCAATAGCTTTCAACGCCCGCCAAATCGGCTTTTGTGATGATGCGCCGGGAAATAAGCTGCGGCATGATGCGCCGCCACTCTGCCTTAGCGTGGGGTGCCAGATGTTTCGGCACTGGCGTTGCTTTCGCCAAAGCCTCGCTGTCTGGTGAAACTGGCGGTTTCACGCCGCGACTGTGCACGCTCATTTCCGCACCTCCAAATCTGCATCCACAACAACCTGATTTGACGCGCCATCGTCCACGTCCATGCGCAGGGCATAGGTGCCGGGTTCAAAGCCTTCGAGCCGCACCGATGCGAGGCCTTTGGCAGCGTCATCAATCCGGGTGGTAAGGTCGATCTTGCACCCATTGCCGACTGCAAAGGCGGTCACGGTGAAAGCACTCAGGTTGAGCGGATCGACACTGCCGGGACGTTCCACCTCAACCTGCGTCCAAAAATGATCGTCCGCGTAGATGGTGATTTTCTCTTGGCGCTTGAACATGGGTTATCCTTTCCGCACAACGCGCAACTCTTGCGCGCGACGCCTACCCAATATGGCGGTTTCGTCGATGTCATATGCGTCGCCATCAAAGGTCACGCGGTCTGCCGTGGTGATGTTCAAACCGGGATGGTAGCGGGTGCGGAATACCAAGCTGCCGGTTTCGGCCTCGCCATATCCGGTCAGGAATTCCTTGGCGCTGCGCTGCACCAGTTCGGCGCGGATCGTGGCGACGGTTGCCCAGACCTTCGACACGGCACCACTTGCCGCCACCGTTTCGGTCTGACGCTCAATTGTGATCTGGCGATCTAGCTTGCCTGATTTCAGCATGGTTACACGCTCCACCGAATTGCGCCTTCGGCGGTGCCTACGCCGTGGCAAAAAGCACGTTCCGGGTCAGGGTCACGCACATATGAGAAACTTGGCCGGGCGTATTCGTCGATCCCGATTTCATCGGCCAGCGGCTTATCCCAAAGCGCCACGCTGACCGCACCGCCGATCTGGCGCGCCATATCCGCACCGTCTTCGATGGCCCAGACGTGCAGGTCGAGGTAAACGCGCGTCATGTATTCGCCACCCGCCGTGCGGCCCAGGTGGATCAATTGCGGATTGGCCAAGATGATCGACGGGCTGTTATCTGGCCGCGTAGAGCCTGCCCGGACGTGATCGGCTTGCACTAGGCCACTCACTGCCGGGTCAGCAATCAATGCGCCGCGCAATGCGGTCTGGAATGCGATGGATGGTTCGGTCATGGCTTACCCGCTTTCTTAATCACCTTGTTCACGGCGGTTTGAATCCGGCGCATAACCTTGGCTTTTTTCAGCCGGAACGCTGGACGCATAAACGGCTGCGCCTCTGTTTTGACGCTGCCAAATTCGACAATATGCCCATACCGCACCTCTGGACTGCCTACCGTCACAAGGGCCTGTTGTGGTCCAGCGGTGCGCTTGCCACCGCCTGCCGCATAGGCTGGCGTCGTATCGTTTGGCCCTGTTACCGTGATGGTGTTTTGCAGGTCGCCGGTGTCTTCTGGCACAAGCGTTTCCATCGCATCCGCGATATCCTGCGCCCCTTTCACAAGCGCAGGGCGCAATCCGTCCAGCACGTCGCCGGGGATGGCCTTAAGGCGCTTTTCCAGCCGTTTTGAATCCTTGGTGATTGACATAGCAGCTCCTCACCAGTGCCGCCCGGTGACAACGCGCCGGTAGCGGTTCAAAAGCTCGTGGACGCCAAACGGCACTTCCAAAAGGCGCTGATCTGCCGCTGCCTCGCGCTGCTCATACCAATAGGCCGCAAGCTGCAACGCGGCTTCGGTCATGATCGGATCATTGGTCAGGAAATCGCCGCCAACAAAGTTTTCGATCCATGTTCCGGCAGCGCGTAGCTTATGGGTCAGCAATGCGTCGTCCAGATCGTGATCGAGGTTCAACTGCGACTTCAAAAGCGGCAACAGTTCTTCGGCTTGGGTCGTATTCATGGGTTAGCTCGCTTTCTTCAAAAAACGTAAATTCGACGTATCTTGTGCGGCGGTTCCCGCGCCGGTCCCTAAAGCCTCTGGAAAGTCGGAACCCACCCCCGCCAGCAGTTGATCTACATTGATGCAATCGGTAGGCTGCCAAGTCCTGCTATGAGTGTTGGAAGGGCGACCGAAATGGACTTGACTAGTATTGAAAGCATCATGGGTCTTGCCAGTGGAGCACTTGGCGTTACCGACAAGGCGGCTTCGACTGCAAACAAACTCAAGACGCTGTTTGCTAGTGGCGACAAAGTCGACAAGGATCAGGCAAGTGCTTTGCTCAATGATCTCGCTTCTCAGTTGACTGCAGTAAATCTGATGAATGTAGAATTGAGCGACGCAATCGTTTCGCTGAGAAAAGAGCTTCGCCGAATTGACGAATTTCATGAACAAAAGGAACGCTACGAGCTTTTTGAAACTGCGGTTGGTGATTTGGTTTTCAAATTGAAAGAAGAGTTTGCTGAAGGGCAACCGATCCACTTCATTTGTCCAGTTTGCCTGAACCAAGATGGTAAATTTAGTTTTGTTACGGGCAGTGGGCCCAACAAACACTGCCAGTCCAATACTACTCACAATTTCCGATTTGAGCGTTCGACAGGTAGTCGTCTTCAAGGTCGCGCGATTTATTGAGAACATTTTATGTTCTCCCATCTTTGTTTGTGACGATTGTGACAGGGTGCGCAAAGCGCCTGCCAATTGGCTCGATCCCAGAACAAACCCTTGTCGCCTTTGTGCGGCTTGATGTGATCCACAACGGTTGCTTTGGCGTTGCATCCGGGACGTGCGCAGCAGATGTGATGCTTGAGATACTGAGCACGTGCTTTGCGCCACTCAGCGCCATAGCCGCGCTGTGAGGCACTTGGGCGGTTGGCGTCGTGGCGTGCTTTGCGCTCGCGGATGGCGGCCCGACGGCAGCGGCAAATAGTTCCGTGCGCTACCTTGCGGCCACACGTGCAGAGATACGGTGGACGTGGCATTAGAACCTGCCTTTGCCCTTGAGGCCGTGTAGGCCTGCGCGGTCGAATTCAGGGTCTAGGCCAGCGTCGATATTGGCTTGGCGTTGTGCCGGGGAAAGGTTGCTTTCCGGCTCATCGTCGGCGCTGCCATGAATGGCTTTGAGGTGTTCCGTGTGGCCTTCAAACGCTTTCAGGATTTCCGGCATGGTGGCGTTCCATGCGGTCTCTGGTGGCCAGCCTAGCCATCCGGTAGCCAGCTTGTAGAGGTCGGCGAATACGTCACCCCACGGCATAGACTTTACCGGCTTGGCATCTGGGCCAGCTTCGTCCGGGAAGGGCGTCATAAAGGCCGTGATTAGGGCCAGTGCAGGGCCAAGAACGGCCTCTTGCAACTCACGCAAGGGCTTGTCGCGCATACTGCGCATGAGGTGATGCGCGGCTGTGCGATCTGTGGCGCTGTAGGTGATAAGCTCGCTGATCGTCGCCGTGTCGTGTTGCTGCACTTTGGTCAGCAATGCCGGGAAGCCATTATGCAGGGCTTCCAGACGTGTTGCCGCCAGCAATGACGGCCTGAGCCAAACGGTGTGACCACCGTAGCTCAGGGGGATGTCATATGCTGGCCGGAAGGTCATGACTTATGCCGCAACCTTCAGTTTCACAAAGCGGTCAGGGTGCGTCAGGTCAGCACCAACGCGCTTGCGAGCGTGGAAACGCACCTGGCCTTTTGTGGCGATGCTGAACGGGTCGCGCAGCGTGGAAAGACCAACGCGATCAACAATGCGGTAGCCGCTCATATCACCGAAGAGGATCGGGAATTTGTTGGCACCGATATCGTCCATATCCGGCATTTCAACCACGGGACGGCCCAGCAAGGTTGTGGGTGCGCCTTCGCTGATCGGGTCAATCACGAGGTAACGGCCATTTCCGTCTTTCCACTGCCGCAGCACGGCCAGTGTGTTGCGGTTCATCAGCCAAACACCAGACTGCGCATAGGTGGTGGCGATCTTGTGATACATGCCGATCAGCACGTCCGCAGGATTGGATGCCGGGAACGCAGCAGCAGCGCCGGTTTTCACCTCAAGGATACCGTTGGTAGCTGCCATGATGCCCGTTGGCTGGCCAGTGCCGGTGCCTTTGACGAATGCCAGGCCTTCGGTCTTGCCGAAGGTCTCAGCAAAGTCAGCCATCAACTCGCCTTCGAGGTTGTAGGCGTTGTCTTCCAGAAGCTGGTGCGACACATCTGTGAAGGTGGCAAGCTCGTGCGGTGTCAGTGTGACTTGCTCGAAGGCCATGCCGCTTTCGGTGCGATCTTCGATTTCAGTCACCCAGGTCGCGGCAGTGCCAGACACGCGGCGCGGATAGGTGATCTGCGGTGCGCTGATCTGGATAACACGCGCATATGACCGGATCGGGCTGTATTCGTTCAGCAGCTTGATAAGCTCATTACCGAATTGCTCAGGGGCCAGATAACCGGCGCTTGCATCATTTGCGACGGTCAGGGCTTTGACTTCTTCCGGTGTGATGCGCTCTACGCCACGACGCAGGAAGCTACCAAAGGCCTTTTGCTCATCCGTTTGGCCGTTCACAGGGCCAGTAACGTGAACACCTTGGGGCCGGTTGGCCTTGGCTTCGATCTTGTCCAGGCGCGCTTTGATTTCGTCAAAGGCTTTGGTGTCGATCTGCGGATCATTGGCCGGGGTGTTCTGGCCGTTTTCGATTTCTTCTTCGTTTTCCATAGTGGAATTCCTTTCAGGGTTGGTGCCATCGGACTTGAGGGATGTGATTTGAGCGCCCGGATGGCACGGGACCGCTACAACTGAGACTTCATGCAGGGTCAGCGCGTTGATCGTGCGGCCCTTGCGATTGGGTGTGGATTTTTGAGTGACAAAGCCGATGCTCAGGCCTGACACAGCCTTGGCGCGGATCATGGCGCGCACTTCACGGGCGCGCTCTACATCGTCGATCAGCAAGCGACCTTTGACGGTCAGGCCTTCGTCGCTTTCCGCGATGCTATCCCAAACGCCAATCACCTGCGCCTGATCGTGGCTGAAAAGCATGGGCAGGGTTTCGGGTGCGGTAATGGCCCCCTTTTCGATCACGTCGCCAACGCGGTCTGCGCTCCCAAAGGGCCATGCAACGCCAGTGATCTCGCCTGTTTCGGATACGTCCAGCGCGGCCTTGATTTCGATACGCTCATTCATCGTCGATTTCCTTGTCTTTGGTGTCACCCCAACGGGCGTCTAGGATGTCCATCGCCAGCGGATAGAGTTCCGCAATCGGACGGTTCCGCGCGTAGGTGTCGGTTAGCTGCATGGCTGTCTTGGGGTCGGCACCACCGCCGATCAGGCCAAGCCGGATGATCTCGACCAAATTGGCCAAGCTGAAATCCATATTCACGGCGCGCAGATACAAAGCGCCGATGCCCAGACCGCTCAGGCGTTCCAGTTCCGCGATCATGTCATCGGTCAGGGCAAAGGCGTGGTCGCCATCGCCAAAGAAAGCTTTAAGCTGCATCGGCGCTATCCTTGTTGGAGGTCGTGTAAGGGTTGGAAAGCTCGTCACCACCAGCCAGCGCAGGCAGGTTGAGGCCTTTGCGCACGTCATTGGCGGTCATGACACCAGCGGCGCGATACTGAGCGTATGAGGTCGCACGTGCTGCAACGTCCGTGGTCAGCAGATCATCGGTGACAAATTCGATGCAATGGCTGGCCTTTTCCTCTGGCGTCAACAGAACACGCGAATAGGCCCAAGCCCATTGCTTGAGCCACGGTTTCAATGTGACCGTGTGAAACTGCCGGAACATTTCTTCGGTGTTTGACCACGTGCCGCGTGACAGTTCGAAGAGCATGGTTGGCGGCACCCGGAAGGCGCGCGCGATCTCGCGGATTTGCTCAAGGCGGTTTTCGGCGAATTGGGTATCTGCCAGCGTCATGCTTAGCGGCTTGTAGTCCATGCCTTCATCAAGGATGGCTGTGCCGCCTGCCCTATTGCCGCTGTGGTTCTTAAACCAACTGTCCGCAATGTTGAGTTTGGTGCTGTGGTCCATCGTCTTTTCAGACTTGATGATCCCGGATGGACGGCCACCATTTGCAAACACGCCGCCAATGTGACGCTCGAAAGCGATGGCCAGTGCGATGGCCTCACGGGCCAAAGTGATCGGTGCGACGCCGCCAAAGGGTTGAATGTGCAACACGTCCTGATAGCTGCGCTGCACGTCACCGTTTGCGGTCTTGATGATGTAGAATGGTTCGCCGTCTGGTGCTGTTTCGGGTTTGACGTTGCCGGGGTCGATCCGGTGCAATTCGAAAGGGGTGCCATCTGTGAGACGATTGACCAGGGCAAAACCATTCCCGGTCAACAGTGCGTCGGCGGTCAATTCGGTGCGAAGCTGTTCCGCACTGGTCCACTCGTTTGCGATGTCGTGGACGATACGGTGTGCCGCGTGATCGTCGGCGGCTTGCTTGTCTGACCGCTGATAGGCCTTCGCCGGTAGGCTACCGATGGTGTCAGCGATCAGGCCAACGGCACATGCCACCGCTGGAACACGCATGGCGCTACTTGGGCCAACAGTGATGCCTGCCGTGGTGGGTGTTGCCCCAAAGAGTTCCAATGCGGCGGCGTCAATAAGCGACACTGCCTTTTCTTCGGTCTGAAAACCGAAAACCTTTTTGAATTTTGAGAATGCCATTTGATACCGTCAAAATAACGTTTGAGGTATCATGTTACCACACTGAGCTTCAGAGGTGAATCCTAAAAGTGTTATATTATAACAATTACTTACTTGAGAATCTAATCTGGTAGTTTTCCGTTGTGGACAACCTTAAATTGCGCAAATGTTGTCCCCGGAACGAATCTACAAAGAATACAGGCACATAACATGCGATCTTTCATACTTCTGATAACGGCTGCTACAGTTGGCGCTTGCTCGACTGCACTTGAACCCGGCGCTGAGCGAGTTCGACAGATAAACCCAAATATGACGGACACCTGCCAGTTCCTTGGACCAGTCACAGGGGGCGAGAGCATGGGGATTGATGTGGCGGCGGACGTGAACAGTGCTTACAACAAAGTCAGAAACGAGGTCGCGCGACGCGGTGGTAACGCCTTCGTTGTTTCAGCGTCGTCAACGTCGCAAGCACAAACGGTTGTCCAAGCGGATGCTTACGCCTGCAAGTAACCACTACGACTTGGCGGCTGGCTAATTCAGTTTGTAATCCGGCAACTTTTCGATAGCCGCAATCTTCGTTTGGATCGTAACGTCGCCGTATTCGTCGCCAGCAGTGCGCGCGGCGTGGCCTTGAATGGCGTCCAGAATACGATCTTGGATGCCTAGTTCACGCCCAACGGTCTTGAACCGGTGCCGCCAGCCATGCGACGGCTGCACACCGTCCGGCACTAGGTTTTCTAACCTAAGCCAATCACCAACGCGATTTGCCAACTTCTTTGAGTGCGTCCGGTATTGCTTTGGGTCTTTGGCGTTGTGGAAAATCGGACCGCTCTTGACTGCCTCAAGGTAATCGAGAAATCCAAGGCTGATGATCTGCGTATGCAAAGGAACGTCGCGCCACTGGCCAGTCTTGGTGCCACCCGCTTCGGGGGTAATCCGGACGATCCAGCTATCACCGTCCTGCCGGAAATCCTCGCGCCGAAGTTGCGTAATCTCGGCCACCCTTGCACCAGTGAAGGCACACAGCCAGGGAACCCACCTTTTGGCTGCGGTGACCTTCTGGCCCTCCATGACCTTGCCGTGGTGTGCCACCTTCGGTTCATACGCGCGAACCGCTTTGAGCAACGCGGTAGCCTCGGCCGTGGTATATCCGCGCTCGCGGTTCTGGACGGTGCGCTGTGGTGCCAACCGAATGCTGGCGGCAGGGTTGTCGGTCATCAGGTCTTTTTCCACGGCCCACCTAAACAGGCTGCGGATCGTTGGCAGATACACCTTGCTGATCGTCGATGGCTGTTTCTTCTTCAAGGTGTGTTCCAGCCAATCCGCCATGTTCTTCTTGGTGATCTTGGCCGCATCCTCGTGCCGCAGAAACTCGCGCAGGCTCTTGATTGCCAGTTCCTGCCTGCGACCACCGTCTTGCATATAGCCGAGCGTCTGACGGCTCTGGACGTAATCCGCCCATAGCTTGGACAAGCGCACCGGCTCAGTGGGTTCCGCTGGCGGCTGTGCGTTCGCAATCAATGGGTCCATTGGCCGGCCGGTGAAGTCGCCTTCGTCGCGCTCAGCTACTCGCGCCAGCGCTTCCAGTTCGGCGCTGCACAGGGCGCGCGCTATATCCCGCCACCTGTCCGATCCTTTCTTGGCGTCCAGGTTGCCAGCCGCACGGAAGCGTTCAATCTGATCCCCTACCAGCGATTGCAATTCATCATCGCTGGACCGGCCAGCGACGGCACCACGCAGACGCTCGATCAAGAGATCATCCAGACCAACCGATGGCCACCGTGGATCGTTACGCAGTTCATCATCGAAGGCGAGACGTTGGTTGTAGTGACTCAGGGCCAGCTGGTCTGGTGCCAAGGGATACCGGGCCGGTGCATGGGTGCCGTGCAGCTTGCGTTCTGCCAAGGCAATCTCATGTTGAAGCTGAGCCACTGCACCCGGCAGCAATTTGAGCGCCTGCCGGTAATCACCGCCCAAAGGTTTCCTGATCTCAGTCTTGAGACCGTTGATACCGCGCAGGTCTTTCGGCACCACAAGGCGCGCATGATAGCGCCCGGAACGGTTCACCAGATTTCTTACCTTACCAGCCATGTTCAAACCCGTTTTGTAACCAAATTTGTAACCGTCAAACAGGCAAACGCCCTGTATTGCAAGGGTTTTATTTGATTACAATGGGATAGATGATTGTAAGGTGAGAGGCTGGACAACGACCCAAGCGGGGCTCGTTACGGCTGCTTCCTTCCGGATCTGACCGGGTTGGCGAGGCGCTCGCCCGCGCCAACCTCTCAGGGGGTTACATAAGCCGCACCGCCCGGATTCGCAAGACTGTGCGTGGTGGGTCCGCCAAGCGGCAGGCGCAGCCGGGCGAAGCCCGCGGATGTATCGCCTAGATCGGTCGCTCCCAGGGCCGCAAGTTCATCCGCGTACCGGCGGATGCCCGGCCCGGTGTCGAAGACAGCCGTGGCGCCAGGCGGGGCCGCGAAACGCCAGATGGGCTGCGCGGTCATCTCCGGCGTGGTCGTGTCCTGCACGTACTGGGCAACGATATCGCGTATCGGCTGGCGGCTGCTGATGGCAAAGCTCTCTTTGGGCAGTTGCGGATAGGGGCCGCCGCCATGGGCGCGAAAACTGTTCGTGGCGAGCAGAAACACCTGTTCCTCGTCAATCGGCTGCCCGGCATGACAGAGGTCAGCAATGCGATGCGCGGCCGGGTCGATCACCCGGCCCTTGTCATCGAACCGCGCCGGTTGCGACAGGTCGATCAAATAGGTCAGCCCGTCGATCACATCGAAATTGTGGCCCGGCATCCGCGGATTGATCAGGGGTTGATCGTCCTCCACCGGGCCGATCCGGTTGAAGCAGGCCGCCGCGCGTTCCAGCCAGTCGCGCAACTGCGCGCCGGTCAAGCGAAGTCCGCACAGCGTGTTGGGAAAGGCGTAAAGGTCCGCGGCATTTCGCAACCGGAAGTCACCCGGCGGGATCTCGGTGAAGTATTTCGGCCCGCCGCGACCGCCAGTCTTGAATGGCGCGTTTGCCGACAGGATGGGCAACTCGGCATCCGGGGTCCCGTCGACCATGCGGGCCAGTGCCGCCGCCTGCGCACGGCTGACAAGCTGCGTGGCGGGATCGTTGCGCACCAGCGCCAGGTAGCTGTGCAGCGGAACCGTGGTCTTGCCGAGCGGTTTGCGGATCAGGTTCAGCGTATGCTGATGCGCGGGCCAGAGCAGCTCCTTGAGGGTCTCGTCCGGGGGCGCGGGATCAGCACCGCCGGGCGCGATAACGGGTCGTGCTTCGGACCGGTGCGCGGCAACCGTCCAGCCCGACGAACCCCGTTGCAAATAGAGATCGAGGACACCAAGATGCGACCCCCGGAACCCGGCCATGACTGCGGGAGTGCCGTTCAGCGTCCCGCGATTGGCATTGGCGCCGCCCATATCCGCGGTCCCGGGACCGGGAAAAACCTCATGGGTGTGACCGGCCAGAATGGCGTCGATGCCGGGCAATTCGCCCAGGGCCAGCGCCACGTTTTCCTTCATCGGGTAGAAGTCCTGCCCGTCGATCCCGCTATGGGCAAGGGCCACCACGATGTCCGCCCCCTCGGCCCGAATCCGCGGCACCCAGGCGCGGGCGGCCTCGATGATATCGCGAGCGGTCAGGCGCCCTTGCAGGTGAAAATGATCCCAGGTGGTAATCTGCGGCGGCAGGAGGGCAATGATGCCGATGCGCAGGTCATGAAGATCCCCGCGATCATCAACCATCTGCCGATCAAGAAGCAGGTAGGGCGGCAGCAACGTCTTGTCCGCGGTGACATCCTCCGCCTGCTCGGTTACCGCATTGGCACAGGTGACCGGGAAGTCCGCATCCGCAAGTGCATCGCGCAACCAGTCGAGGCCGAAATTGAACTCGTGATTGCCAATCCCGGCGGCATCGTAGCTCAGGTAGTTCATTGCCGTCACCGCCGGATGCGGTCCCTGCCACCCGCTATCAGGCTGCGCGGTGAGATCACTGAGCGGCGTGCCCTGGAGAAAATCTCCATTGTCCAACAACAGGCAATTCTCCGCCTCAGCACGGGCCGCCTTGATCAGTTTCGCAGTACGCGCGAGGCCAAATGACGTCTCGCAATTGTCGGCATAGTAATCGAACGGCAGCAGGTTGGAATGCACATCCGTCGTCTCCAGAAGCCGGACCTGAATACAGGGCTTGTCACTGGAAAGTTGATCCCTGTCTTCAGGCAACGGGGAAACTTCACTCAAATCTCTGCCTGTTCCCATGTAGAGTTTCGTATCATTCAACCGGTTGATCCCAAGTGCCGAACAGCGCGCACCCCTTTTTGACTACTATACCATTAGTACCACCGCGCAAGCGTTAATCTACCTTAAGTTGTTCATTCAAATATCTTATCAACCCGCCTATGCGGCGAACGGTCTTGCTCAGGCAGCATGAAAATGCCACCGATAGCGGCGAAGCAACCGGGAGCACAGGATGGAAAACGCGGAAACCGTCACTTTTGGCGGTAGCGGTCTTGATCGCGCGGCGGAACTGCGTGGTGATGCCGATGCCCTGGCGGCGGCCGTGTCGGCTGGTCGGGCTGTGACGATCCTGTTCTGGCGCGGCAAACCGCTCGTGGCCGACGGAGAGCTTGCCCCCCTGACGCGCGTGACGATGGATCACCCTGTCGTCACCACGTCCGAGCCGGCGCTGTTCCTTGGGCGCGAAGAAGACGGCACCCTTGTCTTCGCCCATGATCTGTCAGCCTGGACGCCCGAAGGCCTGAACGAAGCCGAACTGGCGCAGTTCCGGGACCCCTCCGAGCAGCGCCACCCCGACCTGCCCGACAGTTGTTTTGCCGAGCTTCGTCGGATCATGACCCGGTTAAGCCCGCGGGACGCGGAACTGGCGGCCACCGCAAAATCGGTTCTGGATTGGCATGTAAGCCACCGTTTCTGCGCCCGGTGCGGGGCGGAATCGACCAGGGTGCAAGCGGGATGGCAGCGCAGTTGCAATACCTGCGGCGGGCAGCATTTTCCCCGCACGGACCCGGTGGTCATCATGCTGATCACGCACGGAAATTCGGTTCTGATGGGACGCTCCCCAGGGTGGCCCGAGGGCATGTATTCGCTGCTCGCGGGCTTTATCGAACCCGGCGAGACCATCGAGGCCGCCGTGCGCCGCGAGGTTGTCGAAGAAGCGGGCATTCGGGTTGGCAAAGTCGGCTACCTGGCCAGCCAACCCTGGGCCTTCCCCTCGTCATTGATGATTGGCTGCGCAGGTGAGGCCCTGACGCGGGAGATCACGATTGATCCGGCGGAAATCGAAGACGCCCGCTGGTTCCCGCGCGAGGAAATCCTGATGGCCTTTGCAGGGGAACACCCTATACTTTTGCCCGCACGAAACGGCGCAATAGCACACTTTTTACTGCGCAACTGGCTTGCGGATACACTCTATTGACGCAACACTGACCGTGAGCAGAAGACAACGAAGGCCTGGCCATGAAGTTCAGCGCAAAGGAAGATATCGAAGCCCCGATCCAGTTCGTGTTTGACCAGGTAACCAATTTCCAGGCCTTTGAACGGTCAGCCTTGCGCCGTGGGGCCGAGGTGCAGCGTGTGGACAATCTTGCCAGCCCCGGGATCGGCATGGCCTGGGACGTGACCTTCAAGCTGCGGGGCAAAATGCGCGAACTCAAGATGGAGCTGACCGATCTCGATGCGCCCAACGGCCTGGTTCTGACGTCGCGTTCATCAAAAATGGGCGGCCATATGGTTGTTGACCTGGTGGCCCTGTCGCGGGGCCGGACGCGGATGAGCGCGGAAATCGAGCTGAAACCGATCAACCTCTCCTCCCGCCTGCTGGTCCAGTCGTTGAAACTGGCACGCAGCAATCTGACCGACAGGTACAAGCTGCGGGTGGCGGAATTCGCCCGCGATCTCGAAGACCGCTACCCGCGCAGCGCCTGAAACCGCGGCGGTCTTTTTCCGAATTCGCCGCGACGGGGTCGCGAACAGGCTTGATCGCCTCTTCGGCGCTGCTAGCGTGAGGGCAGCATACCAACTGACCGCCCGAGGCCGATCATGACACTCAACGCCTTCACCGCGCCGGGCCGCTTTCACCGCGGCAATCTGCATACGCATTCCAACCTCTCCGATGGCGCGCTGGAACCGGCCGAGGTTTGCCGGCGCTACAAGGCCGAAGGGTACGATTTCATCAGCCTCACCGACCATTTCGTCGGCCTCTTCAACTATCCTATCGCAGATACCAAGGCCTTCCGCGATGACGGTTTCACGACGATCCCGGGGGCCGAATTGCATTCCGGGGCGATGGAGAACGGTGAAATCTGGCATATCCTGGCCGTCGGCCTGCCAGAGGATTTTGCCCAGGCCAACGCACCGGATTTCGCGCCGGTCGAGTCGCAGGAAACCGGCCCCGAAATTGCCCAGCGGGCCCGCGATGCCGGTGCTTTCGTGGCCATCGCGCATCCACACTGGTCGGCGATGACACAAGCGGATGCGCGGTCGATCACCGCCGCCCATGCGGTCGAGGTCTACAACCACGGATGCGGTGTCGATTGCGACCGCGCCGAGGGGTTTCACACCGCTGACCTGCTGCTGAACGAGGGGCGCGACCTGAGCATGATCGCCACGGATGACGCGCATTTTTCAAGCAATGATGCCTTTGGTGGCTGGGTCATGGTCAAGGCCGAGACCAACACGCCCGAGGCGCTTCTTGCGGCCCTGAAGGCCGGGCATTTCTATGCCAGCCAGGGTCCGGAATTACGCGACATCGAACTTGTCGGTGAAACCCTGACGGTCACCTCATCGGCGGTCGAGACGGTGATCGTTTCGGGCGAAGGGTCGCGAACAAAGAGGGTGCACGGGGCCTCGATGACGCAGACGCGGCTTTATCTCAACCCGGTCAAGCACAGCCGCTGGATCAGGGTTACGGTGATCGACCGCGCCGGCAGACGGGCCTGGTCCAATCCGATCTGGCGGCGTTAAGGCCCGTCGCCGTTCCCCCAGCGGTATCCGCCCCCTCTTGGCGCTCGCGCCACCGGCGATGGCCAGGACAGACGGCCCGATATGAACGCGCAGAGGTCTAGACCTCGACATGCGTCGCCCAGGCCAATTGCGCCCCGGTTTCCACCGCGCAGGGGCGCACCGCCCGCAGGCGCGCCAGCGCGGCATCAGGGTCTTCACCCGCCTCGACCATCAGCCGCAGGACAGCCATGCCGGAACGCCCGCAACCACCGTTGCAATGGATCAGGACCCGGCCACCGCCGTGCACCGCATCCAGGGCCGGTTTGGCGGCGCTGTGCCAATTCTCCTCAACTTCGGGGGTTGGCGCGCCGAAATCCTCGATCGGCAGGTGAAACCATCGGATTGCCATGTTGCGCAGATCATGGCCCAGATCACCGGCGCCGCGTGCGACCATTTCCGCCTGGGTGGTCATGGAGATGACGATTGCGGGCTGCCAGTCCCTGAGGTGTTGCAGGTCCGCGGCGTAGTCACCGCTGCGTCCCGGCAAAGGCGAAAGCGCAACAATGCCATCATGTAGGGGGAGTGCGTAGATGACAAACCCCGACATCGTGCGCTCAGAGCCGGTCAGTGCCAAACGTATCGCATTGGCCCGGGTCGCCTGACTGGTAGCCGGTGGCAAACCAGCGGGACCGCTGCTCGGACGTGCCATGGGTGAACGTATGTGGTTGTGGCACCCGGCCTGCGCGTTTCTGCAGGTAATCGTCACCGATCTTGCGCGCGGCGTTCAACGCCTCTTCGAGATCACCGGGCTCCAGCATCCCCTCGACCGAGCGTGCCCAGACCCCGCTCAGGCAATCCGCCTGAAGTTCCAGCCGCACGGTCAGCGCGTTGGCCTCGGCCCGGCCAACCGCCTGCCGCCGCTTGTTGACTTCGGGCAGGATGCCCAATTCGTTCTGTACGTGGTGGGCCACCTCATGGGCAATCACGTAGGCCGCGGCAAAATCACCCTTGGCGCCCATCTCACGCGCCAGCGTCGCGAAAAACTCGGTGTCCAGATACGCCTTGCGGTCAGCCGGACAGTAGAACGGCCCAGTTGCGCCCGAGGCATTGCCGCAAGGGCTGCTCGTGACACCGGCATAGAGGACCATCACCGGCGGGCGGTATTCTTTGCCGATCTGTTGCGGGAAGATCCGGCCCCAGACGTCTTCGGTCGTGGCCAGAACGCGGGACGAGAATTCGCCCGCCTGCTTCTCTTCGGCCGTCAGTTCCCGGGTCTCGCCCGGCTGCGACAAGCCCCCCTGCCCTTGGAGAAACGGCGTCACATCAACACCTGCAAAATACCCGACCGCCAAAACGACCAACAAGCCGACACCACCAATCCCGGCACCGGCACGTCCGCCGCGCTTGCGGCGATCCTCGATGTTCCGGCTGCCGCGCACACCCCTTAACCGCATCAGATCTCTCCCCCTTCGGTTTCAGACACCAACATACACCTTTTGCGAATTTATTGCCTAGGGGGAGAAACCCGCCCTCGCCCTCAGCGCGGCAACCCGCTAACGTGACGCCATGGCGGACAGCGAAAACGACGGCAAGAAGACGCAGCATGAAAGCTCCGGAAGCAAGGCGGAAATGCGCACCGCCTGGGCCGAGGATCGGACGATCATGGCCAATGAACGAACCTTCAGCAGTTGGATGGGTTTCGGACTGGGAGCGGTGGGCGTGGCCATCGGGCTCAAGGCGGTTTTCGGCGATTTTGACCCCACCTGGGCGGCAAAACTCGTGGCGACAATGTTTCTGGCGATCGCCATCGTGATCTACTGGGCGGCAAGACGGCAGGCCTGCAAGACCCTGCGACGGCTGTCGGATAACGACGCGGAGGCGATGCCGACAAAGAGCTTCACTCTCCTTGCAACGCTTCTTTCCCTGGCGACCGCTGCCACCGGCGCCGTGCTTTGGGCGCTGTAAACTCCCAAGTTGTGCGCCGCAGCTAGGAGTGGCCCGTACCCCGGATCGCCCACCAGCCAACGGCTGACCTGTTGCGTCCGCTTGCCCTGTTGATCGCTACAATTCACGCTGGCCGTAAGGAGCCCAGATCGCTTGGGGACCGCCCGGCCTAACCCGCCGAGGCACTGATGCCCGGTGACCCCGACCGGCTCCCGGGAATTTGTGATGGGATGACCGCTTCGGCATCATCGTTTTTCGGTGAGGTTGCAGAACGCTGGCTGGCGATTTCTTCGACCATCTGCATGGAGATCTTTTTCTCAAAAACCAGACCCGCAAAATTGCTGTTGGTCCAGACAACCCGCGAAGTGATGTTGATGCTGGCCAACTCAAGGGTCACCTCGGCATCGCTTATGTCGGGTTCGGGAACCTGTACCATCACGCCACCGCGGCTGATGTTCATGATCTGGGTGGCGTATTTGTTTCCGGCAAAGCCCAGCCAAGCAGGGACACGGCAAATCATGCGCTGATCCCGATGTCCATATTTCATCAGCTTCATGATCGCGAAAATCACGGCGAGCAGGGCTGCGAGAGCTGCAAGCAAGGTCAGCGGATCTATGGTCAAGCCATCAACACTGGTGAGCGGCACATCGTCCTTTTGGAACGGAAGGTTACATCCGAACTTGCCCGCGATTACGATCACCGTACTGCGGTTTTGGGCGGTGATCGTCGTCACACCCGGTATCTGACGACCAGTGGTACTGAGCCCATTGGTGTGCCAATCCTCGCGGACAGCATCCAGGTAGGTTTGCATCGCGCGCCGCTCGAAATTTGAAAAGACCGCAACCCTGCGGCGGTCATTCAGCTTCCGGGCGGAATCGGCAAGGTTTTTGCGAAATTCACCAAGATCACCGCGGCCTTCGCGCACCTTGCGCAACTCCCCCGGCAGACCGGCCAGCGTTTCAACAAAAACGCATGTGCGCAACATGTCGGCTCGCGCTGGATCAGCCGCGCCAAGCACAGCGAAGAAAATCCAAATAGAAAAAATGTAACGCACCGCGTATCCTTAAGCCGAAACCTGCCGCAGACTGCCCGAAAAACCTTAAAAAAGCGGTACTGCGAACCTTAAGCCCCATATCCGCGTGACTGCTGGACCTCGGCACGACCAACCCATAGGCTGGCCTGAGCGAATCCAAGACGACAGGCAGCCCGCGCGTGACTGAAAATACCGCTTATCAAGTCCTGGCACGGAAGTACCGGCCCGAAACCTTTGCCGACCTGGTGGGCCAGGATGCCATGGTGCGCACGCTGAAAAATGCGTTCGAGGCGGACCGGATCGCGCAGGCCTTCATCATGACCGGCATTCGCGGGACCGGTAAGACCACCACCGCGCGGATCATCGCGAAGGGCATGAACTGCATCGGCCCCGACGGCACTAGCGGCCCCACGACCGAGCCCTGCGGGCAGTGCGAGCATTGCACCGCCATCATGGAAGGCCGCCATGTGGACGTGATGGAGATGGACGCGGCCAGCCGTACCGGCGTTGGCGACATCCGCGAAATCATCGAGTCGGTGCATTACCGGGCGGCGTCGGCGCGCTACAAGATCTACATAATCGACGAGGTGCACATGCTCAGCACCTCGGCCTTCAACGCGCTGTTGAAAACGCTGGAGGAGCCGCCGGAGCACGTGAAGTTCATCTTTGCCACCACCGAAATCCGCAAGGTGCCGGTCACGGTCCTTTCGCGGTGTCAGCGGTTCGATTTGCGGCGAATCGAGCCGGAGGTGATGATTGCTCTTCTACAGAAGATATCCAGTGCCGAAGGGGCCGAAATCAGTGACGATGCGCTGGCGCTCATCACCCGCGCGGCCGAAGGCTCTGCCCGGGATGCGACATCACTTCTGGATCAGGCGATTTCCCACGGCGCGGGAGAGACAAGCGCAGACCAGGTGCGCGCGATGCTGGGGCTGGCGGACCGGGGCCGGGTGCTGGATCTCTTCGATCTCATCATGAAGGGCGACGCCGCGGGTGCGTTGACCGAACTTTCCAGCCAGTATGCCGAAGGGGCCGACCCGATGGCCGTGCTGCGCGATCTGGCCGAGGTGACGCATTGGATTTCCGTCGTCAAGATCACGCCCGAAGCGGCCGAAGACCCGACGATCAGCCCCGACGAGCGCACCCGTGGCCAGGCCATGGCCGCGGCCCTGCCGATGCGGGTGATGACACGGATGTGGCAGATGCTGCTGAAGGCGCTGGAAGAGGTCGCCGCCGCGCCAAATGCGATGATGGCCGCGGAGATGGCGGTGATCCGGCTGACCCATGTTGCCGATCTGCCGAGTCCCGAGGAGCTGGTCCGGAAGTTGCGCGACACACCTCCGCCACCATCGCCAGGACCAGACCGAGGGATGCCTTCGCCGAGCGAAGGCGCGCCTGCGGCGGGCGGGGGGGCCTCGGCTGTCGCCTCGGCCCGGACACCTACAGGGGCCGGTGCTGGGCCGCAAGCGGCGCTGGCGACTGACCTGGACGCCGCGTTGGCGCGATTTCCGACATTCGAGCACGTGGTGGAGCTGATCCGGGCCAATCGCGACGTGAAGCTCCTGGTCGAAGTCGAAGGATGTGTGCGTCTGGCGGCCTACCAACCTGGTCGGATTGAATTTGTACCGACGGACAATGCGCCTGCCGAACTCGCCCACCGCCTGGGTGCGGCGTTGCAGCGTTGGACGGGCAACCGATGGGCCGTCACATTGGTGAATGATGGCGGGGCCGAAACAATCACCGAGAAGCGGGATGCGGCAGATCTGGCGCTCAAAACCCAGGCCGAAGAACACCCTTTGGTGCAAGCGGTTCTCAAGGCATTCCCCAAAGCCCGGATCACGCAAATCCGCACCCCGGAGGACCAGGAAGCCGAAGCCCAGGCCGAGGCACTGCCCGAAGTGGACGACGAGTGGGATCCGTTTGAAGAAGATTAGACTGTGTTGCGCGTGACCGGACAGGAGGTGGCCTCTTACTTCTGATGGCATTCCAAATAAGCCTGATTGGTATACGACGTTGCGGCGGCGACGTTTTTTGAGAGGAACCCGGTGAATGCTTTGGCTTGAAGCGCTAAGTTACGTCGTTACGATATTGGGCTTTCCAGCCGCTGTTTTTGTGATTTGGCGCGAAGAGCGTTTGCGCCGCAAAAACGAAATGAGCGAGCTGCACCGTAATCTTTCAGAAGAGTATGACAACTTCTTGCGGCTGGTGATGGACAACTCCGACCTCCTTTTGCTGAGCCAGTCGAGCTTGCCGGAGCCTGTTTCCGATGAGCAGAGAGAACGCACCGAAGTGATTTTCAGAATGTTGGTCTCGTTATTCGAAAAGGCTTTCATTATCTTGTATTCAGACGACATGAGCGGCGATGCCAAGAGGCGTTGGTCATCGTGGGAGGACGACATGATCGAATGGTGCCAGCGCCAGGACTTCAGACAATCATTGCCCGGCTTGCTGGAAGGAGAGGATGAGAAGTTTACGCAATACCTTCTGAATTTGTCCGACAAACACATCAGATGAGTTTTGTGGCCATTTGGGCCGAGACAAAACACTTGTGTATCAGCTTCGTCCGCCGACCGTTCTGGTACCAGTTCCAGACGGTTGGGCAAGAAAGAGATTGCCGCCATCTGCCACACCAAGGCACAGACCTTGTCCCCGACCGCCTGCCCCCGTATCTAGACGTCAACAACCCTTAACCGAGGAAGAGATCATGTTCAAAGGACTGGGCCAGATGGGCGATATGGCCAAGATGATGAAGGCCGCGCAGGAAATGCAGAAGAAGATGGCAAGCCTGCAGGAAGAGATGCACACCATCATGGTCACCGGCGAAAGCGGCGCGGGGCTGGTCAAGGCCACCTGTACCGCGAAGGGAGAGCTAAAGGGCCTCGATATTGATCCGTCGATCTTCAACGCGGATGACAAGGAAGTGGTCGAGGACCTGATCCTGGCCGCGATCAAGGACGCGCAGGCCAAGGCCAATGACCGCGCCAAGGAAGAGATGGGCAAGATCACCGAAGGCATGGGCCTGCCCAAGGACATGGACCTGCCGTTCTGATCGCAGAATGAACAGCACTCGCGATATCGACGCGCTCATCCAGATGATGGCGAAGCTTCCGGGCTTGGGGCCGCGATCTGCTCGGCGGGCGGTGCTGCACCTGATCCGCAAGCGTGAACTGCAACTTACCCCGCTGGCCGATCTGATGCAGACCGTCGCGGCCACGGCGCGTGAATGCCTCAATTGCGGCAATGTGGGCACAACGGATATCTGCGACATCTGCGAGGCCGAGAAACGCGCCAATGGGATGCTCTGCGTGGTCGAGGATGTGGCCGACCTCTGGGCCATGGAACGCGCGGGTGTGTTCAAGGGGCGCTATCACGTGCTGGGCGGTACCCTGAGCGCGCTCGACCAGGTGGGACCGGAACAACTGCGTATCCCGAAACTGATCGACCGGGTGGAAGGCGAAGGCATCACCGAAGTGATCCTGGCCGTCAACGCCACGGTCGATGGCCTGACCACGGCGCATTACATCGCCGATCAGCTTGAGGGGCGCGTGACGCTGACCTCGCTGGCGCAGGGCGTACCGATCGGCGGTGAGCTCGATTACCTCGACGACGGGACGATCAGTGCCGCCCTCTCGGCGCGAAAGGCGCTGTAATCTCGACGACAGTCGCCTAAAGTAATGTGATCGCAGGTGGTGAGGGTCACGGGATGCGTCATACCGGAACGATTTCTGCGCTGTTGTGGGGACTGCTCCTTGCCCTGACCGGCCAGGCGGCAGGGGAACGCACGCTTCGACCGGTACATGACGGCGTCGAGCGGCTGATCTGGATGGTCGATGGCCGCACGGACAAGGATAAACCGGCACCGCTGGTCCTGGCGCTGCACGGGTATCGAAATGCAGAGCGCGCCCTCAAGCAGAGAGAAACCCCGGAACGTCTCGGCTGGAAACGGCTTGAAGACCTGGCGCGGCAGGACGGGTTCATCGTACTGTTCCCCCATGCTTACCTTGGTCAGTGGAACCTTTTCGACGGGCTGGAAAACACCACCGGGCCAGATGGGCAAACCATTGACGATCAGTCCTTTTTGCTCGATCTCGTGGCGGAACTCGTTGCCGATGGCATGGCCGATCCGGCGCGGCTCCACATCACGGGTATCTCGGATGGGGCGATCATGACGTACCGCCTGATCTGCCTGCAGGACACACCCTTTGCCGCCGCGGCGCCGCTGATTGGCACGCCAAGTCAAGCCTACCTGACGGATTGCGCTCCCACGCCGCCGCCAGCCCTGCTGCATCTGCACGGCACACATGACAAGGTGTTGCCTTATGAGGGGTGGATTTTCCCCAACGGACGCGAAGTTTCGGTGCCGGAGGTGATGGATCATTGGCGCAGATTGCACGGTTGCACCGGACAGACGGGCAGGCTGCTCGACGATATCGACCCGGATGATGGCAGCACGGTTGGCGTGATGGTCTGGACCGGTTGCAACGGCCAGGATCCGGTCATCCGCTACAAGGTTATCGATGGCGGTCACAGCGTGCCTGCCTTAGACGCGAGACAGCGTGAAGATCCGGATCGCCGCATCAACCGCGATATCGACACGCTTGGTGTTGTCTGGCAGTTCTTCTCTCGCCGGTCGCGCGTCTCTCCCCAGTGACATGATCGGGGTTGCGGAGATGCCGATCTGACAAAGCATATCCGGACAAGGAGCTTGCCATCGGCTCCCATCGCGCAGGCTAAACCCCCGGAAACGGTGAAAAATAGCTTGTGGTTTCCGCCATCCCGCCTAGTCTGTTCGCGGGGGCGGACAAGAGATATCACATGCGAACACGGCTTACTTTCTGGCTGCTCGCGGTATTTATCGCATGGACTGGCGCCGCCCAGGCGCAGGCCAGCCTGAGCCGTGCGATCGACCAATGGCTGCAGGGAGAGGATGAGCAAAGCCTCAATACGCTTGCCGAACTGGCCCGCAACGGTGTCTCTGATGCCCGCCTCTTGCTTGGGCGGATCGAAACGAAAGATCTCGGGCCGTCCCCTTACCGGATGTCTTTGTCCAAGATGGAAACCCGCGCGCTTTTTCGGGATGTGTCAGGTCACGGCCTGTTTGGCCGGACCTGGATGTCGGTTGAGGCGGCATTGGACAATGAGCTGGCGCGGATTTTTCTGCGCGCGGCGCAACCGGTCCCGCGGCTTGGGTTGATCGAGCGGCTGAACCGTCTCGGCGAACATGAAGCCACCGATCATCCGGTTCGGATCGTCGCCCTCTACGGCAATAGCGAAATGCTTGCGGAGCTCTACGCGGCCGATTTCCTGATGCCTGATCTGATCCCCTATCTCGACTACCTTTCGGGACCTCCTGAACCCCGTGCGGACGGTCTGTCGGCACTGCGTTACATCACCTCCAGTACCAGCAAAGAAGTTTCTTCCGAAGATCCCGAAACCATGGGCATCGCCGGCCTCCTGTCCCTGGGTTTCGGGTATGGAGATCACAGCGCCGAAAACCGGTGGCGGCCCGCGGTGGAAGACTGGCTGCTTTCGACGCCCTCGACGCAGCCGATTGCGGATCTCTGCAACGCGGAATGCGGTGATGATGCGGGAGGCTGCGCCGCGGCGTTCCTGGCGCTTTCCGGCGGCTACTACGAGGTGATCCGCGTCGACAGCCCGCTGGAAAAACTAATCCCGCAGGAGGTCTTCCTGGCCAGCCCCCGGGCGCGCCTGATGACCCTGCGCCGCGCAGCACTCGCGCGGTCGGAAACCAACATGACGTGGCTGGCAGATCGCGACGGGATCGCAGAGTTCTCAGAATGCGCCGCCGACCTTATCGTCAGCGAACGGCAGAAATACCTGCACGATTGACACCATTTGCAAACCGCCACCCACACATAAAAAAACCCGGTCAGGCTGACCGGGTTTTTCATCTGTCGTACAACAGAAATCAGGGCTGTTCGTCTTCGTCGTCGCCCGCATTTTCCGGCAGGTTGAAGAAGCTGTCGGCATCGTATTCCTTCTCCGCCTCTTCCTCATCATCATCCGATCCGCCGCTGAGGCTGAAGGTCTCCAGACCCTCGATCGCCGTCGGAATGCGCGGCTCGGCTTCCTGCTCGAGGCTCTGTTCGGTGCTCAGGAGCTTGCGGCGCTCGTCATCGCTCATCGCCTCGCCTTCCTTGGCCTTCTTGGCCGCGGCCTTCTGTACGGCAGCGTCCAACTCGGACTGCTTGCAGAGACCCAACGCAACCGGGTCGATCGGCTGGATGTTGGCGATATTCCAATGGGTCCGCTCACGGATCGCCTGAATGGTCGGTTTGGTCGTGCCAACGAGGCGCGAAATCTGACTATCGGCCAGTTCCGGGTGGAACTTGACCAGCCACAGGATCGACGCCGGACGATCCTGCCGTTTTGAAAGCGGCGTGTAGCGCGGGCCGCGGCGTTTCTCTTCGCCCTGTGCGGCGGCGTTGAACTTGAGCTTCAGCTTGTGCAGCGGGTTCTTCTCGGCCGCGTCGATCTCATCCTGGGTCAACTGGTTGTTGGCAATCGGGTCGAACCCCTTCACGCCGGCGGCCACATCCCCATCGGCAATGCCCTGCACCTCAAGCTCGTGCATCTCGACGAAATCCGCGATCTGCTTGAAGCTGATCGTCGTGTTGTCCACCAGCCAGACGGCAGTGGCTTTGGCCATAAGCGGTTTTGCCATATCTCGGGTCTCCTTCAGACATATCTTTCCCGTCGCCTGGAAGGGCGGTCCCGGGGGCCGGGACGGGTTTCCGTTGTCGGGGAACTTGGGAGCTATATAGTGGCGGTCGTGAAGAAAAGAAAGACAGAAATATGCGCGCGCTTTTGATCCTGCTGTTATCTGCCGCTGCGGCCTGGGCCGAGGGCGACCGCGCCGGCGAGTTCGACTATTACGTGCTGTCGCTGAGCTGGTCACCGACCTGGTGCGCGATCGAAGGGGATGCACGGGGCTCGCCGCAATGCGACACGTCCCACGATCACGGCTGGATCCTGCACGGGCTCTGGCCGCAATACACCCGGGGGTATCCGTCGCACTGCCAATCCGCCGAGCGCCCGCCATCGCGCGCCATGACGGCAGAAATGGCCGATATCATGGGCACCTCGGGCCTCGCCTGGTACCAGTGGAAGAAACACGGCACCTGCACGGGCCTTTCTGCCCCCGCCTACTATGCCCTGTCCCGCGAGGCCTACGGCGCCGTGAACCGCCCCGACGTCTTCCGCAAGCTCACCAAACCGGTCACCCTGCCCGCAAGCGTGGTCGAAGAGGCGTTCCTCAAGGCCAACCCGGGATGGGAGCGCGACATGCTGACGATCACCTGCCGCGAGGGCCGGATCCAGGAAGCGCGGCTGTGCCTGTCCAAAGACCTCTCACCGGTCCCCTGCGGCCGCGACGTAGTACGCGATTGCCGGATGAAGGACGCGCTTTTCGACCCAATCCGCTAGAACGGTACTTCCGCGCGAAACACCATACCGCGCCCGCTCTCCGGGTGTGAGATTCGCAATTCCTGCGAATGCAACATCAGGCGCGGATACTCCGCCGCCGCCCCTTCCGCATAAAGCGGATCGCCCAGGATAACATGACCCAGCGCCAGCATATGCACCCGCAACTGATGGCTTCGTCCGGTCCGAGGGTTCAAGCGGACGCGGCTCTCACCATCGCCCGTGCGCAGCACCCGCCAATCGGTCACGGCGGGCTTGCCGGTCTCGTGACAGACCATCTGCCGGGGCCGGTTCGGCCAATCCACGATCAGCGGCAGATCGACCGTCCCGGTCTTGCCCGCCATCTCGCCCCAGACACGCGCGACATAGGTCTTCTTCACCCGCCGCTTCTCGAACTGCATGCTCAGATTGCGCTGCGCATGGGGCGTCAGACCAAAAACCATCACACCTGACGTATCGCGGTCCAACCGATGCACCAAAAGCGCCGTCGGAAAGACAGCCTGCACCCGGCTCAAAAGGCAATCCGACAGGTGTTCACCCCGCCCCGGCACCGACAACAACCCGGCGGGCTTGTCCACGACAACAATCTCATGATCCTCGTGCAAGACGGCAAGCGGGACATCTGGCGGCGCATAATCTGACATGGCCTGCCAGTTACACCAACATCCGGGGCGCCGCCATCCCCGAGGAGGCAGCCGGAGGCGAACGACGAGATATCAAGCGCGGGCCGCCAGGCCCGCACATTCTGGTAGCCTCAGGCTTTGGCGCGCTCCCCCTTGGGGTCATACATCGGTCGCAAGCTGGCCTCCGCCTTTACCCGTGTCCCGGCCACGTCGATCTCGTAGCTCGACGCCAACACCTGCTCGGCGCTCTCACCCTTGCAGGGCACATAGCCCATACCCATGGCCCCGCCGAGGTGATGACCATAATTGCCGGAACTGAGATAGCCGATGATCTCGCCATCGCGCAAAAGCGGCTCGTTGTGATAAAGAAGCGGCTCAGGATCGGTCAGTTTGAACTGCATCATGCGCGCAGACAGCCCCTCTTCCTTCTTGCGCAGGACCGCATCGCGGCCAATGAAATCGGACTTCGCGGTCTTCACCGCGAAACCAAGGCCCGCCTCCAGCACATGATCCTCGCAGGTGATATCGTGGCCGAAATGCCGGAAACCCTTCTCGATACGGCAACTGTCCATCATGTGCATCCCGCAGAGCTTCATCCCATGCGCCTGCCCCGCCTCGTGCAACACCTCGAACGCATGGCCCGCCATGTCGGCACTCACATAGATCTCCCAGCCAAGCTCGCCCACATAGGTCACGCGGTGAACCCGCGCCATGCCAAAGCCAAGCTCGATCTCCTGCGCCGTCCCAAACGGGTTCACCTCGTTCGAGAAATCAGCGGGCGACACCGCCTGCAGCACCTCGCGTGCCTTCGGCCCCATCACCGCCAACACGCCTTCGCCCGCGGTCACGTCGGTGATGACCACGTTGAAATCACCCTTGTTGCGCATCATCCAGGTCTGATCGGCCTGCCGTGTCGCCGCCGGGGTGACGACCAGATAGGCGGTCTCCGACAGTCGCGTGACCGTCACATCCGCCTCGATCCCGCCGCGATTGTTCAGGAACTGCGTATAGACGATCTTGCCCACAGGCACCGAATAATCCCCGCCACCCACGTAGTTCAGGAAGGCCTCGGCATCCGGCCCCTCGACCCGCAGCTTGCCGAAGGAGGACATGTCATACATGCCCACGCCTTCGCGAATGGCCTTATGCTCGGCAGCGGCGTTCCCAAACCAGTTCTGCCGCTTCCAGCTATACTGATACTCCCGCTCCTGCCCCTCATTGGCAAACCAGTTGGCGCGTTCCCAACCGGCGATTTCCCCCATGACCGCACCGTTTTCCAGCAGGTGGTGATGGAACGGCGTGCGCCGCACCCCGCGCGCGGTGCGCTTTTGCAGATACGGGAAGTGGTCGGCATAAAGCAGGCCCAGCGTTTCCTTGGACCGCTCGAAGAGGTAATGCTTGTTGCCTTGGAAAGGCTGCATCCGGGAGATATCCACATCGCCCAGGTCAAATGGCTTCTCGCCACTATCCATCCACTGGCTCAGCGCATGACCTGCCCCACCCGCCGACTGAATGCCGATCGAGTTGAAGCCCGCCGCAACCCAGACATTGTCCATCTCGGGCGCGATGCCCAGGTGATAGGCGTCATCCGGCGTGAACGATTCCGGCCCGTTGAAGAATGTATGAATCCCCGCCTCCGCCAGAAGCGGCATCCGGTTACACGCGGCCTCGAGGATCGGCTCAAAATGGTCGAAATCCTCGGGCAACTGGTCAAATTCGAAATTGTCGGGGATACCGTCCATCCCCCAGGGCTTGGAATTCGGCTCGAACGCGCCCAGCAGGATTTTCCCGGCGTCTTCCTTGTAATACGCGCATTCATCCGGCACCCGCAGCACCGGCAATTGACCCAAGCCGCTGATGCCTTCGGTCACGATATAGAAATGCTCGCAGGCATGGAGCGGCACGTTCACCCCCGCCATCCGGCCCACTTCATGACCCCACATGCCCGCACAGTTCACGATCATCTCGCAGGCGATATGGCCTTGCCCCTGCCCATCATCGCTGGCCCAGTCCACACCGGTCACGCGGCGGCCCTCGCGGGCGATCCCGGTCACCTTGACCCGCTCCTTGACCAGCGCGCCGTTCTGCCGCGCGCCTTTCGCGAGGGCAAGCGCGATGTTCGCCGGATCGGCCTGCCCGTCCGTCGGCAGCCAGACACCGCCAGTCACGCCATCGAGGTTGATGTGCTCGTATTTCTCAAGGATTTCCTTGGGCGACAACTCCTCGACCGGTACGCCAAAGGCACGCGCCATGGCCGCCTGACGGAAAAGCTCTTCGCGGCGCTCATCGGTCAGGGCGACAGAGACCGATCCGCCCTGCCGCAGGCCCGTGGCTACGCCGGTTTCCTCTTCGAGACCCAGGTACAGCTCGGCCGAGTAGCGCGCCAGTTTCGTCATGTTCTGCGACGCCCGAAGCTGCCCGATCAGACCAGCCGCATGCCAGGTTGTCCCGCAGGTCAGTTGCTTGCGCTCCAGCAGCACAACATCCTTCCACCCCAGTTTGGCCAGGTGATAGGCCACCGAACAGCCGACGACGCCGCCGCCGATAATCACCACACGTGCCTGCGAGGGAAGTTCCATGTCTTTATCTCCTGTCAATGCCGGCTCAATCACACATTGCGACAGCCGCAAACGCTATTTCGTCTCAATAACACTAGCATGGCGCCACTTTCCGAAACCGCGCGATGCGTCAGGCAGTCCGGAATTTTCAGCAGCCTAGGGAGAATTCGCGCTGCCGCGCCGCCGGGCCTTGCGCGCCGCTTGAGGCGTGAGGCCGAAAAGCGCGCGATAATGCGGCGTAAATCCGCTCGGGAAACCACAGGCGAGGGCAATCTCGTTGATCGGCATCGACGTGTTGAGCAGGAGGTTATTGGCCTTGTTGAGCCGCAGCGCCCGATAATATTCCGCCGGTCTGCTGGCCAGCTTGTCGCGAAACCGCCGCTCCAGCGACCGGGACGATACCCCGACCAGCCGCACCAGTTCGGAGATGGGCAAAGGCTCTTCGATGTTGGCCTGCATCAGCGCGATACACTCATCAAGTTCCTTGTCCCCGGTCAGCGCCACGGAGCTTCCGCCAAAGGGCTGCAAGGTCCCGAGATCGCGTATCCGGTCGTGCAAGAGGACATCCGCCACCGCCGTCACCGTCGCGGCGGGGATGTGCCGCGCCATGATCGTCAACACCACATCCACGGTCGAGCCCATCCCGGCGCTCGTGATGATCTGCCCATGTTCGGTGGCCAGAACCTGGGTTGTGTCCTCAAGCCCGATCTCCTCGCGCAGGACGGCGCGGTTTTCCCAGTGGGTCGTCATGCCCTGATCGCCACGTTCGCCGATATACCGGCTTGCGGCCTCGGCCAGCAGGATCACCTTGGCGCCGCGACTGACATAGGTGTCAATCACGCGGCCCATCGACAGATCCGGATGCGCGGGATCGGAATTGCCGAGCGCAAAGACATAATCGGCCTCGGGATAGGCCTCGAAGGGCACGGTGTGCACCACCGCATCGGACGGACAGGCCACCGCGCCGCCCCGTGCCGACAGGCTCCGCCAGGTGAAAAACGGCTTGAGCGCGATCCGGTTGGCCAGGCGCAGCTGATCCACCACACCCGCATATTCGGTCAGCACGAAACCCTCTGTCAGCAACAGATCGACATGCACCGTGCGAATGTCGGGATCGCTCATGACACCCCTCTAGACGATCTCGTGACCCGACAGGACAAGCTGCCGCGCCAGTTCTTCGATATGCGCCGGGCCCACTTCGCAGCACCCACCCACAATCGTGGCCCCTTGCTGCACCCAGCCTAACGCATGTTCCGCATAGGCCAAAGGCGCGAGATCCACGCGCGCCTCAAGCGCATCGACGGTGGGTTTATCTTCGAGGAAGCCTTCGCTGATCCGGGTGAAGCCGTTGGCATAGGCCCCGAACGGCTTGCCGAAGCTGCGGATGATGTCGAGCGCGGGCGTGATCGCCTCGGGGCGGGAGCAGTTGACCAGGACCGCCTCGGGCGCATGTTTCTCGATCAGGGGCGCCAGCTCGCGCAGCTTTTCACCGGACCGTAGGCGGGTACCGTCCTCGTCATCCACCGTTACCGCCAGCCAAATCGGTTTGCCCGCCCCTTCCACACCGCGCAGGATACCTTCGGCATGTTCCAGCGATGCCACCGTTTCAAGCAGGAAGAAATCAACCCGGTCCTTCATCAGCTCGACCAGTTCCGCAAATCGCGGGGCGGCAACCTCGGGTGGCAGACGGATATCCGGGCGGTAGGACGCCTCCAGCGGGCCAAGCGCCCCGGCAATGCGGCC
Source organism: Roseovarius sp. MMSF_3359 (assembly GCF_030733385.1). Taxonomy (GTDB): domain Bacteria; phylum Pseudomonadota; class Alphaproteobacteria; order Rhodobacterales; family Rhodobacteraceae; genus Roseovarius. Next base: position 165,820 of record NZ_JASHJC010000001.1, on the reverse strand, counting down.
CGCGCCCCCGTTGGCCCGGCACGCGGCCTCGACCTCGTCCAATGCCGACCGCACAAGGCCGGGCATCAGGTCAGGATCAAGCGCGACCTTCTCCAGCCGGTCGCGATGCACACAATAGGTGTTGGCCGTGGCAATCGTGGCCCCGGCGCGGAAATATTCCTCATGCACCTCCTGCACCATGCCGGGATGATCCATCATCACTTGGATCGACCAGATCGTCGTCGGCACATCGCCGGAGCGTTTCATCAATTCCTGCCCGATCGAGCCATCGAGCAATGTAATTTTCGTCATTCTTTTCTTCCCAGGTCGTGTTCAGTCGTCCGGATGAGCCGGAACGGGCCCAAGGGGCACAATGTCGTATTTTTCGTTCAATGCAGCCATTTTCGCGGCATCCTCGAAGTCCGCGGCCGACATCTGGCCCATCTCAGCCAGGAAACCGTCGAAACCCGCCGGCTGATAGATCATCAGCATTTTCGCCGGTTTGCCGCCCGCCGTCCGGCAGGCATGGGGCACGCCCGGCGGCACATGGATCGTTGTGCCGTGCGTGGCCCTGATCCACTCCCCCGCGACGAAGAAATCTACTGCGCCTTCCAGGAAATAGAAGGTTTCGGCGTGGTGGTCATGGCGGTGCAGGCCAAGGGCAAAACTGGCCTTGAGGTTATCCTCCATCAGCGTATAGGCCCCGCCGCTATCACCGCCGGACACCTTCACGAAGGTGTGGTCATTTTCCCAATCGTAATTGATGCCTTCGCCGGGTGGCAGGTGGCTGAAAACGCCGGTCATGGGTAAATCTCCGCAAATTTCGCCTTGTAGAGGGCGATCATCTCTTCTTCGGTCACGCCATCGTCATAGGGCGGCGTCGTGACCGGTCTGACCTCATCTGCCGAGATCAGGACCAGCACGTTGATCCGTTCGGCCAGATCGCCCCAGGTCTCGCGCCACCGCCCGATCAGACCCTCGAATTCCGCACCCGGTTCGACAAGCCGCGCCGCCCCCCGGACCCGGACGCCCTTGCGCTTCCATTGGTCGATGAAATTCACCTCGGCCTCCGCGCGGTGCGCAAGGTTGGCCAACGTCCCGGGCGAGCGGATCTCGCCAAAGGCGATCGTGGCATCGTCCAGCACCAGAAACGTGCCCTTTGGACTGACCGCAGGCCGGCCATCTTCGGTCACGGTGGCGACAAACCCCAGGGGGAATGTCGCGATCAGGTCTTTGGCGAAGCTGTTCAGTGGCATGGTATATCTCTCTGTGTGATGCCGTCATCCTGGCAACAACACCAGCTTTCCGGGATAGGTCTTTGCGGCAAAATCTTCCTGCGCTGCGCCAATATCCTTCAAAGGGTAGGTTTTGGAGACCAGCGGACGCACCTTGCCCCGGTTGATCAGATCGACCAGCCCGGCAAAGCTCTCGGGTGGCTGGAACGTGACGCCGAAGATCGTGAGGTCATTGAGGTAGATCGTGCGCAGGTCAGCTTCGACCATCGGGCCTGCGATGGCACCTGCGGTGGCGTAACGGCCACCGGGACGCAGCGCCTCAAGAAGCGCGCCCCAATCCGGGCCGCCCACCAGGTCGATCGCGGCGGTGATTGACTGCACGCCGGGCGTCTCTCCGCGCCCAAGGATTTCATCGGCCCCGGCCTCGCGCACGACATCGGCCTTGGCGGCACTTGTCTGCGCCAGCACCCGCGCGCCGCGGAGCGCGGCCAATTGCACCGCCGCCAAACCGACGCCGCCCGAGGCGCCGGTGATGAGAACGGTATCGTCTTTGCCCACCGATGCCCGGTCCAGCAACGCCATCGCCGTGCCGAAAGCGCAGGGCATCGCGCCCAGTTCCACGTCGCTCAGCGGTGCGGCGCTGACGTCGTAAAGCTGATCCGCAGGGGCGCAACAATACTCGGCGAAAGCGCCGTCATATTCCGACCCGATCACTTCGAATGCGACGGGGTTTTCGGAGGTCGGGCGCGGTTGGTTGATGCCGCAGATCACGCGCATTCCGGTGTCGATACCGGTCACGTCCGCGCCGGTCGCGACCACCTCGCCACAGAGATCACCGCCCTGGATCAGCGGGAAATTCAACGCCCCTGCGTAGCCGCCGCTTTCGACGTCATCGCCGCTGTCGCCATCGGTCGCGCCGGTCACGGTCTTGGAATACCAACCGGTGCGCGTGTTGATATCGGTATTGTTGACACCCGCCGCCAGAACCCGGACCAATGCCTGCCCGGGGCCGGGCGTCGGGACGGGGATATCCTCGCGCCATTCAAGCGCATCCGGGCCGCCGTGGCGGGTCAGGTAGACGCCGGACATCTGCGTGGGGATCATTGCCATTGCCTTTCCCTCACCCCGGATCGCGGGAGACATCCTTGAGACCCAGAAGCGCCGCCGCCCCGATCATCAACGCGCCCGACACCCGGTTGATCCAGAGACCGGTCAGGTTCCGGACCCGACCCAGCGTCCGGATCGCGGCCCAGCCCCAAAGCACCAGGATCAGGCCATCAACAACAAGGTAGGTCACCCCGAGGATCAGGAGTTGCGGCAGAACCGGCGCGCCGGTGTCGATGAATTGCGGGAAAAGCGCGCCAAAGAAAACGACCGCGTAGGGGTTGGCCGAGGACGTGATGAACCCCTGCCGGAAAAGCCGCCCGCCGCGGGCCGCCTGCATGTCCGGCGCGCCGGGTTTGGACAAAAGCAGCCTGAGCCCGATCCAGACGAGATAAGCCACGCCCAGCCACTTCACGACCGCAAGCGCATTGGCCGAAGTCGCGATAATCGCGGTCAGGCCAAAGGCCGCCAGGGTCATCTGCACCGCATTGGCGCTCAGGTCACCGGCAATCGTGGCCAGCGACCGCCGGAGGCCATGGCGCAGGCTGTTGGAGATAATCAACAATTGGCTCGTATCAGGCGGCGTGACAAAAAACGCCGCAAGAACGCCGAGATAGATCAGGTAGGTTTCAAGGCTCATCCGTCAGCGCCTCCATCAGGGAAAACTGACCAGGCACCACCCAAGAGGTCTTGAGGTCTTTGCGCCCGGGACACGCGCGGATGATAGATCGTATTTCCATCTGCGCAATCGCCCCTATGGCTGGCCTTGGACAGTGGCAGTAACCAGACGCAAGCCGGATCGTTCTTCGCGGAAAACGACACGCTTGGATGCGCGACGCCCTTAAAGCCACGATAGGAGGTAAAAGGACCCCCGCGTTTTCCTTTGGCGGCGGCGCCGAAAAATCCGGCGCCGCCTTGATCAAACCCGGCCCGTGCCGTCACGCACGGATCCGTTCGTTCTCCGGGTCCCAGAGCGGCTGGTCAGGCTGCACGACCGCTTTGCGCCGTTCGCCGTAGATCTCGATCTCCAGGTCCGTTCCCGGCACGGCAAGGTCGGTGCGGATCGTCCCCAGCGCGATGCTGGCATCGACCCGGTACCCCCACGCGCCGCTGGTGGTTTCCCCCACGGCCTCGTCCCCGTGCCAGATGGTCGACATGTAAGGCGCATCGGCGTCGCCCGCATCGACAGTGAGCGTGACGAACGCCTTTTTGCGGCCCTGCTGCTTTTCCGACATAAGGGCGGCCTTGCCAGGGAAATCCTGCGGCTTGTCGAACTTGATGAACCGCTCCAACCCGCCTTCGAGAAGGGTGTAGTCTGTCGACAAATCGCCCTTCCACGTCCGGTAGCCTTTTTCGATCCTGAGCGAGTCCAGCGCGTACATCCCAAAGGGCGTCGCACCGGCGTCCAAGATCGCCTCATAGATCGCGGGCATCGCCGCGTTCTCGGCATGCACTTCCCAACCCAGCTCGCCGGCGAAGGACACCCGCGCCAGGAAGGCTTTTTGCCCGGCCACGGTGGCATGCTGATGGGTGAGCCAACCAAGCGACAGGTCCGCATCGGTCAGGCCGGACAGAAGATCGCGCGACTTCGGTCCGGTCACGATCAGCGCCGAGCGTTCTGTCGTGGTCTCGTTCACGGTAACGCCTGCAGGCACCGACTGTCGCAGCATATCGCCGTCGTGCCATTGCGCGGTGGCCGCGGTGATGAGCACGAAACTGTCCTCGGCCAGCCGGATGCAGGACATCTCGGTCAGGATGCGCCCGCGCTTATCCGCGATATAGACAAGGTTCATCCGGCCGATCTTGGGCAGCCCCCCGGCGACGAAACCCCGGAGCCATTCATCCGCACCTTCACCTTGCAGCCAGAAGCGGCTGAAGCCCGGCAGGTCGAGCACACCGCACCCGTCGCGCACCGCCTCGCATTCCTCGCGCACGCGCTGTGCCCACGGGCCGGAACGGCCCCAGGTATGGGTGCTTTCCTCGGAGGTGTCATCGCCCGGCTTGGCGAACCAGTTCGCCCGCTCCCATCCGTTATAGACACCCATCACGCCGCCAAGTTCCTTGACCTTGGCATGGTTGGGGCCGAGCTTCTGATCGCGGCCAGCGGGCCATTCGTGATGCGGGAAATGCATGGCGTATTCGTTGCCATAGACCTCCAGCCCCTTGGCCACGCAATAGTCGTGGTCGGTGTAGTCCGTATAGCGGCGCGGATCGACCGCCCACATGTCCCACTCGGTCACACCATCGACGATCCATTCGGCCAGGACCTTGCCGGCACCGCCGCCCTGCGCAATCCCGAAGGTAAAGACACAGGCCTCGAAAGCGTTCTTGACGCCGGGCATCGGGCCAATCAGCGGAAGGCCGTCGGGCGCATAGGGGATGGGGCCATTGATGACGCTGCTCACGCCAGAGGTCTGCATCAGCGGCACCCGGTCCATGGCGTCGACAACGATATCCTCGATGCGATCCAGGTCTTCCTGCCAGAGCTGGAAGCTGAAATCTTCGGGGATCGCATCGCCACTTTCGGTCCATTCGCCTTTGCAGTTGGGCTCGTAGGGGCCGAGGTTATAGCCGTTCTTCTCTTGCCGCAGGTAATAGGACACGTCCACGTCGCGGATAAGCGGCAGCTTGCCGCCATGTTCCTTGCTCCAGGCTTCGACCTCGGGGATTTGCTCGGTCAGCAGGTATTGGTGGCTCATCACCATCATCGGCACGGTCCGCCCGCCATAGGGTTTGAACCACTCGCCAACGCGCTGCGCATAATACCCGGCGGCATTGACCACGTAATCGCAGTCGATATCGCCCTTCTCGGTGTGCACGGTCCAGCTTCCGTCGTCATGCTGCGTCACGCCGGTGGCGGGGCAGAAACGGATGATCTTCTGGCCCATGTCCCGCGCGCCCTTGGCCAGCGCCTGCGTCACCTGCGCCGGGTCGATATCACCATCGCTCGGGTCCCACAGAATGCCTTCAAGGTCGTGGGTTTCAAGGAAAGGATAGCGTTCCTTGGCTTGTTCCGGCGTCCACATCTCCATCTCGATGCCCTGGTAACGGCCCATGGAACAGGCGCGCTCGAACTCCTGCACCCGCTCTTTCGTGTGCGCCAGCCGGATCGAACCGGTCTGGTGATAGTTCATCGGGTAATCGACTTCTTCGGCCAGCCCGCTATAGAGTTCGGTCGAATAACGCTGCATGTTCATGATCGCCCAGGAGGTCGAGAAGGTCGGCACGTTGCCCGCCGCATGCCAGGTCGATCCGGCGGTCAGCTCGTTTTTCTCCAGCAGGACACAATCGGTCCAGCCCTTCTTGGCCAAGTGATAAAGCGAGGAACAGCCGATAACGCCGCCCCCGATGATGACAACCTTTGCTTTGCTTGGCAGATCAGCCATTTTGCAATCTCCGTCGTTTGAGTGTTTCGTGTTTCAACTGTTGTTCCTTGGCTCTAGGCCGTTGTCCTTTCACGACATTTCCGATTGTGGCAAATCGTCGATGATGTCGTAGTAATCGCCTTTGTCGGCCACGAAGATATGGCATTGGAGCCTGATCCCGGTCGGTTCATCCAGCGCCCCCAGGGAGAAGCTGACCGCGTCTTCGTCATGGGCCTTCCAGAACAGGAAAGACCCGCATTTCGGGCAGAAGCCGCGCTTGGCGCTCTCGCTGGCGGCAAACCATTTGACCGGTCCGGTGATGGTTATGTCGCTCTCATCCGCGCTCGATGAGGCCCAGACATGTCCCGACTGCTTCCGGCACTGGCTGCAATGGCAGGCCGCGGCGCGGCCCAAACGGCCATCCACGAAAAACCCCACGTCCCCGCACAGGCATCGACCCTTTATCATCCTTCAAACCCCTCTTGTTGCGGCACGCCATCGGCAATGTCGTAGTAATCACCCTTGGCATTGGCCCAGACATGACGGCCCAGCGACAATCCCGTGGGACCATCAATCGCACCCAGGGCCACGGCGATCTCATCCCCATGATCCGCCCGCCAAAACAGCGTCGCGCCGCATTCCCGGCAAAAGCCACGGCTCGCGATGTCGCTCGCACGAAACCACGTCAGCCCGTCCTGGCGGGAGAAATTCACCGCCTCTTTGGGCGCATGTGCTGCGGCGAAATAGTGCCCAGACTGCTGCCGGCATTGTTTGCAGTGACAGGCAAGCGGGTCCTTCAACGCGGTCTCGACGGTAAAGGTAACGGCGCCACACAGGCAGGATCCCTGCGCCATGCTCATGCCCTCCCCGGTGTGGCGGCGCTGCCCAGCAAGACGCCATAGATGATGAAACACATCGCCAGCGTGCGGCGCAGCCAGACGTTGAAAACGGCGCCCAGGGCCGCGCGCCCCAACCCGGCGCCAAGAGCTGTGTAGGTGGTATAGCTGAGCGCGGTCAGGGTGAGCGCCGTGGGGAAAATCACCCACATCTGCTGTCCGATCGGGACGTCGGGCTGCACGAACTGGCTGAACGCGGCAAGGTAGCCGGCGACGGATTTCGGGTTGATCGTCGCGATCATGAAGGCCCGCCAGAAGACCGACCCCTGCGGCGCATCGACGGTGACCATCCGGCGCGCCATGATCCAGCCGCGCACGCCCATGTAGATCAGGAACCCCGCGCCGATCAGCTTCAGCGCCTGGAACGCCACCGGTGACGCCACGATCAGCGCCGTGATGCCGAGCGCCGAGAGGGTCAGGAAGAGGCTTGCCTGCGTCAGGATTGCCAGAACGGCAATCAATCCGCGGCGAAACCCGATCGTCATGCCGTTGGTGATGCAATTGACCGCGTTCGGCCCGGGCGTGGTCACGAAAACCGCCCAGAACACCGCGAATATGGTCCATCCCTCCCAGCTCATCGCGCCCTCAATAGACCGGCGGCGCGATCACCCAGATCGCAACGGCCGGTTCTGCGTAAGGGTTGATCCATTCATGCCGCTCACCGCGGATGCGGAAACTGTCGCCAGGGTGGATCGTGAAGGTTTTGCCGTCGATCATCAGGTCGAGCTTGCCCGAGATCAGAAAGCCCACCTCCTGCGTCGGACGCTGGATGATCTCCCCCGCGCGGCTTTGTGGCGCAAAGGTGGAGTGCACCATCTCGAAATCATCGGTCAGGTCGGGTGAGAGCAATTCCTCGACCAGCCCACCGTCACCGGTGCCGATCTGGCGGCGCGCGCTCTTGCGGACCACGAAACCGGCCTCGTCCGCGGGGCTGGCCGCGTGACCGAAGAGCATCGAAATCGGCACATCGAGGGCCGCGGCAATCGCCCGCAGGTCGCCAATCGAGGGCTCGGACTTATCCCGCTCAACCTGGCTCAGCCACCCCACCGAGCGGCCCAACCGCTCCGCCAGATCGCTCAGCGTGACACCGCGCGCCTTGCGCAATGCGCGCATATCGGCCCCCAGGGTGCGGGCGGAAGCGATCTCGGATTGGTGCATCTCGTGGCTTTCGGTGCGTGGTGACGTGACGGCGGGGTGCGTGAAATTTCCCGTAATTTTTTCACGATGCCCCGAATCAGTGAAAATTCAAAGCGATTTTTCACCGGCCTCCTATGGTTTTTCGTGGCGAGGTGGCCCGCGATTCTGCCCGAGCGGAGGCCTTAAGCCGGTCCGTGACGCCGCGTCACACCGCCTGTCCCCGCAAAAGGTAAGGTTTTCCTTACTGTGCAAGGGACCGGAAATCGTCGAACGAGCGCGAAATACCACTCACGGACGTTGCCCTGTCGGGACGTCGCCCATCGCCCCGGGGGTCACCTCGGGGCGAAAACCAGCCTCATTTGCGAAAGACCTGATCTAGAATGCTGCGCAACGCCTCGGCATCTTCCACGGTAAAAGCGGCGGGTTGATCGCTGTCGATATCAAGGACAGCCAGCAAGGCCCCGGACCGGTCCCGGACCGGCAACACGATCTCGGACCGGGTTGAACTGGCGCAGGCGATATGACCGGGGAAGGCATCGACATTATCGACGATCTGAGTTTCGCCCAGGCGCGCCGCAGCCCCGCAGACCCCGCGGGAAAACGGGATGACGAGGCATCCATGCCCGCCCTGATATGGCCCGATCTTCAGCAGTTCCGGCCCCACGACCCGGTAGAACCCGGTCCAGTCGAACCGGTCATCGGCATGATGCAATTCACAGACCACGGTCGCCATCAGCGCCACAACATCCTCTTCGCCCTCGGTCAGGGCGGCGATAGATTTGCTCAGGGCATCGTAATCAGCACGCATTTGGAGCCTCTGTCGGCAGGTTGGTCACGTCGCCCCGGCGGGCGCAGTGCGACGCAGGTTAAACACGATCACGAGGATGCTCGCAATGGCGAGCTGCCCAGCGATCACCGCAGGCCAGATGAGCGGAAACTGCGCATCGAAGTATTTCTGCGGGCCAAAGGAAACAGCCGCCCCAAGGGCCGCCAGAACGCTCAACCACCGGCCCGCGCGGGAATGCCCGCCCAGCATCAACCCGGCAAGGGCCGCTGCTAGTGCTGCGGCAAGAAATGGTGCAATCCCGAAAAGCGGTGTTGTGGTCGGCGGATGCGGCGCCACATCCGCATAGAGCGACCCCAGCATAACCCCCTGCAACACGACCAGCGCCAAGAGCGCCGCGTTTAATCCGTTTCCTCTGTCATCGTCGGGCATCTCAAACATCTCCCATATCCGTATTGATGTGTACGCTTTACAATATCCGTATCAATGTGTACGATTTTGTCAAGCCCTGGAGATTTGAATGAAAGAAGACAGGAAAACCGCCCGCAAGGCAGAGATCGAAGCGGCAGCCTATGCGCTCATTCACGAGAATGGCTTTGCCGGCACCTCGATGCTTGCCATCGCCAAGCGCGCAAAGGCGTCGAATGAGACCCTCTATAATTGGTATGGTGACAAGCTGGGCCTGTTTACCGCGATGGTCGAGAGCAATGCTGCCACGGTGCGGCGGACGCTGCGCGATGTGCTGGACCAGGGTACGGATCCTTTGGCGGCTTTGCTGCGATTCGGGCCCGTCCTGCTAGAGATGTTGACCGGACAACGGGCTGTCGCCCTGAACCGGGCGGCCGCGGCGGACGCAACCGGGCAGCTTGGCCAGGCGCTCGCAGAGGCCGGGCGCGACACCGTGGCCCCCCTGATCGGCGAGGTCCTGGACAAGGCCCGTGCAAGCGGTACGCTTATCTTCGATGATTTGCGCGCCGCCACCGATCTCTACCTCGGGCTTCTGATCGGCGATCTGCAACTACGCTGCGTGACCGGACAGATCGCGCCACCGGATGCCGCCGCGCGACAGGTGCGGGCGCGCCACGCGGTGACACATTTGTCGCGAATTCTGTCCTAGCTCAGGCGCACTCGATGGCGATGGCAGTACCCTCGCCCCCACCGATGCAAATCGCCGCCACACCACGCTTGAGCCCGCGTTTCTCCAGCGCGTTGAGCAGTGTCACCATGATCCGCGCACCGGACGCCCCGATGGGATGACCCAAGGCGCAGGCGCCACCATTCACATTCACCTTGTCGCGCGGCAGGCCCATCTCGTTCATGAACGCCATCGGCACCACCGCGAAGGCCTCGTTCACCTCCCAGAGGTCAACATCCTCCTTGGACCAGCCGATTGCGTTCAAGAGCTTCTGCGCCGCGGGCACCGGCGCGGTCGTGAACCATCCCGGCGCTTGTGCATGGCTCGCATGGCCGACGACTCGCGCGCGGATATTCAGGCCCTGCGCGTCGGCCGCCTCTTGCGACGCCAGAACCAGCGCCGCCGCCCCGTCCGAGATCGAACTGGCGTTGGCCGGCGTCACCGTGCCATCCTTGCGAAACGCCGGTTTGAGTGTCGGGATTTTGTCGGGTCGCGCCTTGCCGGGTTGTTCATCCTCGGAAATCACGACGTCACCTTTGCGCGTCGAAATCGTGACCGGCGCAATCTCACCGTCGAATGCGCCGGATTTCTGCGCCGCCAACGCCCCTTCGAGGGATCCGATCGCATAGGCATCCTGCGCCTCGCGCGTGAACTGGTACTTCTCTGCACAATCCTCGGCAAAGGTCCCCATGAGGCGGCCCTTGTCATAGGCATCCTCCAACCCGTCGAGGAACATGTGATCCTTGACCTCCGCATGACCAATACGCGCACCACCACGCATCTTGGGCAGCATGTAAGGCGCGTTCGACATGCTCTCCATCCCGCCTGCAATCATCGTATCAGCGTGACCCAGGGCGATCTGATCGAATGCCATCATCGCCGCCTTCATGCCCGATCCGCACATCTTGTTGAGGGTCGTCGCGGGAACGTCTTCGCCCAGACCGCCGGCAAACCCGGCCTGGCGCGCGGGCGCCTGCCCCTGCCCCGCGGGCAAAACGCAGCCCATCAAGAGCTCGTCTACTCGGGCCGCACCGGCGTCTGCCAGCGCCGCACGAATGGCCGCACCGCCCAAGGTCGCGGCCTCAACGCCGTCGAAGTCACCTTGAAATCCGCCCATTGGTGTACGGGCCGCGCCTGCAATCACAACGTCTTTCATGGGGTGTCCTCCTGATTTTTTCGCCTTTGCATACCGAATGGTAAGGAATGCCGTCTAGCCTTCTTGGTACTACTACGTACCTTTCGAGGGCAGCATGGATTTACAAAGCACCACTCATGGCACCTACAAATTTATTTCGGTCAATGCCGAACGTATCGACGCATCGGTCGCAATCCAATTCAAGGATGCAATGCGGGTCGAGGCGGATGACGGCCCCGATCACGTTGTCCTGGATCTGGGGCAGGTCAAGTTCATTGATTCAAGTGGCCTCGGCGCGATTGTTGCCGCCATGAAACAGATGGGCAAGGGTCGCAAGCTCGACCTGGCCGCGCTCACACCGGATGTTGAAAAGGTGTTCCGTCTCACGCGCATGGATACCGTATTCACCATTCATCCCGACGTTCCGGGAGCTGCTGAACGCGAAGCCGGTTAAGCCGGCTTGCCTTCACTGCGTCGGCCAAGGGGACGAAGGACATGACACATCAGCGGTTTCAGCATCAGTTCACGATGTCGGCACAGGCCAACAACGATGAGGTGCGCGTGCTCTTGGGCCGGTTGCGGCAGCAGCTTGCCGATTTCGGCGTTGGCGAAGGCACATGCGCCTCTGCCGAGTTGGTCCTGGCCGAAGCATTGAACAACATCACCGAACATGCCTATGCGGATCAGCCGGGCGGCCCGGTTCAGGTCTGTGCCGAGGTCGGCTCTGCCATGCTCCGCTTCACGCTCAGCGATCGCGGCATCCCGATCCCCGGCAGCCGTCTGCCCAAAGGTCAGCATCAGGACACTCAGGTATCGCTTGAAGATCTGCCCGAGGGTGGTTTCGGCTGGCTGCTTATCCGCGAGTTCACAAAGTCGATCAGTTATGACCGAAACGACGAGGAAAACTGCCTCGTCATGACAATTCCGAACATTCCGGAGAGTTGAGGCACGCGCGCAAAAGCCCCAACTTCGCCCCAATCTACACCTAAATCGGCCCAAATAGTCCGACAAAAAGGTCTTGTAGCTGCATATGGCTTCCCTCGGTAACGCGCGTTTACAGCCCCCACCCAGTGCGCGTTGCCGAGGCTTATTCTTTCCAACAATTGGCAATCGCGATCAACGGCCCTAATGTCTGCCCGACAGGTTTCAAAGGGCGTCAAAATGCGCGATTTTCACCTTCCCGGCCGTTCGCCCGTTCTTGCCACCGAAGGCATGTGCGCCACCTCGCATCCCTTGGCCGCAAGCGAGGCCATCAGCATCCTGAAACGTGGTGGCAATGCAATGGATGCCGCCATCGGCGGCGCCGTTCTTCTTGGACTATGCGAGCCGCATATGACGGGTATTGGCGGTGACTGCTTTGTGCTGTTCTCCTCCCCCAATAACGACGAAGTTCAGGCTTACAACGGTTCCGGTCGCGCGCCTGCTGCTGCCAGTGCCGAGAAGCTGCGAGCCGAAGGTCATGAAACCGTTCCACCTTTCGGCATCGACGCCGTGACCCTGCCCGGAGCGGTCGATGCGTTTTGTCATTTGAGCGAAACCCATGGCAGAATTGGCCTCGACGCGGTGCTTGCCCCGGCGATCCACTATGCCGACCACGGCGTGCCCGTCGCGCCCCGGGTTGCCTTCGACTGGCCCGCCGCGGGTAAGAACCTGCAGGGGCATGGCATCAACCACTATATGCCGGGCGGCAAGCCGCTTGGGACTGGCCAGGTCTTCAAGGCACCTGCGCAGGCTGAAGTCCTGCGGCGAATCGCCAAAAACGGCCGGGACGCCTTCTACACGGGCGAGGTCGCCGAGGACATGCTGACCACCCTGCAAGCCGCGGGTGGCGTCCATACTGCGGACGATTTTGCCAATGTGACCGGCATGATTGCCACCCCGGTCAGCGGCACATACGGGGGTCTCGAGCTCTTCGAGCACCCGCCGAACGGTCAGGGTGCAACAGCGATCCTGATCCTCAATATCCTGAAACATTTCGATCTCGCCGGGCTCGATCCGCTGGGCAGCGAACGCGCCCATATCGAAACGGAAGCGTCGAAACTCGCCTACGACCTGCGCAACCGGCTGATTGCCGATCCGGATCACACCACCCGGTTGGAGGCGATGCTTTCAACCGACACCGCAAGTGCCCTCGCCGCGCGCATCGACCCCCGCCGGGCCATCACAGATGTAACCGAAATCACCGAATCCGTGCATCGCGACACCGTTTACATCACCGTTGTCGACCGTGACCGTATGGCCGTGTCCCTGATCTATTCGATTTTCCACGGGTTTGGCTCCGGCATCGCCTCGGAGAAATTCGGCATCCTCTTCCAAAATCGCGGCGCGGGGTTCAACCTGATCCCCGGTCACCCCAACGAATACGGCGGCGGCAAGCGGTCCATGCATACGATCATCCCCGCCATGCTGCGCCGCAACGGCAATATCTCGATGCCCTTTGGTGTCATGGGGGGCCAATATCAATCCTGCGGCCACGCCCGTTTTGTCACCAACATGTGCGATTTCGGCATGGACGCCCAAGGCGCCATTGATGCGCCGCGCTGTTTCGCCGATGCCGGTGAATTGAGGGTCGAACGCGGATATGATGAGAAAACTCGCGCGGAACTTGCCGATCTGGGCCATAAGGTCGTCGTTCCGGACGGCCCGATTGGGGGCGCGCAAGCCATTGAAATCCATGAAAATGGTGTGCTTGAGGGGGCCAGTGACGCGCGAAAGGACGGCTGCGCACTGGGCTATTGATCAGCAGAGAGGAGACCTGAGACATGCCAATCCGGCCGGTGAAAGAGCTTGTTGCAGAAGCCAAGACACAGATCACGACCCTTTCGGTCGAGGAGGCCCAAGCGCGGCAGGCGGCGGGTAACGCCCTTCTGATCGATATACGCGATCCACGCGAATTGGCACGCGATGGCCGTATCCCCGGCGCCTTCCACGCACCGCGCGGCATGCTTGAATTCTGGATCGACCCCGAAAGCCCCTATCACAAGCCGGAGCTCGCCAGCGGCAAGACACTTGTCCTGTTCTGCGCAAGCGCCTGGCGTTCTGCCCTGTCGGTCAAAACGCTTCAGGACATGGGCGTCGAAGACATCGCCGAAATCGACGGCGGTTTTGGCGCGTGGCGCAAGGCAGGCGCGCCCATCGAAAAGCACGATTGATACCCCGGGGCTACCCGGATCAGTTCAGTTGGAAATGCAGCGGATACTGACCGTCTTCGAACGGCCCGAACATGTCCGGGATGTCGGGATGCTCCACCGGTTCGCCCGAATAGTCCGCGATCAGGTTCTGTTCGCTCACGTAAGCCACGTAATAGCTTTGGTCATTTTCCGCCAACAGGTGATAGAACGGTTGATCCTTAACCGGACGGCTTTCCTCGGGGATCGAGGAATACCACTCTTCGGTATTTGAAAATTCGGGATCGACATCGAAAACGACACCGCGAAACGGATGTTTGCGATGGCGGACAACCTGCCCGAGATGATATTTTGCACGCGTTTTTAACATTACACACCAGCCCTTAAACTCAGACCTTAACGGTTTCAATGCCAGTTTGTCCAATAATAGCTGCTGTTTAGGCTGGAAACAGTCTGTGAACCAAGCCTTGACAGTCGGTCTGGCGGTTTCCCGCTTCCCCACGAATGACAAGGGTCAAAATTCAATCCCTGATTGAAAATCATATGTTTTTTGAGGGGATTTGGTGATTCCCACGCGGTTAAATTTGCGCTAAAATGCCCAAAAACAAGAAAAGCGAGAGGCAGATGAGCAGAACTCTTCGCGCATTTATGGCAGTTGCGCTGCTGGCGTCCTGTGGCGGCAGCGGTGGTGATCGGGGTCCGGCCCCGACCCGTTTGGACAATGCCTGCGCAATTTTGGACGATCGACCCGAGTTTCGGCGGGCCTTCAAGGCGGCAGAGCGCCGCTGGGGGGTACCGGTGCCGGTGCAGATGGCAACGATCTATCAGGAAAGCAAATTCAAGTCGGATGCGCGTACGCCCTATCGGTGGTCGCTTGGCGTGATCCCGATGGGCCGCCAAAGCTCGGCGTTCGGCTATTCGCAGGCGCTTGATGGCACCTGGGACGAATACCGCAACGAAACCCGAAGCCGCCGCGCGCGGCGCGACAACATCCACGACGCCGCGGATTTCATGGGCTGGTACATGTCCAAGTCACGCGAACGTCTGGGAATTTCGCTGTCTGACACGCGCAATCAATACCTCGCCTATCACGAGGGGCGGACTGGTTATTCCCGGGGCAGCTACCGCGGCAAACCGTGGCTGATGCGGATTGCGGGCGAAGTCGAGCAGCGGTCCTATGCCTATAGCGCGCAACTGGCGTTCTGCAGCTAAAGCGATGACACGAAGGCTCGGTCTTCGCTCCAGATCGACACACTAGAGCATCGGCGTTGAGGCAATTTTCATGCCGGTGCTCCAAACTCACGTCAGCAAAAAGATCGCACCCCGAGGCCAAGACGCTCCGGTGCGATCTGAAGAAATTGCCTACTTGTCCTGACGGATCACGGCACCTTTCGGCAGGGCGAATATCTCTTCCTTGAAGCTGCCCCCCTTGGTCAACTCACCCAGAACAACGGTTGTCCGCGATCCGGCGTTGTCGTTGATGACCCATTGGCGCAGCTCCACCGGGTTGCCAGTAAAGACCAGTTCGATGCTGCCATATTCCGGGTGTTCCGGATCCTGCGCCACGACCGTCGTGCTGTTTGCGTCACTGGTATGGCCCACCACCATGCGCGCCCGGCCGAGATCGACGTTCCGCGCCAGGATGATGCTCAACGGTGTGCGTCGCAGCGGGTAGGCATCGACGTTTTCGGTCGATTTTCCATCGACGACCCCGACATAGGCCCCGTTTGCCACCACCAGCGTCCGGTCAGGCGGATTGTATTCAAACCGCACCCGCCCAGGTCGCTTGATGAAGATTTTCCCGGTGCTGATCGTGCCATCATCGTTGATCTGCGTGAACTCACCCGTCGCGGTTTTCATCGCGTTGAGATATTGCGAGATCGCGGAAAGCGAGAGCTTTTCTGCCGCCGCGGGCAACGCCGTTATCACCAGGATCAGGCCAGCGGCCAGGGTGCGAGAGACATTCATGTCAAACAACTCCAATCATTCGTCTTCATGGACGATGTAGGTATCCGGGCCTTGTTATACGATATCAGGCGCGATTTGGCGGGTATTGCCGCCCAGAGCGCGGGTTCGCAAGTCAATTTGACGCGAAAACGACACGACCGGCGCCAATATGCCGCCGGTCGGTCCGTGATTGTCGAGGCGATCAGGCCTGTTCAGGCACCAGAATTTCGCGCTTGCCGACGTGGTTTGCGGCGCTCACGATGCCTTCATCCTCCATCTGCTCAACCAACCGCGCGGCCTTGTTGTACCCGATGGCCAGTTTCCGCTGGATGTAGGAGGTCGAGCACTTGCGGTCCTTGATCGCAATCGCCACCGCCTGATCGTAAAGCGCATCTTCACCGTCCGTATTGCCGCCGGTGTTAAGGCCCAGCACCGCGTCGATGCTGTCGGCCTTCTCCTCGCTGGGGCCACTCAGGACGCTGTTGACATATTCCGGCGGTCCGTAGGCCTTGAGGTTGTTCACAACTTCCTCGACCTCTTCGTCGCTGACAAACGGCCCGTGGCAGCGGGTGATTTTGCCACCACCGGCCATGTAGAGCATGTCACCCATACCCAAAAGCTGCTCCGCCCCCATCTCGCCAAGGATCGTCCGGCTGTCGATTTTCGACGTCACCTGGAAGGAAATCCGCGTGGGGAAGTTCGCCTTGATCGTGCCGGTGATCACATCGACTGACGGGCGCTGCGTGGCCATGATGAGGTGAATGCCCGAGGCCCGCGCCATCTGCGCCAGCCGTTGGATACACGCCTCGATCTCCTTGCCCGCGACCATCATCAGGTCGGCCATCTCATCGACGATGACGACGATATAGGGCATCTTTTCAGGTGCAAACTCTTCGGTCTCGAAGACGGGTTCGCCGGTCTCATCGTCAAAACCGGTCTGGACCGTGCGACTGAACATCTCGTTCTTGGCCAGCGCATCGTTCACCCGACCGTTGTAGCCGTCGATGTTGCGCACACCCATCTTGGACATCTTGCGATAGCGGTCTTCCATTTCCGCCACGACCCATTTCAGCGCCACAACCGCCTTTTTCGGGTCGGTCACAACCGGACTCAGCAGGTGCGGGATGCCATCATAAACGCTGAGTTCCAGCATCTTCGGGTCGATCATGATCATCCGGCATTCATCCGGCGTGAGCTTGTAGAGAAGGCTCAGGATCATCGTGTTGATCGCCACGGATTTACCCGACCCGGTCGTCCCCGCGATCAGCAGGTGAGGCATCTTGGCCAGGTTCGCGACAATCGGATCGCCGCCGATGTCCTTGCCCAGGGCCAGCGGCAGTTTCTGATTGCCGTCGCCATAGTCACGGCTCGACAGGATCTCGCGGAAACCCACCATCTCGCGGTTTTCATTGGGAAGTTCAATGCCGATCACGCTGCGGCCCGGCACGGTGCTGACCCGCGCGGAAAGCGCCGACATGGACCGCGCGATATCGTCGGCAAGACCGATTACGCGGCTGGCCTTCAAACCCGGTGCGGGCTCAAGTTCGTACATGGTGACCACCGGTCCCGGGCGGACACTCACGATCTCACCCTTGACGCCATAATCATCGAGCACGGTTTCCAGCATCCGCGCATTTTCCTCCAGCGCCTCATCGCTCAGGTGATGCCGCTTGATATTGACCGGGTTCGACAGGAGGCTCAGCGGCGGCAATTCATACTGCACACCCTGCTTTTCCTCGAATTGGAGTTTCGGTTGCGCCTCGGCCATTGCCCGCGTTGAGGGTTGCACCGGCTTGCGGGGCGTGTGCTGCACCACCTTGCGCGGTTCGGCCACCGGAATGCGCGGCGCCTCTGCTGCGGCGTATTCGACCGGCTCGGCCTCGAAGATTTCCTCCTCGACAGGTGCTTCGGGCATAGTGAGCGACGGATCTGCCATGTGGTCGGCGGTCAATGGCGGCTCCGCCCGCAAACCGGGCGGGGTTGTGTCAAGGATCAGCGGATCCGGACCCCGGCCGCGCCCCTTGGTCAGCGGCGCCACGGCAGCCGACTGAACCGCCGGGTTCTGCCGCACTCGCGCTCGGATGACATCAGCGATCTTGGCACTGATCCGCTCGTCACCGGGGGCCTCGGGATCGCCTTCATAGGCGGCTTCAATCAGCTCCGGTTCCGGCATCTTTTCCGGACGGCGGATCAACGACGGCATCCGCGACAGCAGGCCACCGGACTTCTCGACCGGCTCCACAACGTCATCCTCATCCGCAAGCGGCGCGGTACGCATCACTACGGGTTCGCGTCGCATACCATCATCCGCATCGAACTCATCCGCGTCCACCAGGCGCCGTTCGCGCCGATCCGCCAACCGTTCCTGCATCACCCGCGCGGCGCTACCCGCCCCTGCGGCGCCTTTGCCGAGGAGCATCATGATACTGGCATAGGTCATGATGATGCCCACCAGCAGGAAACGACCCAGACGGGCAATCTCGATACGGGTGAAGCCAAGCACAAAGGCCCCAAGAACGAGCATTCCAATGCCCAAAAGGATCGAAAGCAGTTTCAGGGAAAGGCTCGCGCTGAAGGGCATAATGCCAAGCGTCGCGCCCAGAACCGTATCACCGAAAAGGCCGCCGAGGCCAAAGTTGTGGGTGGCATTCCACTCTTCGCCAGGTGTCAGCGACGAGGCGTAAAGCGCCAGTACCGCAACCCAGATCGGTGCGAAAATCAACCGACCGATGGCGCGTTCCTGCCCGCGATGAAGCGCGAAGCGCGCGCCCCAGACGCCCAGCACAATGGCCAGACCCCAGGCGCCCCAGCCCACGATCATGAAAAGAGGTGCCGCAATCGTGGCCCCGATCGGCCCGAGCAGGTTTTCAATCGGCGCATCCGTGGCCGACATCCAGCTCGGGTCGTCCGGACTGTAGGAGACGATCATCGCCACCGCCATCGCGCCCAGGCACATGAGAACCAGCCCCAGCAATTCCTTGCCGCGTTTCTCGATCGCCTCGGCCATGTTGCTGTCCAACAGCGGATCACGTCCCCGTGCCTGATATGCCATGTCTTCCCTCTTTCGCACTCAACTAAACAGACAGTCGCGAAGCCGGATAAGGCCCTGCGCCATCTCTTCTATTGGGGCCACCATCGCGGCCCGGATATATCCCTTGCCCGGGTTTTCGCCCCCGGCATCGCGGCTCAGATAGGCACCGGGCAACACGCGCACACCGGTCTCGAGCCAGAGTTTCATCGTCGCCTCTTCGCCATCACCTACAGGCAGCCACAGGAAAAACCCTGCCTCCGGGCTGGTATAGCCCGGCACATCGCCCATGATTTCGTCGGCCTTCGCGTATTTCGCCGCATAAAGCGCACGGTTTTCGACCACATGCGCCTCGTCATCCCAGACCTTCTCCGCCGCGTGTTGCAGCGGCATCGGCAAGGGGCTGCCGGCGTAGTTGCGCAATTGGCGCACCCGTTTGATTGTCTCTGGGCCACCAGCGACAAACCCGCTGCGCAACCCCGGCAGGTTCGAGCGTTTCGAGAGGGAATGAAAAATCACCATCCGCTCCGGATCGGCACCCATCTCTCGCGCCAACTGCAACGCGCCGGTCGGCGGATCTTTGCGGTAAATCTCGGAGTAACACTCATCGGCGAAGATCTTGAAATCGTATTTCTCGGCCAGACCAATCAGATCGGCCCAATAGTCCCGACTGGCCACCGCGCCTTGCGGGTTGCTGGGCGAGCACAGGTAGGCCACCGTCACCTGGTTCAGAATCTCCGGAGAAACCGCCGCAAAATCAGGCAGATACCCGGTTTCGCGCGTGGCAGGCAGGAACACCGGCTCTGCCCCGACGCTGAGCGCCGCAACCATGTAAACTTGGTAGAACGGATTCGGCAGCAGGATCTTGGGCTGGGCGCTGCCCTTGGTTTCCGGGCAGAGCGCCATCATGGCGTTGTAAAGCCCCTCACGGGTGCCATTCAGCGCCATCACATTCGCGTCCGCATCCAGCGTCACACCATAGCGCCGCCCAACCCAATCACAGATCGCGCGGCGCAGCCCCGGTGCCCCCTCATTGACGGGATAATTGCCAAACCCATCAGCATTTTCCGCAATGATATCAACGATCCAGCGGGGGAAATCATGTCCCGGTTCCCCGATTGTCATATGCATCACATCGCCGCCGGGCGCGTGGGCGTCCAGAAGGCTCCGCAGGCGCGGAAACGCATAGGCCGGTAGGTTCGAAAACCGCTCGGGGAACATATAAATCTGCCTCAGGTTCGGGATCGTCAGCGTCCCGTTTGGTGTGAATCTACCTGATCAACCGCACAGAGGTCCAGCAAAACCAATGCCTTGAGGGGCAATTGTGGCATTTTTGGCAAAGGCGGCACACCCGCACGCCATTGTCCTTGTTTTCAAGGGAAAAGCCCCGCGTTCCGGCTTCGATTTGCCCGGAAAACTCCCGCCGAGGCCCCGGTTTCAGCCAAGCGCCGCCTCGGCCGCTGCCGCCACCCGCAAAAGCCGCTCTTCAGCAAAGGGTTGACCGCAAAGCATGATCCCGCAGCTTGGTACGCCTGTTGGCAGGCTGACCGCGCAAAGCCCCATCAAGTTGCCGACCCGCGTATTGCGCAACGCCAGCAGGTTTTCGGTAAGGTAATAATTGTCATCGGTCATCAGCCGCTCCGCATCGGGCGGCAGGATCGGGGCAGTCGGCATGAGCACTGCGTCATACCCCGCAACCCGGGCGTGCCAATCGGCCCGCAAACCGTCCAACCGTCGCCAGGCGGCAACATAATCGGCGGCCTTGAAATCCTTGCCCGAACGGAACCGTTCGAGAATCGGCGCGAACATCTTGCCCGGATCAGCCTCGATCACGTCTTTCCAGGTGCCATAGGCTTCGGCGGTGAACAAAAGGCCCGACATCGGCATCGCTTCGGCCACTTCGGGAGCGTCGATTTTCTCGACCGTGGCACCGGCGGCCTGCAACCGCTCCACTGCGTCCTGGTATGCGGCCAGTGGCGCGTCGCGCACATCCTCCATCACCGCGGTCTGGAGCGCGGCAAACCGCAGGCCCTTCAGCGACGCACCGCGCAGATCCGCGGCGCGCCCGCCCTCCAGCGCGGCGAGCATCAACGCACAATCCTCAACCGTGCGCGCCAGTGGCCCAACAGTGTCGAACCGGGCGCAAAGCGGCACGACGCCCTCGAGTGTTATCCTGCCGCTGGTTGTCTTCAGCCCCACAAGGTCGTTCCACGCCGAGGGGATGCGCACCGAGCCGCCCGTGTCCGAGCCGATCCCGCAGGCGGCGAGCCCAAACGCCACCGAGGCCGCAGCACCCGAGGACGATCCCCCCGGCACGGCCTTTGCATCGTTCACATTGGGCGGTGTCGCGGTCACGGGGTTCAGGCCGAGGCCCGAAAAAGCAAACTCACTCATATGGGTCTTGCCAAGACACACGAGGCCCGCGGCGGTGCCCGCCTGCAACACCTTGGCATCGTACGACGGCACCCGGCCCGCCAAAAGGGCCGAGCCCGAGCAGGTCTCGACACCCGCACTGTCAAAAAGGTCCTTCCAACTGATCGGGACACCATCGAGCGGGCCAAGACGCTGGCGGGCTTTCGCGCGCGCCGCCGCGGCGGCGGCCTCGGCCCGGGCACGATCATGGGTCACCGCAGAATAGATCCGGTCACGCGCGGCGTGCGCATCCATGGCCTCAAGATAGGCCTCGGTGAGGGCCACCGGGTCGATCTCGCCCGTGCCGATGCCCCGGCCCAGATCCGCCGCCGATTTCCATAGCCAGTCCTGCATGATCGCCCCCTTGGATGTGTCCGCGCAGATTCCGACGGTAGCGGCCTTCCGGCGCATGGACAATCCCGCGCGCGCGGCCATATGTAGGGGCATGACGCAGACAAGCGATATCCTCATCGTGGGCGGCGGGCTGAACGGCCCGGCCATGGCACTTGCCCTGGCGCAAGCGGGCCACAGCGTCACCGTCATCGACAGCCTCGGCGAAAAGATCCGCAAGAACGCCGCGTTTGACGGGCGGTCCTATGCCCTGGCGCTGGCCTCGGTCCGGTTGCTGCGCGCCATTGGCATCTGGGACAGGGTGTCGGAAAACGCGCAACCGATGCTGGAGATCAAGGTCACCGATGGGCGCGCGGGCGAAGGCCCCTCCCCCTTTTTCATGCATTTCGACCATGCGGAGATCGAAGAAGGGCCGATGGGCTATATGCTCGAAGATCGCTTCCTGCGCCGGGCATTCCTGGAGGCGATGGACGAGACCGCGGGTATCACGCATCTCTCCGGCGAGACCGTCATCGCGCAGGAGGTCAAACATTCCGGCGTGTCGGTCACACTGGCCTCGGACAAGACCCTTGCGAGCCGTCTGCTGATCGGGTCCGACGGGCGGGGCTCCGGCACCGCGACCCGGGCCGGCATCCGGCGCACCGGTTGGGACTACGGTCAGACCGCGCTGGTCTGCGCCATCGAACACGAGCGGCCCCATCATGGCATTGCGCATCAATTCTTCATGCCACCCGGACCGCTGGCGATCCTGCCCCTGCCGGGCAATGTCAGCTCGATCGTTTGGAGCGAGACCGAAGAGACCGCCGCCCAGTTCGCAGCATTATCAGACGATGATTTCATGGAAGTCCTGAGGCCACGTTTCGGCGATTTTCTGGGCGAGATCAAACTGCGGGGCAAAAGGTTCACCTATCCGCTTGGCCTGACCGTGGCGAATTCCTTCGTGGCGGACCGCGTGGCGCTGATCGGGGACGCGGCCCATGGCATGCACCCGATTGCCGGTCAGGGCCTCAATGCGGGGCTGCGTGACATCGGTGCCTTGGCGCAGGTTCTGAGCGAGGCGACCCAACGGGGCGAAGATATCGGCGCGCCGGATGTACTCGCCCGCTATCAGCAGTGGCGGCGGTTCGACACTGCGACCCTGGCCCTTGCCACGGACCTGACCAACAAGCTCTTTTCCAACGATAACCCGCTTCTTCGGCTCGGGCGCGATTTGGGGATGGGCGCGATCAACGCGATGCCAACCCTGCGCCGGAAATTTATCAGGGAGGCCGCCGGGCTTACCGGAGACCTCCCTGATCTGATGCGCGGATGATAAACCTGCTCGACGGGTTTCTGCGCATCCACCAAATTCGTTTAGCCTGCAATCGGCTCCAACACGTCGTGATCTTCGGCATCAGGTGAGACGAGCCGCAGAACCGGTGCCTTGGGGCGCGCAGCCACGGGATCACCAGGACGCACGGCACGGCGCGGGGCAACCGGCGTGTCGTCCACCGGGCTTGCGGTGAAAATTCGGCGCGATGCCAGGTCGACAACATCTGAGTTGTCGCGCTCACGCAGGGTAATCTCGGGGATTTCGCGTTCTTCCCAATAGGCGGGGTTTTCAAGGACATGTGCGGGCAGCCTGTCACGCAGCAGAACACGCTCTTTCTGCTTTTTGACCACAACCTCATGGTGCTGCCCGGCATGGCTGTCAGGATCACTCAACACCACCTCACGCAACATCTTCTCGCGTAATTTCAGCGCGTTAATCTCAGACCGAATTCCAGCCAACTCATCAGCGATCTCGCGGGGGTGAAACATCTTAACTCTCCGTCCTGGTGACAAAGAGAACAAAAACAGAACTTGATTAAAACTGAGTGAATTTGATTCAGGTTTTGTTCTCAAGGAACGAAATTACGGTGTCGCCGTACTTGCGCGCCTCCAGCAGGTGAAGCCCATAGGGAGGCTCAAGCGCGGCATTTTCTTCCCAGACGATCAGCGCATCGGGCGCGATCCACCCACCGGCCAGCGCCGCCCGCATTGCGGCCTCGCCAAGGGATTTGCCGTAAGGCGGGTCAAGGAACACCAGGTCATAGGTGGCATCGGGATTGTCGCCCAGCCGGCGCGCATCGCGGCGGATGACCTTCGCCTCGGTGCCTACGCGCAGCAGCGCGATATTGTCCACGAGGATTTTTTGCGCCTTGCGGCCATCTTCGACAAAGGACACCGCCGCTGCCCCACGCGACAACGCCTCAAGCCCAAGCGCCCCAGTCCCGGCAAAAAGATCCAGCACCCTCGCACCGGTCACTGGATCGCCATACCCGCCCGCAAGCACGTTGAAGAGGCTCTCGCGCACCCGGTCGGTCGTGGGGCGCAAATGGGCGGCGGCATCCCCCTTGCCGACCGACACCAAGGCCCGGCCCCGGTGGGTGCCGCCGATGATCCTCACGCGCGCATCAGTTGTTTCAGATCGGCCTCCGGGTCCGCGACAATGGCGGGATCGGCGGTCTTGCCGCCGTCAATCAGCCGTTTTCCGACCATATAGGCGCGCGGTTCGTTCATCGCGTCCACGGCAAGCAACTGATCGCCCTTGTAGTACCAGAAGGAAGCATTGGTGGGCCCGTCCCCGGGGCGGGTCACGATACGGTCATAGCCGGTGTTGAGCCCGGCAATCTGCAGTTTCACGTCATACTGGTCGGACCAGAACCACGGTTGCGGCACGTATGTCTTGTTCGCAGCCATGATGTTCTCGGCCACGCATTCGGCCATGTCGATGGCGTTCGGTACGCTCTCCAGGCGAATGCGGCCACCGGCGTGCGGGAAGGAGGCACAATCGCCGGCGGCCCAGATTGTGGGATCGCTGGTCTGGCCCAGTTCATTGACCTTGATCCCGTTGTCGATTTCAAGTCCGGCGGCTTCGGCCAGGGCCGTGGCGGGCATGATGCCCACGCCGACAATCACGAAATCAACGTCGAGCTCGGTTCCATCACTCAGGCGCGCGCCGCTTACATGGCCCTCACCGGTCAAACGCTCCAGCCCTATCCCTTCGCGGATATCGACCCCGTGGCCCTTGTGCAGAGTCCGGAAGAAATCGGAGGTTTCCGGCGCCGCAACCCGTTGCAGGATGCGGTCCGCCATCTCGACCAGAACAACATCGAGCCCCTTGCTGGCCGCAACAGCCGCCGCTTCAAGCCCGATGTAGCCGCCACCGACGATCAACACCCGCTTTCCCGGCCCAAACCCGGGCGCCATCGTGTCCACATCCTTGAGGTCGCGCACAACGAAGACCCCATCCAGATCGCCACCGATGGCCGCAGGCAGGCGCCGGGGCGTCGATCCGGTGGTCAGGGCGAGGTGATCGTAGGGCAACCGCTCCCCGCCAACGACAACCTCCTTGGCGGCGCGGTCGATCCCTGAGACCTCCGCGTTCAGGTGCAGGTCAATATCGTTCTCGCCATAAAAACTTTCGGGCCTCAGATAAAGGCGTTCCAGTTCCATCTCGCCCAGCAGGTATTTCTTGGACAGAGGCGGGCGCTGATAGGGTGGCACCGGTTCTTCACCGATGAGCGTGACATGCCCGTCAAAGCCCCCATTGCGCAGTTTGGCCACCAGCGACGACCCTGCCTGCCCCGCGCCCACAACAACAACCCGCGTCATTCCGCTTTCTCCCTGCAATCATGCGTGGCAATGCCACCTGTCCCGGCCTATATCTAAACGCACCGGAAACAGGAATATAGACAGGATGCGACAATGACTATTTCAACGGGCGACAAACTTCCAAGTGCAACGCTGATGCAAATGGGTGCGGACGGCCCCGAGGCGGTATCGCTGGAAGACAAGATCAAGGGTCGCAAAGTGGTGATCTTCGCGGTGCCGGGCGCGTTTACACCAACCTGCCATTCCGCCCATGTGCCGAGCTTTATCCGCACCAAGGATGCCTTGGCCGGAAAAGGCGTGGACGAGGTGATCTGCGTCAGTGTCAACGATCCTTTCGTGATGAAGTCCTGGGGCGATGCGACCGGCGCCAGCGATGCCGGTATCACCATGCTGGGCGATGCGGATGCGTCCTTTACCAAGGCCATCGGCATGGATTTCGACGCCCCTCCTGCCGGTTTGCTGTCGCGCTCCAAACGCTACGCGATGCTGGTCGATGATGGCACGGTCAGCGTGTTGCAGGCAGAGGAAAACCCCGGCGTCTGCGAGGTATCGGGCGGCGAGGCACTGCTCGACGCGATCTGAGCCGACAGACCATAGACACGATAACAAGGCGGGCCGGTCACGGCGCGCCTTTTTCAGGTGTCTTTCTCCAGCTTCTTCCGGATTTCCCGGAGGAGCTTGGCGCCGTCGATGGGCTTCGTCACGAGGGTGTCATTGTCACCGATCCCATTGCCATGGATCGCCGCTTCCTGCGGCAGACCGGAGATGAAAATCACCTCCAGATCCTCGATCATCTCGCGCGCTTTTTCGGCCAGTTCCGGCCCCTGCAAGGCGCCCGGCATGATGATATCGGTCACGATGACCCTCGGCCGGTAACCGGTCAGCAATAGGGTGAACGCCTCGTCACCGCAGGCCGATTGCGAGACGGATACGCCCCCATTGCCGATGAGCTTGGCCAGAACCCGGCGCACATCGGGTTCATCTTCGACAATAAGCACCTCGGCCAGCGGACCGGGGACCGGGGCTGCGACTCCGTCGGGCGCGGTGACATCAGGGGGTGTCGTATCGAAGCTGGTTGCCGGGAAATAGAGTTTGAAGGTCGTGCCAAACCCCGCCTCTGAATAGACCCGGATCGTGCCACCGGATTGCTTGACGAAGCCAAACACCATCGAAAGGCCCAAACCCGCCCCCTGCCCGAATGGTTTGGTCGTGAAATAGGGCTCGAAAATCCGATCCATCACGTCCGGTCCCATCCCGTCGCCGGTATCCGAGATGGCCAGCATCACGTAGCGACCCGGCAGGATATGTTCGTCGCGCGCGGTAATATACTCCTCGGAAATCCTGACATTGCAGGTCTCGATGGTGATCTTGCCCCCCTTCGGCATGGCATCGCGGGCGTTGTTGAGCAGGTTGAGAACGGCGGTTTCAAGCTGATGCGGGTCGAGGGTCACCCCCCACAAGCCCCCCGCGGTCACAACGGAAATGTCGAGTTTGGCCGGCAGAACCCGCCGCATCAGGTGGTCCATCTCGCGGATGATCTGATTGAGGTCCGAGGGTTTCGGCTCAAGGTGGCTGCGCTGCCCATAAGCCAGCAGCAACTGCGTCAGTTTCTCGCCACGTTCGGCAGATCGCCAGGTATCGCGCAGAAAATTCTTTCGATCCGGATCGTCCGGATTTGCCTGCATGAATTCGGTGTTGCCCTTGATCACCGTCAGGATGTTGTTGAAATCATGAGCCACCCCGGCCACCAGTTGGCCAAGCGCCTCCATGCGGCGGTTATGGTTCATTTCCGCATTCAGCCGCTTGTATTCGCTATTGTCGAAGAGAACCGCGAGCGACCTGACAAACTCCCCCTCGGGCGAATATTGCGCGATCGCGGACATCAAGACTGGCAGAACCTCCCCGGTTTTGCGGACAAAGTCGTATTCCACGTTGCTGATAAGGCCGGCCCTGAAAAACGCGGGCAGGGTCTCGGTCTGCGCCTTTTCCCGGCTGGCCTCGGTCAGGAACTCCGTCGATTTCCGGCCGATCATCTCGTCGCGGGAATAGCCCAGTTTTTCGGCCCAGAAGACACTGACGTCGATAAGGGTGCCGTCCTGGGCAATTGAATGCATGAGGATCGGGGCAAATTCAAAGAGTGGCTCCAAGGGATCCGCGGCCCCCTCTTGCCAATACCGCAAGATATTCTTGGCCACGTCACATTTCCCCCAAAGCCCTGTCAAAATTCGCGCACACGTTATAAGTGAGCGGCCATATCACAAAATGCAGGCGTTTGTCTTGTCTCTCCGGACAAGAAGGGTCTTGGTATGGTTTCCAGGCAATGGCTTAGACGGTGTCATGGCATTGCAAAAAAGATAGATTTCTTCCGGCATTTGGACTTTGAAGACCGCCGGAAGACATCAATTCGGTCAGAGATGATCCACAACCCGAAGGTGTTGCGCCAGGGTGTCGATCTCTGACAGGAAGCGGCTGACCAGCTTGGGATCGGAGGGCGCCGGTGTCACGCCTGCGGGGATCTCCCGGTTCATGACCGCTTCGATCGCGAGTGCCACAGGGATCGAGACCAACCGTGCCATCGCCGTGCCGCGGGCATCGCCCCAGGCGTCCATCACGAAGGTCTTGTGCCACACGGGTTTGCCATCCCGCTCCGCCTTGAGCGCCACGCAGAGCACTACGCGGTCCGGCTCATCCTCGTCATAGGCGTTCTCCGCCCAGAACTGATCGGACATTTCCTTGAGCCGCGCGTCGCCCTCGGGGCCGGAAAGCGTTTCGATCTCCTCAAAGACGTCCTTCCACGCCTCGGCCCACCCGTTGAGGCGCAGGGTGCCGCGCACGAATTCCTTGACCCGCCAATGCGGCTCAAACCGGTAATCCTCCATGAAGGGCAGACTGTCGCGGTTCGGGTAGACCTCGAAACTCTCCGGCGTGGGCAAGGGCGCGGTATAGCTCGAGATCGCGTCCCAAGGCCGCGCCACGTTGAGCTCGGTGTAATTTCGGATTGATTTCGAAGGTGATTTGAGCGCCTTGAGTACCCCCAGGGGCGACCAGCTGAACTTGTAGCGGAACGGGTTCGGGTGTTTCGGAATGCCCCCGCAATAGGAGATGAACGATAGGTCACTTTCCGCATCATAGGCGTCCGACGCCAGGTAATCCGACACGAGGTGATGCGCCATCAGGTGGTCGATGCCGGGGTCCAGCCCGACCTCGTTCACGCAGGACACGCCACGCAGCAACGCCTTGGCATGCAACGCGCGCATCTCAGGGGCGATATAGGAGGACGAGACGAAATGCGCACCCTTGTTGATGCACATCTCGGCCAGCGGCACGTGCCAGTCGCCGGGCAGCATGGAAACGACGATGTCGCCCTCCTGTACCTCTGCGGCAAGCGCATCGGCGTCGAAGGCCATGATCCGTTTGGTCAGATCGCCCACGGCATTTTCGGCCTTGTCGAGTGTCCGGTTCCAGACCGTGACTTCATGACCCGCCGTGATCAACCGCCGCAAACCGGGAATGGCCGAAAGGCCGGTGCCGCACCAGTGAATTGTCATCGTCTCGTTCCCCGTCATTTGTATTTCAGCTTGGCCGCCACGATGATCAGCATCGCCGTGGTGGCGCAGATATTGGCCAGGATCAGCGGCCAGTCGGTGATTAGTATCCCATAGAGCAGCCAGAGGGAAACCGTTGTCAGAAACATCAGGTTCGACGGCAGCGAGAGGCCCGATGTATCGCGGGTGGCCCAGGCTTTGTACGCCTGCGGGATCCAGCAGATCGTGCCCATGATCGCGGCGAGATATCCGATGTAGATGGCCAATCAGATGTCTTTCATATGCTTGTCGAACGTCGCCTTTGCCCGGCCCCAGACACTGGCGTCAAGCTCACCCAGTTGCAAGAGCGACGGCAGAAGTTGTTCGGCGAAATCCTCGGATGATTCCACCGGGAGAAGCGATGGCAGATTGTCGATCGCCATCACATCAAGCGGCGGCGCGTCATGCACCCTCAAGGCCGGTTCATCCCATGTGGTCGCCCGGTCATAGACCGGCACGGGGTTGTAATCGCTGTCCGGATCGCAGGCGACGTCCCCGATCACGGTGAGCTGTCTTTCTGCGCTGAGCGCCGATTTCGGCACGAAGACCGGCGTACCGGGGCGGGCAAAAATGCAGTTGATGAACATGTCATGACCGAGGATTTCAGGGAAAGGCCCGCCATGGGCGGTCTCGTGCATGTCCCAGCGGGTGGGGGTGATGCCCATCGCGGTGCAGAGGTCCGACGCGCCGCTGCCGACCCGGCCCAGCGCCCCGATGACGATTGCGGTGGGCCGTGACGCGCCGCTGGCCTCCAAATCGCGGGCGAGATCGGCAAGCAACGCCTCCTTGCCAGCATAGGTCCCCACCGAAGGGCAAATCGCGCCCTGCTGCTGCGCCGCCCAGCATTTCAATGAAACCGCCGCGCCCGCATACCCCGCCCAGTATCCAAAGGCGGCCACGCGACGTCCCGTCTCATCCACCAGATACTCGAGATCGTAGAGCGTACCGCCGCCGGCCTTGAACCGTTCGAGCAGGACACGCCCCGAATGCTGCCCCTTGAACGCATGGCCAAAGAGGATGTGCCGGTGCGGCAAAGGCGTTCCATCCTCGGGCAACTCCTTGACCCCGAAAATGATCGCATCCTCCGGCGCCTCAGGCCACGTGTTTTCCGGCGCGACATCGCAGCCCGCCGCACGGTAGCCGTCCATCGGGATGGCGCGCACATGGCTCTCCTCGACCGTCACACGAATGCCCTGCGCCAGAAGCTGCGCGGCCCCGTCAGGGGTGAGCGCCACGCGCTCCTCATTCGGGCGCTGTTCCGCGCGGACCCAGAGATGTGTCATGTCATGATTCCCGTTTTTCCGCCAATCTGCCGCCAATTGCGCCGATAGTCGAGGCGGCTTGGAAAGGTGCGCCGTCCTTGGCTCGGACACGCCCCGTTCCAGTTCCCGAGCCGAAAATGCCATCGCCCTGAGGGTCTGGCTTGCGCCCTCAGACGGGTAAGACCTGTCGGAGGTACCGGGCGCAGCCGTGCAGGGCGGCGGCGTCATCGTCGATCAGGAAGACGGGGATATCTTTGACGATTGGTGTGTAAGGGCCCTTGGCAGTGAAATAGTCCAAAAAGCGCAGTTCTGCGAGATGCGGGGCAACCGCCCGGGCCGTCCCGCCGATGAAATAGAGCCCCCCCATCGGCAGATGCGACAGGGCGATGTTTCCGGCAACGGTTCCGAGGATTTCAGCAAAAAGAGCAACGGCGCTTGTCGCCTCAATATCCTCTTCGACATGACGGCGGATGATATCAGGCGTTGGCAGCGTTTGGCCCGAGATATAGCGGTAAATGCGCGCCAGCCCGGTCCCGGAGAGGGCCGCCTCGATCGGTTTATGGAAATGGGTTTGCGACAGAAAGGTCACGAGCTTACCCGCATCCCCCTCGAAATGCGGCAAACTGGTATGGCCGGTCTCTGATGCTGGGACAAAGAGGCCCTGTGCGGTGCGATGGACCACGGCGATGTTGCACCCGGTCCCGAGGCCCATGACCAGCCGCGCGGTGAGTGGCGGCGGGGAGAGGCCGGGGAAAAGAGATGTTATGCTACTGCCGGGCAGATCATCGAGCGCATAACCCTGCGCCTGCAGGTCATTGATGAGATGCACCGACGCCGCGCCGGTCGCGGCCTGCACCTCACCGGCGTCGATGAACCAGTCGAGGTTGGTCAGCTGTGCATTACCGTCCCGGACCGGTCCGGCAACCCCGGCGCAGATGGCCGTTAGAGGCCCCGGGTAGCGATCCAGATAGGTGCTCAGGACACCGACAAAACCGGCATGGTCACTGTTGCGAAAGGTCGCCACCGTTTCCGGGTCAAGCCCGGAGGGACCGCCCAGGCCAAGGCGCGTGTTGGTCCCGCCCACATCGGCCAGCAGAAACCGCTTATCCATCACGCCAGCGCGCCATCGTTGCCCGCGCAGCGGTGGCAAGCATCACCACGTCGATCCCCACGGCCAGAAACTGCGCCCCCCAATCGCGATAGGTGAGCGCAGTGTCGTGATCCACCGCAAGAATGCCCGCCGCCTTTCCCGCCGCGCGGATATCCGACAGGGCCTCCTTGATCGCGGCTTGAACCTCGGGGTGATCGCTTTTGCCCAGATACCCCATATCGGCGGCCAGGTCCGAGGGGCCAATGAAAATGCCATCAACGCCATCGACCTGCGCGATGTCGCCCAATGCCGCGAGCCCGGCGCGGGTTTCGACCTGCACCAGCAGGCACATCTGCTCATTGGCGGTTTCGATATAGTCCGGGATGTCGGAAAATCGCGAGGCACGGGCCAGGGCCGCCCCGGATCCCCGGATACCCTCTGGCGGATAACGCATGGCCCGAACAAGCTCCGTCGCCTGGGTGGCGCTTTCGACCAGGGGGATCAGAAGGGTCTGCGCCCCTGCATCCAGCACTTGCTTGATGAGCCATGGCTCGCCCATCGGCAATCGCACGATCGGTGCGGTGCCGCTGCCGTCGATCACCTGAAGCTGCGCCATGATCGTGCGGAGGTCATTGGGCGCGTGCTCACCGTCGACCACCAGCCAGTCAAAACCAGCGGTTGTCAGTATTTCGGCGGCATAGGCATCGGCAAACCCGGCCCAGCAACCATAGAGCATCTGTCCGGATGCCAAGGCGGTCTTGAAGGTGTTTTCGGGAGCGGGCATCGGGGTTCCTCTTGGTTTTTCCCGATCTTAGACCGTTGCCGGATGAAAAGGCGAGTGTATCGGCTTTGTTTGACGGGCCACGATGCACTTTGCGCTTCGGGGTGACGCTGTCACAAACGGGGTCAGGTGAAATGGCAGGTTTGCGAAGGAAGCCGAAGGTAGAGAACGAGCCGTACGACTGCCCGGCCGCGGGGTGGCGATCAACCGTTGTGAGACGCACTTTATCTTTGCCAAGTTCGGAAAAACCTAAATTCGTCGTCGCGACCCCACCAAATCGCCAGCCCTTGCGGGCGGTCTGGCGATCGCGCGGCGCCCCCAACCGCCTCAGGCGACCCCACCGTCAATCAACCGCTTGGCCAATGCCGCATAGGCCTCGGCCATCGGGCCATCGCCCGCGGCGACCGGTGTCCCCGCGTCCCCGGCAAGCCGCGTGTCCAGATCAATTGGTAACGCCCCCAGAAATGGCAGATCCAGTTTCCTGGCCTCGTCGGCAACCCCGCCATGGCCGAAGATATGCGCCTCATACCCGCAACTGGGGCAATGGAAGATCGACATGTTTTCTATGAGACCCAAGATTGGCGTTTTCAGCGTCCTGAACATGTCCATCGCCTTGCGCGCGTCCAAAAGGGCCACATCCTGCGGCGTCGAGACGATGATCGCGCCGGAGGGTTCGGCCTTCTGGCAAAGCGTCAGCTGCACATCTCCCGTCCCGGGCGGCAGATCGACAATCAGGACATCCAGGTCGCCCCAGTTCACCTGGCTTATCATCTGCTGCAATGCGCCCATCAACATCGGCCCGCGCCAGACCACCGCCTTGTCCGGGTCGAGCATCAGGCCAATCGACATGAGGGTGACACCATGGGCGTGCAGTGGCTCGATGATCTTGCCATCCGGGCTGGCAGGCCGCCCAGTGACCCCCATCATGCGGGGTTGCGACGGCCCATGGATATCCGCATCGAGAAGACCCACGCGCCGGCCTGCACGCGCAAGGGCCACGGCGAGGTTGGAGGAAACGGTGGACTTGCCCACGCCACCCTTGCCAGATCCAACCGCCAGGATGGATTTCACACTCGCGGGTTTCGGTGGCGACGTCTGCGCCTTGGGATGGCCGCCGATCTTGAGGCTGGGCGGTTTGGGGGTCGGCGCATGTGCGGTCAGCGCGACGGAAACCTCCGAGACGCCTTCAAGCGCCAGCACGGCGCGCTCGGCAGCGGCACGCAATGGCTCCATCTGCTGCGCCAACTCTGTACTGGGGGCCTCGATCACGAAGCGCACCGTGCCGCCCTCGATGGTCAGGGCGCGCACCAGATCGCGTGACAAGAGGTCACCACCATCGGGCAGCGCAATCTGCGCAAGCCGGGCTTCGACGGTACTGCGATCAATGGTCATTCGATCCTCCCCTGATGTCTGCACCATAGGTGATGGTTTTCTGGCAAAGGGCAATAGCAGCTCATCACGTTAACCATAAAGTTGTATTATTACATGACGTTAGGGAAGTTCTTGCCATGCAAATGCTGCATAGCAGCATTGTTCCGGTCGGGGGTTGTGCACCTGCAGCATCGGCGTATCTATACCCCAACAAGCGCGGCGACCTTTTGAGGGTCAGCGCAGAACCGACATGACGCAAGGAGCCGGACAATGGCATTTGCAACCCAAAACCGCAGCGCCGTTAGTGGCCTGCAACTTGAAATCAGCGCAGCCGTGTATGCGCTCATGACCCGTATCGCAGACTATCGCGCCTACAAGCGCACGGTTGCGGAACTGTCGAAACTGGGACCGGCCGAGTTGAAGGACCTGGGCCTCGACCGTTCGAACATCCGCGCCGCCGCCAGCGCCGCGGTCTACGGAACACGCGCCTGAGCGCAGAAGATCGGATGCTCCTTCTCCTCCCTTAGGGCATCTGTATTGCGGTAGCGGCACCACCTCCTCCCTGGGCGCCGCTACTGCCCAAAATCCGGGCCGATGGCCCAAACGCCATACGAATGACCTTCTCCTCCTCCCTGAGGTCATCCGTAGACAGAGCGGCGGCACCCTCTCCTCCCTGGGTGCCGCCGTTTTTTCGTTTCGCGCGAAGCTCAGTGCAGCAGACGGGAGCGGCGGCGGGGACGGGCCACGACGGGCCGCGTCGCATCGCGCAGATAGGCGACAAAGGCCTTGGCTGCATCACTACTGGCATTTTGTGCCGCCGGATCTCCCAAAGCGGCGCGTGCGGCTTGCGGTGTGCCGCCGTCACGCGCGCAGAACGCCCATTCCAGAAACCCCAGACGCGCCGCCTGCACAGCGTCGTTTCCGGTTTCATTCATACATTCGAGCCCGTTGAGAATGCGGGTAATGCTCATCATCTTCTTCTCCCCGGCCACACCCCGGGCCGGATGGGGCGGAGGAAGATCAGGAGGATGGCAGGCGTCATCGGGGCCATGTCAACCGTCCCCACCGCCCCCCGCGGTTTGACGTTTGTCCAAGGCTGGTTTCCGGGCTTGGCGGGGCTCTCGGATGCGGCACCTTCCCAGGCCGTCGCGGCCCAGTGGCTATTGCAGCATCCCCCATCCTTACCGTTGCGGGGGCAGCGCCGGATTTGCACCGGCTTCCCAATTCTCCGCCTTGACAAGACGGCACCTCGGACCCCGACTGTGGCCGAGAAGCGATCACATCTC
The DNA here is from genome assembly GCF_030733385.1 of Roseovarius sp. MMSF_3359. Classification (GTDB taxonomy): domain Bacteria; phylum Pseudomonadota; class Alphaproteobacteria; order Rhodobacterales; family Rhodobacteraceae; genus Roseovarius. The sequence continues at coordinate 131,174 of NZ_JASHJC010000001.1, read as the reverse complement.
AAGCGTTTTTCAACCGGCCACCTAAAAACTGCCCAAAGAAATATCATCCGCCCTAAAAACCAGTCATCCGCACCTGCCACGATCGGAATATTTCGCGATTGCAGCATTTTTTGTTGATTCGATGCCGCGATGCGGCAAAGTGAGGGTACAAGATGGCTGACGGCAATACCTCCTCCCATTGCGTTGACCATCAAAAGAAGGTGAAGCGCGACACGTCATCCCGCCGCGCTTCACCCAAAAAGAATGGTCCGACAGGGCGTGGCCGGACGTGTGCGTGTCCGGCCACATCTGCTGTTTTTAACATTAAATCAGTAGTTTACGTCGGGCGATCCGCTACGCCGCGGCCTGAACGTGAATGTGACCCGCATGGAGAAAACACGCCCGATCAAAGAGTGAAAGATCCAACGGGTTGGGCAGTCGGATGTCCGTGATGTCGGGCATGGCCTTGCCGCTCTCATCGAACCGCCGATCGACCTGCGCGATCACAAAAACCGCCCTGCCGGTTGATCGACTGTGCGCTCGCAGCATTCCAATCTGGGTCGCAAGATCGGGGTTGGATCGCTTCTGATCCAACAGTTGCAAATAGTCGATAACGACCAGCGCATGGCGATCCGCGCCATCTAGTTTCTCGACGATGTGCTGCGCCGAGATGTCGTCCGACGTATCCACGATCACGGCCCGTGGCTCGATCCCAAGCGTCCGGTAACAGGCCCCGATATCCGCTGCGTTGAAGTCGAGCGTAAAGAAGTATCCTTGCCGGCCGATCTCAGCCGCTCGCGCGGCAAGCTCAAGCCCCAGAAGCGTCTTACCCTGACCAGGCCGCGCGGCGATCAGGCACATCTCTCCCGGGGAGATCTCCTTAAGGATGCTCTGCGCGGGTCGCGGCTCTGGTTGAGCGGCGGCAAGATGGCTCCAACTCCGGAACCCTTCCGCGATGGCCAACCGGTCAAGCGCCTCATGAAGGCGGATGCCCTCCTGCCGGGCGAGCACCTTGGCCTGACGTTTCAGTTTGAAGATCGGTGATGACAGTTTCATTTGAAACCCTCCGTTGTCGAACGGTCGCTGCAATCCCTCCTTATGCGCGTGTTCGAACGGGTTGGGTTCGAGTGACGGTTGCTCTGCATGTCTGATACTTCCCCGGTGGAGGGGGGAGGCCCGAGCAAGGCCCGCCCCCGAGCTTAGCCCCGAAAATCCAACGGCTCAATCAATCCGCACGAAAAAAGGCCGGACATCGCGGCCCGGCCTTGTTGGATCTCTCTGGATCAAGATCATCCGTCGATGCGGATCACCTCGTTTTTGGGATCATAGGGGCTGTCGCAGGTGACGACGGCATCCCAGAGCTTGTCCTGGATCTTGACCTGGAGTTTCGTGCCCTCGACCGCGAGATCGGGCGTGACATAGCCCATGCCGATCGACTTGCCGAAGACCACCGAATAGCCGCCGGATGTCAGGCGCCCGACACGGGTACCGTCCATCGTATAAAGCGCCTCGCGGCCCCATGGATCGGCATCACCCGGCCCGTCGATCAACAGCGTGCAGCATTTGGCACGGATGCCGGTTTCGACCAGCTTGTCCTTGCCGTGGAAGTCCTTGTCCAGATCGACAAAGCGCGGCAGATCGGCCTCAAGCGGTGTGGCGTCGCGACCCAATTCGGTCCCGAAGGCCCGGTAGCTCTTCTCCTGCCGGAGCCAGTTCTGCGCCCGCGCGCCAACCAGTTTCATGCCATGCTTCTCACCGGCCTTTTCCAGCAGATCGAAGAGATAGTTCTGCATCTCCATCGGGTGATGCAATTCCCAACCCAGCTCCCCGGTATAGGCAACGCGGATGGCGTTCACCGGGCACATGCCCAGCTCGATCTTGCGCGCCGAGAGCCACGGGAACCGCTTGTTGGACAGCGCGGTTTCGGGATCGGCATCGTTGATGACCTCGCGTAGGACGTCACGCGATTTCGGGCCCGCGATGGCAAAGACGCCCCATTGCGTCGTCACGTCATGCACGCCAACCCAATCATTGGCACTGCCCGTGCTCCAGTCCTCGATCGCCTTGAGCAGGTAGTCCTGATCGTATTCCGTCCAGGCACCGGCGGAGACCAGGTAGAACTCGTTCTCGCCTTCGCGCACGATGGTGTATTCCGTACGGGTCGTGCCAATTGCGGTCAGCGCATAGGTCAGGTTGATGCGGCCGATTTTCGGCAGCTTGTTGCAGGTAAACCAGTCGAGGAATGCCGCGGCACCTGCCCCGAAAACGCGGTGCTTGGTAAAGGCGGTCGCGTCGATCAGGCCCACGCCTTCTCGGATCGCCTTGGCCTCTTCGACCGCGTATTCCCACCATGCGCCACGACGGAACGAGCGGCTGTCATGGTCGAAATTGTCCGGCGCATCGAGGGGGCCGTAATAGTTCGGACGCTCCCAGCCATTGACCCAGCCGAACTGCGCACCGCGTGCTTTTTGCCGGTCATAGGCGGGCGCCGTGCGCAGCGGGCGGCAGGCGGGGCGCTCTTCATCCGGATGGTGCAGGATGTAGACGTGGTCGTAGCATTCCTCGTTCTTGCGCGCGGCAAACTCGGTGGTCATCCAGCTTTGCGAATAGCGTTTCGGGTCGAGCGACGCCATGTCGATCTCGGCCTCGCCATCGACCATCATCTGCGCGAGGTAATACCCGGTGCCGCCCGCGGCGGTGATCCCGAAGGAAAAGCCCTCGGCCAGCCACATGTTGCGCAGGCCCGGCGCCGGGCCCACCAGCGGGTTGCCGTCGGGTGTGTAGCAGATCGGCCCGTTGAAATCGTCCTTGAGACCCGCTTCTTCGCAGGACGGCACGCGGTGGATCATCGCCATGTATTGCTCTTCGATCCGCTCCAGATCGAGCGGGAAGAGGTCGGCGCGGAAGCTGTCCGGCACGCCATGTTCAAAGCAGGCCGGCGCATTTTTCTCATAGACGCCCAGGATCCAGCCACCGCGTTCCTCGCGGACATAGCTTTGCGCATCGGCATCGCGGACAACCGGATGTTCCTGCCCGCCCGCTTCGCGGTATTTGACCAGTTCAGGGTCCTTGTCCATCACGATGAACTGGTGCTCGACCGGGATCGCGGGGAACTTGATCCCGAGCATCTTGGCCGTGCGTTGCGCGTGGTTGCCCGAGGCGGTCACGACATGTTCGGCGGTAATCACAATCTGTTCTTCCGAGGGGACAAGGTTGCCACCCTTCTCGACCATTTTCGAGCAGGTGACTTCCCACGCCTCACCGTTCCAGTGGAAGGCGTCGGCCTGCCATTTACGCTCGATCATCACACCGCGTTGGCGCGCACCCTTGGCCATCGCCTGGGTCACGTCAGCGGGGTTAATGTAGCCGTCTTCGGTATGGTAAATCGCGCCCTTGAGGTCCTCGGTGTTAATGAGCGGCCAGCGTTCCTTGATCTGATCCGGGGTCAGCCATTCGTATTTCACATCGCAGGTCTCGGCGGTGGAGGCATAGAGCATGTATTCATCCATGCGCTCCTGCGTCTGCGCCATGCGCAGGTTGCCCACAACGGCAAAGCCCGCATTCAGACCGGATTCCTCTTCGAGGGTCTTGTAGAAATCGACCGAGTATTTGTGGATATGGGTCGTGGCGTAGGACATGTTGAAGAGCGGCAACAGGCCCGCGGCGTGCCAGGTGGAGCCCGAGGTCAGTTCATCGCGCTCCAGAAGCATCACATCGTCCCAGCCCGCCTTGGCCAGGTGATAGGCAATCGACGTCCCGACGGCACCGCCGCCGACGACAAGGGCTTTGACATTGGTTTTCATGTGATGCGACTCCGTGACATGACTGCCCAGAGTTTTATCAGTCTTGTATCGGCGCGCACCGCCCAGCCGACCTTCGATCGCGCAAAACCGACGCAGGCGTTGGCGTGAGCGCGGATTCTGGCGTCAGTTTTTGCACAAACCGCCGAGTGAGTTGTCGAGGCAGGACGTGCCACCCGAAAGTTTTAGGCGTTTGGGCGCCGCTTTCGGGGCTGGCTCCGGCGTGTCACTCCCGCCTTTCAGCAGGCTCAGAAAGCCACCCGATTCCTCGGCTTTGGCTTCCTGTTGTACCGCATGGCATTCGATGCGAAAATTCACCATGGAGAAATCGCATGATCCCTCGGGCAGCTTGTTTTCGCGTTCGAATTTGCGGATGCTGACCTCAAGGCCGGTCATTGCAATGGATCGTTCGGCACCCGTCAGGGACTGAAACATATCAATCGTCTGCTGCGGCAGTCGTTTCGAGACGATGGTTCTTTGATTGCTCTTGGCCTGGGGCGCTGGGTTTCGCGTTTCACTGGCGGCGGCGGCTTCCTGATCTCCGGTGGATTGGCTCAGGCTTGCCTGCTCTTCCGGAACCGCGATGGCCTGCGCCTCGACATCGTCCAGCGCCTCGTAAAGTGCCGCATCTGCATCGCCCATGGAGCCGTCGATATTCAGGCCCGCGCTGCGCAGGGCAAGGGTCATGGCATCCCCATGGCTGGTTGCCGAATGCAACCATTGCGTCGCCGCTTCGGTGCGCTGCTGGATCAGATCATCGCGGATTTCCAACATTTTGGTGGCCATCTCAGCCTGCATCGCCGGGGGAACCTCGCGGGCGCCACTGCCGACATGCGCGAGGGGGTTCGGCAAGAGTGCATTCAGCCCGTCATAGTCGATCCGCGTCAGGATTTCGCGGGTGGCTTCATCGGTGGTATTGGTCCGGACCTCGAGCTTCACTTCGCTGCCAAAACCGATCACGGCGTTGAGCGAGCGATAGGGCTTGGGGTCCTCGGACAGGAAGGAATTGTAGGTGCCATAAGCGACACCCTCGATCACGCCCCAACCCTCGGGGATCGCCATTGCGCTGAGGTTGCCCACGACCATCGTCATCGCATTCGCGGTGATCGTGTTGCCCTTGGGCAGCTCGGAATACCTCACCCGCACCGAAATCGCTTCGTCGCCCCGTTCATATACCCAGGTCTGGTTGTTGCGGTCCTCTTCGGCCCTTTTCGCCGAGGCCGCTGCCATGTTTTTCAACAAGGTGCTTGATTCGAGCGCCTCCTTCTCGACATCCGACATTTCGCGGGCGGGGGTTGTGATCGCGCTGTTGTCCCCTGCGATCCATTCGCGGCGGGTCCAGCCTTCGGGCGCTTCGGGCAGGTAGGGGCGTGCACCGCCACGCACACGGGCCTTGCGCTCGCGTTCGGCAGTCTTGGCCGCCTTGGCCTCCTGCACATCGCCGAAACGCCCGGTGACCGTCTCGACATAGGCGCCGGCGGACAATTCACCGAGTTCGAGATCGGCTTTGAGCGTCTGTTGATAATAGTCGAGGCCAATACCCACGATCCCAAGAATGACAACAAACCCAACCGCCTGAAAATTAAACATGAAATCCCTCGTGATCCACCAAATATCTCGCTGCTTTGTCGCGGGAGAATTGGGCGTAACTAAGGTGCGGGTTCGTCTTTTTCTGGTGGTGCCGGGGGCGTTTTGCCTAGTCCGAAAGGCCCGGTTCGTCCAAAAGGTGCCGTCCGCGGGCGTCTTCGACCTCGATCACCCAAAGATCGGGATCAAAGCTGCTTTGCTTCGCGATTGCCGCGTCCACATCTGCTTCGACACCTGCGGCCAGTTCGACCCATTGCCGCGCGCCGGTCATCAGATCGAAGCTGCGCTGAAATGCTTTGGCGGTGCCATCCAGCGTGTTGAGCTTGACCAGAACCGCGCCGGCGGTGTCGTCACCATGGGCCACGACAAAGGCGGGAATATCCTGCAGGCGCAGACGGGTCAGATAGGCCTGCACCCAGAATTGCGCGGTCAGGCGCGTCATGAGCGGTCCGATCCGCCAGGGGCCAGTGTCGGCGCCCCCGGCGGGAGTATTTCGGGCAAGATGAAACAGGCGCGCATCGGTCAGTTGCCGTCCTTGAAATCAAGGCCCATTTCCGAATACCGCTCGGCCTCTTCCAGCCAGTTGGGTCGAACCTTGACCTGCAAAAACAGGTGAACGCGGCGCCCGAGGAACTCTTCCAGCTCTTCCCGTGCAGCCTTGGAGACCGCTTTGACTGTTTCTCCCTTCTTGCCAAGCACAATGCCCTTGTGGCCGTCGCGCATGACGTAGATTATCTGGTCGATCTTAGCGGAGCCGTCTTTGCGCTCTTCCCAGTTCTCGGTCTCGACCGTCAATTGGTAGGGCAGTTCCTGATGCAGCCGCAGTGTCAGCTTTTCGCGGGTCATTTCCGCGGCAATCATTCGCATGGGAAGATCGGCAATCTGATCCTCGGGGTAGAGCCAGGGGCCTTCGGGAAGCCCTGAGGCCAGCCAGGACCGAAGGGCATCGACCCCGTGGCCCTTTTCGGCAGAGATCATGAAGGTTTCAGAGAAATCATAACGCTCGTTGAGGTCTTGCGTCAGGCCAAGCAGCGCCTCGGATTTCACCCGGTCGATCTTGTTGATGGCAAGCGCCACCTTGCGGCCCCTGGTGACCTCTTCCAGCCCGTCAAGAATTCGCTCGACCCCCTCGGTGATGCCGCGATGCGCCTCAACCAGAAGGACGACGATATCGGCATCCGCAGCGCCGCCCCAGGCCGCCGCGACCATGGCCCGGTCCAGCCGGCGACGCGGTTTGAAAAGGCCCGGCGTGTCAACGAAAACAAGCTGGCTCTCGCCCTCGATGGCGACCCCACGGATGCGCGCGCGGGTCGTCTGCACCTTGTGGGTGACGATACTGACCTTCGCGCCGACCATCCGGTTGAGCAGCGTGGATTTGCCCGCATTGGGCTCTCCGATCAGGGCGATAAATCCGGCGCGGGTGGTCATATGCGGGGCCTCGTTTTGCATTGCCGGGGGTGTAGCGGAAAAGGCCAAGACGGGCCAGATGAATTCGAAGGCTGGTACCCGCATCCCTCAAAGGGCCACGCAGGAGTTTGAGAGGCTGAGAAATCAAGCGCCAAACCGACGGCGCGGTTGTCAGCCGATGCTCATCGCAAGCACCCGGCTGATATCGGTGAGGGACCGCCCCGATTGCGCCATCCAGAGGTTAAACGCTTCCTGTACCGCCCGCATGGCCGCTTTCGAGGTGGGGGCCTTGTCGACCACACCTTCGGCGATCAGCCGCGCGATCACGTCCTTCGACAGGATATAGCTGTCCCGCCCCAGCATCCGCATCGAATAGGCGCCGGTCATCCCGCCCAGTCGCGACCCGCGTTTCTTGAGCATCTCCAGAAGGGCGGCGAAATCCTCGGATGGCCATTCGCCGACTACCTTCGCGATACCGCCTTCATCGCGCAATTCCAACATGAAAGCGGCATTGTCGCGAACCGAGGCGATCTTGGCCCCGTGCCGCACGATCCGGGTGTCGGTGAGCAGGCTGTCAAACATCTCGTCATCCATCATCGCGCAACGGCCCACGTCAAAGCCATGAAACGCCTCTTCGAACCCGGGCCATTTCTTTTCGATCACGGTCCAGTTCAGCCCGGTCGCAAAGATGTATTTCGACATCTCCGCCAGCCACCGGTCCTCCGGGATCGCGGCCAGTTCAGCCGCCGTCTTGGCCCCGCCCAGCCTGGCCTCCAACGCCTCTGCCCCGCCATGACGTTCGGCGCTGATGTCGAAAATCTCCTGAAAGCTGCGCATGCAACACTCCCTTTTTGCGAATGCTATACCGGAATACTGTCAACTTCTGTCCGAAGCCGCTTTTCCACTCCGCTTTGCTCTGCCATAATGCGTTCCAACCAAGAAAACAAAGAGCAGCGGTATGAACGATCTCCTCACCGGGAACCTTGAACCTACGGATTACGACGCCTCCTCGATCGAGGTGCTTGAGGGGCTGGAACCGGTCCGCAAACGCCCCGGCATGTATATCGGCGGCACCGATGAGCGCGCGCTGCATCACCTGGTGGCCGAAGTTCTGGATAACTCGATGGACGAGGCCGTCGCGGGCCATGCCAACCGGATCGAGGTCGAGTTGCACGAGGATTATGCGATTACCATCCGCGACAATGGCCGTGGCATCCCCGTCGACCCGCACCCGAAGTTTCCCGACAAATCCGCGTTGGAGGTGATCCTCTGCACCCTTCACGCGGGCGGCAAGTTCAGCGGCAAGGCTTACCAGACGTCTGGTGGCCTGCATGGTGTCGGCGCGTCGGTGGTCAATGCGCTGTCGGATTCGATGGTGGTGCAGGTGGCGCGCAACAAGGAGCTTTACGAACAACGCTTCTCGCGCGGCATCCCGCTCGGTCCAGTCGAGAAGCTCGGACCCACGCAGAACCGCCGCGGCACCACCGTAACCTTCCACGCGGACGAACAGATTTTCGGCCACCACCGGTTCAAACCCGCGCGGCTTTTCAAATCCATCCGCTCCAAGGCATATCTTTTCTCCGGCGTGGAAATCCGCTGGAAATCCGCGATTTCCGATGGCGACACCCCGCAGGAGGCCACGTTCCACTTCCCCGGCGGCCTCAGCGACTACCTCAAGGAAACGCTCGGCCCCGCCTCCACCTATGCCGAACAACCCTTCGCCGGCACCGTCGACTTCCAGGAACGGTTCCAGACCCCCGGCAAGGTCGAATGGGCGATCAACTGGACCCCAAGCCGCGACGGTTTCATCCAGAGCTATTGCAACACCGTCCCCACGCCCGAGGGCGGCACCCATGTGGCGGGGTTCTGGGCCGCGATCCTCAAGGGTATCAAGGCCTATGGCGAGCTCGTCAATAACCGCAAGGCGTCGCAAATCACCCGCGATGACCTGATGACCGGCGGCTGCGCTTTGGTCTCGTGTTTCATCCGCGAACCGGAATTCGTGGGTCAAACCAAGGATCGGCTGGCCACGACCGAGGCGCAGCGGCTCGTTGAAAACTCCGTCCGCGACCATTTCGACAACTGGCTGGCGGCGGATACGAAATCCGCGGGGGCCATCCTAGATTTCCTCGTGCTGCGCGCCGAAGAACGCCTGCGCCGAAAGCAGGAGAAGGAGACGCAGCGCAAATCCGCCACCAAGAAACTCCGTCTGCCCGGCAAGCTGACCGATTGTTCGTCGAAGGACCGCGAGGGGACGGAGCTTTTCATCGTCGAGGGGGATTCGGCTGGCGGCTCCGGCAAGGGCGCGCGCAACCGTGAGACACAGGCATTACTGCCGCTCAAGGGCAAGATCCTGAACGTGCTGGGCGCGGCCTCGTCCAAGCTCGGGTCAAATGCCGAGATTTCGGACCTCTGCGAGTCGCTTGGCTGCGGCATGGGCACGCGGTTCAACATCGACGATCTGCGCTATGAAAAGATCATCATCATGACCGACGCGGATGTGGACGGCGCCCATATCGCCTCGCTGCTGATGACCTTCTTCTTTACCCAGATGCGGCCACTGATCGACCACGGACATTTGTACCTCGCCTGCCCGCCGCTCTACCGCCTGACCCAAGGCGCCAAACGCGTTTACGTGGCCGACGATGCCGAGAAGAACGCACTGCTGGAGAAGGGCCTTGGCGGCAAGGGCAAGATCGACGTGCAGCGGTTCAAGGGTCTCGGAGAGATGGACGCCAAGGACCTCAAGGAAACGACAATGGACCCGAAGACCCGCAAACTCATCCGCGTGACCATAGACGAGGACGAACCCGGCGAAACCGGAGACCTCGTCGAGCGCCTCATGGGCAAGAAACCCGAACTGCGGTTCCAGTACATTCAAGAAAACGCGCGCTTCGTGGAGGAGTTGGATGTTTGAAAAGTAAACGAAGAATATCCCGTGTTTTCTATTATGAGGGACTGTCACTTGGGCTGTTACTTGGCTCAATCGTTTTTGGTTTCTTCGAACTGTCACAAAGATTTTTTAATGGCCAATCTTGGGTAGACTCACCTTGGCTGGTTCTATTTCCTGCATTCTTAGCAGCTTATGTAACTTTGCAATCAATATCGGAACAAAGCCGCTTGGCTCAGGACTTGGATATTGAGAAAAACGACCAATTGGAACGAATGGCAAGAGCTGACTTGCCATTAAGCATCAGCGTTCTCAAGAACCTTTGCGATAAGGCTCTAAAGTGGCATTTCGACAGTTCAGAACCTTTCCCAGATTGGTCTGAATTTGAAAGCCCGTTGGAGAAATTGCGAGGCACAATAGCGTATTCCGAGAAAGAAACTGCTGAGTACTTACTAAGAATCATTAGGCACTACCAAGTACTCTTTGCAAGAGGGAGAGAATTAAACGCTGAAGTGTGTGACGCTGCTCTAAATGACCCTGCAAACATCGCTCATAACGAGCATTGGTACAGTGCGATAAATTGGGCAGTACTATCCGCAATGGTTGAAAAAGTCTTTCCCTATGCGCGAGGAAAAGATCAGAGCATTTGTACAGAACCAGTAAATGAAAGAGTGCGTTCCCAGTTTTTTGACATCGTGCATTTTTGGGATGATTTTCCATTCTTGGATGAAGCCATGAAATTGCGGGAAGAAGAGGACCGGTTTGAAATGTCATTCTAAAGCAGGCGTAGGGTGCGTGATTTCACGCACTGTTCCCCACCCTGAGGGCATCGCCTGATCGCGGGCGGAAGCGAAGCGCCCGCCCATGGGGGCGGTCGGGCTCTGCCCGGGCCGCAAGCGCCACGGGCGGGATGTTGGTCCACGAAACCTCTATCACGTGAAGCCGCGCATCGACGGACCGCGGGTTGGCGATCCAACGGTTGTGGTGAGCACTTTATCCCGGCCATAAAGCTCTACACTCAAGACAATGCACCTACGTCAGACAAATCGCCGGCCCTCGCGGGCGGTCCGGCGATGCGCGGCGGCCTGCGGCCTTGACTCCGCGCGAGGTCGTACCATCAACCGAAACGGTAGGTGTGTGCTTGCACGCACCATTCCCCCACCCGACGATGGCGCGACAGGGGCAACGACCACCCCGCCTAGCCCAAAATACAAAGGGGCGCCGGAAGCGCCCCCATCGGTCTTTGCTTATGCGGCCGTTCAGGCCACAGTCGCCATCACGCCCCAAAGGCTCATCATAGTGGCAAAGGCGAAAACGGTTGGCAAAATCACACGGATCATATCAAGGTCTCCTTTCCAGGCAGCCCGGCACCCGGGCTGCGGTGTTGTCCGCAGAGCGTTCTGCCCTGCGATACACATGATCTGGGGAGGCGGGGCTGTAACAAACACCCCTTGGTCCAACACGTCTGGTCACACACGCGCGGGGAGCCGTGAGGGGTGGATCAGAACTCCACACCCTTCTGCGCCTTGATCCCTTGCCGGAACGGGTGTTTGACCACCGCCATTTCGGTGACCAGATCGGCGATCTCGATCAGCTTATCATTGGCGTTGCGGCCGGTGAGGACGACATGGGTCATCTCGGGCTTCTCGGCGGTGAGGAAACTAACGATCTCGTCAATGTCGAGATATTCGTAACGGATGGCGATGTTGATCTCGTCCAGAAGGACCATGCGGTTCTCGGGATTGCGGATCAGTTCCTTGGCCTTCTCCCACCCGGCCTTTGCGGCGGCGATGTCGCGGGATTTGTCCTGCGTCTCCCAGGTGAAACCCTCACCCATGGCGTAGAACTGGCAGAGGTCGGAAAAGTTCTCTTCGATCAGGGTCCGTTCGCCGGTCTGCCACGCGCCCTTGATGAACTGCACCACCGCCGAGGGCATCTCATGCGCGATGCAGCGCAGAATCATCCCAAACCCCGAGGAACTCTTGCCCTTGCCCGGGCCGGTATGGACGATGACAAGGCCCTTCTCGCCGGTCTTGTCTTCCATCATCTTGTCGCGCGCGGCTTTCTTTTTCGCCATTTTCGCGGCATGGCGGGCGTTGTCGTCGGTATCGGCATCTGACATGGCGTATCCTTTCTTGACAAGACGGGGCGCAATGCCGCAGGTGAGGCACACGTTGGTTTCTGTCTTAGGACAGACGAAGAGGGAATGCGATAGGTCAAACGACACGTGACGTGTCAAAGCCGAACCGCAGCCGCCCCCGCGACCGTGACCGGAGAGGGTGCCTAACCACTGGCCTGATGGCTGGGAAGGTGGGTGTGCCGATGGGCCGATGGCCCGGGATCCGCAAGCCGGGAAACCTGCCAGCGTATGAAATGTCACGGGCGAACGGGGTGTTTCGCGTCCGGCTGTTGGATCGCACGTCGCGCTTTCCCTGCTGGCCTCCCCTTTCCGCCGCACTTGAAAGGGATGAAATGGCCGAGGTCGTTGTCACCGTCTGCACCACCTGCCGCGCCGGTCAGGCGACCGACGATGAAGGCCCGCGTCCCGGTGCCCGTTTGTATGAGGCGCTATCCGCAGAAGAGTTGCCCGAAGGTGTGCGCCTGCGCCCGGTTGAATGCCTGTCGGCCTGCAAGCGCGGGTGTTCGATGATCGTGGCCGGGGGTCCGGACCGCTGGACCTATATCTATGGCGACATGGACCCCGACCAACATGTGCCGCAGATCCTCGACGGTATCCGCGCCTATGCCGGTACGCCCGACGGTCTTGTCCCATGGCGCGAACGCCCTGAGGTCTTCCGCAAACAATCCATCGCCCGTATCCCCCCGCAGGAGTAGTACATGTCCAATCTCACGAAAATCCCCGTCACCATCGTCACCGGCTTTCTGGGCTCCGGCAAGACGACGCTCATTCGTCACCTGATGCAGAACCCGCAGGGCAAGCGCCTTGCCGTTCTGGTCAACGAGTTCGGCACCGCGGGCGTGGATGGCGATATCCTAAAGACCTGCGCCGATGAAAACTGCCCAGCGGAAAATATCGTGGAACTGGCTAATGGCTGCATCTGCTGCACCGTCGCCGATGATTTCATCCCGACGATCGAGGCGCTGATGGCGCTGCCCGAGACGCCGGATCACATCCTGATCGAAACCTCCGGCTTGGCCCTGCCCAAGCCGCTTTTGAAAGCGTTCGACTGGCCCGCGATCCGCTCGCGGATTACCGTGGACGGCGTGATTGCGCTCGCCGATGCCGAGGCCGTCGCCGCCGGGCGTTTTGCGCCAGACGAGGACGCGGTGCAGGCGCAGCGTGAGGCAGATGAAAGCCTCGATCACGAAACGCCGCTCTCCGAAGTGTTCGAGGATCAGATCTCCTGCGCCGACATCATCCTGCTGTCCAAGGCCGATCTTGCTGGCGAGGACGGACTGGCCAAGGCCCGCGCGGTGATCGAGGCCGAGGCGCCCCGTACCCTGCCCACCCTGCCGATGACCGATGGCGTGATCGACCCACGCGTCGTGCTGGGCCTTGAGGCCGCCGCCGAAGATGACCTGGATGCGCGTCCCTCGCATCACGATGGCCATGACGATCACGAACATGACGATTTCGAAAGCGTCGTGATCGAGCTGGGCGAAGTCGAGGATGCCGAGGCGCTGAAAGAGGCGATTGTCCGCCTGGCCCGCGAACAGAACATCCTGCGGGTCAAGGGCTACGTGGCGGTCAAGGACAAGCCGATGCGCCTTCTGGTCCAGGCGGTCTCCGAGCGTCTGCGCGCGCAGTTCGATCAGCCTTGGGGTGACACGCCGCGCCGCTCGCAACTCGTGGTGATTGCCGAACATGACGACATCAACCCCGATGCCATCCGCGCGGTCCTGGCCGCCTGATCCATGCATGTCGTCTTTCGCGAAAGCCACGGGTTAGAGGAGACCGACACCCCGCAGGATCTTGGCCAAAGCCCGGCGGATCTGGTGGTGTTGTCGTTCTCCGATAGCGACCTTGGCGCTTTCGCGGCGGGCTGGCACCGGGCGGCAGGCAAATTGCCGACGCTGCGCCTGGCCAATCTGGTCGCCCTGAAACACCCGCTTTCCGTGGACACCTATGCGGAGCAGACCCTGATCGGTGCCAAGGCGGTGCTGGTGCGTCTGATCGGTGGCGAAAGCTATTGGTCCTATGGTCTGGCCACATTGCAGGACATGGCCCGGCGGAACGGCATCGCTCTGGCGATCCTGCCCGCCAATGGTCAGCCCGACGAACGGCTTGATGAGCTGTCGACCTTGCCGGTCTCTACCTTGCGGCGGCTACAGACACTCTGCGATACCGGCGGTGCGGTCGCCATGCAGGCCGCATTGGCGCAACTGTCGCTAGCGGCGGGGCTATATGCCGGGCCGGTGAGTGGCGCGAAGACCCTGCCCGAAGCAGGTTTCTATGCCCCCGGCCAAGGCGTGATCGCGGCCCCGGAGCGGTCCGGCAAACCGCTGGCCTTGGTCAGCTTCTACCGCTCCTACCTCACTGCGGCAGACACCGACGCCATAGACGCCCTGATCGGCGCGCTTGAAGAGCGTGGTTTTGACGCCTGCGGGATCTTCGCGCCAAGCCTTAAGGCCCCGTCCTGCACCGGTTGGCTCAAGGAGCAGGTCGAAACACTCGCCCCGGCTACCATCGTCAACGCCACGGCGTTTTCGGCCAAGGCGGGCGACGGTCAGCCTTCGCCCCTCGACATGGCGGGATGCCCGGTGTTTCAGGTGGCGCTTTCGACCGCACGGCGCAAGGAATGGGCCGAGGCGGAGCGTGGCCTGTCGCCCGCCGATCTGGCCATGCATGTCGTTCTGCCCGAGGTCGATGGCCGTCTTTTCGCGGGCGTGGTGAGCTTCAAGCAACCCGGCAAACGCGATCCCGACCTGGAGTATAGCCGCTTCGCCCACCGCGCCGACGCCGCCCGGATCACCGCCGTCGCCGACCGTGTCGCCGCATGGCATCGCCTGACGGAGCTGCCCAACGGTGACAAACGGCTGGCCCTGGTCCTATCGACCTACCCCGGCAAGACTTGGCAGCTTGCCCATGCGGTGGGGCTTGATGCTCTGGCATCAACCGGCGCCTTGCTTACCGGCCTCTCGCAGGCGGGATACGATATTCCCTCGGTGGCCGACCTCGGCGCTCTCCTGACACAGGAAACCCAAAGCTGGCCGCTCACGGAATACGCAGATGCGCTGGAAAATCTCCCGCAAGCCCTGCGCGACGATCTGACGGATGCCTGGGGCGCGGTCGAGAACGATCCGCTGGTTCGCGACGGCGCGTTCCATTTTCCGGCGATCCGGTCCGGCAAGATCCTGATCGCGTTGCAACCGGAACGCGGTGATGTGACGACCCGCGATGACGACTATCATGACCTGTCGCGCACCCCGCGCCACAGCTACGTGGCGTTTTACCTGTGGCTGCGCGCGCAATCCGACGCGCTTATTCACATGGGCGCGCATGGGACGCTGGAATGGTTGCCGGGCAAATCCGTGGCGCTCTCTGATGAATGCTGGCCCGAGGCGCTGATCGGTTCGACGCCGGTCATTTATCCGTTCATCGTCAACGACCCCGGCGAGGCCGCGCAGGCCAAACGCCGCATCGGGGCCGCCACGTTGGGCCACCTGCCGCCTCCCCTGGCGCAGACCAAACTGCCCGAAGGGATGACCCGGCTCGAAAGCCTGCTGGACGAGTACTCCACCGCCGACGGGCTCGATCCGGCGCGGCGCGACCGGCTGATCGCCGATATCCGCGCCGAAGCGCAGGCCAGCGGGGTCGAGGCCGATCTGGGCCTGCACGATGATGCCTGCGCCGCCGAGGCGATCACCCGCATCGACCGTTTCGTGTGCGACATCAAGGAAAGCCAGTATGGCGAGGGGCTTCATATCCTTGGCACTGGGCAGTGCGGCGCGGCGGAACTGACCGGTATCACCACGGCGCTTTCCGGGCGGTTTGTGCCGCCGGGGCCGTCCGGCTCGCCCTTCCGGGGCCGCGCCGATGTTCTGCCCACAGGGCGCAACCTCTTTACCACCGACCCGCGTGCCGTCCCGTCCCGCGCGGCTCATGCACAGGGCGTCAAACTGGCCGAGGAACTCTTGCGCAAACACCTGCAGGATCATGGCGACTGGCCACGCGGTCTGGTCGTGGATCTCTGGGGTTCGGCCACCATGCGCACGGCGGGCGAGGAGTTTGCCATGGCGCTGCACCTGGCAGGGCTCGCACCGAAATGGGATGACGGATCGGAACGGGTGAGCGGGTTCGAGATCCTCCCGCTGGCGCTGCTGAACCGCCCGCGCATCGACGTGACCTTGCGCGTCTCCGGCCTCTTTCGCGACGTCTTCCCCGGCCTTGCGCAGATGTTCGAAGCCGCCGCCGCCGCCTTGGCTGAGCGGGAAGAGACCGCGCAGGACAACCCCTACCTCGCTGCAACACCGCGCGTTTTTGGCCCACGGCCGGGCCAGTACGGACTCAACATGACCGCTACGCTTGAGGATTACACCGATGCGGGCCGCGCGGCGGCGGGCGAGGCGTGGCTCACCGCGTCATCCTACGCCATTGATGCAGGCGGCGCGATCAGCCCGGCGCGCGAGGCGTTGGAGCTGCGCCTGCAGGGGGCCGATGCCTTTGTGCATCTGCAAGACCTGCCGGAAACCGATTTGCTTGTGGCCACCGACTACGCCGCCCATGAGGCCGGCTTTGCCGCCGCGATGGCCCGGCTCGGGCACACCACCCCGGCGCTGTATCACCTCGATGCGACCCGTCCCGACACGCCCCATGCCCGTACCCTGGGCGAAGAGATCGCCCGTGTGACCCGCGCCCGCGCCGCCAATCCCGATTGGGTCAGCAGCATGATGGAACACGGGTTCCGCGGTGCCGCCGAAGTGGCCGCCACGCTCGATCACATGGCCGCTTTCGCGCATCTGGCAGGGGTGGTGCCGTCGCACCTCTTCGACCTCTACTATGAGGCCACGTTGGGCCACGCCCCGCTGGTGGACTTCATGGCGGCGGAAAACCCGCTGGCGCTTGCAGCGATGCGCGACCGGTTCAACGCGCTGCGCGATGCGGGGCTGTGGCAGACCCGCCGCAACTCCATCGCCGCCGATCTGGAGCGGATTGCATGAGCGCGCCCCGGGTCTATGGCTGGTGTCCGGGCGCCTTGCGCCCGATGATGTCGGGTGACGGGCTTGTGGTGCGCGTGCGTGCGCTGTTGGGGCGTCTGACGCCCGCGCAGGCCAGAGGCATCGCGGATCTGTCGCAGCAATACGGCAATGGCCTAATTGACCTGTCGTCGCGCGCGAATATCCAACTGCGCGGTATGAGCGAGGAGGGTCACCCGACCCTAATCGACGGCCTGCGCGATCTCGACCTGATTGACCGCGATATCGCTGCCGAAACCCGGCGCAACCTCATCGTGCAACCGTTCTGGAAACCTGGTGATGCGACCGAGACGATCGCACGGCACCTGACCGATAAACTGGCGGCTACGGATGCGCCTGATTTACCCGGCAAGTTCGGCTTCGCGGTGGATTGTGGTCCCCGGCCCTGCCTTTCTGCGACCTCCGCAGATATTCGCATCGAGCAGGGCATGGATGGGTTGATCTGCCGCCCCGACGGGGCCCCGACTGGACGACCGGTGACCGAGACCACCGCCGCCGATGCCGCCCTTGCCCTGGCCCGCTGGTTCCTCGACACTGGTGGCGTGTCCAACGGGCGCGGGCGCATGGCCGCCCATATCGCCCGCACCGGCCTGCCCGACGGGTGCGATCAACCGGCGATCACGGCACAACCGGCCCCGGCCCCGGGAAAGGTCGAGGCCGGCGTTCTGGTGGGGTTGGAGTTCGGGCAGATGCGGGCCACCACACTGGCCGCACTGGCGGAACATGGTGCGCTGCGCCTGACGCCCTGGCGCATGGTGCTGATCGAAGGGGCCGACGACGCGCCCGCCTTGGATGACCTCATCACCGATCCGTCCGATCCCCGGCTGCGCGTGACTGCCTGCACCGGCGCGCCGGGCTGCCCGCAGGCCCTGTCGCCCACCCGGGATATCGCCCGGTCACTGGCGGGCCAGACACCGCGGCATGTGCATGTCTCCGGCTGCACCAAGGGCTGCGCCCATCCCGGCCCCGCGGCCCGGACCATCGTTGCAACCGGCAGCGACCGGTTTGACGTGATCCATGACGGGCGTGCCAGTGACACACCGGCCCGCACGGGCCTGACCCTAACCGATCTTCTGAGCGGAGTGCTTTGAATGCCGCATCTCTACGAAACCAATGGCGCCGCGATTTATGCCGAGAGCTTCGCCACCATCCGCGCCGAAGCCGCCCTGTCGTCCTTCACCCGTGACGAGGAAAGCGTTGTCGTGCGGATGATCCACGCGGCGGGCATGGTCGGGCTGGAAGAACATGTGCGTTTCTCTCCCGGCATGGCCGAAATCGCGCGGGCCGCACTGGCCGCTGGCGCGCCGATCCTCTGCGACGCTTACATGGTGTCCGAGGGCATCACCCGCCCGCGCCTGCCCGCCGACAACGAGGTCATCTGCACCCTGCGCGATCCGCGTGTGCCGGAGATGGCAAAGGACATGTCGAATACACGCTCCGCCGCCGCGTTGGAGCTTTGGCGGCCACATCTCAACGGTGCGGTGGTAGCCATCGGTAACGCCCCCACCGCGCTTTTCCACCTGCTCAACATGCTCGAAGATCCCACCTGTCCACGTCCGGCGGCGATCATCGGCTGCCCGGTGGGCTTCGTAGGCGCTGCGGAATCGAAAGAGGCGCTGATGCAGGACCTGCCGGTGCCGTCGATGATCGTGAAGGGGCGCCTGGGCGGAAGTGCCATCACAGTGGCCGCGGTCAATGCGCTGGCCAGTTGGAAGGAATGACCATGGGCAAAGTCACCTGCGTGGGCCTCGGCCCCGGCGATCCCGACCTGATGAGCGTGCGTGCGCACCGGCTCATCACCAACGCGCGTCACGTGGCCTTCTTCCGCAAGAAGGGCCTTTCGGGACAGGCGCGCAAGATCGTTAACGGGATGTTACCCGAGGATGCCATCGAACATGCGATGGAATATCCGGTCACCACGGAAATCCCGGTCAGCGACCCGCGCTACAACAATATCCTTGCCGAATTCTACGAGGACTGGGCCGCACGTCTGGCGGATCTCAGCCAGACCGAAGAGGTGATCGTGCTCTGCGAGGGCGATCCGTTTTTCTTCGGCTCCTTCATGCACCTGCACAGCCGCCTGCGCGGCAAGGCCGAGGTCGAGGTGGTCCCCGGGATCACCGGCATGTCGGGTTGCTGGACCGCGACGGATGTCCCGATCACTTGGGGCGATGACGTGCTGACCGTTGCGATGGCCACCCTCTCCGAAGAGGAGTTGACCGCGCGGGCCGCCAATACGGATGCGCTGGTGGTGATGAAGATAGGCCGCAACCTCGGCAAGCTGCGCCGCGCGCTGACGGCGGCGGGGCGTTTGGAGGATGCCTGGCTGGTTGAACGCGGCACGATGCCCGGTCAGACGGTTCAGCGCCTGGTCGATGCGCCGGAAAAGGTTCCCTATTTCTCCATCGCCCTGGTTCACGGACACGGACGGCGGCCGTGAGCGGTTGGGTTGTCATAGCGGGCCTCGGTCCGGGGGACGCCGCACTTGTCACCCCCGAAGTCCGCGATGCCCTGGCCGAGGCCACCGATGTGGTCGGCTACATTCCTTACGTCCGGCGGGTAACCCCACGCCCGGGCCTGACGCTGCATGAATCCGACAACAGGGTCGAGGTCGAACGCGCCACACATGCGTTGGAAATGGCTGCCGAAGGCAAGCGCGTCGTTGTCGTCTCATCGGGCGATCCCGGTGTCTTTGCCATGGCAAGCGCGCTCTTCGAGGCGCTGGAAGCCGGGCCCGAGGTGTGGTTATCGCTTGAAATTCGCGTCTTGCCCGGGATCACCGCGATGCTGGCAGCGGCGGCGCGGTTGGGCGCGCCATTAGGCCATGATTTCTGCGCCATCAACCTGTCGGACAACCTCAAGCCATGGTCGTTGATCGAACACCGGCTGCGTCTGGCCGCCCAGGCCGGGTTTGCTATGGCCTTCTACAATCCGCGCTCGGCCTCGCGTCCGCATCAATTCGGCGAGGCCCTGGAGATTCTACGCGCGGAATGCGGGCCAGATTGCCTGATCTCCTTTGCGCGCAACGTGTCAAAGGACGACGAGACGCTCACCACCGTCACCCTGGGCGATGCGACACCGGACATGGCCGATATGCGCACCGTCGTGATCGTCGGCAACGCTGATACACGGCGTGTCGGGCCGCATGTCTACACCCCGAGGCGGGCGGAATGATCGAGCCAGTGCAGGATATCCTCAAGCCGCGCGCAGGTGGTGCGTGCTGGCACCTCTGGCCGGTCAATCATCACCACCGGCAGGCCAAGCGCCCGTGCCGCGTCGAGCTTGGCTCGTGCGCCGGAACCCCCGGAATTCTTGGCAATAACGATGTCGATCCGGTGATCGCGCATCAAGGCCTGATCCGCGGACATCTCGAACGGCCCACGCGCAATCACGATGCCTACGTTGACAAACGGCAGCTCGCCCTCGGGCGGATCAACCAGCCGCACCAGGTAATGATGCTGCGCCTTGTCGGCGAAGAGATCCAGGTTCTGCTTGCCAATGGCCAGGAACACACGCACGGGGTCGTCTGGCAGGGCAGCCGCCGCCGCGGCCAGATCGGGAACGTGCCGCCAGTTGTCATCGGGTCCGGCCTGCCACGGTGGTCTTTCAAAGGCCGCAAGCGGCACACCAATCTGCGCGCAGGCGCGCACGGCATTCGCGGTCATTTGCGCGGCAAAGGGATGCGTGGCGTCGATCACCGCCTCGATCTTCTCGGCGCGGAGATAGGCCGCCAGCCCGTCAACACCGCCAAACCCGCCGACCCGCATGGGCAAGGGTTGCGCCACGGGCGATGCTGTACGCCCGGCATAGGAGAAGATCGCGTCATCACCACGCTCGGCCAAGGCCCGCGCCAGGCGCGACGCTTCGCTGGTGCCGCCCAGAACAAGGATGCGTGGCATGGCTGACCCCTGGTTGACCATCATCGGTATCGGCGAAGATGGACCGGCGGGCCTGTCAGATGCAAGCCGTGACGCACTGGCACGCGCCGAAATCATCTTCGGCGGCCCCCGGCATCTGGAACTGGTGGGCGCAGGCGACAAGGGTCGTCCCTGGCCAGTGCCGTTTTCGGTCGATCCGGTGCTGGCACTCGCCGGACGGAAGGTCGTGGTACTCGCCTCGGGCGATCCGTTCTGGCACGGCGCGGGCGGATCTCTGGCCGCACATCTGCCGGCGGAAAGCTGGCGCGCCCTGCCCGCCCCGTCGGTCTTTTCCCTCGCCGCCGCCCGGATGGGATGGCGGATCGAAGAGACCATCTGCATTGGCCTGCATGCCGCGCCGTTCGACCGGCTTCGGCCCGTTCTGGGGCCTTCACAACCCATCATCTGCACCCTGCGCGACGGCACGGCCCCCGCAGAACTAGCGGCCTGGCTCACCGAACAGGGCTTCGGTGCATCCGCCCTGACGGTGTTCGAGGCGCTTGGCGGGCCACGCGAACGGATCAGGTCGGCGAGCGCGGCGGCATTTGACATCGCCGACATCGCAGCACCGGTGTCTTTGGCGATCACTCCCAAGGGTGGCAAATGGCTTTCCCGCGCATCCGGGCTTGCCGATGATCTGTTCGCTCAGGATGGCCAGATCACCAAACGCCCGATGCGGGCGCTGACCCTGTCGGCCCTGGCGCCACGCGCCGGCGAGCATTTGTGGGATATCGGGGCGGGTTCGGGGTCGATTTCGGTCGAATGGGCGCTGTGTGGTGCGGGCTGCACCGCAAGCGCCATTGAGCCCCGCACCGACCGGTTGGATTTCATCCGGGACAACATTCACCGCTTCGGGTTGGGTCATCGGATCACGACTATCGCAGGTCACGCCCCGGACGTACTGGAAAACCTGCCCGCACCGGATGCGGTGTTCATCGGCGGCGGCGCGAATGACGCTTTGTTGAACACGATCTGGGCCATGGTGCCCGCGGGCACCCGGATCGTGGCCAATTCCGTCACGCTGGAGAGCCAGGAATTACTGACCCGCTGGCATCAGGACAAAGGTGGCGATCTCTGGCGCATCGACCTGGCCCAGGCCGAACCCTTGGGCCGCATGCGCGGCTGGAAGGCTTCGCGCGCACAGCTACAGTGGAGCGTGGTCAAATGATCGTGGCCGGGATCGGATATCGCCAAGCAGCTACGCTGGCGGATTTGCAAGCGGCGCTGGCGCTGACCGGGGCTACACCAACGGCACTCGCCAGCGTTGCGGGGAAGGCCGACGGAGAGGTGATGGTGCAACTCGCCCGTAACCTGAACCTGCCGGTCATTGCCGTGACCGAGGAACAGATCGCGGACCTCGACACCGCCACCCAATCGGCGCGGATCAAGGCCCGGTTCGGCACCGGAAGCCTTGCGGAAGCGGTCGCCCTTGCCGGAGCGGGACACGGAGCGGCTGGGGCGATCGCGCACCTGACCGTCCCACGGGTGCAGACCGACAATGGCATGGCCACGGCGGCCATCGCAGAAAGGACAACCACATGACCGTGCATTTCATCGGGGCCGGGCCGGGGGCTGCGGACCTCATCACGCTGCGCGGGCGCGACCTTATCGCGGCCTGCCCGGTCTGCCTCTATGCAGGGTCGCTGGTGCCGGAGGCGTTGCTGGCGCATTGCCCGCCGGACGCCCGGATCGTCAACACCGCACCCCTGTCGCTCGATGAGATCATGGCCGAGATCAGCGCCGCCCACCGCGCCGGCCACGATGTGGCGCGGCTGCATTCCGGCGATCTGTCTGTCTGGTCCGCGATGGGCGAACAACTCCGCCGTTTGCGCGCGGCGGACATCCCTTATGACGTGACCCCGGGTGTTCCGGCCTTTGCCGCCTCCGCCGCGGCGCTCGGTACCGAACTGACCCTGCCCGGCGTGGCGCAATCGCTGGTGCTGACCCGCACCTCGGGCCGGGCCTCGACGATGCCCGATGATGAAACACTCGAAAACTTCGCCGCAACCGGGGCGACGCTGGCCATTCACCTCTCGGTCCATGTACTGGACGACGTGGTGGCCCGCCTGACCCCGCGATATGGCGCCGAATGCCCGGTGGCGGTGGTCTGGCGCGCGTCCTGGCCGGATCAGCGGATCGTGCGCGCGACCCTTGGCAGCGTGATCGACGCAACCGGTGGCGAGCGCGGGCGCACTGCGCTGATCCTCGTGGGACACGCTTTGGGGTCCAAGGAATTTGACGAAAGCTGCCTCTATGCAGGCGACTATGACCGCCGGTTCCGGCCCGTTGGGACCGAGCCGCGATTTCCGGAGGGTACCGAATGACATTTCCCCCAGGCCTGATGATCTCGGCCCCCGCGTCGGGGACGGGCAAAACCACGCTGATGCTGGGCCTGCTGCGGGCGTTGGCCAATCGCGGTGTGACCGTGCAGCCGTTCAAGAGCGGACCGGATTACATCGACCCGGCCTTTCACCTCGCGGCCTCCGGGCGACCTTCCTACAACCTCGACAGTTGGTCGATGAGCCGCGGGATGCTGGGCCACCTGGTCAGCGCCGCGGACGGGGCGGATCTGGCGCTGGCCGAAGGGTCGATGGGGCTTTTCGACGGTGTGGCCATTCCGGGCGAGACCGGCAGCGGCGCGAGTGCCGACATCTCGGCCATGGCAGGATGGCCCGTGGTCCTGATCCTCGATGTCTCCGGGCAGGCGCAATCGGCGGCAGCCACGGCGCTTGGGTTTTCAAAAATGCGCGCGGATGTGCCATTGGCCGGTGTGGTCCTGAACCGCGTGGCCAGCCCGCGTCACGAGACTCTGCTGCGCGCGGGGATGGAGCAGGTTGGCGTGCGTGTCCTGGGCGCGCTGCCCCGGCGCGGCGCGGTCGAACTTCCAGAACGGCATCTGGGCCTTATCCAGGCGGAGGAACAGCCACACTTGCAGGCGCTGCTGGACGAGGCCGGGGCCTTTATCGCCGAAAACCTCGATCTCGATGCGCTGCTCGACGCCGCGGGTCAGACGCAACTGACCTCTGGCGACAAGCATATCGCGCAGCCGCCGGGTCAGCGGATCGCCCTGGCGCGCGACGCGGCATTTTCCTTTGTTTACCCGCATCTTATGGACAGTTGGCGTGCGGAAGGTGCTGAAATCATGACCTTCTCCCCACTTGCGGACGAGGCTCCGGATCCCGATGCGGATGTCTGCTGGCTCCCCGGCGGATATCCGGAACTGCATGCCGGAACCCTGGCCGCCGCGGAAAACTTCCGCACCTCGCTGCAGAGCTTTGCCGAAACCCGCCCGGTGCACGGCGAATGCGGGGGCTACATGGCGATGGGGGTCGGGCTGGTCGACAAGGACGGCATCCGGCACCAGATGGCGGGGCTTCTGGGGCTCGAGACCTCCTACGAGAAACGCAAAATGCACCTCGGCTATCGTCAGGCGACCTTGCATTCCCCGATGCTCGGCCATGACACCGGCACGCGGCTTCGTGGGCACGAGTTTCACTACTCGACCATTCTCGCGCAGCCGGACACGCCGCTTGCGCAAGTCTCGGATTCGAATGGTGTCGAGGTTCCCGAAACCGGATCGCGCCGGGGCAATGCAACCGGCACGTTCTTTCACCTCATTACGGGGGCCACATGAGCGGTTTCGTCTCCTTCGTGTCATCGGGGCCGGGCGATCCCGAGCTGCTGACCGTGAAGGCGGTCAAACGGCTTGAAGCCGCGGATGTGATCCTCTTCGACGATCTCTCCTCGGGGCCGATCCTGTCCTGCGCGCGCGAAGAAGCGGATTTCATCGGGGTGGGCAAACGGGCCGGGCGGGCGTCGCCCAAGCAGGAACATGTGAGCCGCCTGCTTGTCGATCATGCCAGCGAGGGTGGCCATGTGGTGCGGCTGAAATCGGGCGACGCCGGTGTGTTCGGTCGGCTCGAAGAAGAGATCAACGCCTTGCGCGCCGCGGGCATCCCGTTTGAGGTCATCCCCGGGGTTACGGCCGCATCTGCCGCCGCGGCAGCAGCGGCAATCCCGCTGACCCGGCGCGTAACGGCCCGGCGGCTGCAATTCGTGACCGGCCATGACGTTACCGGACAATTGCCCGAAAACCTGAACATGGCGGCACTTGCTGATCCCGAAGCCACGACCGTGGTTTACATGGGCCGGCGAACCTTCGTGGCGATGGCGGATCTGTTGATCGCGCACGGGTTGCCCGCGGACACGCCCGCCCTTCTGGCCGAGGCCGTCTCCACCCCCGCGCAATCGCTCAGCAGCCACACGATCGCAAGCCTGTCGCAATCGCTTTCCGGAATGTCGGGAACCACCCCGGCGCTCATTTTATATGGCCCTTTGGCGCAAGAGGAGGATTGACAGGGCAATCACCGATATGACACGCAAAACAGACGACGGTTCCCCAAGCGACGCCAAGCGTCCGGGGTAAAAGGGAACACGGTGAGGTGTAGCCAACAGGCGCCGATTCCGTGACTGCCCCCGCAACTGTGAGCGGCGAGCGACCCGCATAGCCACTGGGCCCCGGCCCGGGAAGGCGCGGCAAGCACGGACCCGCGAAGTCAGGAGACCTGCCGTCGATGGGCAAAGAGCCCGCCCCAACCGGCCCCCACGCGGGCCATAACATAGTTTCAAAACCGTCGGGGAAGACGGTAAGGAGATCGAAACATGCATATTGAACCCGGTATCGTCGACGGGGCCAAAATCGCCCTGTCTTATGCCACCGCTGCAGGTGCCGCCTCGGTCGGCGCAAAACTCGCGTGGGATACGCTGCGCGAGAATGGCGCGCTTTCCTTCGTCGGTCGTACGCTGATTGCGACGGCGCTGACCTTCGTGTTCTTCGAAGTGCTGCCGCACTACCCGGTCGGGGTCAGCGAAGTTCACTTCATTCTCGGCTCGACCTTGTTCCTGCTTCTGGGTGCGGCACCGGCGGCCTTCGGCCTGGCATTGGGCCTGCTGGCGCAGGGTGTCCTCTTTGCACCTTTCGATCTGCCGCAATACTTCATCAACGTGACCACGCTTCTGGTGCCGCTTTACGGTGTACGCATGCTGGCCAAGCGCATCATCGCGCCGAATACGGCCTATGTGGACCTGAAGTACAGCCAGGCGCTAGCGCTTTCGACCGCCTACCAGGGCGGCGTTGTGGCCTGGGTCGCCTTCTGGGCGCTCTATGGTCAGGGCTTTGGCGCGGAAACACTCGCCGCCGTTTCGACCTTCGGCGCGGCCTACATGCTGGTCATCATCATCGAACCGCTGGCCGATCTCGCCGTTTTGGCCGGGGCGAAAAGCGCGCGTGACCTGACCAAGGGGCCACTTTTCAACACACGCCTGCATGGCGCGGGTTAAGATCCTCTTGATCCTGACGCGGCTCCGGTTTTCGGGGCCGCGTTTTCATTTGCGGTGGGTAACATGATCGCGCTTTCCCTGATCGGTATCGGCACCGGCAATCCCAAACACCTGACGCTGCAGGCGATCGACGCCATGAATGCCTGTGACCTCATCCTGATCCCGCGGAAAGGCGATAACAAGGACGACCTGGCGGAGACCCGTCGCCAGATCTGCGCGCAGGTCCTGAACGAAAACGGCCCCCGGATTTGCGAATTCGATCTGCCCGTGCGCGATGCGGACAACCCGAACTATCGCGCGGGCGTGGATGATTGGCACGACGCCATTGCCGAAACCTGGATGCGGGAACTTCGCAGGGGCCTGCCAGATGGCGGGAGGGCTGGCTTCCTGGTCTGGGGCGACCCATCGCTTTACGACAGCACACTACGGATCGTCGAGCGTCTGAAGGCAAAAATGGAACTCATGCTGGAGGTCACCCCCGGCATCACGTCGATCCAGGCGCTGACCGCGAGCCACGCCATCACGCTGAACGAAATCGGCGCACCGGTCCTCATCACCACCGGGCGGCAATTGCGCGATAACGGGTGGCCCGAGGACGCCGATACAATCGTGGTGATGCTGGATGGCAGCTGCGCGTTCCAGGTGTTGGAACCAGGCCACCTCGACATCTGGTGGTCCGCCTATGCCGGGATGCCACAGGAGGTCTCGATCTCAGGTGCTTTGGGGGATGTGGCCGATGAGATCATCACCCGGCGCAAAGCGTTGAAGGACGAAAACGGGTGGATCATGGATATCTACCTGCTGCGTCGTCGCTCGCGCTAGCCGCTGGTCCAACAAGGTTGGTGCCTAAGTGCATTCACCACGTCTCGAGAGGTCGAGCTTCTCTATCACCTTCTCGATTTCCTCGACCGGCACAGGCCGCGACAACAGGAAACCCTGGACCTGGTTGCACTCGTTCTGGCAAAGCCAGTCAAATTGTTCCTGGGTCTCGACACCTTCTGCCACGACCGTTGCCCCGATTTGTTTGGCGAGCGTGAGGATAAGGCCGATGATGGGCCCAGTTTTGGGCAACTGGTTGATAAACGACTGGTCGATTTTCAGGCAGTTCAGCGGAAAACGGGAGATGTAGGAGAGGTTCGAATACCCCGTGCCAAAATCATCAATCGCGATGCGATACCCCATCTGTGCAATTTTCTCCAACTTCCCTTCGATCAGCCCGTGATCGCCGATGAGGACACTTTCAGTGATCTCAAGTTCAATCTTGCCGTCGGGGAAGTCGGGATGTTTGGAAAACTCGCGCAACGCCTCCATCAACCTCGCATCGTCAAACTGCCGGGGTGAAATGTTCAGCGAAAGTTCGACGTCGATGCCGGAGCGGTGCCACGCAATGGCCTGTTTGCACCCCATCTCCAGCACGAGTTGACCCAGCTCTTCGATCAGGCCGGTCTCCTCACAGATCGGAATAAATTCACCCGGTAGCACGATACCACGATCCGGATGCTGCCAGCGCACCAGCCCTTCAACCGAAACAACCCGGCCCGTGGCCAGGTTCACGCGCGGTTGAAAGTGCAGCACGAAATCACGCTCCTTGACCGAATTCTTGAGTTGCAATTCGACCAGATCGCGCGCCTGCGCCTTGCTGCCCATTTCATCGTTGAAGACCGTGACCCGGTTTCGGCCCGCCTGTTTGGATGCGTAAAGAGCGGTATCGGCTTCGCGCATCACCGCCGTGAAATCGGCAGAGACCGGCGAAAACATCGCGATGCCCATGCTTGCCGTGACACTCACGCGCATCGTGTCATGGGTGATCGGCCGCGACAGAACCTCAAGCAGGTTTTCGATCTTTGGCAGGAATTCCGCCTCACTCGGCACATCTTCGAACACGATGACAAACTCGTCCCCGCCAAGACGCACAAGCGTGTCATTGCTGCGGATCGCATCATTGGTGCGTGTGGCAATCCGCTGCAGAACAACATCGCCCAACTCGTGCCCCAGCCGGTCGTTGATCTGTTTGAAGTGATCGACATCGAAATAGAGCAGCGCGCAGCGTTCGGTTTTAAATTTCTCCAGCGCCGCCATGTGCCGGAGCAGGTAAGCCCGGTTGTAGCA
Source organism: Roseovarius sp. MMSF_3359 (assembly GCF_030733385.1). Taxonomy (GTDB): domain Bacteria; phylum Pseudomonadota; class Alphaproteobacteria; order Rhodobacterales; family Rhodobacteraceae; genus Roseovarius. The sequence continues at coordinate 102,987 of NZ_JASHJC010000001.1, read as the reverse complement.
TCCGGTCAGTTGATCGCGATCCGCCAGGTACCGCGCCTTGTCGCGGGCAATCTTAAGTTCGCTGACATCAATGGCCGTGACCAGAATGGCCGGATCACCCGTGACCGCGTCCGAACACTGTTTAGCCGACAGGTCATACCAACGTTGCCCATTGTCCGCCTTTACCTTGGCCACCATCCGGTGTTCGCCACTGGTCGACATCTTGGCGACCAGCTTGTCATAATCGGTGTGATCGACGAACTTGTCCGAAATCTTCTGCATGACCTCTTTCGCCGCGTTTCGAGCGGCCGGGTTCATGTAGAGCGGCGGGCCGTCCATTTCGTAAAGCGTGATCATGACATCGGTGTGCAGCAACGCTTCGGCGCTGCGCAGGTTGTCGGGTTGGTCGTTCGCCTCGCCCAGAACCTCGCACTGCATGGCCATGCGTCCATCGGGCATCTCGAAGCCCCGATAGACCACCATCGCGCTTGTGGGCTTCCCCTTGGGATAGAGCGTCCACATCTCGTTGAAGACGGCATCGCGCTCCTGAAAATCGGCCTGGTACTGTTTCAACCGGTTCGCGACCGTCGAGGACATATCTTTGGCCAGATCGCGCTTGCGCAGATCGTCCTCGCTCTTGGCATCCCAAAGATGCACGGCGGATTGGTTGGCATAGGCGATGCGCGCATTGTCAATGTCATAGATCCAGACGGCCGTTTGCAACCGTCTGGCCAAGGCAAACGGATCGGATGCGGCGCCCGATACCTCGGACACCGCCTCCGACAGCGGCACAGAAGAGCCTAGATCAATTCTTTCGTTGCGCATGGCGACATCCGCCCGGTTGATTTAGGTTACGCCGCCTTGCTTTCCGCCTGTCCCAGTTCCGCCAGCGGCCGGTAACCGTGGGTCTGGGTCACATCGGCGATCCATCGTTCAACGGACGGGAAGTGGCTCAGGGTCAACCCGGCCTCTTCGAGGACATGCACATAGCCGAAGACGGCGATATCCGTGATCGAATAACCCGACGCCAGCATGAATTTCCGCCCGGCCAGGTGCGCATCGAGACGGAAAAGACCAGGCTCCGCCAGAGCCTGCCAATTTGTAATGTCATCGGCGCGCGCCTCGCGTTGCTCCGGTACGATCGTCGTGAAAAAGCGCGCGGGCGAGATGTAGGGTTCGAGTTTTGATTGCTCAAAGAACATCCATTGCAAAGCCTCGGCACGCTCGGCCCTATCCGCCGGCATAAGGTGGCTGCCATCCGCGAGATACCACAACATCGCATTGCTTTCGCCGATACCCTGACCGGCCTCGATTTCAAGATAGGGAACAACCCCCAGGGGGTTGATGGCCAGGTATTCAGGAGATTTCTGTTCCCCCTTCAACACGTCGATCAGGGTCAGATTAAATTCCTGCCCGAGCTGGTGCATCACCAGCCATGGTTTGAAGCAGTTCCCCGACCCCAGGCACGCATATAGTTTCACCACAAGAACAACCTTCCAACTGTTTCACTTCCCCCTCGCTATTGAGTCCTCGTTAAATCCAGCTAAATCCGCGCCCATTTGGAGAGTCGATTGATACTCAAATTGTTCCCATTTTCCGGCGTCACAGGGTCCGAATCATCGCCGGAGCCTTCCCGATCCCCGGGTTTCTCCGGATGAAATTCTTGTGAACGAACTGTTTCCGAGGGCCTGCTGCCGCCGCAGGAAGCCCTTTGCCACTCAATAAAACTTGGGGCGTGAGTCCGTTTACCATCATCGCGAAACACTCCGTTTCATTAACGGATTCTTAACCATTTTTTAAACATCCACCCGTATTTTTTATTTGGTTAACAAAGGGTTAACGAAAAAGAACAAACAAGAAACGCATTTTAATCAAATGTGGGAAAGGTTGTACCGGGGGTCATGTTACATCATTCAGACGTCGCTTTTTCACCGGCGATATTCGATCAGCCAATTGCGGAGCAGATCTGGCGCGCAAAGTACCAGTACAAGTCGCAAGGGCGCACATTGGACCATAATGTCGGCGACACCTGGCGGCGCGTGGCCGATAGCCTCGCACAATGCGAGCGGGCAGATGCCCGGAAAGAAATCGCGGATCAGTTCTATGCGGCGATGGAGGGTTTCCGGCTGCTGCCGGCGGGGCGTATCCTCTCCGGTGCGGGAACCAAGCGGCACGTGTCGCTGTGCAACACCTTCGTCATGCGGGCGATCCCGGATTCGATCGTCGGGATCATGGACACGGTCAAGGACGCGGCGCTGACGATGCAAATGGGGGGCGGGATCGGGTTCGATTTCTCCACGCTGCGCCCCAAGGGCAACGTGGTGCGCGGTCTGGATTGCCCGGCGGCAGGACCGCTGGCGGCGATGGATGTATGTGACGCGGTTTGCAAGATGCTGGTGACGGGCATGGGGCGTGGCGCGATGATGGCGACCATGCGTTGTGATCATCCGGACATCGAGGCGTTCATCGCCGCGAAAACCGATCCGATGCGCCTGCGGAACTTCAACCTCTCGGTGATGGTGACCGACCTCTTCATGCGGGCCGTCGACGCGAATGATAACTGGGATCTGGTGTGGAACGGAAAACCTGTCCGCCGGGTCAAGGCGCGCGCCCTGTGGCAGGCCATCATGGAACGTGCCTATGACGCAGCAGAGCCTGGCGTTCTTTTCATCGACCGGATCAACGCGGCGAACCCCTTGGGCTATCTTGAAGAGATCTCGGCGACGAATTCCTGCGCGGAACAACCGCTGCCACCGAACGGGACGTGTCCGCTGGCCTCCGTCAACCTCGCCCGATTGGTCACATCACCTTTCTGGCCTGATGCCCGTCTGGATACCGCGGAACTGCAGCGCCTTGTTGGGACGGCGGTACGGCTGTTGGACAATGCGCTTGAGACATCGGGGTTCGCTCTGGATGCGCAACGCAAGGAGGCCATGCAGAAACGGCGCATTGGCGTGGGTGTGACCGGTGTCGGGGACGCCCTCATCATGCTTGGCATCCGCTATGGCACACCCGAGGCGGCCAAAGTCGTGGGTTCCTGGATGCAGATCATTCAGAACGCAGCTTACCTGGCTTCCGCCGAACTGGCTGCCGAGCGCGGCAGCTTCCCGCTCTACGACCCTCAGCAACATCAGGCGCGCCCAGGCATTCAGGCGCTTGACCCTGACGTTCGCAAGGCAATCGCGGCTTATGGCTTGCGCAATGGCGTGCTGACCACGATCGCGCCAACCGGTACGATTTCGATGTTTGCTGGCAATGTGTCGTCGGGGATCGAGCCGGTTTTTGCCACTGCGTTCAAACGCAAGATCACCCGTCCGGATGGCAGCAAATCGGAAGAGCTTGTGGAAGATTACGCGGCCCTTCTTTTCCACAAGATGTTCGGCAAGGACACGCCGCTGACCGATGCATTTGTGACGATGAAGGATTTGCGCCCGGACGAGCATGTGCGGATGCAGGCCGCGGCGCAACGCTGGGTCGACAGCGGTATCTCGAAAACCGTGAACTGTCCCGAGAACATCCCGTTCTCGGCCTTTGAAGACGTCTACCTTCAGGCTTACGAGGCATGGTGCAAAGGGTGCACGACCTACCGGCCAAATGCCATAACCGGTTCGGTGCTTTCGTCATGAAAACGTCTGCAACGCCGCCGCCGGGCCCACCGATCCGTGCCGATTGGGTGCCAACGCACCGGCACCGAAAGGGCGGTCTTTACCGGTTTATCAGCCGCGGTATCCTGGAGACCGACCGTAGTCCCGTTGTCATCTACGACGACGCTCAGGGGACGGTCTGGGTCAGGCCGACGAGCGAGTTCGAAGATGGCCGGTTCGAGATGCTGAACCGGTGACACATCGTCAGCAGCGGCGCAGCTTAGGTGACCACCTGGCGTTTGCCTGGATCGGCGCTTCGTTTTGTCCTTGATTGATTAGCGCGCACTTCAACCGGCTTGCAACCTCAGGTCGGCCGCATCTCTGTAACAATGCAGGACCGGCCTATTCCACTGGCAAGTCGTCGAAGCTGTGACGGCCACCAAACGGCCCTTTTGGAATGCGCTGGACCGGCTGGTGCCGTCAGCGTTCGCCAAAGGCATTATCGAAGGAGCGTTTGATCGGCTTCATCAGGTAGGCCAGCACGGTCCGCTCATCTGTCACGATCTCGGCAGAGGCGCCCATTCCCGCCTGAAGCTCCCGTTGCCAAACACCGCTGCCAATGGCTTCCTGCTCCAATGCGACTGTCGCCCGGAAGTGACCAGCGCCGGTTTGTTCATCAATGACCGAGTTTGGGGAAATACTGCTGATCCGGCCTGCGACCTGACCGAAACGACGGGGATCGAAAGTGTCAAATTTCAGCGCCACCGTATCGCCTCGCTTGATGTGACCGATGTCCACCGGGTCGATCTTGAGTTGTGCAACCAGTTGCGGCCCCGAGGGCATCAGTTCGAAAAGGGTTGTGCCAGTGGCAATCACTTCGCCAGGATTCGGAAAGCCAACCGCGTGGATCACGCCGGATTCAGGCGCACGGATTTCCAATGAGGCCTGCCGTTGTCGCAGCGCGTTTTCGCGTAGCGTCAGTTGCGCCACCACCTGTTCAAGGTCAAAAATCTCCTTGTTCGTCTGTTCCATCAGCGCGATGCGCGTCTGCTCCAGCGGGGCGCTTGCGCTGCCAAGCTCCTTGGCCGCCTGCGACAGGCGAATGTCGATCTCGATCAGGCTGGCCCGCAATTGATCCAGGCTGTCCTGCTGCCTCTCCAGATCACGGAGCGGCGTCAGGTTTTCCCCAAACAGACGCTCTGCACGGTCGACCCGCTTCTTGCGTTCCTCGATACGTTCAAGCGTCAGGGAGCGCGCATTTTTGAGCGTCGATTGCGTGTGTTGCAGGTGTTTCTCGAGTTTTTGCTGAACCGCATATTGGTCCGCAAATAGCTCCAGCCGGGCGATGGCGTAGGACAGATCGACCGGCGCCATGGCAGCGATTTCATCCGGAGCAATCATCCGCCCTGAGCTGGCCACTTTCGCGATCACGCGCAAATTTTGCAATCGCAATTCCTGGGCGTTCCTCTCCCGGCTGACATCCTGCCACTCCTGTTCCAGCGTAGCGGACGCAAGGACGGTCAAGACCTGCCCGACCGCAACACTGTCCCCCTCTTCGACGAGAACCGCCCTCACGATGCCCTGTTCGGGCGCTTGTACTTGCTGGTAGTTACCTGTGGGGAGCAATTCTCCTTGGGCGCGCACCAGTTCCGGCACCGTCGTCGCGGTCGCGAGCCAGATAGCGCCCGCGATGAAACCCGCGATCGTGATGATGATGATTTTTGCCGTTCCCGCACCACGTTGCGCGTTGCGCGCTTCGGCGCGAGCGATCACACCGTCGGTGTTTGGGCGATTTTTCCAGTTCATGGCGTCATCTACCTCCGAGTTTGTTCTGTATCGCGGTCAGTTTCTTTCGCCCCGCAGCGCCGGTGTCATTGGCCACGATCCGGCCCTGGTCCAGGTAAACGAAACGCTCACCCAAGGAGATCAGGCTGGGATCGTTGGTTGCCACCAGGATCGTTTTCGAGGTTTTCAGCCGGGCAAGCTCGCTGGCCAATGCGTCCTTGCGCGGCTGATCCAGACCCGCCGATGGGTCATTGAGCAAAAGCACCGGCCCCTCCCGCACGAGACTGCGGCACAATGCGAGTGATCTCAGCATGGTCGGCGAAAGGCTTCCGCGAAAGGCTTCGGAAAGGCGGGTATGGATGCCATCGGGGAACTTCCGCACTTCGTCCATCAACTGCATCGCTTCCAGCGCGGCAATCATGTCTGTCTCGCTCAGGCTGGGCGAGGCAAGGCGGAAATTTTGATAGATCGTGCCGTAAAAGAGCTCGGTCCGCGACTGCTCATAGGTGATGGACCGCCGCAGATCGTCCACTGCTATCTGGCGCACATCGACACCGTCAAGCTGGATTGATCCAATGCTGGGCTGCCGAAAACCGCAGATGAGGTCAAAAAGCGTTGTCTTGCCGCTGTTGCTGTCGCCGCAGACGACCACGAACTCTCCGGCGGCGATATCCAATGACACCTGAGACAGAACCGCCGATGTCGTGGCGTCGTAGCGATGGGTCACGCCGCTTATGGTCACCTGCCCGTTAAAGGCCTTCTGGTGGTTCTGTCCGATGCCGCGAACCACCTCTTCAGGCAGGGCAAGGACACGGTCGCTTTGTTGCTTGCTTGCGACGAAGGAGAGGATTTGCGGCGCGTTGGAATAGAGGGCCTGAAGCGGGGTCAGCACCTTCCAGACCAGCGCCATAACCGCAATCAGGGCGCCAAAAGTGATGCTGCCCTCGATTGCGCCCAGGGCACTCATTGCCACGGCGCCAATCCCGGCGATGGCCATCAAGGTCTGCCCAAAGGCTTGTGAGACCAGGTTGAAATTGCTCGCCTTGCGGGCGGCTTGCGCGGCCTGTCGGGCCAGAACGGCATTTCGATCCCGCCAACGATCGACAAGGCCCAGCCTTTGGATGGCACGTTGTTTCTCGGTCGCCTCGAAGACGTGACTATGCAGTTGTGTCTTGCGTTCCGCGGCCTGGGCGTTGAGGGCCTTTTGTTTCGGCAGGTTCAGCCAGATGGCAAAACCGAAGATGACCGACAACCCGATGACGAGCCATGCAACCGGCGGGCAAAGGATGAAAAGGACAATCAGAAAGATGAAGATGAAGGGGAGGTCCAGCAGCGTCGTCATCGTCTGGCCGCTGAAGACATCCCGCAGGCTTTCGAACTGCCTGAAACGGGACAATTGCTGCTCGACATCGGATTTCTGGATCTGGTCGATCGGCAGGGCAAGAAGTTTGCGGAAAAGTGCCAGTCCCATCCGGTGCTCGGTGCGCCGCCCCATGAAGGCGACGGCGCTTGACCTTGCGTATCGGAAACCGCAATCGGCCGCCAGGGCCAGCAGAACCGCCAGCACCAGCGAAAAGACAAGGTCAACCGACCCGGAGGGAATAACCCGGTCGTAAATGACCATGATGAGCAAAGGCGTGGCCAGGCCGGCCAGGTTGGACATGAATGATGCAAAGACCAGCCAGGGAAACAACCCGCTGAATTCCCGGGTGATTTGCGAAAACCCGACGGTTTCGTCAACTTCCTGGTTGCTGTCGAACCGCTCCAACCGGACCAGAAGGCCGCTGGCATTGCCCAACTCGCGCCAATCCGGTGTTTCTTCTTCGATGTCGCAGGCCAAGACACTGTCGCCCGCACGTTCGAACATCGCGACAACCGCGCCATCGTCTTGGATAAAGAGCGCAGGGCAGTCTTTGGACTGTATCTGGCTCGAACTGCACCTTTGGGAGGCGATCGGGACACCGAGATTTTCGAGTGTCTTGATCATGTCGTCCGCACTCAGCGTGTCGGACATATGCGGCACCGCTTCAAAAAGCCGGTTGTGATTACTGTGCCATCCCGCGGCAGACATGACGCGGTCGAGGATATTGATAGCAGATGGCAAGGTGTTTTCCATCATCCGGCCCTCTTCTCAACGGTTTCCTGCTGGGCACTTTCGCTGTCTTCGGCCGTATCTGCATCCCATTCGCGGACCAGCATTTCCGTGCTGGTTTCGAGGTGTATGCGGGTGTCGGCCAATTGGGTCAGCGCGCCATCGGTACTGGAGATGACTATCGTCGTGTGTCCTTTGAGATTTTCGAGGACATCGGCGAGTTTCGACCGGGTCGCATCATCCATCGTGACCGTGACATTGTTCAGCAGCAGAACCCGGGGACGCAGTGCCAACGCCCGAACGATGGTCACGGCTTGCAGGAAATTCTGGTTGTTCAGCAGCGCCCTGCTTTCGTGAATTGGGGTGTTGTAGCCCATGGGCAGACGGTGAAGAATTTTATCCAACCCAAGCTGTTCGGACAGTCGCAGCGATCGCTCGATCACCTCGCCATCGCCAAAGGACGAGATGTTTTCCAGCACGGTTCCGGCGAACGTCACGGGGTTCTGATCGCAATAGACGATGCCGCCCGCCCCACGCAGGTTCGCAAACCGGTCCGCAGGTTCACCATCAATCAGGATGTCCCCCTCCGATGGCGACAATTCGGCCAGGATCAACTTCATCAAGGTTGATTTGCCGGACCCGCTATGACCGTCCAGTACCAGACATTCCCCCGATTGCACTTCCCCATGAATGCCCTGGAAAAGATACTCCTCCCGGTCATGGTGTTTCATGCCCAGGTCATCGAACAGGATTTGCCCCTGCATGTCCGGCTGAAGGGTTGTCATCACCGGTCGCTGCGGCGCATCGCAAGCCTCGGCAATCTTGGCCTTGGCCATCGACAGACTCTCGGATTGCGCCCAGAGGCTCAGGGCTTTCAACATGGGTTGAACCGTGCGGCCATTGAGGAGCATGCATGCCGCAAGTTCGGCAATGCCGATATGGGATGTGATGACAAGGTAGCCGCCCAAGAGGCCCATACCCGCCACAGCCATCTGCGAAAACAGCGCGCCAAATGTTTGCGAAAAGCCCGAAAAGAGGATGACATCGTGGCTGATATCAACGGTCTGCTCCTGCAAAAGCTCATAACGCCGCTGCATTTGCGGCTCCATCGTATTCGCTTTCAGCGTTCTGATCTGCGACAACACTTCGACCAGAAAGGAGTATCGTCGGCTATCCAGGGTCTTGCGCCGGTCGAACACCTTGGATTGCGCCCGTGTTAGGGCCGTTTTGAAAAGCAAGAGCAGCGCGAGACTTGCCAGGGGAACAACAACAAGCCAACCGCCGATCATCGCGATCATCGCGACAAAGATCACCGTAAACGGCAGGTCAATCGACAGCGCCCGCGCCTGCCCGCCATAATGCCCGCGCAGTTGCGATATTGCACTCAACCGATCAAGGTGAGAGGCTGGCGTTGTCTTGCGAAACTCTTCCGGGTCTGCGTTCAGGGTCGCATCGACGAATTTTTCACTCAGTTTTATCTCAAATTGCTCGGCTTTACCGCCGAGCAAAACCGCCCGTGCCCATTTCAGAGCGAATTCGAGCAGGGCGACGACACAAAGGCCGACAAAGAGGTAGAACAGGGTTGCCGTCGCCGCGAACGGGATCACCCGGTCAAAGACCTGCAGCACCACCAAAGGCAGCGCCAGCGCCAGTAAATTAAGGCTTAGCGTGGCCGCAAAGACCGTGAAGCCGATCCGCGGCGGAGGCACGGGCAAAGACTGAACTGAGTCCGGTTTATTCACAAATCGAATCCTTCATCACCGGCCTTACCTATGAAGGATCAAGGTTTCTTAATTCCTTAGCTTTCCTGGTTTTTGCATTGGATTTGAGTCGAATGCGCCGGTGAAGTTCGTTGCGATTAAATTTTTCTTTTCAATAATCCGCCATTGGTTTGCCCACCTAGACGCGCAGGAGACGTTATGGAAGATCACGCTTTTGATGAAGGTGGCTCGGAAGAAGTTCAGCCTCAGTCCGATGACTTGAAGAAAAAGGCCGCAGCGCAATCCAAGCAGGCGGCCCAGCATAACCCCGAAGATCAAAGTCGGGGCGCCCTGCATTACGGCGAAGATCATGAGGGGGAGACATCTGGCTCGGCGTATCAGGATGCTGCCGCGCCGCAGGAAGCCTCTGCGCAAAAACCTCAGGATGACAGTGAACCGTCAGCCGCGGGCACTACCCACACAGCACCATCCGACGCGCCAGCCAGCGGCACCAATGCCGATGTCACCGGTGATGAAGACGATGTGCAGGACCAACGGACGACCGGGACCCGAGACACCGGAGAACGTAACAGCACTCCGCAAGCCGACACCGCGCAAGCAGCGCCTGCGCGCTCTGCGACGGCGCAGCAATCCGGCAGTGCAGACACCGCACCGACCACCGATGACGGGCCCGCGACCGAGGCCAATGGTGAGGCCGCCGAACAAGAAGAGGCCGCGCCCGAAGAAACCACCGCAGAGAATAGCGCGCCCACCAGTGTGTGGATGTCCAACACGGCGGTTGCAGAAAACGCCGAAGGCGCAATCGTGGGCGAGCTTTCCGTGTCGGATCAGGACAGGGGCGACAGCCATACCTACACCCTGTCCGATGAGCGTTTCGAAGTCGTGGATGGGTTCGTCAAACTCAAGGACGGCATCAGCCTCGACCATGAGGAGATACAAAACCTGACCCTCGACGTGACCGCGACCGATGACGCGGGCGCCTCCGTGACGCAGAGTTTCGAGATCGCGGTTACCGACATGAACGAAGCACCGGTTGAAATGGCGCTGTCGAACCACGCGCTTGCCGGAAATGCCGACGGCGCCGTTGTCGGCACCCTGTCGGTCACCGACCAGGATATTGGCGACAGCCACAGCTTCGCGGTCTCCGATGATCGGTTCGAGGTGGTCGGAAACGAGGTCAAGCTCAAGGAGGGGGGCACCCTTGATCCGGATGAGGCGGCGAACCTGACGCTTGACGTCACCGCCACGGATTCAGGTGGTGCGAGCATTGTCCAGAGTTTTGATATCGCGGTCGCAGACGTCCCCGATACGTCGATCGGCACCGGATTTCACGCGCGCTATTTCGACATGAACCAGACGATCCGTTCGATTGACGATGTCGATTGGAACGGCGATGTCACCCATCAGGAACTGGTTGACGACATCAATTACACCAATAGCCGCAATTCTTTCTGGGAGAACGGCTCGAAGGATACATTTGGGGTCCAGATCACCGGCAATATCGAGGTCGAAGAAGGCGGCACATTCGATTTTCATATCGGTGGTGACGACGGGGTCGTGCTCTACATCAACGGTCAGGAAGTCGTTGATAATGACGGTCTGCATGGGTTTCGGACCCGCTCCGGTGAGATTGATCTGGAACCCGGTACTCACGTGATTGAGGTCCGGTACTTTGAGAACTACGGCCATGCGGGGCTGAAAGTGGAATGGGAGGGGCCCGGGCTCGACGGGCGCGAATTGCTGACCCCGCCGGGGGTCGACGACCTGCACACGGTCAACGGGATGCCGCTGAACCTGAACCTCGACACGGGTGCGGGGCAGCTGTCGGACGGGACAATCAGCCAGATGATCGACGGGCTGCCACCGGGAACAATCGTTCAGGCTGGCGATCACATGGTGGAGGTCGGCGAGAACGGCACCGCCGACATCACCGATTGGGACACGTCGATGATGCAGATCACCCCACCGGTTGATTTCACCGGGACGGTCAATGCGCAGGTCACCACCGAAGTCACGATGGAAAACGGGGATACCGCCGTGTCGGCGCAGGAGCTTTCGTTTGATGTGGACCAGGCCGATATCACCCCGCCCGAGATGACCCTGCAAGGCGGGTTTCGGGCCAGCTACTTCGATGTCGATCACAGCCTCAGCCGGTTGGATCAGATCAATTGGGATGCCGATCCCACCAAGGAGGAGATCGTCGGCGAGGTGAACTACAAGAATGGCCGTGACTCGTTCTGGGAGGGTGGTGACGACGATACCTTTGGCGCCCGCATCACCGGCGAGATAACCGTGGAAGAAGGGGGAAATTATGATTTCTTCATTGGCGGCGATGATGGCGTTGTTCTCTACATCAACGGTGTTGAGGTCATCGATAATGACGGGCTGCACGGGTTTCGGACACGCTCCGGCGAAATTGACCTCGAACCCGGCACTCATGAGGTCGAAATCCGGTATTTCGAGAATTACGGACATGCCGGCCTGAAGCTCGAATGGGACGGCCCCGATACGGATGGGCGTGAGCTTGTTACCGCAGACACGGATCTGGCTGTTCCGGAAAACGGCACATTGGAAATGGGTCTGTCAATCTCGGACATGGGCGACGACAGCAGTGTCATCGTCTCCGGCATCCCCGCCGACACGATCCTTGTCAGCGGCGAGGATTCCATCGTGGCCGATGGGTCCGATCTCGATCTCTCCGGTTGGGATCTGGATATGGTCGAACTGATGCCACCGCCCGGTTTCGAAGGGATCATTTCGGCGGAGTTCGCCTATGCCGATACCGCGTTCAACGGCGAGCCAATCGAAGCAACCCGTAGCTTCGAGATCGAGGTTGGCGACATCAGCAATGCCCCATCCGGCCAAGGTGGGGATGAAGATGTTTTCCTGGCGGACGCGGATGACAATTCAGGCAACCAGGGCTGGGCGGGTGATCAAGCAGAGCCGCGCGATGACGATGCCGATCACGAACGCGACGACGATGTCATGGATGAACCCGTATCCGAATCGGGCAGTTCCGAGCAATCACACGAGATGACGGACAGCTACGAACGCAACGATTGGTAGCCTGCCATCGCAACCGCCCGGACGGATATGGCCTCCACTCTCTTTGACCTTGCCGGTCGGGCGCCGATCCGCCCGACCCTGGCGATACATTCTGACCGCAGGGCCATTCCCGTCCTCCTGCACCTCAATCCCAAAGAGGCCTGGTTGTCGGCTCAAAAGATGCCCGTTGAAACTGTGTGACGCGAAGTAACTTCGTTCTCGGACACCGCAGCTGTGCCACATCTCGCCAGATGGCTGTACACTGAGGTAAACAGGCAAGCGGGATGTTTGGCACATGAAGATCACCGTCAATGGAAAAGCCCATGAGGTGGATGTCGAAGACGACATGCCACTTTTGTGGGTGTTGCGGGATGAGTTGGGCATAAAGGGCGTTAAATACGGTTGCGGCGTGGCGCAATGCGGCGCCTGCACGGTCCATATGAATGGCGAAGCGGTCAGGTCCTGCCAGGTCACCGCGGACATGTTCGACGGGGCCGAGGTCACGACCATCGAAGGCCTCGGCACGCCCGATGCGCTGCATGCGGTACAGGCCGCGTGGATCGACCATCAGGTCGCGCAATGCGGCTATTGCCAGTCCGGTCAGATCATGCAGGCGGCGGCACTTCTCGCCACGAACACATCACCCACAGACGGCGATATCGACGACGCGATGCGCGGCAATCTCTGCCGCTGCGGCACCTATCCGCGCATTCGCGAGGCGATCAAATCGGCGGCCAGAACCTTGCGGGGTCAATGACATGGCAAGGCTGGGAACAATCGCACGCCGCAGCTTCCTCGTCGGAGCGGCCGCCATCGCCGGCGGGATCGCCTTTGGCACCTATGTGGTCATGCGGCCCCATGACAATCCGCTTGAGGATCTGATCGGGGAAGGTGACGCGACCTTCAACCCGTTTGTCAAAATCTCGAAAGATGCCGTGACCCTGATCGTCCCGCATACCGATGTAGGTCAGGGCGCCCGCAGCGTGCAGGCGATGTTGATCGCCGAGGAGATGGATATCGCACTGGATCAGGTCACACTCAGCCCCGGCATCCCGTCCCCGGCTTATTATAATGATGGCGGTGTAGACGAGGCGGTTCCCTACTCCCCGGTCGATACCGGCCTGATCGCAACCTCCCTGCGCGGCGCAGCCAGCAGCGCGGTCAAGGCCCTCGGGGTCATGTCAACGGGCGGCTCGACAACCGTGCCCAACCAGTTCACCAAACTCCGCGAAGCCGGCGCCATGGCCCGCGAAACCCTCAAACTCGCGGCGGCCCAAAAGACCGGCGTGGCGGTTGCTGACCTGAGAACCGCCGATGGGGCGGTCATTCTGCCGGATGGTACTCGTTTGGCCTACACGGACCTTGCGGCGGAGGCAGCCAACATCACGCCGGTCAAGGACACGCCTTTGCGTGATCCCTCCGAATGGCGGTTGATCGGCAAACCGGTGCAGCGGACCGATATCGTCGCCAAATCCACCGGCACGCTTGAATTTGGCATCGACCTTGAGTTCGACGGGATGCTGCATGCGGCGGTCCGGCGCAATCCGCGCATTGGTGGCGCCATGAAGAGCTATGACGCCAGCGCGGCGGAGCGTATGCGCGGCGTCACCGGGATCGTCCCGATCGAGGGGGGCGTGGCGGTCTTGGCCGACAATACCTGGCGCGCGATCCAGGCCGCGGAAGCCATCGAAATCGAATGGGGCCCGGCCCCCTATCCGGCGGAGATGGACGCGCATTGGCAAGCGGTCGAGGACAGCTTTGTCGAAGAACGGCTCGACTCGACCCGCCGTGACGATGGGGACACGGAGGCCGCGTTGGCGGCACCCGACGGCACCGTCATCGAAGCCGAATACCGCGCGCCATACCTGGCGCATGCGCCGCTTGAACCCCTCTCGGCGGTGGTTCTGGTGGGGCCTGAGCGGGTCGATGTCTGGGCGGGATCACAACTGCCGATCTTTCATCGCGACAACGTTGCAGGCGTGGTGGGGGTCGATCCCGAAAAGGTGCATCTGCATAACCAGTATTGCGGCGGCAGCTTCGGCTTGCGCCTTGAGGATAGCCACATCCGCACCTGCGCAGAGATTGCCATGGCGATGCCCGGCGTTCCGATCAAACTCACCCATAGCCGCGAAGAGGATTTTGCCCAGGATTTCCCGCGTCCGCTTGGGATCGGGCGCATGCGGGGCGTTGCGCGGAACGGCAAGGTCGATACCCTTGACCTGGGCATCGCGGGGCCGGGGCTTCTGGCCTCGCAATTCGGCAGGTCGCCCAGCATCCCGACACCGCCGGGGGCCGATGGTGCCCTGATCCAGGGGACCTGGGATCAACCGCTGGCGATCCCGAACTTCAGGGTGCGCGGCTATCGCACGCCGCTGGACGCACATGCGCCGGTCAGTTCATGGCGATCGGTCGGGTCATCGGCAAACGCCTTCTTCCTCAATTCGGCGCTGGATGAGGTCATCCTCGCCGCCGGGGGGGATCCGCTCGAGGAACGCTTGCACCTGATCGACGATGCGCCGTCCCGCAAAACGGTCGAGGCCGTGGCAGAGATGTCCGGATGGGGTACGGATCCTGGGCCGAACCGGGGCCGCGGTATTGCATTTTGCATGTCCTTCGGCGCACCAACGGCGGAGGTTGTCGAAGTGACGATGACGGCGGATGGCATCCGGATCGACAAGGTATTCGTGGCGGCGGAGGTGGGCATCGTGGTCGACCCTGTCAATTTCGAAAATCAGGTCATGGGTGGTGTCATCTGGGGCCTGGGGCATGCGATGAACTGCGAAATCACCTATTCGGATGGCATGGCAGAGCAGGCAAACTACTATGATTTCGAAGCGATGCGGATCAACCAATGCCCCGAAATCCATGTCCGTGGCCTTGAGAACGGCGACAAGGTCCGGGGCATCGG
Source organism: Roseovarius sp. MMSF_3359 (assembly GCF_030733385.1). Lineage (GTDB taxonomy): Bacteria > Pseudomonadota > Alphaproteobacteria > Rhodobacterales > Rhodobacteraceae > Roseovarius. The sequence continues at coordinate 87,873 of NZ_JASHJC010000001.1, read as the reverse complement.
CGAACCGCCTGTCCCGCCCGCCGCTCCCGCCCTTGCAGGGGCCATCTTCGCCGCGACCGGCCAGCGATTGCGCGAGATGCCGTTCAACAAGTTCATCGACTTCGCCTGAGGGCTGCGGATGGCAGGCGCAAGGGCCTACGAATTGTAAATCGGGTGCGCCTCACACAGACGTGCGGTCACCGACTGCGCGGCACCTAATCGTGCTGCGCGATTGCTCTCGTCGGAGGTCAACAGTTCCGCGATGACCCGACCGAGTTCCTGAAACTCCGCCTGCCGGAACCCGCGCGTGGTGGCCGCAGAGACGCCAAGCCTGAGACCCGCCCAGTTGTTCGGGTTCGCATCATCGAAGGGGATCGGGTTCTTGTTACTGGTGATATGGGCCTCGTCCAATAGCGCCTCGGCCACGCGGCCGGGCATCCCAATCGTGGACAAATCCAACAAAGCAACATGCGTGTCGGTCCCGCCCGCGACGAGCTCTATGCCGCCCGCTTGCAAGACGCGGCAAAGGGTGTCGGCATTTTCCACGACCTGGCGGGCGTAGCTGCGGAATTCGGGCTGCAATGCCTCGCCCAGGCTCACTGCCTTGGCCGCCAGAACCTGCGTATGCAGGCTGCCTTGCACGCCCGGAAAAACCGATGATTGCAGTTTCTTGCCCCACGCGTCCTCCCGCGCGAGGATCATCCCACCGCGCGGACCGCGCAGGGTTTTCGTCGTGGTGCAGGTGACAATATCCGCATAAGGAATGGGCGACGGATGAACACCCCCCGCAACCAGCCCCGCGATATGGGCCATGTCGACCATGAAAACGGCACCAACCTCCCGCGCGATTTCGGCCATCCGCGCAAAATCCAGGGCGCGGGGATAGGCAGACCCGCCGGTGATGAGGAGCTTCGGCCTGAGCGCCCTCGCCTGCGCTGCCACCTGATCGTAGTCGATCAGGCCGGTGTCTCGATCAACGCCGTAGTGATGCGCCTCGAACCAACGCCCCGACAGGTTTGCGCCCAACCCGTGGCTCAGGTGCCCCCCTGCCGCCAGATCGAGGCTCAACACCTTGTCGCCGGGGGAGAGCAGCGCAAAGAAGACCGCCAGGTTGGCCTGGCTGCCGGAATGCGGCTGCACATTGGCATAGGCGCACTCGAATAGCTGGCAGGCCCGATCAATCGCGGCCTGCTCCACGATATCGACATTCTGGCCACCGCCGTGGAACCGCGCGCCCGGATAGCCTTCGAGGGTCTTGTTGGTCATCTCGTGGCCAAGGGCATCGAGGACCGCGCGGCTCACGATGTTTTCCGAGGCAATCAACTCGATCTGATTCTGTTGGCGCGTGAGTTCCTGGCCCAATGCCGCAGCAATCGTCGGATCGGTGCGGGCGAGAGCAGAGGTGAAATGGTCGGTCATCGGGTCGGCTTTCGAATGGGGATTAGGTACCGGTCAAGCGGCACCGCAGGTCAGTGGATGCCTGCATTTCGACCATGGTAAGGCTTTTCGCGCAAATGAGTTTTACTTTGTGCTAGGCATAGATTATCTAAATCTAACATGTCCGCCAGTTCGCCTCGCCCCAACATGCCGCACCTGAATGCGCTGCGCGCTTTTGAAGCCGCCGCGAGGTTGGGCAGTTTCTCCCTGGCCGCAGAAGAGCTTTACGTGACACCGGCGGCCGTCACCCAGCAGATCAAATCGCTGGAAGCCTGGGCCGGTATGGTCTTGTTCGAACGCCACGCGCAGGGCGTCACCCTCACCGATGCGACGCGGGATGCTCTTCCGACCCTGACCGAGGCGTTCGACCTGCTGGGCTCATCCGTGCACACGCTTGTCCGCAAGGCGCGCCCCCGCGCGATCAAGATCGCCGCGCTGCCCAGCATCGCGCAGTTCTGGCTGTCACCCCGCCTGTCGGCCCTCAGAGATGCGGTGCCGGGGCTTGAGATATCGGTGACGGCCCGCGAAACCCTGCCGAACCTCAAGCGGGAACCGTTTGACCTCTGCCTCTTCCTAGAGAAGTCGTCGGATGCATCGGGCGCGATCCCGCTGGCGCAGGACGAGATTTTTCCCGTCTGTGCGCCATCCGTGGCCCAACGGCTTGCGAAGCGCGCTGATCTGGCGGCAGAAACCTGGCTCAACGATGAAAACTGGAGCGGTGATTGGGACCGATGGGTTTCCGCCACCGGCGGCGGCATTCCGCAACCGGCTTCAAGGCCGGTCTTTTCGCTTTTTGGTCTTGCGCTGGAAGAAGCCATCAACGGCGCAGGCGTACTTATCGGCCACAGGCTCCTTGTGGGGAAACACCTGCAAAGCGGGGCGCTTGTGGCTCCGTTTCCGGACCCTGTGCCGCTCGTTCGACAACTATTTCTGCGTATCGGTCTGGGCGCGGGTGAGGATCCGGTGATCGCGGAGATTGTCAATCTGCTGAGCCGGGAGGCCGCCGTTCCCGCCGCCTAAAACCCGCCGAGCGCGTGCTCTACCAGCATCAACGATCCCGTTGGCGTCAGGTGATGGCGGTTTTGGTACCAATTCGCCTCGGCACTGCCGGAGTAGCAATAGCTGCCATCGCAGAAGACGGTTTTGCCATCGACCACCTGGAGGTCGGGAAAGGCCGCCTGCACCCTGGCCGTCACTGCATTCATCGGCTGCGATCTTTCCTCGAATTCCGACTGCGACACCTTGTGCGGACAGGTTCCCAGAAGGCTGGCGAACCGGGTGCTGCAATGGGCCGGATGCTCGATCATCTCCGGATTGTCGGTGATGAAAAGAACCTTCTTGCCCGCGCCCATCAGACCGCCAATGGTCTCGATCAGGCCGTCGGTCAGCAATTCCTGCCTCCCGGGGACGTCCGACGCGGCGAAATCCGTTCCGTGAAACGCCTGGTTCCCGAGCAATTCGAGGTTGCCATATCCGCTCACGATCACCTTGGCGATGTCGGGATCCGCGATGACATGGGCGATGGCCTTGTCCATGAAGCCTTGTTCGCATTGCATGAAATCCTCGGAGTCGGTGGCGCGCGAGACGGTCGGATAGCACCCGCCGCTAAGCAGGATCAGGACATTTTCATCGCTGCCCTCGTAAAATTCGCGGATGCCGGAGGCCAGGTGACCCGCGTGGCTGTCACCGATGACCGCCATTGTCGGCGCCCGGGTCGCGTCCATGATCCGGCATCCCCCGCCGGCTTCTTCGCGCGAACCGAAGGGATAGCAGGCGGTCCATCCTTGCCAATGGGTCATGTAATCCGTCTCATCCGCCGTCTGATTGGCCAGCTTCGGCAGGGCGAACCCCAAGGCCAGAACCGCGACACTGGCAAGCGCAGCACCGCTCAGCACCCGCGCCACGGGGAATTTCTTCGTACGGAACGGCCGTTCGACGAACCGCCAGGAAAAGAAGGCCAGTGCCGTGGTCAGGACCGTCAGCGCAAGGAACACATATGACCCTTCGGGCAGTGCCGTGATGTAGCGCGCAAAGACAAAGATCGGCTGATGCCAGAGATACATGCTGTAGGAGATGAGACCGATGCCCACGCACGCTTTGAGGCTCAGCAGCCGGTAGACCACCGTGCCGGGCACTGCAAAGAGGATGACGAGCGCCGTCCCCACGGTCGGGGCCAGCGCATAGAGGCTTGGAAACGGCGTTCGCTCGTTGAAATCGACCACCGCATAGGCAATCGCCAGAAGCCCCGCGGCAGACAGCAGGTTGCTCGTCAGGTTCGGCGGGGCGCTAAACCCGTGCTGCAGCCGGTACGCCGCGAGCGACCCGATCAGGAGTTCCCAACCGCGGGCGGGCAACAGGAAAAACGTGGCAGACGGGTAGGTATACGCCCCCCAATGCGCATACCCGAGGCTGACCACGCAAAGACCCAGCAGGATCCAGAAAACCATCGAGCGGTAGAACCGCCAAAGCGCCATCAGGAGCAGTGGGAATATGATGTAGAATTGTTCTTCGACTGCGAGACTCCAGGTGTGCAGAAGCGGTTTCAGCTCGGCGCCCGTGTCGAAATACCCGCTTTGCCACCAAAACAGGATGTTGGAGGAAAAGACGCTGACCGCCATGACGCTTTGGAAAAATTCGTTCAAGCTCTTTGGCAGGAGCAGCACCCACGCGACCGGGATCGAACAGAGCACCACGAAGAACAGCGCAGGCAGGATGCGGCGTGCGCGCCTGTCGTAAAAATTCGCGACGCTGAAACGTCCGATTTTCAGCTCTTCGAGGATCAGGCTGGTGATTAGATAGCCACTGATCACAAAGAAGACATCGACGCCGACAAAGCCGCCCCGGAAGGGTTCAAACCCCGCATGAAAGAAGATCACGGGCAACACCGCAACGGCACGCAGACCGTCTATTTCGGGGCGATACTTCACCGCCCTGTCTCATGCGTGGTCATTGTCATCCCGGCAGGTTTGGGTTGGATGAGGTCGGAAATCAACCGTCTTTCCTCGGGGTTCGGTCATTTTTTGCGTCCCATGCCCGCATCCAAGAAAAAAGGTGCACCGGAAGGCGCACCTTTCATGGTTCTCAGACGCCGACGGGGGGTTAGCCGATCGCGGCGGCTTTCACGTCTTCGTCGATGTAAGGCAGGTATTGCTCGAAATTGTCGGCAAACATCTGCACCAGTTTCGCGGCCTGCTTGTCATAGCTGTCGGGCTTGTCCCAGGTCCGGCGCGGGTTGAGCAGAACCGTGGGCACGCCAGGAGCGTCGACGGGCACTTCAAAGCCGAAATTCTCATCCTTGCGGAACTCGACCTTTGAAAGCGAACCGTCGAGTGCGGCAGTCAGCAGCGCGCGGGTAGCCTTGATCGGCATCCGGCTTCCGGTGCCATAGGCCCCGCCGGTCCAGCCGGTATTGACCAGCCAGCAGGTGGCACCATGTTTGGCGATCTTTTCGCGCAGGAGGTTGCCATAAACCTCCGGACGGCGCGGCATGAAAGGCGCGCCGAAGCAGGTCGAAAAGGTGGGTTCGGGCTCGGTCACGCCGCGCTCGGTCCCCGCGACCTTCGAGGTGAAGCCCGAGAGGAAATGATACATCGCCTGCGCCGGGGTCAGCCGCGAAATCGGAGGCAGGACACCAAAGGCGTCGCAGGTCAGCATGATGATATTCTTGGGATGCCCGCCAATCGCCGATTGCGAGGCGTTCGAGATATAGTGCAGCGGATAGGCGCAGCGCATGTTCGCGGTGAGTGAATCATCCTCGAAATCCAGCTCCAGCGTTTCCTCGTCGAAAACCATGTTCTCGATCACGGTGCCGAACTTGGTTGTGGTGGCATAAATCTCGGGCTCGGCCTCGGGGTTGAGGTTGATGGTCTTGGCATAGCAACCACCCTCGAAATTGAAGGTGCCGCGATCGGACCAGCCATGTTCATCGTCGCCGATGAGCGTGCGGGCCGGATCAGCGGAAAGCGTCGTCTTGCCGGTACCGGAAAGGCCGAAGAACACGGCAGTGTCGACCGCGTTGTTATTGGCATGGTTTGCCGAGCAGTGCATCGGCATGATGCCCTTCTCCGGCAGCAGGTAGTTCAGCAGGGTAAAGACCGATTTCTTGTTCTCGCCCGCGTATTCCGTCCCGCCGATCAGGATCATCTTGCGGTCGAAATTCATCGCGATCACGGTTTCCGAGCGGCAATTGTGTTTCTTCGGATCGGCCTGGAAGCTCGGACAGTTGATCACGGTGAAATCGGCGGTGAAATCGTCCAGATCCTCGCGGTCCGGACGGCGCAGCATGGTCCGGATGAAGAGGCCATGCCAGGCCAGTTCCGTGACCATGCGGACATTGATCGAATGCGCCGCATCCGCGCCACCGACGAGATCCTGCACGTGGTAGTCCCGGCCTTTCATATGCGCGATCATGTCTTCGTAAAGCGCATCGAACCCTTCCGGCGACATTGCGGCGTTGTTGTCCCACCAGATCGTATCCTTAACGCTCTCGGTCTTGACGACGTGCTTGTCCTTGGGTGAGCGGCCGGTGAACTTGCCGGTGGTCACCAGGAACGATCCGCCGATCCCCAGTTTGCCTTCGCCGTTCTTCAACGCGGTCTCGATCAGCGCCGGTTCAATCAGGTTGTAATAGACATTGCCCAGGCCCTCGATCCCCTGATCTTCAAGCCGGAATTGCGGGTTTACCCGTCCAAATGTCATCGGTGTCATGCTCCTGTAGCAAATCGCACTCAAAAGGGTGCCGGATCGCGTGGTCATACGCGCCAAAAATGGCGCCGGTGTGGCGGTGCATACCGCCATTTGCGCGCCTCTTAACATGACGCTTTCCGGAATGAACAGGCGGGTTTGGCACAGTTAGCGCAACCAAGCGCAAGTTAGCGCAACCATGGCGCGCAACCCCGGAACCACATCCACTCCTGAAATGAAAAGTGAGTCAATTTAGTCAATCCTAAAAGGTTTGTGACCCAATTGAGACAGTGGAATAGGGCGATTCGCACTTTGGGATTGATTGTAAAGAGCGAAAAAGCGCATAGTGAAAGAAAAAAACAGGCAACAAGAGCAGTATAAGGAAAACCCCAATGTCAAAAATCGCCCTTGTGGACGATGACAGGAATATTCTGACATCGGTGTCGATGACCCTCGAAGCGGAGGGTTTCGAAGTGGAAACCTACAATGACGGCCAACAGGCATTCGACGCATTCAGCAAGAAGCTGCCCGATATGGCGGTTCTCGATATCAAGATGCCGCGCATGGACGGGATGGATCTGCTCCAACGTCTGCGGCAGAAATCCTCGATGCCGGTGATTTTCCTGACGTCGAAAGATGATGAGATTGACGAGGTGCTTGGCCTCCGGATGGGTGCCGACGACTACGTCAAGAAACCCTTCTCGCAACGCCTTCTGGTGGAACGCATCCGCGCGCTTCTCCGGCGGCAGGACGCGGTGGCCGGCGAAATCGTTGGCGATACCGAAGAGACCAAGGTGATCGAACGTGGCGACCTGCGGATGGACCCGCTGCGCCATGCGGTGACCTGGAAGGGGCAGGATGTCTCGCTGACCGTGACCGAATTCCTGCTGCTGCAGGCACTGGCGCAACGCCCCGGTTTCGTGAAATCGCGCGATCAGTTGATGGATGTGGCCTATGACGACCAGGTCTATGTGGATGACCGCACCATCGACAGTCACATCAAGCGTCTGCGCAAGAAGCTGCGGATGGTCGATGACGAGTTTTCGGCGATCGAAACGCTTTACGGTATCGGATACCGCTACAACGAAGAATAGGTGAGGCTCTGGCCGAGAGGACTGATGTGCGTGATCTGACCCCACACAGGGACGGTGACGTCGTTCTGGGCGACGATTTTGTTGCCCCGGATAATGTCGAGGACGAGCTGCGATCCCGCAGAGAGCGTCGGCGTGTCTTTCCATTGCGGGAATCCTCTCTGACCCGCAAGATCGTCACCTTCAACCTGATCGCGCTGAACGTCCTCGTCGCGGGTATCCTTTATCTGAACTCTTCCCGCGACAGCCTCGCGCTGCAACGCGCCAACGGTCTGGTCGGTGAGGTCGAATTGATCGCCGACGTATTCGAGGCCCAGATGCCGTCGGGCATACCGGTCAACCTGCTGACCGGTGACGGGGTCGATGTGGATGAGACCCTCAAGGGCCTCGATATCCGGTCCGGCGTCGAGGTCTACGTGTTCGATCCCAAGGGGACGCTCGTAGGACACACCATTGGTCAGGCCGAGCGCGGCGACGAGCCCGAGATACGCCCGACCGTCATCACCGACGCATTGTCGAAGGTGTGGAACATGGTGTCCGCGCCCTTCTCCTCTTTCACGGCGACGCCGATCCCGCCATCGGTCGAGGATCAGGCCCGTGCGCTGGTCCCCAAGACCTTATCCGCCGGCACGCAGGTGGCGTCCGGTGATATCTATGAGGGTACGGTTTTCTCCGTTGCCACGCCAGTGATCCAAGGTACTGCGCCGGTTGCCGTCGTGGCCCTCGTCAGCGCCTCAGGCGAGATTGACAACCTGGTCGCCTCCGAGCGCGAAAGGGTCTTGCAGATGTTCGTGATCGCCACATTGGTCAGCGTGGGCCTCAGCCTCATCCTGGCATCCACCATCGCAAACCCGCTGGCGGATCTAGCCTCCGCCGCGGAAATCGGCGGCGACCGCAAGCAGGGCAACAATTCAAACGCGGGGCGGATCCGTATCCCCGATCTAACAGCACGCCCGGATGAAATCGGCCGCCTGAGCGGGGCGCTGCGGGGCATGGTCTCGGCGCTCTACAATCGCATCGACAGCAACGAACAATTTGCGGCCGACGTGGCCCATGAGATCAAGAACCCCCTTGCCAGCCTGCGCAGCGCCGTGGGCACCATGCGCGTGGCCAAGCGCGACGATCAGCGCGAACGGCTGCTCGAGGTGATCGAACATGACGTGCGCCGGCTCGACCGGTTGGTCAGCGACATTTCAAACGCCTCGCGGCTCGACAGCGAGTTGGTCAAGGAAGAGCAGGAAGCCTTCGATCTGGTTGGTATGCTTGGCAATCTTGGCCATTACCTCGGCGAAGAGGCCAGCAAGAAAGGCATCGACTTCATCACCGACTTCCCGGATCAACCGATTGTCATCACCGGGCTTGAAGGGCGTCTGGCACAGGTTTTCGTCAACCTCATCACCAACGCGATCAGTTTCTGCGAGGATGGCGATGCCATCCGCCTTTGGACCCGCAAACGCGAAAACAGGGTGTTGATCGTGGTCGAGGATACCGGCCCTGGCATCCCGGATCAGGCACTGACCAAAGTGTTCCAGCGGTTCTATTCCGAGCGGCTCGAAGGTGATTTCGGCAACAATTCCGGGCTTGGCCTTGCGATTTCAAAACAGATCGTCGAGGCGCATGACGGCGTGATCTGGGCCGAAAACATCCGGCCGACGGACGCAGACATTACCTCGGACCCGCTGGGCGCGCGCTTCGTCGTGGGCCTGCCGGTGTAAGAGATGACGCCAGCCGGCGACAATCCATCCGACATATGCACAATGCACGCGACCACCGTAGCATATGCGGGACGGGCCGCGCTGATCCGTGGCGCGTCGGGCAGCGGCAAGTCCGGGCTTGCGCTACAGATGATAGCCCTGGGCGGCAGGTTGATCGCAGATGATCGCACGACCTTGCAACGCCGCGGCGACATCCTGATCGCCAGGTGCCCCGAAACCATCCGGGGACGGATCGAGGCGAGGGGCGTGGGCATCCTGGCCGCCGCCCCCGCCGAGGCAACCCGGCTGGCGCTGGTGGTCGACATGGATACCGAAGAAACCGACCGCCTGCCGGATCCGGACATGATCGATATCCTTGGTGTTCCCTTGCCCTTGCAGAAAAAGGTCAATTTGCCCCATTTCCCTGCGGCGCTACTATCTTATTTGAAGCATGGACGACTAGCCTGAAGGACATAGCTGATGACGACGGCCCCGGTGCCAGATCGCCCGCCAAACCGCCTCGTGCTTGTGACCGGCCCCTCGGGGGCGGGGCGCAGTTCAGCCATCCGGGCGCTTGAGGACATGGGCTATGAGGCGATTGATAACCTGCCGCTGTCGCTCCTGCCCCGCCTGCTCGACGGTCCGGCGCCCGAAAAACCTCTCGCCCTTGGGATCGACACGCGCAACCGGGATTTCTCGACCAATGCTCTGATCGAGGCAATCGACGGGTTGAGCCAGGCGCCCATGCAGGTGCTCTACCTCGATTGCCGCGCCGACGTGCTGTTGCGCCGCTTCTCCGAAACCCGGCGGCGTCATCCAATGGCTCCGGCCGAGACGCCGGACATCGGCATCGCGCGGGAGTTCGACCTGCTGGTGCCGATCCGGGCGCGGGCGGATATCCTGATCGACACCTCCGAAATGGCGCCACGCGACCTCTGCGCCGAACTGGAGCGTTGGTTCGTGCAACAACCTGGCAGCGGATTGGCCGTGTCGGTCCAGTCGTTTTCCTACAAACGCGGGCTGCCCCGCGGCCTTGATATGGTGCTCGACTGCCGGTTTCTGCGCAATCCCTATTGGGAGGAAAGCCTGCGACCGCTGGATGGCCGGTCAGATCCGGTCACGGCCTATATCAGGGAGGATGCCCGGTTCGAGGCATTTCGCCTGAAGGTGCTTGATCTGGCGGAGTTGCTGCTGCCGGCCTACGAGGCCGAGGGCAAGGCGTATCTGTCGATCGGGTTCGGGTGTACCGGGGGACAACACCGCAGCGTTGCAATGGCAGAAACATTGGCCAAGGCCCTTGCGGAGAGCGGCTGGCAGGTGTCAATTAGGCATCGCGAGCTGGAACGGCGCGCGATTGAGTCTTCCCGGCCGGAAACAGGCCAGGCGACTTTGGGGATGACCAAGGAGTGATTGAGCGGTGATCGGTATTGTGATCGTGGCGCATGGCGGTTTGGCCCGCGAGTACCTGCGCGCGATCGAGCATGTTGTTGGACATCAGACGGGCGCACGGGCCATCACGATCGAAGGGGATCATGACCGGGCGGCCAAGGAATCCGAAATCTGTATCGCTGCCAACGAGGTGGACACCGGCGAAGGTGTCGTGATCGTTGTCGACCTGTTTGGCGGCTCGCCGTCGAACCTGTCGCTGCGCGCCTGTACACCGGAAAACCGGCGGATCCTTTACGGGGCAAACCTGCCGATGCTCATCAAGCTCGCCAAGAGCCGTCACCTGACCGTGCCGGAAGCCGTCCGCGCGGCGCTGGATGCCGGACGCAAGTATCTCGACAGCCATAATGTGACCGCGGAATAGAACCCATGTCAGAATCAATTACCCGACATCTGAAGATCGTGAATGAAAAGGGGCTGCACGCGCGGGCCGCCGCCAAGCTGGTGGAAGTGGCCGAGGGTTTTGACGCAACGGCAGAAGTGTCACAGAACGGCCAATCCACCGGCGCGGACAGTATTATGGGGCTTTTGATGTTGGCAGCATCAAAAGGAACCACTATTGACGTGCAGGTCTCGGGGCCGGACGCGGAGGCCATGGCAGATGCCGTCGAGGCCCTAGTGGCCGACAGGTTCGGCGAGGAGATGTAACCGCGCTCAACCGGCGCGCAGACGGGGAAACAGGGGCAAACCAGTTGGTGCAAAATCAGCAGGACAGGGGTGGCAATCCACCGGACGGAGAGGTGACATTCACCACCTATGACCGCCGCAGCCTGACCTACGCCAATTCCTTCGACACGCCCGTGACCTCCGTCATCATCCGCGCCATCGAGTGGATGACGGGGAAGATTTCGATCGTCCGCATGATCCGGAAATTCGAAAAACGCGGCGCGCCCACAGGGCAGGCCTTCTGGCGCGCGGCCTTGGGGACGATGGGGATTGACCTCAAGACGCCCGATGCAGAGCTTGAGAACATTCCGCTGACCGGGCCCGTCGTGGCGGTGTCGAACCATCCGCACGGGTTGGTGGACGGGATGATCCTGGCCGACCTGATCGGGCGGCGGCGTAACGACTACAAGATCCTGACCCGCGCGCTTCTGACCGGTATCGATGAGGTCGCCGCCTCCTACATGATCGCGGTGCCGTTTCCCCATGACCCCGATGCCCAGCGCAAATCCGTCGAGATGCGCGCGCAGGCCATGGCGCATTTGAAGAGCGGTGGGTTGATCAGCGTCTTTCCCTCCGGTGTCGTGGCATCGTCCGATACGTTGTTCGGGCCGGTGATCGAACGGGAATGGAATGTCTTTACCGCGCAGATGATCCGCCGGTCAGGCGCCCAGGTGGTGCCGATTTACTTCCCCGGTGCGAATTCACGCTGGTACCAGATGGCCAACCGGATCTCCGCCACGTTGCGTCAGGGCCTGCTGCTGCACGAGGTGGTCAAAAGCTGCAACAGGCCGCAGAAACCGGTGGTTGGCAAACCGATTACCGAGGAACGGCTGAAGATGTTGGAGACCGACCCGCGCGGGTTCATGACCTGGCTGCGGGAACATACGCTTTCCCTGGGTGGTGAGACCTCACAATCAAGATGAGTGCGCGTCCCGCGCACACCGGATATCTCGTCCTCCGCCTCCGGCTGCGTCCTCGGGCTGGTCTGTAATTCATCCAGTAATCTGTGGAAAACAGCCGGTTATTGAATTTTGAGGCAAGATATGCTATGTATATTTCTGTGGAAAGGAATATCATATGTCTGTTCTTTCAAAACCTATCGCCGATGTAAGTCCCGAACCCGGGCGGGTTGTCGCGAAAGCCGTGTTTAACGCGGCTCAGGAACTCGGGCTGTCGCAGCGTGAACTGGCGCAGGCGATTGGCGTCAGCGAGGCGACGGTGTCGCGTATGAAAGACGGTGGTTTTCTCTTGCAGGGCAAACCGTTTGAACTGGCGACTTGCGTGATCCGCATTTTCCGATCCCTCGACGCGATTGCAGGCGCGGACCCCGATACGATACGAGGCTGGATGACCAACGGGAATGCAGATCTGGGCGGTATCCCGCGGCAGATGGTCGTTCAGGCTACCGGTTTGATTGCGGTGATGAATTACCTGGATGCCGCCCGTGCACCCACCTGATCATTTTGCGCCTTATCGCGGCAACCTCTGGCGCGTGATCGAGGGGCAATATCGCGCGTCCACCATGCGGATTGTCGACACCGACAGCGAACAATCGGTTCTGGAGGACGTGCTTGAAGCAGCCAAACCGCCAGTTCCCGCGCCTTGCCAGCATCTCGATTACCAGTTCTGGTCGCCTTTCCGGTACGGTCGTTATCCGCGCGCTTCCCGGTTTCGAAGGGCGGGACCAACGCCCGGTGTCTGGTACGGCTCGGAAGATGTCCTGACCGCCGTGGCGGAAAGCATCTGGGGCAGTCTCGCATTTTTTTCGGCCTCTCCCGACACGCCCATGCCCCGATGGCCCGTGGAACACACGGCGGTGATGGCCGATATCCGGGTCGATATTGCAATTGACCTGACCCAGCCGGAAATGGCGGATCAGGGCCATTGGGACGATCCTGATGATTACGGCGACTGCCTGGACCTCGCCGATGAGGTCCGTACCCAAGGGTGCCAGGCGATCCGCTATACATCGGCCCGGCATCCTGATCGGGGGGCGAATGTTGCGGTGCTCGATTGTGCGGGATTTGCGCAGCCAGCGCCGATTTCGACCCAAACCTGGCATCTTATGCTGACGCCCAAACTGGTCCGCGCCCATTGCGAAACCCTGCGGCAGAGGCATCAGTTTGTCGTTGGCGAAACGGCGCTTCTGCACCCGTTCTGACGGGGCGTTTGCCGGGATTGCGCCATGGCGCTAAGCTGATCGCCGATGACAGTTGACCACGCGTATACATGACCTCCGTTCGGCTGAGATTGCTGATCCTGGCGCTATTGCCACTGGTGGTGCTCATGCCGCTTTTGCTTTTCGTGGCAATCGGCAGGTGGTCGGCCAACTACGACGATGTCCTGATTGCCAATGTCGAAAGCGACCTGCGCATTGCAGAACAATATATGCAGCGCATTCTTGTAACCACCGGCGGCGATGTCGAAAGCCTCGCGCGCTCCGTGGCGTTCCGCGATGCGGCGGCATTGCCCAATGACGCCTTCAGTGCCTATCTCGACCGCAGCCGGGACCGTCTGCAGCTCGATTTCCTGCTTTATCTGCCCCTGGGGCAAGCGCGCGAAATGGCGCAGAAATGGCCGGTGATCGCCGCCGCCGTGGCCGGAAACGGGGCCAGCGAGATCGACATCTTTTCCCACGAGGACCTGATCGCGCTATCCCCGGAACTGGCGCAGCAGGCGCGGTTGCCGTTGATCGACACCGAGGCTGCGGTGCCGACCGACCGCACCGTCGAGGACCGCGGTATGGTAGTGCACACGGCCACGGATGTGCGTGTGCCCGGACGTCTGGGCGTCCTGGTGGGCGGTGTCCTTCTGAACCGCAACCTCGATTTCATAGATACGATCAACGCGCTGGTCTACCATTCCGAAGGTGCCGGGGATGATCGGCAGGGGACGGCAACGCTGTTTCTGGAGGATGTGCGGGTTTCGACCAATGTTCGGTTGTTTGAAGGCGCCCGCGCGCTTGGAACCCGCGTGTCCGCCGTGGTGCGCAACAAGGTGCTGGTCGAGGGACAGACCTGGCTTGATAGCGCCTTTGTGGTCAACGACTGGTACATCTCCGGGTACCTGCCCCTGATCGACAGTTTCGGCAAACGGGTGGGGATGCTTTACGTGGGTTTTCTCGAAGCGCCCTTCACCGCGGCCAAGCGCAGTGCCTATATCCTCATCTTTGCTGCATTCGCCCTGGTTCTGGCGTTGACGGCGCCGCTTTTCCTGCGCCTTGCGGGGGGGATTTTTTCGCCGCTGGAGCAAATGACCAAAACGATGGAGAAGGTCGAGTCGGGTGAACTTGGCGCCCGGATCGGGACCGTGGCATCCAAGGATGAAATCGGCACGGTGGCGGCGCATCTCGACACGCTTCTCGATGAGGTGCAGGAACGCGACCGGAAATTGCGCAGCTGGGCCGATGAGTTGAATATAAGGGTCGAACAGCGCACCGCCGAGTTGCGCGAGGCAAATGAGAAGCTGGAAACCACTTACCAGCAGCTTGTCATGAGTGAAAAGCTCGCCTCGATCGGGGAAATCACCGCCGGGGTCGCCCATGAGATCAACAATCCGGTGGCGGTGATCCAAGGGAACATCGACGTGATCCGACAGAACCTGGGCGACGACGCGCGGCCCGTGATGACCGAACTGGCCTTGATCGACCAGCAGGTGGGCCGCATCAACGCCATCGTCGGCAAGCTCCTGCAATTTGCCCGTCCGTCCGATTTCGGCACGTTCGAAGAAAGTGTCGATGTGGCGCAGGTTCTCGACGATTGCCTGATCCTCGTCGATCATGTCATCGCCAAGGGGGACATTTCCGTGTCGATCGACCGGGGCGACGCGCCGCCGGTTCGGATCAACCCCGGCGAGTTGCAGCAGGTGGTTATCAACCTGATCGTCAACGCCGTACAGGCGATGGACGGGCGTGGCACACTCGACATCTCGATTTCAGCGGCAAGTCGGGATGGGACCGCCGGGGCGCAGCTTGTCATTGCGGATACCGGACCGGGCATTTCCGAAGAAAAGCTCAAGACGGTATTTGATCCCTTCTTCACCACCAAGTTGGGCGAGGGGACGGGCCTTGGCCTTTCGGTCAGTCAAACGCTCATTCAGAATGCAAATGGTCTCGTCACGGTGGCAAACCGGCCAGAGGGCGGTGCCGTCTTTACCGTCTGGCTGCCGCACGAAGAGGCCGGAACCGTTGCCGCCTAGGGAAAACTCGAATGGTAAGAGGTTGTTAGGTCAAAGCCTTTAGAACACGGCCTGTACAGTTTTCAGTTCCGGTCGTTCTTGCCCATGCAGCCAAATCCGAAATTCCCCGCCTCCTCAGATGCCGTTGTTAGCCTTGGTGAACTCCTCGGCGCGCTTAGTCATGCACTGGACCTCACCGAAGGGCAGCCCAAGGGGCATTGCGTGCGGTCCTGCTGGATCGGGATGGAGGTCGCGGAGACGCTTGACCTGACCGCGGCGCAGAGATCGGATCTCTATTTCACCATTCTTCTCAAGGATCTCGGGTGCAGTTCCAACGCCGCGAGGATTTGCCAACTTTACCTGACGGACGATATCGGCTTCAAACGCAGCTACAAGCTCATCGACAGTTCCGCCAAGAAGGGATTGGAATTTCTGCTCAGTCACACGGCATCAGAGTCGGGGCTGCTGCAACGGCTCCGGACAGTGACCAGCGTGCTGAAAGACTCCGATGACATCGTGGCCGAGGTGTTTCAGACGCGGTGCCACCGCGGCGCCGAGATTGCCCGCCTGATGCGGTTTTCCGAAGACGTGGCAGAGGGTATCGCGGGCCTTGACGAACACTGGAACGGCGGTGGTTGGCCCGAAGGATTGAGGGGGCCGGATATCCCGCTCTACTCGCGCGTGGCCCTGCTGGCGCAGGTCGCGGAGGTCTTTGTCGCGGAACTGGGAGTTGACGCCGCCGTTGCGGAACTGGCTCGTCGTGCCGGGCAGTGGTTTGATCCCGATCTGGTGCCCTTCTTTGTCGAGCTGCTGCAACGTCCCGGGTTCCTGCAGGCCTTTCACGACCCCGGACTTGAAGCGCATGTTTTCGCCAGCGAACCCGTACGGCAGCAACATCTGGTCGATGAGGATTACCTTGATGAAATCGCCTATGCTTTTGCAAAGGTGATCGACGCGAAAAGCCCCTTCACCCACGGACATTCCGAACGGGTGGCGCAGTTCACCGATACGATCTGCACCGAGATGGGGTATTCAACCGCTCACCGCCGCTGGATGATGCGCGCGGGCCTGTTGCACGACATCGGCAAACTTGGCGTGTCGAACACGATCCTCGACAAGCCCGGCAAACTCACCGATGCGGAGTTCGAGCAGATCAAGTTGCACCCGCTATACAGTCAACAAATCCTGGGCCGCGTATCGGTTTTTCATGACCTGGCCATCACGGCCTCCGCGCATCACGAACGGTTGGATGGCAAGGGGTATCCGCAGGGAATGACCGCCGAAAACCTGTCGCGCGACATGCGGGTGCTGGCGGTGGCCGACATCTTTGACGCGCTGACAGCCGATCGGCCCTATCGCCCGGCCCTGCCGTTGGAAAAGGTCTATACGATCATGGATGACATGGTCGGCAGTGCCATCGACATTGATTGCTATGCCGCGCTGCAAACGGCCATCGCCAATAGCTGACGCATGGCCGTTCTTACGGGCGTGGGCGGTTCCCCGCCTGTCCAAAGCGCCGTCAGATTACATCTGATAGCCAGGCGTGGATTGTGAAATCTCGACCTCTTCTTCGGACATATCTTCGGGAATACCCTCGAAAAGCGGCGTCGTCATATAGCGTTCACCGGTATCCGGCAGCATGGCCAGGATGACACTCCCAGGTTCCGCTTTCTGCGCCAGATCCATGGCGACCGCAAAGGTGGAACCTCCCGACACCCCGGTAAAGATCCCCTCTTTCGCCGCCAATTCCCGCGCCCATTTGATCCCATCGGGCCCCGCCACGGGGATGAGGTCGTCATAGAACCCCTTGTCGATGGCCTCCTGCAGCACGAGCGGAATGAAATCGGGCGTCCAACCCTGGATCGGGTGCGGCTCGAATTCCGGGTGACTGACCGCTGGCGCGCCATCGTCGAGCCGTTCCTGCGCATGACCGCTGCTTACCAGTGCCGCATTGGCGGGCTCAGACAGGATGATTTTGGTATCGGGACGTTCTTTGCGCAGCACCCGGCCGAGACCGGTGACCGTGCCGCCGGTGCCATACCCGGTGACCACATAGTCCAGCCTGTCACCGGCAAAATCCGCCATGATCTCTTGTGCGGTTGTCACCTCATGGATGTCGGCATTTGCCTCCGTCTCGAACTGATGCGCAAGGAACCACCCATGTTTCTCGGCCAGTTCCACCGCCTTTTTGTACATGCCAAAGCCCTTCTCGGCCCGCGGGGTCAGAACAACCTTGGCCCCGAGGATCCGCATCAGGCGCCGCCGCTCGATCGAAAAACTGTCCGCCATGGTGACCACAAGCGGATAGCCCTTCTGCGCGCAAACCATTGCGAGGCCGATGCCGGTGTTGCCGCTGGTGGCCTCAACGACCGTCTGGCCGGGTTTCAATGCACCGCTGCGCTCCGCCGCTTCGATGATGTTGACGGCGAGCCGGTCCTTGACCGAGGCCGCCGGGTTGAAAGCCTCGGCCTTCACATACATACGCACCCCGTCCGGCGCGAGATTGTTCACCCGGATCACCGGCGTATCGCCGATCGTGTCCAGAACGCTGTCGAAAAGTCTGCCGCGACCGCTTGTGCGACGAATCCCATTCTCTGCCATGTTGTCCCCTTTCCCGGTACAGGTTTCCCGCACAAAGCTACCGGATGATTGCGCACATCGCCAGAGATCTTGATCCCGCCGCCTCAAGCGCAGATCAGGCGCGATGCCGCCGGTGTGGACATGAAGGCATCCAGCGCCTCGAGAAACACCGCCGCCGGTTTGCGCGGCCGACCCAGCACATGGCCGACAAACAACTGCAATTTTGGCAGGTCGGGCTGCAGCGGCAGGGCGACAAGGTCGTCGCCGCCATAGCTCACATCGATGAACGGCTTCATCGACAGGATGGCAATGCCCGCACCGGCCCCGACCAGGCTCCGCACCATCTCGGTACTGTCGACACGCGCCACGATATCCGGCTTGAGGCCCTGCTGTCGGAACAGGCGTTCGACATAGGGCCGCGCCAGGGGGCGATCCAGTTGGATGATCGGACAGGTCGCGGCGTCGCGGATTTGTACTGGCGTCGTCCTGGTCAAATTATGTCCCTTGGGTGCCAGAACATAGGGCGGTAAATCGCAAAGCGGGCGGATGTCGATCCCGCTGCGCAGGTCCTGCCCGGCAAAGAGGATCACGTCGAGCGCACCGTTCAGCAACGCTTCCTGCGCGCTGTCATTGTCATGTTCGAACATCTCCAGCCGAAGGCCCGGGTTTTCCCGCATGATCGGATGCAGGACCGCTGGCAAAAACGCCGGGGCGACCGGCGCGTAATACCCGATGCGTAATGTCCCGCTGAGCGTTTGCGCCAGGGCGCGGCCATGATCCATGACATCCGCGTAATCCTCCAGCAGATGCCGGAACCGTTCCGCAATTTCGCGCCCCTCGGCGGTCGCCGCGATACCCCGAGCACGGGTACGGATCAGAAGATCGGCGCCAAATTCTGCCTCGACCTGATCCAGCGCGGCGGCCACCGCGGAGGCCGCAAGGTTGAGCACCCGCGCGGCACCGGTGATTGACCCGTGATCCACGGCGGCAACAAAGGCCCGTAAGGCACGCAGGGACAGGCGGAGATCGGTTTGCATCGGCAATTCCTCGGAAATACCGATATCAAATATCATATAATTCTGTTTTTCCAAGCATTGCCCCTGTGGCACAGTAAGTACCGACAAGGAGACACGCCCGATGCAGGAAACCGACACCAATCCCGCCCTGCCCGGCTGGCATCACACGCCGGACGTGCCAATCGAGGTTTCGCCGTTCTTCAGCTGGCCGCCGAACCCCAAACGCATGGCGACATGGCTGGCGGTCCGCTGGCTGAACCTGGCGGAAAACCTGCTGGTGCTTGGCATCGCGCTGATCTGCTGGACATGGCTGTCGCCCAGTCTTGAAACCGCCGCGACGCTGGCACCGGGGTGGATCATCGGCATCTGGCTGCGCAACGTGGGCCTGATGGTGCTGGTTGCGGGCGGATTGCACTGGTTCTTCTACATGCGCAAGGGCCAGCGGATGCGCCTGAAGTTCGACAAGCGGGACCTGATGCTCAAAGGCAGGCAGTTCAGCTTTGGCGGGCAGGTCCGCGACAATATGTTCTGGTCCCTGACCAGTGGCGTGGGCTTCTGGACCGGGTATGAGGTCCTGCTGCTCTGGGCCATGGGCAATGGCTGGGCGCCGGTTCTGCATCCCGCGGCACATCCGGTATGGTTCGCGTTGCTTTTCCTGCTGACGCCGGTCTGGATCTCGTTCCATTTCTACTGGGTCCACCGGGCGCTGCACTGGGGCCCGCTCTATCGACTGGCCCATGCGCTGCACCACCGCAACGTCAATGTCGGGCCGTGGTCGGGCCTGTCGATGCACCCGGTCGAACATGTGATATTCTTCAGCTCGATCCTGATCCATTTCATCGTTCCTGCGCACCCGCTGCACATCCTTTTCCACATGCAGCATCAATCCCTGACCGCGGCCACGTCCCACACCGGGTTCGAAAGCCTGCTGGTCAAGGACAAGAAGCAACTGGCGCTTGGCACGTTTCACCACCAGATGCACCACCGCTATTTCGAGGTGAATTACGGCAACCTGGAAATGCCTTGGGACAAGTGGTTCGGCTCATTCCATGACGGCACCCCCGAGGCGCACGCCCGGCTGAAGGACCGCCGACAACGCCGCGCGTGACCGCGATCTGACCACCGGTCAATCGACGCGACCCGCCGGGGCGTCACTGTCGGCGCTTGGCGCGCAAGGTGGGGTCGGCCTGGGTGGGATCTTCGGGCCAGGGATGTTTCGGGTAACGTCCCCGCATATCCTTGCGCACATCCGCATAGGACGAGGCCCAGAAACCGGGGATATCCATCGTCGTCTGCAAGGGCCGCCCCGCCGGGGACAAAAGCGTCACCCTGAGAGGTGTTTTGCCGACCTTCGGATGCGTGGTCTGGCCGAACATCTCTTGCAGGCGCAGGCTGATCTCCGGAGCCTCGCCGCTATAGTCGATCGGCGTCTTGCGCCCCAAAGGCGTGGTGAAATGCGCCGGGGCCGCCCTATCGAGCGCCTGCATCTGCTCCCAGTTCATGCGCGCACGGAGGGCCTCAAGCATGTCAAAGCGTTTCCAGTCCTGCGCGGTGGTCACACCGTCAAGATAGGGCAAAAGCCACTCCTCTAGGGTCGCCAGAAGGCTGTTTTCCGACATATCCGGCAAATCCTCACCGGCGTCGCACAGCAGCATCACCCGTGCGGCAAATCGGCGCGCCGCGTCTGTCCAGCTCAGGCCCAGATCGCGCACCCCGTCCAGCATCGCCCGCGCCACCGCTTCGGGCGGAGCGTCCTTCCATTGCCGGTCATCCAGCACCAGCGCGCCGAAAACCTCCTGCCGCCGGGCAATCACCCGCCGCTCTCTTTTGGACCAGGCGCAGGCGTCGACCCAAGCGATCTGATCGGGGAAAAGCCCACGCAATTCGCTTTCCGAGATCGCGACGGCCTGCCGGATGCGCGCCTCCCGCGGGTCACCATCCTGATCGGTCACAACGATAAGCCGCGTGGCCGACAGGTCATCCCCCTCGGGCAGCACTGCGCCTTTGCCACCGGACAGGACGTAGCGCGGCACCTCCCCCTTGCGGCGCAGGCCCACGCGGTCGGGATAGGCCAATGCCGCCATCTCGGCATCGCCGAAATCACTATCACCCTTGGCCCGTGACGCCAGTCGCCGCCCCTCTGCCTTGATGCGCTCCACCGCACCGCGATTGGGCTGCCACGGGTGACGGTCAGCATACGCCCGGAAATCCCGCACCGCCGCAAGGCGCAACGAGAGGTCGACCGGCGCGCCCCGCGACAGCGGATCACGATCGGCCAGAAGCGCGGCCAGGGGGGCGGCATCCGGTCCGGCCAAGGTCAGCATATGCGCAAGCCGGGGATGCAGTGGCAACGCCGCGAGCCCACGGCCATGATCGGTGATCCGGTTGTCGCGATCCAAAGCCCCCAGCATCCGCAGCAGCGCCTGCGCCTCGGCAAAGCCACCGGGGTTGGGGGGCGTCAGGAAGGGCATGTCCCCCGGCGCCGAGCCCCAGAGCGCCAGTTCAAGCGCCAGGCCACTCAGGTCCGCCGCCTCGATCTCGGCCGGGGGATAGGCCTGCAAGGCGCCCTCCTCCCCCCGCGTCCAGAGGCGGTAGCAGACGCCTTCCGCGACCCTGCCCGCGCGGCCTGCACGTTGCGTCGCTTCGGCGCGGGTGACAGGCTCGGTCACCAGCCGCGACATGCCGCTGGCCGGATCGAATCGGGCCCGGCGCGCACGCCCGCCATCGACCACGACGCGGATGTCCTGAATGGTCAAGGAGGTCTCCGCAATGGCCGTGGCCAGCACGACTTTCCGTCCTTGGTTACATGGGGATATGGCCGCACGCTGCGCCGCAAAGTCCATCGCGCCAAACAGCGGGCGGATCTGGCAATCGTCGAGCAGGAGGGATTTGAGCAGCCCCTCCACCCGGCGTATCTCTCCTTCCCCCGGCAGGAAGACCAAAACGCCCCCTTCGGTCTCCGACACCGCCCGGGCCACCAGGTCGCCAATCGCCTGTTCGAACCGCTGCTGCTTGGGGACCAGACGATCAAGCCAGACGGTATCGACGGGGAAAGACCGTCCTTCAGACGTGATCATCGGCACGTCGCCCATCAGCGCCGCCACCGGCCCGGCATCGAGCGTGGCGGACATGGCCAGCAGGATCAGATCATCGCGCAGGGCATCGGCCACCTCAAGGCAGAACGCCAGCCCCAGATCGGCGTTGAGTGAGCGTTCGTGAAATTCGTCAAATATCACCGCGCCGACACCGGAAAGTTCGGGGTCGGATTGAATCAAGCGGGTCAGGATACCCTCGGTCACCACCTCGATGCGGGTCTGGGCAGAGGTTTTGGACTGTCCGCGGACGCGGAAGCCGACGGTCTGCCCCGCCTTTTCGCCCAGGGTTTCGGCCATCCGTTCCGCCGCCGCTCGCGCCGCCAACCTTCGCGGCTCCAGCATCAGGATGCGGCCCTCGCACAGGCCCGCCTCGAGCATGGCCAGCGGTACCATCGTTGTCTTGCCCGCGCCGGGCGGTGCCTGCAACACCGCACGCCCGCGTGACCGGAGGGCGATCATCAGCGGATCAAGCGCGTCATGGATGGGCAGATCTGTCTTCATCCCCCGCTTATCGGCCAAATCCGCGACCTTTTCTACCGCCGGATGCTCTGGACAAAGCGGTTCGCACCAAGGCATGAAGGCGGTCAGAGATTTGACCCGGATTGCAGCCTGCCCATGAACATTCCCGAGCTTGCCGACAAGATCATCAAACAGGACCGCCGGGCGCTGGCTCGCGCGATCACCCTGATCGAGAGCACCAAGCCAGAGCACCGCGCGCAGGCCGCCGAATTGATGGATGCGCTGCGCAAGTCCACCCATCAGGCCGTGCGCATCGGCCTCTCGGGGACACCCGGCGTGGGCAAATCAACCTTTATCGAGAGCTTTGGCATGATGCTGACCGGTCAGGGGTTGCGGGTGGCCGTTCTGGCGGTCGATCCCAGCTCAGCGCGCTCTGGCGGCTCGATTCTGGGAGACAAGACGCGGATGGAACGGCTGAGCCGCGATCCCAATGCCTTCATTCGCCCCTCACCCAGTCAGACCCATCTGGGCGGTGTCGCCCGGCGCACGCGCGAGGCGGTGGCCGTCTGTGAGGCGGCGGGATTTGACGCGGTCTTGATCGAAACCGTGGGCGTCGGGCAATCAGAGACCGTTGTGGCCGAGATGTCTGACCTCTTCATCCTGCTACTGGCCCCGGCGGGCGGGGACGAGTTGCAGGGCGTCAAGCGCGGCATCATGGAGATGGCCGACATCATCCTGGTTAACAAGGCAGATGGCGATCTGAAACCGGCGGCCACGCGCACCTGTTCGGACTATGCGGGCGCGCTGCGGCTCCTGCGCAAACGACCGCAGGACCCGGACGGGTTTCCCAAGGCGCTTATGGTCTCGGCCCTGCAGGAAGACGGCTTGGTGAACGCCTGGGAAGAGATGACCACGCTGACCAACTGGCGCCGCGAAAACGGCCATTTCGACGGGCGCCGTGCGGCGCAGGCGCGGTATTGGTTCGAGCAGGAGGTGCGTCAGGCGCTTCTGGCACAGCTCGACACGCCCGAAGCCAAGACCGCGATGCAGGACCTTGCCGATCAAGTGGGCGACGGCACGGTTGTCCCCTCGCTTGCGGCGCAAGAAATGCTGACGCGCCTGAAGGCCTGATCCCCCTTGCCCGCTGCGGGCAAAGCGCCTAAAGCCTGCCCATGCTGGACGAGACCGACGATATCCACCCGCTTTTTGCAGGCGCGCCCGGAACCACCGAGTTCAAGAAGCTGCGCAAGCGCATCGTGCGGCAGACGCGCGAGGCGATCGAGCAATATGGCATGATCGAACGCGATGCGCGGTGGCTGGTCTGCCTGTCGGGCGGCAAGGACAGCTATACGCTGCTGGCGATTCTGCATGAACTGAAATGGCGCGGCCTTCTGCCGGTCGATATCCTGGCTTGCAATCTGGATCAGGGGCAGCCCGGATTTCCCGCGACCGTCCTGCCCGAGTTCCTCGAACGCATGCAGGTACCGCACCGGATCGAATATCAGGACACCTATTCCGTGGTGGTCGACAAAGTCCCCGCGGGCCGCACCTATTGCGCGCTTTGTTCCCGGCTAAGACGCGGAAATCTTTACCGGATTGCGCGTGAAGAGGGGTGTTCCGCGGTCGTCCTGGGTCATCATCGCGACGACATTCTTGAAACTTTCTTCATGAACCTCTTCCATGGCGGACGGCTTGCCACGATGCCGCCGAAACTGGTGAATGAAGAGGGCGATTTGTTCGTCTATCGTCCGCTCGCCCATGTGGCCGAAGCCGATTGCGAGAAATTCGCCACCGCAATGAACTATCCGATCATCCCTTGCGATCTTTGCGGCTCGCAGGACGGGTTGCAGCGCCAGCAGGTCAAGCAGATCCTTGATGGCTGGGAGGCCAATAGCCCCGGCCGCCGGCAGGTAATGTTTCGCGCGCTGATGAATGCGCGGCCATCGCATTTGCTTGACCCCAAGCTGTTCGATTTCGCCGGGCTGCACCGCGAAACGATAAAATTCGACGCAAATCCCGAGGCGCCGCCAAAGCTGCGTTAACACGGTTTTGAGGCCCAAAAGATTAGCTTTCACCGGCAATCACGGGAATCACTTAATGAACCGCCATCTGAAACGTGTCTCTGCAGCCGCGCGCAATACATCGCAATCGCTTTTGTCCGGTCCGCTGATGTTGGCGTTTCTGCCGTCTTTTGTCCTCGCCGGGTATTGGATGGGTGGTGAGTTCGGCCTGGCCCTGATGGCCGTCGGGTTTCCGGCGGCACTGGGTCTTTTTGCTTTGCTGCAACCCATGCGCAAACGTCTGAAAAGTGACGTGGGCGGATCGGGGCGCCCGCGAAAAGACCGGTTGAGTGACGATCTGGGGCGGACGTTGGAGCAGGCCCGCATCGACGGGAAGCATACGGCCTGCTTGCTACTGGCACCGGATGACTTCGACGCGATTGTTGACCGTTATGGCCTGTCTGTCGCCCAGGACGTTGTCAACCAGCTATGCGAACGTCTGAGCGCAACCGTCCGGGCGCGTGATCTGGTGTCCAAACATGGTGAACGGAAAATGGGTGTCGTGATGGCGCCTGTCCCCCATCTGAACCTCGACATCGCGCTGCAGGTCGCAGGGCGTCTACAAGAGGCGATCGAAAAGCCCATTATCCTGGGTGAAGCGACAATTTACATCTCGGCGTCGATCGGGATCTCCCTCGATACGCATTTCCGCGAGGACAATGGCAGCAGGATGGTCGAGGCCGCAGAGCTGGCGCTGACCGCCGCTCAGCGTAACGGGCCATCGTCGCTTCGCGCCTACTCTCCGGACATGCACAAGATCAAACCCGGCAATGATGTTATGTCGTCCGAAATCGACAAGGCCCTGGAAAAAGGCGAAATCCTACCGTGGTTCCAGCCGCAGATTTCGACGGATACCGGGCTTGTCACCGGGTTCGAGGCGCTCGCCCGATGGGAACACCCGGAGCGTGGAACGATTTCCCCGGCGGAGTTTCTGCCCAAGATTCAACAAGCCGGCAAAATGGAACGGCTGGGCGAGGTGATGTTGTCCAAGGCCCTTGAAGCGCTAAAGATGTGGGACGATCTGGGCATCGACGTCCCGCGGGTCGGCGTCAATTTCTCGCCCGACGAATTGAGCAATCCGAACCTCATCAAGAAGATCGAGTGGGAGCTGGACAAGTTCGACCTGACGCCCGATCGGCTGGCTGTTGAAATTCTGGAAACCGTTGTGGCCACATCCCCCGACGACATGGTTGCGCGCAACATCAGCGGTCTTTCCGATCTTGGTTGTCAGATCGACCTTGATGATTTCGGCACCGGTCATGCTTCGATCTCGTCGATCCGCCGGTTCGACATCCAGCGGCTCAAGATCGACCGCTCCTTCGTCATGAAAGTCGATCAGGACCAGGAGCAACAGCGCATGGTGTCCGCCATCCTGTTGATGGCGGAACGGCTTGATCTTGATACGCTGGCCGAGGGTGTGGAGACGGCCGGAGAACATGTGATGCTGTCTCAACTCGGGTGCCGGCACGTGCAGGGGTTCGGCATTGGCAAACCAATGCCACTCGCCAAGACCGAAGCCTGGGTCTCGGAGCATCTGTCGAAACTATCCCAACCGCCGGAAATTCGGTTCAGGACCGGGTAAATCCGGGCTTATCCCCTTTGCAACTGGTCTATTCATCGAAACACCCTTGACCTTTGCCGCCGCACTCTGTTGAACCCCCATGATACGCAACAGACAGATGGCCATCGGTGATGGACGACCAGAACAAAAATCTCATTCTCGCAACCGTGCTGAGTTTCCTTGTCATCATGACATGGTTCGTGCTGTTCCCGCCGCCCGAAGAGGTCGTTGACCCGAACGCGGTGGCCACCGAGGAAACGGCCCCTGCCGATGGCGTGGACACGCCCACCGCCGACGCCACGGGCGAGACCGGCACCGCCGCCGATGCGGGCGCTACCGAGGCCGTGGCCGTTGACGCCCCGCGGATCGAGATCGACACGCCCAGCCTCAAGGGATCGCTTTCGCTGCAAGGCGGCCGGATCGACCAACTGTCACTGAAGAACTACCGCCAAACCCTCAACCCCGGCTCAGACATCGTGAGCCTGTTGCAGCCCGTCGGCAGCGACGCCCCATATTACGCGCTCTTTGGTTGGGCGCCCGGTCAGGGCCTGACCGCAGAACAGGTACCAGGATCCGACACGATCTGGCAGGTTGAAAGCGATGGTATCCTGACCCCCGGCACGCCCGTCATACTCACCTGGGACAACGGCGCCGGGCTGACATTCACACGGGAAATCAGCGTCGATGACGACTACATGTTCGACATCACCCAAACCGTTGAAAACACGGGCGATGGGTCCGTATCGCTTGCCCCGTACGGCGTCCTTGCGCGCCATGGCGTGCCGGTTGATCTGAAGAATTTCTTCATCCTGCACGAAGGCGCCATTCGCATGATTGATGGCGAATTGACCGAAACCGATTACGACGACCTGGAACCCGCCAACGCCCAGGAAAAGATCGCCGTCGCCGAAAACGGCTGGACCGGCTTTACCGATCACTACTGGATGACCACGCTCATCCCCGCCGACAAAACCGGTGCCAAGATCCGCACCTTCCACAACGCCCGCCGCGACATCTATCAGACCGACGCTACTCTGAGCTCGCAGAGCGTCGCGCCTGGCGAGGTCGTCTCGGTCGACACGCGGCTCTTTGCCGGCGCCAAGGAATGGGAAGCGATCCGCAACTACCAGAATGATGACGGTGTCGAAGGTTTCCTCGATTCGATCGACTGGGGCTGGTTCTTCTTCCTTACCAAGCCGATTTTCTGGCTGCTCCACAACCTGAACGCCATGATCGGGAACATGGGCTGGTCGATCATCGCCCTCACGCTGATCATCAAGGCAATCCTGCTGCCCTTGGCGTATAAATCCTACGTCTCCATGGCCAAGATGAAAGAACTTCAGCCCGAGATGGAGAAGATCAAGGAACGCGCCGGCGACGACCGGCAGGCGCTCCAGAAAGAGATGATGGCGCTCTACAAGAAGGAAAAGGTCAACCCGGCGTCGGGGTGCCTGCCGATCCTTCTGCAAATCCCGATCTTCTTCTCGCTCTACAAGGTGATCTTCGTGACGCTCGAATTGCGCCACGCCCCCTGGATCGGCTGGATCAAGGACCTGTCGGCACCCGATCCGTCGTCGATCTACAACCTCTGGGGCGTTTTCCCCTGGGCGGGCCCCGAACCGGGGTCGATCATGGCGCTGATATTCATCGGTATCCTGCCGCTCATCCTCGGCATTTCAATGTGGCTGCAGCAGAAGCTGAACCCCGCGCCCACGGACCCGACGCAGCAAATGATCTTTGCCTGGATGCCCTGGATTTTCATGTTCATGCTCGGCAGCTTTGCAAGCGGGCTGGTGGTCTACTGGATCGCCAACAACATGATCACCTTCAGCCAGCAATACCTGATCATGCGCAGCCAGGGGTACAAACCCGACGTCTTCGGCAACATCAAATCCAGCTTCAAGAAGAAGCCCAAACCGGATGACACGTGATGACTGAGGTCTGCGCGCTCTGGCGGCATCCGATCAAGGGCCACGGACGCGAGGCGCTTGAGACGGTCGATTTGACCGAAGGGCAAACGATGCCCTGGGACCGCCGGTGGGCTGTCGCGCATGAGGCGACAAAATCCGATGGCAGCGAATGGGCGCCCTGCGCGAACTATTCGCGCGGCTCCAAGGTGGCGGCACTGATGGCCATCAACGCGCAGGTAGACGAAGCCACAGGCACGGTCACTCTCTCCCATCCCCAACGCCCGGAACTGACCTTCGATCCGGACACCGAGACCGCCAGCTTCCTCGATTGGGTCCGCCCCCTGATGCCCCCCAACCGCGCCCAATCCACCCATATTCACCGCGTACCGGGGCGCGGCATGACGGACACGGATTTCCCGTCCATCAGCCTGATCAACATGGCCTCTCACCGGGACCTTGCCGAACGTATGGGGCAGGAGCTTTCGCCCCTGCGCTGGCGCTGCAACATCCATTTCGACGGGGTCGCCCCGTGGGAAGAATTCAGCTGGATCGGCAAGAGCCTCCGGATCGGATCGGTCGAGTTCCAGGTCAGGGAACGGATTGTCCGTTGCCTCGCGACGACCGCCAACCCCGAAACAGGGCAACGCGATGCCGACACACTTGGGGCGCTGAACGCCGAATGGGACCACCAGGATTTCGGCGTCTATGCCGTTGTGTCCAAGGGCGGCACGATCAAACTCGGCGATGAGGTTGAGGTGCTGGCGTGAAACTGGCCTTCCCGATCACCGAAACTCCAGACGACTTAACAGCCGAAAAGGGCCGAAAGCTCTTTGCCGGTCAAACCGATTTTCTCAAGGGCGTCGTTGCGATGTCGGGCCTGCCCGCGGCCGACCGGATCGAGGTCTGTTTTGCCGGGCGGTCGAATGTCGGCAAATCGACCCTGATCAACGCCCTCACGGGCCGCAAAGGCCTGGCGCGCGCTTCCAATACCCCGGGCCGGACGCAGGAAATCAACTACTTCACCCTGTCGGACAGCCACTACCTGGTTGACCTGCCTGGCTACGGCTACGCCAACGCCCCACTGCCCGTCGTGGAAAAATGGCAAAAGCTGCTCAAATCCTATCTCGCCGGGCGTCAAACCCTGCGGCGCGCCTTCGTGCTTGTCGATGCCCGGCACGGCATCAAGAAGGTGGACGAAGAAATCATGTCCCTGCTCGACAGCGCCGCCGTGACCTTCCAATGCGTCCTCACCAAGACGGACAAGGTCAAGGCCAAGGATCTTGACACCGTTCTGAACCAGGTCCGCGACCGGCTCAGCCCCCATCCCGCGGCCTTCCCCGAGCTGATCCTGACCTCCAGCGAAAAGGGCGACGGCATCACCACCCTGCGCGCCACCATCGCGACGCTTCAGTAACAGAAAACCGATTGCCCGATGGTTCCTCCTCCCCCATGGGAGGAGGCCAGGAGGAGGGGTCAGGTAAAACCTTGCGCGCAAGCGCACATGCGGGGATAAGGCGGGAACGAGGAACGACATGAAGACACGTGACATGAACCGCGACTGGATCGCCACCGCCCGCACCCTGAGCGAAGCTCTGCCCTACCTGCAACGCTACGATGGCGCCATCGTCGTCATCAAATTCGGCGGCCACGCCATGGGCAGCGACGAGGCGATGGAGACCTTTGCCCGCGACGTCGTCCTGATGCAACAGGTTGGCGTCAATCCGGTGATCGTCCATGGCGGCGGTCCGATGATCAACGAGATGCTGGAAAAGCTGCAGATCACATCGGATTTCGTGAACGGCAAGCGCGTCACCGATGCCGCCACGATGGAAGTGGTCGAAATGGTCCTCTCGGGGCGCGTCAACAAGCGCATCGTGCAGGCAATCAACCGGCAGGGCGGCAAGGCCGTGGGCCTCTCGGGCAAGGATGCCAATCTCATCACCTGCGATCCCGCCGATCCGCAACTTGGCCTCGTGGGCGAGCCTACCGATATCAAACCGGACTTCCTGCACACGCTTTTTGCCGATGACACGATCCCCGTGATCGCTCCCTTGGGCGCGGGACGGAATGGCGAGACATACAACATCAACGGTGACACCGCCGCCGGCGCCATCGCCGCGGCTCTGACCGCGGACCGGCTGCTCCTGCTCACGGATGTGGACGGCGTCCGCGACGCGAGCGGCGCGGTGGTCACGGAACTCACCGCCGATCAGATCCGGCAAATGACCGCGGATGGCACCATCGCCGGCGGGATGATCCCCAAGACCGAAACGGCACTGGCGGCAATCGACGGCGGTGTGCGGGCGGTGGTGATCCTTGACGGGCGCGCGCCCAATGCGACCCTGCTGGAGCTTTACACCGAACATGGCGCAGGGTCCCTGATCCGCGCAAAGTGACTTGTGCAGGCGGCTTTTTGGCTTAGGTTTCCGGTCATGGAAAACGAAGCCCTCTTTCGCCTTGGCATCTTCATCGGTCTGTTCGCCCTTCTGGCGATGGTCGAGGCCGCGGCCCCGCGCCGCGCGCGCACCCAACCACGCAGTACACGGTGGGTAACCAATTGGGCCATCATCATCCTCGACACGCTGACGCTGCGCCTGCTGGCGCTGGCGCTCCCCCTGCTTGCGGCCGGCGCCGCCCTGGATGCCGAAGCCCAGGGCTGGGGCCTGATGAATGCCATGAACCTGCCCGGGTGGGTAGCCGTGATCCTCACCATCCTGATCTTCGACTTTGCGATCTGGGCGCAGCATCTGATTACCCACAAGATCCCGATCCTCTGGCGATTTCACCGGGTCCATCACGCGGACCGGGACATTGACGTAACCACCGCCATCCGGTTTCACCCTGTCGAAATCGCGCTTTCAATGCTGCTCAAGATCGGGCTTGTCTACCTGCTCGGCCCGCCCGCCCTGGGCATCATCCTATTTGAAATCATTCTCAACGGCACCGCGATGTTCAACCACGCCAATATCCGTCTTCCACTGCCGCTGGATGCGGTTCTGCGGCGCGTGTTGGTGACACCGGACATGCACCGGGTGCACCATTCAATCCACCGTCATGAACATGACAGCAATTACGGCTTCGCCCTCTCGATCTGGGACCGGATGTTCCGGACCTACATCCCTCAACCTGAAAAGGGGCATGAAGAGATGGAGATCGGCCTTGAATGGCAGGATGACCGCCCGTCAAAACTGGGGTGGTCGCTGCTGCTGCCATTTCGCAAATGACGCTGGACGACATCGCCTCCGCCGCGCAGAAACAGGCGCTCAGCGTCTTTGGTGCGTTTCACCCTGCCCAGGAGACCGCACCCGAAGAGATTCAGACCCTCGTGCTGCTGGGGCCGCAGGAGCCGGGGTTCTGGCCCTATTTCAGTGCATCCCCCGAAGCCAAAGACGGCAAGCCAGATCCGCTGGATCGCTGGTCCAAGCGGGTGATCGACGGGCTGGCCCATGACCTGTCTTTGCGCGCATTTTACCCGTTTGGCGGACCGCCCTATCAGCCCTTCATCGGTTGGGCCACGGCCAGCGGCCGAGCCCATGTCTCGCCTGTGGGCCTGCTGGTCCATGATGTCGCGGGCCTCATGGTGTCTTATCGTGGCGCGCTCGGCCTGCAGGAGCGGGTTGCGCTCCCTCCGCCACCGCCCAACCCCTGCCTGAGCTGTAAACCGCAGCCCTGCCGCACGGCCTGCCCGGTGGCGGCGTTGCAACCGGATGGCTACGACGTCGCCGCCTGCAAGGCCGACCTCGAAAACCCCGCCAATGACTGCATGGCCAAAGGCTGCGCCGCCCGGCGCGCCTGCCCGGTCAGCCAGTCCTATGGCCGCGTCGAAGCGCAGTCGGCTTTTCATATGGAAGCATTCAAATGACCAAACGCCTGATCCTGATGCGGCATGCGAAATCTAGCTGGGACAGCCCGTTCGAAGAGGATCACCAACGGCCTCTGAACGCCCGCGGACAACGATCGGCCAAGGCGTTGGGGGATTGGCTGCGCGATCATGACTATCTTCCGGATCAAGTCCTTAGTTCATCATCGACACGCACCCGCGAAACCTGCGCCGGGCTCAACCTGGAGGCGGACAAGCGGTTCCTCGACGGTCTCTATCACGCAGGCGCCGGGCAGATGCTGGAGATCCTGAAACAGGCCAACGGAGACTGCGTCCTGATGCTTGGACACAATCCGGGGATCGCGTGGTTTGCATCGGAACTCGTGGACTTGCCACCGGATCACGCCCGTTTCAATGACTACCCCACCTGCGCCACGCTGGTCGTCGATTTCCCTGTTTCCGCCTGGCGCGACCTTAGAAAAGGTACCGGAAAGGCCATTGATTTCGTCATTCCGCGGGAGCTGACAGGCGGCTAAACCTTAGCATTTCATTAACTTTTTAGCTCAGAGACGTCACTTCTGTTGGCTTCACGGTAACAGGCACGGTCAAACTCAACTTTAACTGGTTTGGCGCTTGACCCGCCCCGAGTGCCACGGCACCTAGCGCCCAGAGTCAAGAACGATTCGAGTAATGAAAGTGAGTACAAGAATGCAAAGAATCCTTCCCAAAGCCCTCTTCCTGTCGTTCGTCGCGGTTGCGGCCTGTGCACCGGTGAAAGGTGCCGACGAAAAGGGGGTTACCGCGACCTTCACCAGTGAAAACGCACAAGCGTTCGTCGCCGGATATCAGCCGGTCGAAGTGACCGTCACCAAGAGTGGCGACAGCGTCCCGGCAAACTGTGAAATCAAGTCGTCGAAATACACCGCCAAATTCGCGGCCCCGGCGACAGTCAACATCCCCGCCTACAGCAAGGGTGCGGTCAATGCCACGCTGTCCTGCACCACAGAAGACGTGACAAAGGCGGCCACGTTCAAGCCGGTGAACCTGTCCAAGAAGGCGCGGACCGGCTCGGCCGTTGGTGTTGCGGTTCTCTGCCCGATCTGCGGCCTTGGCGTCGCCGCGGCGAATGCGTCGAAATCCAAAGAAAATGAAATTTTCGGCTTCACCAAGATGGAACTGAAACTCTGATCGTTGAGACAGTTTCGTTTGCCCGATGCAGGGCAACAAAAAACCCCGCTGATCTGGTCAGCGGGGTTTCTTTTTTCGATGGGACTTTGGCTCAGTGACCCAGGATCTGACTCAGGAACAGTTGTGTCCGTTCGCTCTTCGGGTTGTTGAAGAACTCTTCGGGCTCGTTCTGCTCCACGATCTGGCCCTGGTCCATGAAGATCACGCGGTTGGCGACCTGGCGGGCAAAGCCCATCTCGTGGGTCACGCAGAGCATGGTCATGCCTTCCTCGGCCAGCTCGATCATGGTGTCGAGCACCTCTTTGATCATCTCCGGGTCAAGCGCCGATGTGGGCTCGTCAAAGAGCATGATCCGCGGCCGCATGCAGAGCGACCGGGCGATGGCCACACGCTGCTGCTGTCCCCCCGAAAGCTGCCCGGGGAACTTGTTGGCCTGATCCGGGATCTTGACCTTTTCGAGGAAGTGCATCGCGGTTTCCTCGGCCTCTTTCTTGGGCGTCTTGCGCACCCAGATCGGCGCCAGCGTGCAGTTCTCCAGGATCGTCAGATGCGGAAAAAGGTTGAAGTGCTGGAAGCACATGCCAACCTCTGACCGGATCTTGTCGATATTCTTGAGGTCATTCGACAGAACCGTGCCGTCCACTTCAATCTTGCCCTGCTGGTGTTCCTCCAGCGCGTTGATGCAGCGGATAAGCGTTGATTTACCCGACCCCGAGGGGCCACAGATCACGATCCGCTCACCCTGGTAGACGGTCAGATTGATGTCGCGCAGAACGTGGAACGTCCCGTACCATTTGTTCATGTTCTGAATCGTGATCGCGACTTCGTCGGACACTTTCATTTGTGCAGTTTCAGCCATTTTCAGGCCTCCCTATTTTTTCCCTATCGCTTACGCTACTTGAGGGATAGTTATCTGTGATCGGTCGCAAGACGGCGTTCCAGCCATTGCGAGTATTGCGAGATGCCGTAGCAGACGACGAAGAACAGAAGCGCGGCAAAGCCCAGAAGCTCCCAATAGACGCCATTCCACTCGGTCGAGGCCAGGATGGGACCGCGGATCATACCCACGAGGTCGAACATCGAGATAACCGAGACCAGCGTGGTGTCCTTGAAAAGGCCCACCGCCACGTTCACGATCCCCGGGATGGAGATCTTGAGCGCCTGCGGCAGAATGATGAGCTGCATGGCCTGAGCATAGTCCAGACCCAGCGAGTCCGCTCCTTCGTATTGTCCCTTGGGCAGCGCGGCGAGGCCGCCGCGGATCACCTCGGCGATATAGGCCGAGGAGAACATGGTGATCATGATCACCACGCGCAGGAACAAGTCCACCGTGCTGTCCGGCGGGAAGAAATAGGCCAGCATGACCGACGCCACGAAGAGAAGCGTGATGAGCGGCACACCACGGATGAACTCGATGAAGATCACGCAGATCCACTTGATGAGCGGCATGTCCGACTGACGGCCCAAGGCCAGTGCGATCCCGATCGGCAGCGACAGCGACACGCAGGTCACACCGAGCATCATGTTGAGCATGAAGCCACCGAGATCACGGCTTGGCACCGCAGGCAGCATGGCGTTTTCCGAAGCGTTTTCGGGAATGAGCATCCCGGCCACGATCCAGATCACGAAGGCTGTGACGATGGCGCCAAAGAAGCCTGCCGCGAAACTTGTTTTCACGAACTGCTTGTAGACAAGGCCGCCCCCAAGGATGCCGAGCAAGGCAACAATGGGGATCAGCGCGGAGCCGCCCCAGATCAGCCAGTAGGCAATGAACGGGTAGAGGCCGGTAAAGATCAGCAGCTTGCGCGGCAGATCGAAGAACAGGACCGGCGCCGCTGCAACAAAGAGCAGCACGAAGGCCACGTTCGGTCGCCAGTACTCTTCCGCAGGGTATTTGAAGCCGTAGAGCAACTGGTTCCAACGCTCGGTGAGCACCGAGAAACAGGCCGCCGATTTCCCCTGAAGGATTTCACGGCATTCCGCCAGGCTCGTGGTCGTCCAGAGGCCGCCGAAGATCCACGGCAAACTCACGTTCAGGACCAGGTAGATCAGGTAAAGCGCCGCGATCGTCAGCAGGCCGTTTACCGGCGTCGCAAAGAGGTTTTCACGCAGCCATTTGACGATTCCCGTTTCCGCCGCAGGGGGCGGTGCCGGGGGGATGGTCGTGTCCTGTACGAAGGCAACGGTTTCAGCATGTGTATCTGACATGGCTCAACGCTCCTTCAGCTTGATGGATGAGTTGTAGACGTTCATGAACGCCGAGATCAGCAACGAGATCGTCAGGTAGAACAACATCAGCAGAAGCACGCATTCGATCGCGCGGCCGGTCTGGTTCAGCGTGATGCCGCCCAGTGTCGCGGTCACATCCGCGTAACCCACCGCAATCGCCAGAGACGAGTTCTTGGTGATGTTGAGGTACTGCGAAATCAGCGGCGGGATGATGACCCGAAGCGCCTGCGGCAGGACAACGAGGTTCATCACGCGACCGGGGCGCAGGCCCAGGGCCGATGCGGCCTCGGTCTGACCCTTGGAGACCGCCTGGATGCCCGCGCGGACGTTTTCCGCGATGAAGGCGCCGGTATAGATCGACAGGGCAAACCAGAGCGCGATCAGCGGACCGCCGACCTTGATGCCGCCGGAGAAGTTGAAGCCCTTGAGAGCCGGGCTCTCGAACTGCATCAGCGGCACAAGCTCACCAAAGCCGGTCAGGGACCAGAAGAAGGCGAGAAAGCTGAAACCCCCGAAATACACGAAGGCGACAAAGGCGAGGACGACGCTGATGACCGCGACGAAATCGCCTGCTGCGCTGGTGATCGCTCTGAGGGCTTGCCCGATTGCCCAGAAGGCGACAGCCAGTGCGCCGAGGAAGAGCACGAGGCCAACGATTGCCATCAGGACAAGCCACAAGGGGTTCGAGGGCACGTAGAGAACGAGGAGCGTCGGGACGATCAAAATCGCCAGCGAAGGCCAACCGGTGGGAAGCAACTTGCCCGTCGCATAAAGCAGGTTTGCGGCATATCGGCGATAAGCAAAGACGCCAATAACCGACAACAGGAATGTCACGACAACGAGAATGCCCCCCGTCGTCCAGATCGGTTTCGGCACGTAGATGCCGCGATTTGTGAAGGCGAAGGAGTCGAGCACCATCGACGCGGTCGCATTATCTCCCCGGAAGGCGCGCGGCCCCGGCAGGACGGCCGTCATGATCGTGAAGATGATGATGATCCAGATCAGGACCGGAATGTTGCGGAAAATCTCGACATAGATTGCCATGATTTTTGACACCAGCCAGTTGTTCGACAGGCGCAGGACACCGGCGAGGACGCCGAAGATTGTGGCGGTGATGCAGGCCAGGAAGGCGACGAGCAGCGTATTGAGAACACCGACAACCGCGGCACGGGCGTGCGAGGATTGGCTATCGTATTCGATCAGGCGCTGGTTGATGTCGTACCCGGCAGGATCGCCGAGAAAGTCATAGGAAATGTTGAGCCCGGCGGCGCGCAGGTTCTGGATCAGGTTGTTGCCCAGATACCAGATGGAAAGGGCCAGAACGAGTGCCGCGATGGCCTGAAATGTCAAAGAGCGGTAACGGGTATCGTAAATGAGCTGCGATAACCGAAACGACTCCTTCGGAGGGTCGGTAATGGTTGTCATGAAGACATATCCCTGATTGCCCCTGAGCGATTGTCCCGGCGGGGTATGCCCCGCTCATCGCCAACTCAGGTGTTGTTCGTTGGATAGGAAAAGGGCGCGGATTGACCGCGCCCCTGACCTTTTGGTTTTTAGCGGAAGGGCGGCGAGTAGATCAGGCCGCCATCGGTCCACTGAGCGTTCAGGCCGCGGGCCAGACCGATCGAGGTGCTTTCACCGATGTTCTTCTCGAAAAGCTCACCGTAGTTGCCGCCCGCCATGATGGCGTTCTTGGCCCAGTCAGCAGGCAGACCCAGCATCTCGCCCAGGTTACCTTCGGTACCCAGCAGACGGTTGACTTCGGGGTTGCTGCCGGCAGCAGCGCCCATGTCGGCGATGTTGGTCGATGTCACGCCCAGCTCTTCGGCTGTGATCAGCGCGTTCAGCGTCCAGCGCACGACGTCTTCCCACTCGTTGTCGCCATGACGGACCAGCGGGCCGAGCGGCTCTTTCGAGATGATTTCGGGAAGCAGGACGTGACCGGCCGGATCTTCGAAGGTGGCGCGTGTCGCCGCCAGACCCGATGCGTCGGTGGTGTAAACGTCACAGGCACCAGCCAGGTATTGCTGCTGCGCTTCGGCGTTGGTTTCGATCGGCACCGGCTCGTAGCTGATGTTGTTGGCGCGGAAGAAATCGGCCAGGTTCAGCTCGGTTGTGGTACCGGTCTGGATGCAGACAGTGGCGCCATCGAGTTCCTTGGCCGAGCTTACGCCCAGATCCTTGGGAACCATGAAGCCCTGACCGTCATAGTAGTTCACGCCAACGAAGGTGAACTTGAGGTCCACATCGCGCGAGAAGGTCCATGTGGTGTTCCGGGCCAGCATGTCGATTTCACCGGACGCAAGCGCGGTGAAACGGGTTTTGCCGGTTGTCGGTACGAATTCCACGGCGGTTGCGTCACCCAGAACAGCAGCGGCGACCGCGCGGCATACGCCGACATCAAAGCCTTCCCACTTGCCATTCGCGTCCGGTGCGGCAAAGCCGACCAGGCCGGTGGTCACACCACAGTTCAGCTTGCCGCGCGCCTTCACATCGTCCAGCGTACCGGCAGCTGCAACGCCAGCGCCAAGGCCAGCCAGTGTCAGCGCGCCAAAAAATACGGATTTTTTCATTTTTACCTCTTCCTGATTGTCCACCCTTTTGGGCGGTTCATACGGCCACAGTTGGGCCGGGGCGATACTGTAACAGGGGTATTCTCCCTTCAGTGCGTGGGAGTTTGTGTGGATTCATCGCAAAACGTCAAGACCAAGATCACGAAAAACGATGGCGATTCAGTATAGTTTACCCTGCGGAAGCCACCTCAGAGGAGGTCATTGGCCCTGGCGCGAAAGATTGAAAAAGATATGGGCGTGCAAAAAGTCCGATTCTTTCCTTGCCGCCATCTCTTGCGCTTCTTCGTCTTTGCCCCATTGATCCTCCTGCCACTGCTCGTCGATACGTGACATGCGCCACAGCGTCTGAGGATCATGCAGATCATGGAGTGCTGCAAAGCCGATAACGAGCGAACCCGAGAGGCTGACGAGATCGTGGAAGGCCGTTAACGCAAACACATCCAGGGCGTGGACCTGATCCGACAAAACACGCAGGGCCTGTGGATTTTGCGGCGCATGCATCACGCCCTGCACGGGAATCAGGCGCGCACCAAGCTTTGTATCAGCCCAGTCCAGCAGCGGATCCCAAAACTCGGCCTGCCGCGCGATCAATCCCCGCGGCCCATCGGCCCGGTAGCAGGTCAGGTCCGCATCGCCATAGGCAGCCAGCATATCGGCGACTTCGGCGCGTTGGTGCACAACCTTGTCGATTGCCGCGTTTGAGGACCGGGTAAAGGGCATCGCGGCGGGGTCGATCTGCTCCCCGACCGCGTCCCATTCCGCTGCAATCCGGTCGGCCAGCGCACGGGTCGGCACGACTAGCGGCGTCTTGGCCGGGGTCTTGACGGGCCGGCCATCGAGTTGCACCGCATACCCCCCCTCGGCATCGGCCACATTTGCCGCCTGCCAGAAGCGTTTGAGTTTCCATTCGCTCATCCGGTGCGCCCCCATAAATCGTCCAAAGCGGCGGGCACATCCGCAAAACCATCCACCAACAGGTCTGCACCCGCAGCCTTGAGGTCATTTGCGGCGTGATAGCCCCATGTCACGCCCAGCGTTCGAACCCCCGCGGCCCGGCCCATTTCGATATCGAACGTGGTATCGCCGATCATCACCGCGCGGGACGGATCGACCCCGGTCTCGGAAAGGCAACTCAGCACCATGGAAGGGTGCGGCTTCGACGGGTGGTGGTCTGCGGTCTGTCGCGTCGTGAAAAACCGGTCGAGGTCATGTGCCGCGCAGGCATGGTCGAGCCCCCGCCGCGCCTTGCCCGTCGCCACGCCCAACGTCACATCCTGGCGCGCGAACAATGCCTCCAGCGCGTCTTTTGCCCCGGGATAGAGCGGCGCGCTTGCCTCGCCACCGCTTTCGGCGCGCTGTGCGATGAAGCACGCCTTGTAGGCCTCCGCGACCCGCGCGATCAAATCCTCGGGATGATCCGGGATCAGGCGCGCAACGGCCTCGTAGAGCGAAAGACCGACTATCGACAGGATGGCCGGGCGGCCGGGCGATGGCAGGTCAAATGCTGAAAAGGCCCCTTCCATCGCCCGCACGATGAAGTCCTGGCTGTCCATCAGGGTGCCGTCCATGTCGAAAACGGCGAGGCGCAGATCACTCATTCCAGGTCCTCAAACGGATCATCCGGCGCGTCAGCGGGTTGCCATTGGAACGTATCCCAGGTGTGGGCCATGTGTTTCGGCAAGGGCGCGGTCAGGTTCAGGATGGCGCGGGTGACCGGATGCTCGATCTGAAGCGAGCGGGCATGCAGGTGCAGTTTGCGGCTGATATCCCCACCCAGTTGCGCGCCCCAGCCATCGCCAAGGTTCTCCTGCCCCGACTCGCCGTATTTACCATCCCCGATGATCGGGTGCCCGATCTCGGCCATGTGCGCCCGCAATTGATGGGTGCGCCCCGTAATCGGCGTCAGCGCGACCCAGGCGGTGCGGCTACCCGCGGGTTCGAGCACGGTGTAATCGGTGGTGGCATGTTTTGCGCCGGGCGTCGCGTCCACATCGCGCGGATGCAGGCAAAGCATCTTCTCGCCTTCGCCTTTTGCCCCATGCCCCGGCGCCTTGACCAACCCATAGCGGATCGTGCCGCTCCGGGGCAGCGGCACACCGGCGACCACGGCCCAGTAGATCTTGCGCGTGGCCCGGTGACGAAAGGCGGCGGTCAGCCCCTTCGCAGCCAACCGGTTGCGCGCCAACACCAGTACGCCGGATGTATCCTTGTCCAGCCGGTGAACCAGGCGCGGTTTATCCTCCGCACCGAACCTCAGCGCGTCGGCAAGACCATCTACATGCCGGGTCTGCTTGCTACCGCCCTGCACCGGCAGGCCCGGCGGCTTGTTGAGGACGATCACATCATCATCGCGGTAGATGACGCAGGATTGGATCATCCTCGCATCCGCATCCGAGACACGCGTGGTGTGGGAAGGCGTGGGTGCATTCGGGTCGGGCAGCGGGGGAATACGGACCTGCTGCCCCGCACTCAGGCGCACTGCGGGTTTGACCCGGCCCCCATCGACCCGCAACTCCCCCTTGCGACACATCTTTTCAATCCGCCCCTGGCCAAGATGCGGAAACTGCCGCCTCAGCCAGCGGTCCAGCCGCTGATCCGCATCATCATCGGCAACGGTCAAGGTCTGAACCCTGCTCATGCCCAGATCATCCGCGCCAGCATCACACCACCGATCAGCGCACCAATCGACAGGGTGACCGACAAGAGAACGTAAAGCGCGGCAGCAGCAAGCTGCCCGCGTTCGAACAGGGTGAAAGCCTCCAGCGAGAAGGCAGAGAAGGTCGTAAAGCCGCCGAGTATCCCGGTCATGACAAAGAGATTGAGATGCTCAAGACCGCGATGGAAGGAATAGATCACGAACAGGCCCATCAAAAAAGAACCGACAATGTTGACCGATAGTATTGCAACGGGAAATCCAGACCCGACAAGCCGCAACATCACTACCCCCGTACCAAAGCGCAGAGAGGCACCGATCGCGCCACCAAGGGCCACCGACAGAAAGCTCATCAACATGGCCGCGTCTGTCGCGCGCCTCATGGGCTTTGTCAAGTTGGCGACGGTTATCAAAAGGCGTGCGCTTATCGCGCACACCGGTTATCTCGTCGTTGCCCTCCGGGCGCCTCCTCGGGCCACGCGCGTCGACGTAGCATGAGAAATCAGGCCGCCAAGCGGGGGTTTGGGGGGCGTCCCCCAAGGGCTGCGCGCCCTGAGCGCAAAACTGAACAGCGTGAGCTTCGCGAGCTCCTTTTGGTAGCGGTTTCGCAAGCGGATGGAAAAATGCCGGGAATGGGTTGTTACCGCAATCATTCCGACGTTACTCTCTCGCCTGACCGAAATGATGGATCCAGCCCCATGCAAGATGTTTTTGCCTTCCTCCGCCAGCTTTTCGACCGCGCGGTCGAGGTGGCAGACCCGATCCGCACCCTTGGGGCTGCCTTGCCTCCCCGGCCCGAAGGCCGGTTGATCGTTGTCGGTGCCGGCAAGGCGAGTGCTCGGATGGCCGAAGCGGTCGAAGCCGCCTACGGCCCCTGCGACGGGCTGGTCATCACCCGGTATGGCTATGCCCGACCCTGCACGGGCATCGAAATTGTCGAAGCCGCCCATCCCGTCCCCGACGAGGCCGGCATGCGGGCGACCCGCCGTATGCTGAACCTTCTGGAGGCGACCGGGCCTGATGATTTTGTCCTTGCCCTCATTTCCGGTGGTGGCTCGGCGCTACTGACCGCGCCTGCGGGTGACATTACCCTTGCCGAAAAGCAGGACCTGACCAACGCCCTTCTGGCGAGCGGCGCTCCGATTGGCGAAATCAACGGCATCCGCAAGCAGATCTCGGCGGTCAAGGGTGGCAAGCTCGCCGCCGCCGCGTACCCGTCGAAGATGTTGACGCTGATGATCTCGGACGTCCCGGGAGACGACCCCGGTGACATTGCCAGCGGTCCCACTGTGGGGGACACGGGCGATGCGGCGCGCGCGCTCGCGGCACTCGACCGATGGAATGTCACGCCCCCGCAATCGGTCCTGTCCTATCTCGAAGCCGGCGGTATGCCGCTGCCGCCGGATGACATGCGGTTGAGCCAAGTTGAAAACGTGATCTACGCCGCTCCCGCCCAATCACTGGACGCCGCTGCCGACATGGCCTGCACCGAGGGGGTTGATGTCCGCATCCTGGACGACGCGCTCGAAGGTGAAGCGCGCGATATCGCCCGGGCGCAGGCGCAGGAGGCCATCGCCATCCGGTCCGGGATGTCACCGGGAGCGGCGCCGGTCTTGCTGCTTTCGGGTGGAGAGCTGACCGTGACCCGCACAGGCGACGGCGTCGGCGGGCCAAATGCCGAATTCGCGCTGGCCCTGGCGCTGGCCCTCGATGGGGCCGAAGGCATTCACGCGATCGCCTGCGACACGGATGGGGTCGACGGCGCGGCGGAGGTGGCAGGCGCCGTAATTGGACCCGAAACGCTCACCAAAGGTCCCGATGCAGCCGATGCGCTGGCGAACAACGACGCCCATGGCTTTTTTGAGCGGATCGGCGACCAGGTGGTGACCGGCCCCACATTGACCAATGTGAACGACTTTCGCGCGATCTTGATTTCGCCGCCGCAATCGTGATTGGCCAACCGCCAGCGTCGGTGGCAGGTTGAACGCACGACGATAAAGGGGGCGTCCGATGCTGCGCAGAGGTTTCATCAAATTGGCCACCGTTACACTGACCGCCGCTGCGGCACTGGTTGTGCCCGCTGGGGCCCAGCAGACCGCGAGTGGCGAGGCCGGGACGGTTCAGGCCACCGCCGCGCAGATCCAGCACCTTTTGTCCGGCAACACGATCAAGGGATCGTGGAGCGGCGCGGACTATACCCAGTACTTCGATCAAAGCGGTTTCACGGTCTATATCGAGGCTGGCCGCCCGCCCAGCCGGGGCAAATGGCGCGTCCGGGAGGACACGGATCAGTATGATAGCTGGTGGGAAAACACCGGCTGGACACCCTACACGGTCATGATGACAAACGACGGCTATGCCTGGGTTAACAGGGGCGAGCTGGAGCCGTTTGAAATCCTCGAAGGCAAACAGGCGGATTTCTAGGGCATTTGGGCTCAGAGCTACCTTAGCGCCGGAAGCCCAACACCGGTGGCCTCGAACCCGCCATCGACGGCAATCACCTGCCCGGTGACATAACTGCAGGCAGGCGAACACAGGAAGGTAATCATCGCCGCAATCTCGTCTTCGGTGCCGTACCGGTTGAGCGGAATGGCATCGTGATAGGCCGCGCGGATCTCGGGCGTATGCACCGCCAGAGCCAGTTTGGTATCGACGGGACCGGGACAGACGCAATTGGCCCGCACACCATGCTCGCCCAACTCCACCGCCTGTTGCTGGGTCAACTGGATGACCGCCGCCTTGGACGTGCCATAGGCCACCCTCAAGGTGCTTGCCCGCAGGCCCGAGATGGAGGCGATGTTCACGATCGCTCCTTTTGCTGCGCAGAGCGCATCGTGCAACGCCTGTGACATAAGGAAAACACCATCCAGGTTCGTTTCCATCACCCGCCGCCACCGGTCAAAATCCGTTGTCTCGATCGGCCCGAAATCCGCCACCCCCGCATTATTGACAAGGGCGTGGACGCTGTCTCCGACATCACGGGCCATCTCCGCGACCTGATCGGGTTGTGACACGTCGCAAACCACCGGTTCGACGTTCATCAGGCCCAGCACCGCATCCTGCAACGCTGGTTCGTCCCGGTCGATCATGATGACGCGCCACCCCTGATCCAGAAACTGCCGCGTCGCGGCCAGACCGATGCCGCGTGCGGCCCCTGTGACGATGGCAGTTTTCATCGAGCGTCTCCCAAGGTGGTTTCAATGGCAGGATAAGCCGCCTTGAGCAGCAATGACCATATCGAACCTGCCGGGCGGTTGCTCTTTCGCCTCAGAACACGATGTTCAGCATCACCATCGACACAATGAGGAAGAGCACCGTCATGATCCCGCCGGACCGGACGAAATCGGTCACCTTGTACCCGGCTGGCCCCATGATGAGCGCGTTGACCTGGTGGGTCGGGATGATGAAGGAGTTGGAGGTCGAAATCGCCACCGTCAGCGCGAAAATCGCCGGATCACCGCCTGCGGCCACCGCGATGGAAACCGCCAGCGGGACCAGCAGTACCGTCGCACCGACATTGGACATGACAAGTGAAAACGCCGTGGCCAGAACCGCAATGCCGGTTTGCAACGCCCAAAGCGGCCAGCCATCGAGAGCCACAAGGATCTGTTGCGCGATCCATTCGGCGGTGCCGGTATTCTGCACCGCCTGCCCCAACGGGATAAGACTGGCCAGAAGAAAGACCGTGTTCCACCCGACCGCGCGATAGGCCTCGTCGATCGACAAGACCCTGCTCAGCATCATGC
Organism: Roseovarius sp. MMSF_3359; assembly: GCF_030733385.1. Classification (GTDB taxonomy): domain Bacteria; phylum Pseudomonadota; class Alphaproteobacteria; order Rhodobacterales; family Rhodobacteraceae; genus Roseovarius. The sequence goes on along the minus strand of NZ_JASHJC010000001.1, from coordinate 43,811 downwards.
CAACGGCACCGGTCAACAGGCAAAGCGACAGGCGCACATCCGTAAACAGGATCATCGACAGGGAAATGAGGAAGAAAAAGAGCGCCCAACCAACTTTCTTGGGGCGCAGTTCCTCTTGCGGGAAGTCTGCGGTGACCACGACGAAATCCCGGTCTTTCTTGATCCGTACCAGGTTGTCCCACTTGGTGTGCGCGACCAGCATATCGCCCGATTGAAATGGCACCAGGCCTATTGCCGTGGGCTTGTGATCGCCATATTCGACATGGCTCAGGTTTTCCTCGCCGCGGTGAATGGCCAGGAGGCTCAACCCGTAGGTTTTGCGCAGCAGCAGGTCGCGCGGGCATTTGCCAATCAACTTGCTGTCGGGGGGGATGACCACCTCGGCAATGCCGGCATTTGTCGGCGCGAATTCTTCGGCGAAGACGTCAAGTTCGGGCCGAACGGTCAGGCCGAATTTCTCGGCAAAGGCGCGCACGACGACATCCTTGCCGATGATGGCCAGCCGGCATGGCGCGGCAATCTCGGCCGTGAGGATCTGCACCATCGACACCTTGCCGCGATAGTAGGTCGAGATGATGTAGAGGTTATTTTCGAGGTTGATATCGGCCAGGATCTGTCCGACCAGGGGGCTGTCTTCGGGCACATCGACCTCGAAAACCGACGCCTTTAGCCCATAGACCCGCTGCAGGTAATCCGACGTCCCCTGCCCCTGTGACGCCTCGACCTTGGATTGGCCTGGCAGCACGTAGCGCCCCAGAAAGAAGAAATATGCGATCCCCGTGAGGATCAGCGCGGCCCCGATCGGGGTGACGGAAAAGAGGCCAAAGGGTTCCATTTGCGCCTCGGCCGGCAGGCCCTGATTGGCGGTCTCGATAAGATCATTGAGCAGGATGAGCGGCGACGAGCCGACCATCGTCATCGTCCCGCCCAGAATGGCGCAGAACCCCATCGGCATCAGCAGGCGACTGAGCGGAATGTTGGTGCGCGCCGAGATCCGGCTGACCACCGGCAGGAAGAGCGCCGCGGCGCCGACATTTTGCAGGAAACTCGAAATGAACCCGACGGTGCCCGACACGATCGGCATCACCCGGCCTTCGGTCGTGCCACCATGTTTGAGGATTTGCGCCGCGACCTTGTTCATGATCCCGGTCTTGTCGAGCCCGGCACCGACGATCATCACAGCGATGATAGAAATCACCGCGTTGGAGGCAAACCCGTCGAACAGGTGATTGACATCCGCCAGATTTCCGAGCCCCGGGATGTAGGACAGGATGCCGATCAGAACCAGCACCAGCACCGCCGCCAGGTCGACGCGGATAATCTCGGAGACGAAGAGGAAAACCGTGAACAACAATGCCCCGACCACAACAGCCATCTCCGTGGTGAAGGCAATGCTTTCCATGTGAATCCCTTTGTGCCGTTCTTTTTTGCGTTTTTGTCGAGTGTGCTGTGAAATTCAGCAATGGTCAAATTGCGCTCTGCGGGACCGTGGTCGACCGACCCTGAATGATTTGTGTTGGGGGTAACATCGCGTCTTTCTGCCGCCTCCACCATCGGTGTATCTCGACGCCGTTCTGTACGTCTTTTCGGAACCGATCACGGGACAGCTTAAGGCAAGGTTGCCGTGATAGACGTCAGTTTCCGGCGGCTTCGCTGAGCCAGCCTTGAATGAATTCCTTGGCCCCCTGACAGGCGTGGTAAAGCCCGGCCCCATCGGCAAGGTGGCAGGCGATGGCGGTGGCCAGGGCGCATCCTGTCCCGCGTTTGTCGGCCTTGAGCCTTGGCGCCACAAGGATATGCCGTTCCGACGCGCTGAACAGGTAATCGGTGCTGGTCGCGCCCGTTGCGTGCCCACCCTTTATCAAAACGGCTCTTGCACCATTGGCAAGGAACCATTCCGCCTGGGCGGTGATGCCGGCTTCGGTACTTGCCAAAGGACGGCCCGTCAGTGTCGCAGCTTCGGGCAGGTTGGGCGTAAGGAGCGCAGCCTGCGACAGCAACGCCTGAGGCAGCTCCCCCGCGAAAAGCTGCCCGCCCGAGCTGGATTTCAACAACGGATCAATGACCATCGGGCAGGGCTGCTGCCTGATCGCATGGGCGACCGCCTCGGCGATCTCGGCACTGCCCAGCATCCCGATCTTGATGGCAGAGGGGGGTGCTGCGGCCAGTGCGGCACGCACCTGTTGCGTGACCATTTCCGCCGGCATCATCTGCGTTTCAAAAAGCTTGTCATGCGACTGCGCAGTGACGGCGGTCACGATGGGGAGAACCTCAAACCCCAATGCGCGGGCCACAAAGGCATCGCGGGTCAGACCCGCACCACCGCTGCTATCGGTTCCCCCGATGATCATGACGGTTTTCATGCGCAGGCTTTCGCGGCCATGAGGGCAAGATGGCCGATGCCCCGCGCGTGAAGCACATTTGCCGCCTGCCAGGCCCGCAGACCGCTTTGGCAACATAAAACAACCCGCTGATCCGGGGACGGGGTAATCGAGGGCAGGTCGGCCATGGTCACACGCTTGGCGCGGGTCGTGATCTTGTCAGGCGCTTCATGCCGGTCCCGCAGATCGAGGATGAGGTCACTGCCCTGCACCATATGTGTCGCGATAAAGGGGGTCGCGGTATCGGGTTCGGCGCTGTTCAGGAAGCTGAACCCGCCGAAATGCAGGTTGGTTAGGTCGGCGGTAACCATCCGCCCCTCGGAAGATGGCGTGGTGTCCAGAAGGATCCGCAGCGCGATCTGCGCCTGCAGCGCCCCGATGACGCCAACCACCGGCCCCAAGACACCCGCAGTGGCGCAGGTCGCCCCGGTGCCCGGCAGTTCCGGGAAAACCGCGCGCAACGATGGCGCGCGCCCGCAAAATGCACCGATATAGCCAGTCTGACCCAGCACGCTTGCCGAGATGAGGGGCGTGCCCGCAGCTAGGCAGGCGTCCGACAGGATGTAGGAGACCGCAAAGCTGTCCGCCGCGTCGATCACCAGATCCGCAGCGGCGGCAAGCGCCGGGGCTTTGCCGGGGCCGAGCGCCTCGACATATGCCTCTACCGTGATTTGCGGATTGAGGGCGCGCAGCGTGTCGCGTGCAACGGTCGCCTTGGGCCTTCCCAGGTCCGCCATGCGATAGATCGGCTGACGGTGCAGGTTGCTTTCTTCGACACGATCCGGGTCGAAAATCTCTATCTGCCCGACCCCGGCCCCGGCGAGGTATTGCAGGACCGGACATCCAAGCCCCCCGGCCCCGATGACGGCAACACGGGCGTTGGACAATCGTGCCTGACCGGCCTCGCCGATCTCGGGCAATTGCATTTGCCGGGCATAGCGGGTCATGCACCACAGACCTGCAGCCATTCGCGGGTACGCGCCTCGGGGTCGCGGGCCTGCTGAATATCGGTCACCACCGCGGCGCTATCGGCACCGGCGGCAAAAACACCCGGCGCACGCTCTGGTGTCAGCCCGCCGATCGCAACCAGCGGCGTGTTACCAGCCAAGGCTTTCCAGCGGGTCACACGCGCCAATCCTTGCGGGGCCCATTTCATCTCTTTCAGCAATGTCGGGTAAATCGGGCCAAGCGCCACATAGGCGGGATCGAGCGACAAAGCGCGGTCCAGTTCGGCCTCGTCATGAGTCGAAAGGCCGAAACGAACGCCCGCCCGGCGCAGGGCTGGAAAATCGGCCGCGTCCATGTCTTCCTGACCCAGATGAACAAAACTGCAGCGCAGGTCCAGTGCCGCCTGCCAGTGGTCGTTCACAACCAGTTGGGTCCGATGCACGGAGCAAAAGTCGCGGGCTCGAGAAATTTGTCGACGTATCTCGGGCTCTGTCGCCTCCTTGATCCGCAATTGCACCAGTTTGACACCCTGCGGCACCAACAGCTCCAACCGCCCCACATGACCGGTAATCAAGTAAAACCGCTCCATCACATCAACTCCGCAAGGCCCAGAACGGGGGTGGATGGCACCGCCATATCGCGCCGGTCGATCGGGTCGGCGGCAAAGCCCAGACGCCCAGTTTCGACCGCCAAGGCCATGGCCCGCGCCATGCCCACCGGATCGCCCGCCCTGGCCACGGCGGTGTTTAGCAAGACCGCATCCATGCCCAATTCCATGGCCAGCACCGCATCGGATGGCCGCCCGATCCCGGCATCGACGATTAGGGGGGTATCGGGGAAATGCGCCCGCATCGCGCGCAGGGCATCGGGATTGCGCAACCCCTGACCAGAGCCGATCGGCGCACCCCATGGCATCAGCACCTGACATCCCGCTTCCAGAAGTTTTTCACCGACAATCAGGTCATCATTCATGTAAGGAAAGACCTTGAAGCCGTCCGTCGCAAGAATGCGCGCGGCCTCGACCAGCGCGAAGACATCCGGTTGCAGCGTATCGCCATGTCCAATCACCTCCAGCTTGATCCAGTCGGTGGCGAAGAGTTCCCGGGCCATCTGCGCCGTGGTCACCGCCTCCTGTACCGAATGGCAACCGGCGGTATTGGGCAGGATGCGGGCGCCGGTTGCGCGCAGCATGTCCCAGAACCGCGCGCCTGTTCCCCCCGCCGTTTCCCGACGCAGGCTGACGGTGACGACCTCGCATTGGCTCGAAAGGATGGCGTCTTGCAGGATCGCGGGCGATGGATATTGCGCCGTTCCCAGAAACAGCGGCAGGGTGATTTCGGTGCCATAGACGCGCATCCTACCCTCCCTGCATCGGGGCCAGCACCTCAAGCCGGTCACCCGCGGTCAGATGCGTCGCTTCCCTTGCGGGGACCGGGACGAATTGACCATTCAGGGCCGTGGCGATGGCCGCGCTGGTAAAGCCAAGCTCGACAAGGGCCGCGGCAAGGGTTTCGGCGGAAATGTCATGCGGTTTGGCATTCACTGTGATGTGCATCGGAAGTCTCCGGTATGAAATGTCGGGCCACGCGGGCCGCCATGGCCGGGGCCAGCAGGAAGCCGTGGCGGTAAAGCCCGTTCAGGTGCAGGGTGCCGTCGCGTTGAACGAGGCGGGGGAGGTTGTCGGGGAAGGCCGGGCGCAACCCGCTGCCGGTCTCGATCACGCTGGCCTCGGCAAACCCGGGATGGATGGCAAAAGCCGCCCCCAGCAATTCGGACAGCGAGCGCAAGGTGACCGGGCGGGTGGATGAGCTTTCGATCATCGTTGCACCGATCATGAACACCCCCTCACCCCGCGGCACGAGGTAGAGCGGGAAGCGGGGATGCAGGAGGCGGATGGTCCGGGTGATCGTGACCTCGGGACAATGCAGTAATGCCATTTCGCCGCGCACCGGGCGCAGATCGGGCAGCGTCGCGTGGATGCCGGTACAGTCCAGATCAACCCGGTCCGGCGCAGCGGTACCCGGGTTGATGACGACCCCGAGGGCCGTGGCGGCATTGACCAGGTCCTGAAGCGCAAGACGCGGGTCCAGGTGGGCTTCACGCTCGAAGAACAACCCGCGCGAAAACCGGCCAGACAGGTCCGGCTCCAGCCGGTCCACCCCGGTGCCTGCCACCTCGCGAAACCCCGTTGTGCGGCGGGCAAAGCGGGACAACTCCGCGTGGTCACGGGGCGGTGCGACAACCAAGGTGCCGCGGCAGGTGACGGGCGTGATCGCCTCCCACCAGTCCGCCGCGCCCGCGCCGAGGGTGATCACCTCTTCCCCGGCGCTTTCACGTTCGCACCAGGGCGCTAACATACCGCCGGCATAGCGGGCAACGCTGCGGGCACCGATCTCGGGTCCGGCCTCGTAGACCCGTACCGAGGCCCCGGCCCGCGCAAGCTCCAATGCCGAGGCGAGACCGGCAAGACCGGCCCCGGCGATGGTGATCATTCGCCCGGTTCCTTGACCGGCACGTAAAGCTCGCCACCTTCCTGGAACTTGGCGGCCATCGCCTCCATCCCTTCTTTCTGGGCCTCGGCGCGGATGTCATGGCTGATCCGCATGGAGCAGAATTTCGGCCCGCACATGGAGCAGAAATGCGCGACCTTATGGGCCTCTTTCGGCAGGGTCTGATCGTGGAAGTCGCGGGCTGTGTCGGGGTCAAGCGAGAGGTTGAACTGATCCTCCCAGCGGAACTCGAACCGCGCCCGGGAAAGCGCATCGTCGCGGCGTTGTGCGCCGGGCAATCCCTTGGCCAGATCGGCGGCATGGGCCGCGATCTTGTAGGTGATGACCCCGGTTTTCACGTCATCGCGGTCGGGCAGGCCCAGATGTTCCTTGGGGGTGACATAGCAGAGCATCGCGCAGCCGAACCAGCCGATCATCGCCGCGCCGATACCGCTGGTGATGTGGTCGTATCCCGGCGCGATATCGGTGGTGAGCGGCCCGAGCGTGTAAAACGGCGCCTCGTGGCAGCACTCAAGCTGCTTGTCCATGTTCTCCTTGATCTTGTGCATGGCCACATGGCCGGGCCCTTCGATCATGACCTGGCAATCCTTGGCCCAGGCGATCTTGGTCAACTCGCCCAGGGTTTCCAGCTCAGCAAACTGCGCCGCGTCATTGGCATCAGCGATAGAACCGGGACGCAGCCCGTCACCCAGCGAGAAGCTCACGTCATAGGCACGGCAGATGTCGCAGATCTCTTCGAAATGCTCGTAAAGGAAACTTTCACGGTGGTGATGCAAGCACCACTTGGCCATGATCGACCCGCCACGCGACACGATGCCCGTGACCCGATCAACCGTCATCGGCACCATGTGCAAGCGCACGCCCGCGTGGATCGTGAAGTAATCCACCCCCTGTTCAGCCTGTTCGATCAGCGTGTCGCGGAACACCTCCCAGGTCAGGTCCTCGGCAATGCCATTCATCTTTTCCAGCGCCTGGTACATCGGCACCGTCCCGATCGGGACCGGTGAATTGCGAATGATCCATTCGCGGGTGTTGTGGATGTTGCGACCGGTCGAGAGGTCCATCACCGTGTCCGCGCCCCAACGGATCGCCCAGACCATCTTGTCGACCTCTTCCTCCATGCTGGAGGTCACCGCCGAGGTGCCCATATTGGCATTGACCTTCACCAGGAAATTGCGCCCGATGATCATCGGCTCGCTCTCGGGGTGGTTGATGTTGGCGGGGATGATCGCCCGGCCCGCGGCAATCTCTTCACGGACGAATTCCGGCGTCACGTAGTCGGGGATATTTGCGCCGAAATCATTGCCGTCCCGGTGGCAGGGCGCGGTGTCGCGCAGTTGGTTTTCGCGGATCGCCACGAATTCCATCTCCGGCGTGATGATCCCCGCACGGGCATAGGCAAGTTGGGTCGGGGCTGCGCCATGCTTGCCGCGCAGCGGGCGGGGCTTGACGGGAAATTCGGGGGTCAGCCGATCCCCCTGGACAAACCCGTTATCGGCGGCAGTGATTTCGCGCCCCTCGTACTCCGTGACATCACCGCGGGCCTTGATCCACTCACGGCGCAGCGCGGGCAGACCCTGACGGATATCGGTCAGCATATCGGGGTCAGTGTAAGGACCCGAGCTGTCATAGACCGGCAATGGAGGCTCGCCCGCAGTGGGGTGGGTCGAAATCGTGCGCATTGGCACGCGGATATCGTCATGCAATTCGCCCGCGACATAGATCTTGCGCGAGGCGGGCAGTTCGCCGGTGGTAATCTTTGGGTTTGGTACGTTCATTTTGGCGCTCCTCAAGCTCAGGTCTCAAAAAGACACCAGATGATTTTTGGGAGGAGGCGAAGGCGAAACATACCCTCTGTTCGGGTCGCACGGGCCAGATGCAGCAAGGCGACCTTAGCTTCCTACGCCAGTGTCAACTGGGTCAGGTTCAAAGGGTCGCTTCACCGGGTTTTCACCCTATCAGCCTCTCAGTCCCTTGGGTGGGACTCCCCTGCATAGGTCTGAGGTAAATCGGATTTGCGCGTTTGTAAAGTCCGGGTGAGCGGTCAATTGCGCAGCGGCGGCGCATTCGGTTACAGCCCGTAAATCCAACTATTGGTGGTCGCGGAAACCCGCCGCATGTCAGCTCTTTGGAGATTGATCAATAAGGGCTTGCAACACCGCTTTTGCACTGTCCGAGCTCCAATCCGCTTCACCAGTCAACCGGCCGATTTCCTGACCCTCGGGGTTGAGGATCACGGTGACCGGCAGGCCGAAAACGCCCATTTCACGGGCGACGGCGCTTTTGGGATCGCGGTGCAGCGGCAGATTGTCAATGCCGCGCTCTTCGAAGAACTTGGTCATCGCGGGCGGCGGATTGCGGGATGTGGCAAGCGTCACCACCGCGAAGCCATCCCCGCCAAGGTCGGCCTGCAATTCCGACAGCATCGGCATCTCGATCTTGCACGGCCCACACCATACCGCCCAGAAGTTCAGCAAGATGACCTTGCCCTTCAGGTCCGCCAGCGTGGCGTCGCTGCCGTCTTCGTGGATGAAGGTGGCCTGGCTCACCTCTTTCGGAGCGGCATGCAGGTTCAGCTTCTTCATGTCGCCGGTGCGCAGCGCGGCAATATCCGACATATCCGCCAAGGCGCCATTTGCACCAAGCGCGAGGGCCATATAAAGGACGAGCGACGCGAAGAATTTCATTTTCCCTCCGAAGGGCAGAACATGACTGACAAGACCTCGAACCAGATGTGGGGCGGCCGCTTTGCCGCCGGGCCGGACGCGATCATGGAGGCGATCAATGCCTCGATCGGGTTCGATCAGCGGATGGCGGCGCAGGATATTGCCGGCTCAAGGGCCCATGCCGCCATGCTGGCCGCCACGGGCATCGTAAGTGATAGTGACGCCGAGGCGATGAGGGAAGGCCTGCTCACGGTCTTGTCAGAGATCGAAGGCGGAAGTTTCAACTTTTCCACCGCTCTCGAAGACATCCACATGAATGTCGAGGCGCGGCTCAAAGAGATGATCGGCGAGCCTGCGGGGAGGCTGCATACAGGCCGCAGCCGCAACGACCAGGTCGCCACCGATTTCAAACTCTGGGTCCGCGACCAGCTCGACGCCGTGGATGGTGCATTGCAGGCCCTGATGAAGGCACTGCTCACGCAGGCCGAGGGGGGTGCGGATTGGGTCATGCCCGGCTTCACCCACCTGCAAACCGCGCAGCCCGTGACCTGGGGTCACCACATGATGGCCTATGTGGAGATGTTCGGCCGCGATCTGTCGCGCATCCGCGACGCCCGCGCGCGGATGAATGAATGCCCCCTGGGTGCCGCGGCTCTGGCCGGGACGTCCTTTCCGATCGACCGGGATATGACCGCCAACGACCTGGGTTTTGACCGGCCCGCGGCCAATTCGCTCGACGCGGTCAGTGATCGTGACTTTGCGCTCGAATTCCTGTCGGCGGCCAGCATCTGCGCCATGCACCTGTCCCGCATGGCCGAAGAGCTGGTCATCTGGTCCTCGGCGCAGTTCCGGTTCGTGACGCTGTCCGACCGGTTCTCCACCGGCTCGTCAATCATGCCGCAGAAGAAGAACCCCGACGCGGCGGAGCTGATCCGGGCCAAGATCGGGCGGATCTTCGGGGCCAATGTGGCGCTGATGACCGTCATGAAGGGCCTGCCGCTGGCCTATTCCAAGGACATGCAGGAGGACAAGGAACAGGTCTTTGACGCCGCTGATAACCTGATGCTGGCGCTCGCGGCGATGGAAGGCATGGTGCGGGACATGTCGGCCAATCGCGAGAGCCTAGAGGCCGCGGCGGGCAGCGGGTTTTCCACCGCAACAGACCTCGCCGACTGGCTTGTGCGGGTGGCGGGCATGCCCTTCCGGGAGGCCCACCACGTCACCGGCAGCCTCGTCGCCATGGCCGAGAAAGACGGTATCGACCTGCCCGATCTCAGCCTTGAGCAGATGCAATCCGTGCATTCCGCGATCACCGATGATATATTCGCCGTACTGGGCGTGCATAATTCTGTGGCCTCCCGCGTAAGTTACGGCGGCACGGCCCCGGTGCAGGTCCGCGCCCAGATCGCGCGTTGGAAGAAGGTGTTGGTATGAGAATTGCTGTTGTTTTGACGATCCTGAGCCTTGTCGCCGCCTGTGGTGCCGACGGCCCGCCGATCCGCCCCTCGGTGACGACAACCGTGGGCGTCGGCAGCAGCGGCACCCATGCCCATACCCATGTTTCGGCAACACGCGGAAAATGGACCCTGGGGGTTGGTCTGGGGCTGTGAGGTGGCTGTTCCTGGCGCTGGCCATCTGGGGCGCCATCCATCCGATGTATTATTTCCTGAGCTGGTTCAACGCCAACGGTTATGACCTTTGGGCCATGGTCGATGCGTGGCATGCCAACGATGCGGCGAGCGGGCTGGTCTGGGACCTGACGATTGCTGCGGTGGCACTCACGGTCTGGGTGATCTGGGAGAGCATCAGCCGCCGAAACTGGCTTGGTCTTCTGGCGATCCCCGCAACTTTCTGCATCGGCGTAAGCTGCGGCTTGCCGCTCTATCTCTTCTTGCGGATGAGGCCCCAGTCAACGCCCGCCACGTAACCCCGTCTTTCGCGCGACGTTCAAGCAGAAAATCATTTCAGACTTCTCCCCATCGCGCTAGCGCGCGCAGACGCCGGTGAAGCGGATCCTGCCGGACGCATCGCGCGTGATCTCGAGGTTTTGCACCCGTTCATTGTTGTTGCACACCGTTCCGGCATTCAATCCCGCCCGCAACTCTTCATTGGTCCAACCGGCCCCGGCTGTCCCATAGACCTCTGCGCCGCGGCGATTTACCTCCATGCTGCTCGCCGATCCCTGATGAACCGGCTCGGGCTCGCCTCCACATCCGGCCACGACACCAACCGTGGCAATTGCAACAAGCACTCTGCGCATCTCGATTTCCCCTAATTCCTTGACTTTCTCCATCATGTCTATCCCGCCCCGGCGCAAAGTCCACTGCAAATGATTGCAAACGCCGCGCGCTTTGCTATGACGCTGTGGTTGGATTTCGGGGGGCGTGGCTCATGGATCATTTTCTGTATCGAGATGGCGCGCTTTATGCCGAGGATGTTGCCATCGCCGATATCGCGGCAGAGGTCGGCACGCCCTTCTACGTCTATTCCACCGCCACCCTGACCCGTCATTTCCGCCTTTTTGACGAGGCGCTCGATGGCATGCCGCATCTGGTCTGCTACGCGATGAAAGCGGCCAGCAATCAGGCGATCCTGAAAACGCTGGCCGGTCTTGGGGCGGGGATGGATGTGGTCTCGGGCGGGGAATATGCCCGTGCGATTGCAGCGGGCGTACCCGGTGAGCGGATCGTTTTCTCCGGCGTCGGCAAGACACGCGACGAGATGCGACAGGCCCTTATCGGTGGCATCCGCCAGTTCAACGTCGAAAGCGAGCCGGAAATGGCTGCGCTCAATGCCGTGGCGCTGGAGCTTGGCACTGTGGCGCCGATCACCGTGCGGGTAAACCCGGATGTGGATGCCAAGACACATGCCAAGATCGCCACCGGCAAATCCGAGAACAAGTTCGGCATCCCGATTGCCCGGGCTCGCGACGTCTATGCCCATGCGGCCACGCTCAAGGGGCTGAAAGTCATCGGTATCGACGTCCATATCGGCAGTCAGCTCACCGAGCTGGAACCCTTCCGCCTCGCCTATGAAAAGGTCGGCGAATTGACCGAAGCCCTGCGCGCCGACGGTCATGAGATCACGCGGCTTGATCTGGGGGGCGGCCTGGGCATTCCCTATACCCGCTCGAACGAAGCACCGCCGCTCCCGACGGAATACGGCGCGCTTATCAAGGAGACGCTTGGCCATCTGGGTTGCGAGATCGAGATCGAGCCGGGACGTCTGGTGGCGGGCAATGCCGGTTTGATGGTGACCAAGGTCATTTACGTGAAATCCGGGGAGGACCGGCAATTCCTGATCCTGGATGGCGCGATGAATGACCTTATTCGCCCGGCGATGTACGAGGCGCACCACGACATTGTCCCGGTGATTGAGCCCGCGCCCGGAACCGAGCAGACCCCCTATGACATAGTCGGCCCGGTCTGTGAAAGTGGCGATACCTTTGCCAAGGGGCGCCTGATGCCGCCGGTTTCTGAGGGCGATCTGGTCGCATTTCGCAGTGCCGGGGCCTATGGCGCGGTCATGTCGAGCGAATACAACACCCGACCGCTGATCCCCGAAGTTCTGGTGCATGAGCATCAATTTGCCGTCATCCGGCCGCGTCCGACCTTTGACGAAATGATAAATCGCGATACCATCCCTGAGTGGCTGTGATGCAATCATTGCATCTCGCCCCCATATGGTACGGTAGATGGCACGCCAGAATAACGCCCTGACCCCGGTTTTGCACCGGCTTCGCAGGCCCCTGACCCTCACCTGGGCGGGGTTGATCGCGGAACGTATTGTTCGCGCGTTCTGGCCACTCTGGTCATTGGTAGCCGCATTCGCAGGCGCGATGATGCTGGGCCTGCACGAGGTGCTTTCCTTCGAGATTCTGTGGAGCGTGATCGTTCTGGCGTTGATCGCGGTGGTCGCTGCGTCGGTCATCGGCGTCCGGCAGTTCAACTGGCCCCGCCGATCCGAGGCGATGGCGCGCATGGACGCGGCCCTGCCCGGGCATCCGCTGGCCGCGTTAGCAGATAGCCAGGCCATCGGCGCCGACGATCCCGCGTCCGAGGCCCTGTGGCAGGCGCATCAGAAACGCATGGCGGAGCGGGCCGCCACCGCCAAGGCGGTCGAACCCGACCTCAAGCTCTCGAACCGCGACCCGTTTGGCTTGCGCTACGTGGCGCTTCTGGGCCTCGTTGTGGCGCTGCTCTTCGGCTCGATCTGGCGGGTGGGATCGGTCGGTCAGATGGGCGCGGGCCCCGGTGCCGCGCTGGCTTCTGGCCCGGCCTGGGAAGGCTGGGTTGAGCCACCAAGTTACACCGGCCTGCCGAGCCTTTACCTAAGCGACATCGACACCCGTATCACCGCCCCCGAAGGCAGCCGCATCACCATACGCCTTTACGGTGAGGTGGGGGCGCTGTCGGTGTCCGAGACGGTCTCGAACCGTACCGACGGGTTGGGCGCCGCCACGGACCCAAGCCAGAGCTTCGACATTGTGCAGGACGGGGACCTGACCATTGATGGCCCGGGCGGACGGAGCTGGAAAGTATCCGCTGTCAGAGATGTGCCACCACGGGTCGAGTTGATGCCAGAAGGCGCGCGCACGAATTATGACGGGCAGATGAGCCAACCCTTCCGCGCCATCGACGATTACGCGGTGGTGAGCGGCACGGCGAGTTTCACCCTGCACCTTCCCCATGTGGCCCGCGATCACGGGTTGCGCATCGACCCCGAGGCGCGCGAGCCCATCGTGCTGGACCTGCCGATGCCGATCGCGGGCAACCGGGCGGTCTTTTCCGAGACGCTGATCGAAAACCTGTCGGAACACCCTTGGGCGCATCTGCCGGTGACGATGCAGATGACCGTCGTGGATGCCAAGGGTCAGGTCGGCACAAGCGAGATCATCGAACTTGATCTGCCCGCGCGGCGTTTCTTTGACCCGCTGGCCGCGGCCATTATTGAACAACGCCGCGATCTCTTGTGGTCCAAGGGAAATGGCCCGCGGGTGTCGCAGGTTCTCAAGGCGATCTCATACAACCCCGAACCCGGGCTTTTCCGCAAGGACAGCGCCTATCTCAAGATGCGGGTAATCATCAGCGATCTGGACAAGAAAGTGCGCGCGGCCAGCCTCAACGACGAGGCCCGTGACGAGATCGCGCAGGCGATGTGGGATCTGGCGCTGCTTCTGGAAGATGGTGATATCGGTGATGCGCTGGAGCGGATGCGCGCGGCGCAGGATCGCCTGAACGAGGCGATGAAAAACGGCGCCAGCAATGAAGAGATTGCGCGTTTGATGCAGGAATTGCGCGATGCCACGCAAGACTACCTGCGCCAGAAGTCGCAACAGGCACAGCGTGACAACAACACCGATCAGCGTGGTCAGACGCCGCAGGACTTCATGGAGATGTCGCAGGACGACATCAACGACATGATGGAGCGGATTCAGGAATTGATGGAACAGGGCCGCTTTGCCGAGGCGCAGCAGGCGTTGGAAGAATTCCAGGAAATGATGGAGAACATGCAGGTCACCGAAGGCGCGGGCGGCAATTCGCCGGGTCGGGAGGCGATGGAAGGTCTTGCCGATACGCTGCGGCAGCAGCAGGGCCTGTCGGACCAGGCGTTCCGCGACCTGCAGGAACAGTTCAACCCGGGCGCGCAGGCCGGTGAGTCCCAGGGCAACCAGGGCCGCAACGGTGGTCAGGGTCAGGGTCAGAGCCACGAGGGTCAGAATGGTCAGGGCGAAGGCCAGGGCACGCAGCAGGGGCGCGAGGGTACGCCGCAACAGGGCGGGCAAGGGTCATTGGCCGACCGGCAGGAGGCGCTGCGCCGGGAGCTGGAGCGTCAGCGCGGCAACCTGCCCGGGATGGGCGGCGAGGCCGGTGAAAACGCCCGTCGGTCGCTTGAGCGTGCAGACGATGCCATGCGCGGTGCCGAACAGGCGCTCCGAGATCAGGACCTCGCGGGCGCGCTCGACAATCAATCCGAAGCGATGGATGCCCTGCGCGATGGTATGAAGAACATGGGTGAGGCGCTGGCCCAGGAACAAAATCCAAACGGTCAGGGCGAAGCGTTCAGCCAGTTGGGCGAGTCGGGTTCCGATCCCCTGGGCCGCAACAATGGCAACGGCTCGCAGACAGGGGGAGACCAACGGGGTCTTCCGGATCAGGATGTATATGGCCGCGCCCGCGAGTTGCTCGATGAAATCCGTCGCCGCACGGGAGAAAGCGCCCGCCCCGAGATCGAGCGGAACTACCTTCAACGCTTGCTGGACCGTTTCTAACACCGAGGTCGATGGATCGGCACAGCCCCTTCGGACCGCTACTTGCCAAGGCATGCAGGCCGGGTGGTCAATTCTTGCCGCAAGCACCGGGTCCGGTCGTCTGGCGCAGGCCCCTCATGGCAAGTGCCACCAGAAACACCGGCATGAAGACCAGGGTGATGTTTGCCTTGAATGCAACGCGCGGCGTCATGAAGCCTATTTCAAAATATATCTTGTAGACGCAGTAAACCCAGATCAGCAGCAACAGGAACCATACTGCGACGGAAAGAGGTTTCACATTCAGGCCCGGGCGGGAACGCGGCCACGCGACGTCTTTCATCCTCTTCCACCATCATGAACTCACTGTACCGGACCACCAACCGCGTCAAGCTCGGACTCGCGGGAGGCAAGGCCCGACGCACACTAAAGACCACTTATGTGTCAGTTGCATGAAAGCCGTTGCGGAGGGTGGTCACCCCTGCCTGCAGACCGGCTTGTTTTTCCCGCCGATTCCCTTCAGCACTTCCGCGGCGGCGGCCAGCAGGATCAGCAGAGCGCCGCCCGCCTGCATCGCGCCGAAGGGTTCATCGAGCAGAAGGACCCCCGACAGAACGCCGGACAGGATTTCAGCGGTGAGCAGAAAGGAGATCGTGGCAGGCGGCAGGCGTTGCGCGCTCCAAAGCGTCAAGACCATGATCGGCATCACATAGACCAGCCCGGCGACCGCGCCGACGCCTGACCCGATCAAGGTCGCCTGTCCAGAGAACACCGTGCCTTTGCCCAGCAGAATGAACCCCACGCCGATGGCCGTGGCGCACAGGCAGGTGACCAGTGTCAGGGAGGCCGCCGATGAACGCCCACCGGCGAAAATGAGCGCCGCCCCCCCGGCCCAGGCCATCCCGGAAAGGACCGCCAGAAAATCGCCGATGCCCAGCCCGGAAAGGCTCAGATCCCCGCCGAGGACAAGCCAGGCCCCCAGCAAGGAGGCCGCAATGGTCAGGGTCGATGTCCAATGCCATCCACGGCCCATAAAGGCCCATTCGATAATCTTGCTCCATCCCGGGGCAAGGTAGAAGAGGAGGATCACGCGGACCACATCCGACATGGTGATCGCCACCGAATAGGTCGATACAGCCACGCCGACGAGGGCCGCGCCCAGAATGCCGTTGAGGCCAAGCCGGAAGGAAACACGTGTAACCACCACCCAGAGGACCGCAAAGAGCGCCGCGCCCCCGTTCATCGCTACGCCGCCCCAGGCGCCGTCCATGCCCAATGTTCCCAGATATCGGATCGGAATCCACCAGATGCCCCAAAGCGCCGCCGACAGAAAGGCCAGGACCACGGGTGTCATCGGCCTTTCAGCTAGTGTCATCATAGGCCGAGCGCCTGCCTGCGCTCTTCCGCGAAGCCCTGCACCAGCCGGTCCGCGACGAGCGCAAGGATGGCCATGGCGGCACCCGAAGCGATACCGAGGCCCACATCGGCCTGCGCCAACGCGCCATAGATCGACTGTCCAAGACCTGTGGTGCCGATTAGGGCGGCGATCACGAGCATGGCAAAGGCGTAGAGGATCGTCTGGTTCAGCCCCAGAAGGATGGTCGGCGCCGCATAGGGCGCGCGTACCTCAACCATGGTCTGCCATTCCGTTGCGCCCGACGACACGGCGGCTTCGATCATCTCATCGGGTGTGTTGATAAGCCCATGGCGGGTATAACGGATCATCGGCACGATCGCGTAAAGGCAGATGGCCAGGAAGGCCGAGAATTCGCCGATCTGGAAGAACATCAGGACCGGGATCAGGAAGACGAAAAGCGGGATGGTTTGCAGCATGTCGCAAATGGGCAGAACAAAGCGCCAGGCCAGAGGGCTCACCGCGCAGAGCAGGCCGATCGCGCCGCCCACTACCGCGCAGGTCAGGACCGATGCGCCCGACATGTAAAGCGAGAGCATCGCGCGTTCCCAGAGCCCGCTGAAGAGGATCAACGCCAGCATCACGACGGCGAAAATCGCGAGTTTGCGCCCGCCCGACACCCAGCCGATGGCGCCTGCGCCCACCAGCACGAAGGGCCAGGGAAGCTCGGCCACGCCGGTCTCGACAATGCCGACAAGGATCACCAACGTGATCCCGAGCGTCGCGCGCCCGCGCATCGCCAGAAGCAGGCCAACCGCCGCAGCCACCGCGTAAAGCGCAACGCTCATGCCCTTGGTCCAGGCAAAGCCCCAGGTAAAGGGGAGCACCGCGCCGTCGAGGCCAATTTTGAGCGGCAGGAGGCCATAGAACATCGCACCGTTTTTCAGCCCGTCGAGCCCCGCGCCGTTGTCCTTGAGGAAGGCGGTCAGACCGGTATCGAGCCAGTTCGACACCGGATCCAGCAACGCGATCTCGGACGGATCGGGCAGCGACCGCCAGGTGGCCACGGACAAGATGACGCCGGTCATGGCAATCGCGACCGCGACGCGCAGGCTATACCGCACCCGGTCGGAGGCCAGTTTGCTACTGTAGCGGTCGATGATCATCGCGAAGATCACGATCACCATGCCCGCCATCAGGCTTGGCCCGAAATAGGCCTTGCGCATGGTCAGGAGCACTTCCCAGCCGATATCCTTGAACCCGCCAATGACGGCGGCGATGATGACCATCGACAGTGCGGCCATCAGGCACTGATTCACACCGACCATGATCTGCGTCTTGGCGGAGGGGATTTCGATCAGGAAAAGTTGCTGCAACCGGGTGCCGCCGGACATGATCGCGGCTTCCTTGATGTCGCTCTCGACCCGCTCCAGCCCCAGGATCACATTGCGCGCCATGGGTGGTGCTGCATAGATCGCGCTGGCGATCAGACCGACCACCGGACCGAAGCCAAAGAGGAACAGAAGCGGCGTCAGATAGGCGAATGTCGGCACCGTCTGCATCACGTCGAGCACAGTCTGGATCGCGGACTTGAAGCGGGGGAACTCATTGGCCAGAATGCCGATCAACCCGCCGCTTAGCAGGGCCAGGGGAACCGACACCGCCACCAGCGCCAGCGTCGCCATCCCTTCGAGCCAGTATCCCGTGGAGAGCACGAAGCCGAGCCCGACAAAACCCAGCGCCGCCATCCAGAACCCGCCGATGAACCACCCGACCGCCGTCACCAGCCCGATCAGGAGCGGCCAGGGCATCCCGGTGAAAAGCGTATTGGCCCAGGCCATCGGGTAGGCCAGCAGCGCGGAGATGCCCCGCATCGCCGGTTTGATGAGGTCAAGAAACCACGACAGCCCCGCGCCGATCCATTCCGCCGCGGGCAGGGTCCAGGCATCGGGGAATTTCACCAGCCAGGGCGCAACAGGCTCCAGCGCGATGCAGATGGCCCCGGTGATGAGCGCGATCAGCGCCGCGATGGCCCCGGTGCTGAGCGCGATACCGCCGCGGCTGGCGGGCATGTCGCTATCGGCCATCATGCCTCTTCGGCCTGCAAGGCGGCGGCCAGGGCGGCGGGATCGACCACGCCGATCATCTTGCCGTCATCGCCCCAGACAGGCACCGGGTCATAGAGCGAGATGCATTTGGCAAGCGCCGCTTCAAGCGTCATGTTCTGCCGCAGGCCGGGATCGTCGGGCGTCTTGTCATCGGCGGTGCTGGCGCGCATGACCGATGCCACTTTAGCGTGCCGCCCCTTGACCACGTCCTTGGAAAACTCGGCCACGTAGTCATCGACCGGTTTTAGGACGATTTCCGTGGGTGTGCCGATCTGCACGATCTTGCCGTCGCGCATAATGGCGATCCGGTCGGCGATCTTGAGCGCCTCGGCAATGTCATGGGTGATGAAGACGATGGATTTTTGCAACGTTGCCTGAATGTTGATGAACTCGTCCTGCAATTGCCGCCGGATGAGGGGATCAAGCGCGGAAAACGGCTCGTCCAGGAACCAGATATCGGGGTTCACGGCGAGCGAGCGGGCAATACCGACGCGCTGTCGCTGCCCGCCGGACATTTCGCGCGGGAAACTGTCCTCGCGGCCCTTGAGGCCCACGAGGTCGATCACCTCAAGCGCACGTTTGGTTCGGTCAGCTTTGTTCTGTCCCTGCATCTTGAGCGGGAAGGCGACGTTTTCGGTCACGGTCATATGCGGGAAAAGGCCGAAATGCTGGAACACCATGCCGAGCTTGCGGCGTCTGAGCTCGATCAGCCGGGCCTTGGAGGCGTCGACAAGGTTTTCGCCCTCAATCAGGATTTCACCGCCGGTCGCCTGCAAAAGCTGCGAGATGCAGCGGACGATCGTGGACTTGCCCGAACCCGACAGGCCCATGATGACAAAAAGCTCGCCGGGATGGACATCAAAAGTCGCATCCTGCACGGCGGGGATCAGCCCCTGATCGCGCAGAATACGGGCAGCGGCATCACTGTCACCGCCGGTGCTCGCCAAGGCGTCGGCCAGTTTCTGCTTCGCGCCCTGGCCAAAGACCTGCCAGACATTCCGGCAGGAGATGGCGGGTTGAATATCGGCGGTTTCTGTCGTCATCAGGTTCCCCATTCCTGGTTGCGGGCGAAACCGCCCACGCGCATGACACGCGCCCCGGACCTGATCCGGGGCCTCCTGCCATCACGCGGAGGCCCCGGCACGGTGGCCGGGGCGCGGGTCTTTTTCAGTTTTAGTTGGTGGCCGCGTCGACGACGGGTTTCCATGTTGCTTCATTGGCCGCCATCCATTCGGCCACGGCATCCTCGACAGACATGCCGTCAACATCGACCTTGCCCATCAGGGGCTGCTGATCCTCGACCGAAAGCTGGTAATTGGTCAGGATTTCCGCAGCGGCCGGCCATTTGTCGGCCATACCCGACCAGGACGCTTTGAAGATGCGCGAAGGCGCGAAATCGCAGTCATTGACCGCATTCGGGTTCGGGCCCCATGCCGGATCTTCGAAACAGGCGGCCTCGCCCACGGGCAGGTCCACGAATTTCACGTCATAGGCCGACATCGCCCAATGCGGTTGCCAGAAGGTGATGAGCAGCGGCGATTTCTTGTCGGTCGACGCGCGCAACTCGGCAATCAACGCCCCTTCGGACCCCGCAGGCACGGCCTTGAACGGCAGTTCCAGACCGGTCATGCGGTCCGCGCCGGGCGTTCCCCAATCCGCCGGGTAATCGACCAGACGGCCCGCGGGCAACGTCTCGGCGGTGGCGAAGTTCTGCGCGCAGTCTTTCAGCGCCTCCCAGGCGGGCAGACCCGGGCACATCTCTTCGACATGGGCGGGGTATGCGATACCCTCCTTGGCATCGAGGCCCAGATCACCCAGCTCGGTCACGCCACCGGCCTCGACCTGCTTGGCGTATTCGTCGCTCACGTTAGATGACCAGATTTCCATCGCGCCGTGGATCTCACCATCGGCCATGGCCTGGTACATGTTCATGTAACCGGCGGTCACGTACTCGACCTGATAGCCCGCTTTCTTGAGCATCTCACCCGCGATGTGGGTGCTGACATGCTGTCCGGTCCATTCGTTGACGGCCAGCTTGATCGGCTCGTCCACCGCCCCCATATCAGCCGCATTGGCCATTCCTGCTGCGCAGGCGAGCGCCACAGCCAAACTTGTCGATTTCATATTGGTTTCTCCCTGGTGTTTTTATTGACTGGTGAGTCAATATAACCTTAGCGCGCGAAGCGCAACAGATTTGGTCACGAACGCCGCCGCGACGCGCAGTCTGGCAAAACCCTTGCGGAAAATCAAACAGGTGCTGCCTTAGCGAGGCGAACCAGACCCAACCAGCAGGCGCCCGTAGGCAAGCGAAAAGCCCAGAAAACCGAGGCACCAGAGCCCACCGGACAACATGTGCAAGTCCTGGGCAATGCCCGGGCTGAAGCCCGCGATCAGCCGCAACAGAACCGCGGCGATCAACGCAACATAGAGCACCGTGGTCCCCGGCCCGGCGGTGAGTGCCTGGCCGGTATGGCCCAACGTGGCGCGCGTCATGACGGCCAGTGTCATCACCCCGATAGCACCAGCCATCCAAAGATGTTGACCGCTCGCCGGGTCGATCCGATCCGGCCAAAGCAGTGCCAGCCCCAGGATCACCGCCCCGAGGGGGACAAAGCCATACCCCGCATGCAGGGACCAGATCAGTGGCTCAGACGCCCCGTGCAGCCCGCACCAACGAGAGAGGCGAATGGCCTGCACGACCCCCATTACGATCAGTGCCGGACCTGTCACCGCCGACCACGGTGCCAGCACCCAGGCGATAAGTGCCGCAAGAGTGACTGCAAGGGCGAGCTTGTCAAAGAGCATCATCGGAGGTGCCGGGCGCGCCACCTTTCCCGTTTTCTCTAGCCAGTTGCGGGT
The DNA here is from genome assembly GCF_030733385.1 of Roseovarius sp. MMSF_3359. Taxonomy (GTDB): domain Bacteria; phylum Pseudomonadota; class Alphaproteobacteria; order Rhodobacterales; family Rhodobacteraceae; genus Roseovarius. The sequence continues at coordinate 22,738 of NZ_JASHJC010000001.1, read as the reverse complement.
AAAGGTCGGGATGATCCGCCCGCCGATCAGGCTTATCATCATCACCGCTGCCGCGAGCATCAGGCGAAAACCTTCGCTGCGCGCGGCAGCCTCACCCTGCGCCGCCTGCCAGTGAAAAAGCCCGGCCCCGGCGATGAGCATCAGCAACATCCCCACGACCACGAGGTTGCGCCAGTTTCCGGCGGTGACGATCTCTCGGGTCACGATCGTAACCAGCATGACAAGCGACGACAGGTCGACCAGAACGACAAACCAAAACGGCAGAAGCGCCGAAAAGGAGACCGCGGCGCGCCCCGCGACCCAAAGCAGCACCATCAGGCCCAGATGCCACCCCGCAAGCGGCGGGCGGCCGGTCCAATTGGGCACCGCGGTCAGGAGAAATCCGGAAACGACGGCCCCCAGATAGCCGAAGATGAACGCATGTGCATGCCAATCCACCGGCGCGAAGACCATCGGCAGCGTGATGCGCCCGGCCAACATGCCGACCCACAGCACCATCGCCAGCGCCGCCCAGAGCGCCCCCAGCAGGAAGAATGGTCGAAAACCGAACGAAAGAAATACCACGCGGCCGCGCGCCCCTGCTGCGGAGGTCCGACCGTCAGCCATCTGCCACCTGGGTGCGGATGTGGGACAGAACGCTGCCGTCCTCCGCACAGGTAAACCGCACCTTAGTTGTTCCGAAACGGAAGGTGACGCGAAAACGGCCCGCGTCCTCCCCTTCACCCTTCTCGAATGTGCTGGTAATCCGGCCCTCGCGCATCAACTGCGGAACCTCTGCCGGCGCGCACCCGATCAACGGTGCCAGGTCGCCGGCATCGACCGTTATCTTGTCTCCCGATACGTCGAGCTTCATGTCGCCCGCCCCGGTCCGGTGCGACGACGGTACAAGACTGATGGCATGTTGGTTCCTACGCGGTCCATGATCCGGCAATACGCCACCCGATGATCGCCATAAATGACCAAAATCAATTTGCGACCCTTGGCCGCGACCACGGCGATGCTTGCGTCCATGAACCACCTGGGATTAGGTGATCGCGATCACTTGCCAACCACGAAAGCCCCGCAATGCCCAATCCGCAGAAGATCGTCGTCATCGGGGCTGGCATCAACGGCGTTTCCACCGCCATCTGGCTGCGTCGGGCCGGGCATGAGGTCACGCTGCTGGACAAGGATGGGCCCGGCGCGGGGGCGTCCTTCGGTAATGCCGGGTTGCTGGCGCAATGGGCGATCATCCCGGTAAATACGCCAGGCCTGATGAAGACCGGGCTGAAATACCTGCTCGATCCGAAATCACCGCTTTTTCTGCAATGGAGCTACGCGCCGCGCCTGATGCCCTGGTTGGTCAAGTTCATGTCCCACGCGACCGAAGACCGCGCACGCAAGATGATCGACGGGCTGATCCCGATGGTGACCGACAGCCTGAGCCAGCATCAGGCGCTGACGCGCGGCACCAGTGCGGCGGATTTCGTGGCGCTCAGCGATTTCAGCTATGCCTATGAGACCCGGGCGGCGTTCGAGGCCGACAGCTATGGCTGGAACTTCCGGCGCGAGGCAGGCATGGCTCCGGAGTTGATCGAAGGCCCCGCCGTGCAGGACGCCGAACCGATCCTCGGCCCACGGATCAAATGCCTGGCCGTGACGCGGGGTCATGGCCATATCCTCAACCCCGGGGGCTATGTTGAGGCGCTGACACAAGTGTTGATCGAAGAGGGCGGCGCATTCCGGCAGGCGGAGGTCAGGGACATGACCCTGACCGGCGGTCGCATCACCAGTGTCGAGACCACGCAAGGAAGCCTGCCCTGCGATCATGCGGTGCTGGCGGCGGGCATCTGGTCAAAACCGCTGATGCGCAAACTGGGGCTGAAGGTGTCGATGGAGGCCGAGCGGGGCCATCACCTTCATCTCAAGAACCCCTCGCAGATGCCCAATAATCCCATCATGATCACAACCGGGAAATTTGGCTTCACACCGATGAATGACGGGCTGCGCTGCGCCGGAACGGTCGAGCTTGGCAGCATCGAGAAAGGCCCGTCGCGCAAACCGCTTGAGCTGATCCGATACCACCTAGGGCGGTCCTGTCCCGACCTCACCTTTGACAGCGCCGAGGAATGGCTGGGCTTCAGGCCATCGACCCCCGACAGCCTGCCCTTGGTCGGCGAAATTGGTCAGACCGGCGTTCACGCGGCCTTCGGGCATCAGCATATCGGCCTGACCGCAGGCCCGAAAACCGGCAGGCTTGTCGCCGACATGATCGACGGAAGGCGCCCGAACATTGACATGGCACCTTATGACGCCAATCGGAGGTTCTGACTCCTAAGGGCCGTGCCGCCTACAAGCGGATCAGCGGCACCCTTTGAGCGTTTTCTGTATCACGGGCGATCCCTTAGCCAGCTCATCGGTGACATCCATCTTCCAACATGGCGTGTTCAGGGTACCCGAGACGTTCTTGACCGGCTTGCCGTTCAACTCCGGGAATTTCGACAGGTAATTCGCCTGTTCTGCACCCCAACGGTCATAGATCTTGGTCGTTTGGGTGAAGTTATTGGCATAGAAAGATCCAAGGTAGTAAACCTCGCCCGCCGCCAGATTGACGCTCTTGGTCTGGCGGTCGGTTGCCCTGCCCCGCCGCATTCTGAAGCCCCAGTTGGTGATCGCATAGGCGCCGGGCTTGACGGAAATCGCATTCAGTTCATAGGCCTTGTTCTTTCCGACGACGAGGTCAGCACTTCCGGGGCCACCGCGACGGTCCGTCATCGAGCGCAGCGTGTAGCTTTCACCTGCGCCGGAAAGGACGGCAAAGGCCTGCCCGGATTGGAAGGCCCATCCTTCGCCAACCGTCATCAGGACCGTGGCGCTTTCTTCATCCGCAAAGCTCGGCGTTTTGGCAGCTTGATCCGCCGTCGATGAAACGCACCCGGCCAGGGCCGCGATGAGCGGCACGATAAGCACATTCTTGAACATGGGAAATCTCCGGTAGTTTATGCGTCTTCTAGGTCGCGTGCCGAAGCCGGTCAAGGCAGCGCCGGTATCCCTGCGGCGGCGCACGAGGGTGCAACTTGCAATCAGTCCATCAGCCCCGCACCGGAAGGCAGATCGCCAAGAAACTCGACGCCCTCCGGCGCGGTCGTTGCCATCGCGTCGTAACTGCGTCCTTGCTGCAAGAGCCCGTCTTGAAGGACAGCGACCAGCGATGCGGGCGGGCCGATGACATATGCCACGCCCTCTCTGAGCTTCAGCTCTCCCAGACCCGGCTGCACGCCGATGCCCAGGGCCTCGAACCGGCGGCCGGGCGCAATCAGGAGGACCGCGGAACCTTGTGCTGCGGCAGCCATGTCCGACAGCGCCCCAACGGGGACGCCCGTGACACCGACATTGAGCGATGACGCCCCCGTCGCCCCGTTCGAGAGAACCCATGCCTCGCGCGCGGAGTGCGCGACCGGCCCCATGGCAACGATCACAAGGCGATCCACACCGGATGTTTCAAGCAATGTCTCCAGACGCCGCGCTGCCAGACGCATGTTGCCGGAACTGCGGTTTCTGGGTTGGATGATCTCGAACCCGGCCTCGCGCAGAGGTATGGCAAAATCGGTGGCGGTCACGGTGGTCTCGGCGCGCATCGTCTCGACCTGGCCGATATCCCCGAGGATCAGCGCAACATCCGCCGCCTGAACCGGCAGGGCCATGAGCAGGCCCGCGATGAACGACACGACCCGCATGATCCCTCCCGGACTGGTTCGTCAATCGTAGCTGCGTTGATCTTCTATCACTTTGCCGTCGTTGGGAAGGCTGCCGCGCGCAACGACCTCGATCCGGCCCTTGAGCTTCAGCGCCTCGACGACCGATTTGGCATAGCCTTCCGGCGCGCCGCCATCGGCTTCGATCTGTACGGTCATCACGTCGGATTCGCCCTCGCGGCTGGCGATGACGCGTGCGCGGGTCACTTCGTCATGGCGGGCAACCAGCGCCGCGACTTGCTCGGGGCGAACGAACATGCCCTTGATTTTGGTGGTCTGGTCGGCGCGACCCATCCAGCCCTTGATGCGCAGGTTGGTGCGGCCGCAAGGGCTGTCGCCTTCCATCAGCGCGCTGAGGTCGCCGGTGGCGAAACGGATGAGCGGGTAATCCGGGTTCAGCGTCGTGACAACGACCTCGCCCACCTCGCCGGGCGCGACCGGATCGCCGGTGCCGGGGGTTACGATCTCGACGATCACGCCCTCATCGACGATCAAGCCTTCCATCGCGGGGGATTCGTAGGCGATGTTGCCCAGATCGGCGGTGGCATAACTTTGCAGGCAAGAGATGCCGCGATCGGCATATTCCTGACGCAGTGACGGGAAGAGCGCGCCGCCCCCGACCGCCGCCTTGGTGATGTTGAGCGTCACACCCATCTCATCCGCCTTGTCGAGGATGATCTTGAGGTAATCGGGCGTCCCGGCATAGGCGGTCGAGCCGATATCCGCCGCGGCGCGCACCTGAAGCTCGGTCTGACCGGTACCCGCGGGCAAAACCGTCGCCCCAACCGCCCGCGCGCCGTTTTCAAAGATCATGCCCGCCGGGGTCAGGTGATAGCCAAAGCAATTCTGCACGATATCGTCCGCCCCCACGCCGCAGGCATGCAGGAAGCGCCCCATCCGCCACCAGTCATGACTGTCCCCACCCGGCTCGTAGATCGGCCCCGGCGATTGAAACACATGCGCAAACCCATTCGCCGGTCGCGTGGTCAGCCCACCGAAAGGCGCAGCTTCACCTTGCGCGCGACCCATATCAGATTTGCGCAAGACCGGCAGCGCCGCCAGGTCTTCGATGCTTCGGATGCTGTCGGGCGAGACGTCTGCGAGCGTCTGACCATAGCCGGAAAGGCCCTGCGCGCGTATGATCTGCGCGGGCAAATCCTGGGCAATCGCGTCGGCACGGGCATCGGCGCTGCGGGTTTCTAGATCATCAAAATACTGGGACATCGGCCATCCTTTGCCTGTCTGCGGGGGCGCGACAGGTTGACATGTTGATTTGGGTCACCGGCTCGGGCAGTAAATTGCATACATTTGCATACCGCGCGAACTCCTGAGAGATTTCATGGAGAATTTGAGTATGACGGACCAGCACAGCACGACCGCGATCAGCGATGCCGACCTTGATCGCCGCATAGCCTTTCATGACGCGTTGCAGGCCATGGAGGCCGATTTTTCGGATTTTCATTTCGACAGTTCCGAGATCGTGAACCGGATGTATGACCGGCTCGAGGCGCGCATTGCCGCGACCGGTGAGGAAAAATGGTTCTTTCTGGTCAATCTCAACGGCACCCGCATCGACCCGGTCGCCTGGACCGCCTATTCCCGGCGCGGCAAGGCGCTCAACATGGCGCATTCCATGGGCTCGGTGCGTTTTGATGCCTCCGACGTGACCCGTCGACAGATCGAGCGGGCCGCCAATACCGAGGCGTTCGATCCCAACCTCTTTTCCGACCGCGACGCGGCCATCGCCCGCATCCGCGAAATCCCGTCGACCCGGCGCAAAAAGCTGGTGCTTGAGCGCAATTACGAATTGTCGGATTTTGTCCGCCGCGTGAAGTTTGACGAGGCCCGCGTGATCATGGACGTGGATTTCTCGCACTTTACGTTCAACCATTCGCGCGATGTGAACGATTTCTACGACTACCTCGAAGAGCGCATCAAGGAGAGCGACCGGCGCTGGTTTTTCCTCGTGAACATGAACGGCTGCCAAATCCTGCCCGGCGCGTGGATCCAATACGCCCATCGCGGCAAACGCCTGAACGAGGCCGGATCGCTTGGCTCGGTCCGCTACGCGGCGGGATCCGAGACCGAAGCCGACATCCGCCTTCGGGCCGAATCCGCCGGCTTCCGCCCCAACATCCGCAACACCCGCGAAGAGGCGCTGGAGTTGATCGAGGAAATGCGGGCGAAGCTGACGCAAGGCTAACGTCATCTGCTCACGCGCCTCCCTCTGGGACTTTGGTTAGCTCAGACAAGGATCGGGTCGTCCCAATCCCCGCTCCTTCGTCGTAGAGGTGAAGTGTAACTTCTGCTCTTTCGGCCATGCCCCACGCCACGGCCTCGGACACCGAAATGTTGGCGCGCTCAGCATAGGTCAGTTGATACTCACAATCCTTCCGCGCCTGATCCGAATCCGGGCATCCATTGTCCTGCCAGGCGTTTTCCATAACCGCGTTGACTGTCTGCCACCGGTATTTCCGGGACCTCCTGTCGACAATATTCACAATCATCAGCTCAGCCACCGCTTCCGGCGGCGGTAGCTGCGCACATCCCGGAAGCTCTTGCGCCCTTCGTCGGACATACCGAGGTAAAATTCCTTCACATCCGGGTTCTCGCGCAGGTCCGAAGCGAGACCATCCATCACCACGCGGCCCGACTCCAGGATGTACCCGTAATGGGCAAACCTGAGCGCGACATTGGTGTTCTGCTCCGCCAGAAGGAAGGTATACCCTTCCTCCTCGTTGAGCGATTTCACGATCCCGAAAATCTGCTCCACAAGCTGCGGCGCGAGCCCCATCGACGGCTCATCCAGAAGGATCGTCTCGGGCCGGCTCATCAAGGCGCGGCCAATGGCGACCATCTGCTGTTCCCCGCCCGAGGTATAGCCCGCCTGGCTCTTGCGCCGCTCTTTCAGGCGCGGGAAATAGTCGTAGACCATGTTCAGATCAGCGTCGATCTCACCCCGGCTCGACCCACGTGTATAGGCCCCGGTCAGGAGGTTTTCCTCAACGGTCAGGTGTTCGAAACAGTGGCGGCCTTCCATCACCTGGATGACACCTTTGCGGACCAGATCCGACGGCACCAGATCCTGCACCCGCTCCCCGCGATAGGTGATCGAACCCTTGGTGACCTCTCCACGCTCGGATTTCAACAGGTTGGAAATCGCCTTGAGCGTCGTCGTCTTGCCCGCGCCATTACCGCCGAGCAGCGCCGTAATGCCGCCTTTCGGCACCTTGAGGCTCACGCCCTTCAGCACGAGGATCACATGATTATAGATCACCTCGATATTGTTGACTTCCAGCAGGGCGTCCTTGGGGTCTTCGGTGATATCCAGCATGGTTCAGCTCCGTTACGATCCGCGCGTCCCCCGGGGACCCGCACCCTGTTTTCATCTTGCCAAAAATACTCAAATTCCCCGGCCGCGACCCGCGCCGCGACCGGGTATCATCACTGGATCAGCAACCCGGCTCGATGCCGTTTTCCGACGCGAAGGCGGCGCTGTCTTCTTCAACCAGCGGCTGGATCACGTCCTGATCGGATTGGTAGTACTCGGTGATCAGCTTGAACTCACCGGCGGCCGCATCCCATTGCGACACGGCGCCAAAACCGTTGCCGCCGTGGTTTTCACAGCTCACCTTGAATTCGGGGCCGAAGTTCGGCAGGCCGATGGCCTCCATCTTGGCTTCGGTCATCTCCAGGGCTTCCATCCCGTCGCGCATTTGCTGCGAGGTGATGTCGGAAACACCGTGGATTTCCTGCGCGGTCTTGATCGCCTCTGAGGCCAGCATCGCCGCATACATGCCACGGTTATATAGCACCGTGCCCACCTGATCGCCGGCGCCAGCGGCCTTGCCTGCATCCACGACGTACTGCTGAATATCGGCATAGACCGGGTAGTCGGACCCAAGGTTGTGGAAGGTCAGTGCCTTGTAACCATTGGCCTTGTCACCCGCGGCTTTCACGTCGTTTTCCGACCCGGACCACCAGATACCGATGAAGTTTTCCATCGGGAAGCGGATGTTGACGGCCTCCTGGATGGCCACCTGGTTCATCACGCCCCAGCCCCACATCAGGACATTGTCAGGCTTCTCGCGGCGGATTTGCAGCCATTGTGATTTCTGTTCCTGGCCGGGGTGGTCAACGGGCAGCAAGCTCAGCTCGAACCCATGTTTCTTCGACAGCTCTTCCAGCGTACGGATCGGCTCCTTGCCATAGGCGGAGTTGTGATAGACCAGCGCGATTTTCTTGCCACTGATGTCGCCACCATTCTGCTCAAGAATATGGCTGACCGCGAGGCTGGCACCGTCCCAATAGTTGGCCGGGTAGTTGAAGACATATTTAAACACCGCACCATTCTTGGCTGAAGTCCGGCCATAGCCCATGGTGTGAAGCGGGATGCCGTCAGCGGTCGCTTTCGGGATCAACTGATAGGTGATGCCCGTCGACAGCGGCTGATAGACAAGCGCGCCTTCGCCCTTGGTCGCCTCATAGCATTCAACACCTTTCTCGGTGTTATAGCCGGTCTCGCATTCGACGATATTGATCTTCTCGCCGCCGATGCCGCCATCGCGCTCATTGAGCAGCGTGAAGTAATCCTGATACCCGTCCGAGAACGGAATACCGTTCGCCGCATAAGGCCCGGTCCGATAGCTCGTATCGACGATGGTCAGGTCGGCCAGTGCCGGACCTGTTGCCACCATGGCCGCCACGGCGGCTGTGATTAGTGTTTTCTTCATCGGGTTAATTCCTCCCTTGGTTTTGTCCGATGTTACGCGGGGCGGACCTCGGCCCGCCGCACCTCTCTCAATGCCCCTCAGTGCGGGAAGGGCCAAAGCCTCAGTTTCTCCTTCGCCACGCGCCAAAGCTGTGCCAACCCGTGCGGCTCGGCAATCAGGAAGATGACAATCAACGCGCCGACGATCATGAACTCCAGATGCGCCGCCAAGTCCGTGGGCCAGCCCAGCGTCCCCACCAACACGTTCTTCAACAGCACCGGCAGCAGCACGAGGAAGGCCGCCCCGGCAAAGCTGCCAAAGATCGACCCCAGCCCGCCGATGATGATCATAAAGAGCACCAGGAACGATTTGGTGATGCCAAAGACCTCGCCTACCTCGACGGCGCCCAGGTAGACCGCGAAGAAGAGCGCGCCCGCGATGCCCACGAAGAAACCGGAGGCCGCAAAGGCACTCAGCTTGGCCTTGAGCGGGTTGACCCCGATGATCTCGGCCGCGATGTCCATATCCCGGATCGCCATCCATTTCCGCCCGGTCATCCCGCGCGTCAGGTTGCGGGCAATGATCGCGCTGGCAAAGGTAAAAATAAGGCAGAAGAGATAGGCCGCCCAGGGTGCCGTCTGCGCACCGGTGACCGCGATGCCAAAGATCGTCCGCTCCGGCGCGTTGATCTGCCCCGAGGCGGAGTAGTTGTAGAACCAGCTTACCTTGTTGAAGAGCCAGACGAGGAAGAACTGCGCCGCTAGCGTCGCCACGGCGAGGTAAAACCCTTTGATCCTGAGGCTCGGTAATCCGAACACCACGCAAACCGCCGCGGTAATCCCGCCCGACAGGATGATGTGAATGAAAATGCTGACCTCGGGAAACCCGGTCATGAGCTTGTAGCAGGCATAGGCCCCCACGGCCATGAACCCGCCGGTGCCAAGCGAGACCTGCCCGCAATACCCGGTGAGGATATTCAACCCAATCGCCGCAATCGCATAGATCAGGAACGGCAGGAAAACCGCATTGACCCAATAGTCATTGATGATGAACGGCACGATCGCAAAAGCTGCGAAGAGCACGACATAATACCGATACCGGTCGAACTTGATCGGAAAGGTCTGGTTGTCATCCACATAGGATGTCTTGAAGTCACCGGCTTCACGATAAAACATCTCAGATCACTCCCGAATTCGTGTCAGTCATGCGCCCAAACGAAGGTGCCGGGCGGGCGGGTGTCGTGGCGCAGAGCGACACGCAGTCGCCCCGCCCGGACTGTGAAGAAAACATCATATCTGCCTCTCCAGATATCTGTTGGCTGCGGTAACTACCGCTGCCATCGCCGCAAAGAAAAACAGCTCATAGAAAGAACGCGCAATTCCAGCGAGATAAGCGATCCGCATTTCTGACAGGAAACTGCCCTGCATACCCGAAATTGAAGCGGTCGCGCGTAATTCGGCAATATTCGCAATGATCATCACGATGCCATAAACGAACAGCAGCGGCGGCAGGACACGAAAGAAAGGCAGCAATTGAACCATCACACCCTCTCGATGATCTTTTCGCCAAACAACCCCTGCGGTCGGAACACAAGGAAGATCAGCGCCAGCACATAGGCAAACCAGTTCTCGGTCGCACCGCCCAGCATCGGGCCAAAGCCGAACTCAAAGAGCTTCTCGCCAACCCCGATGATGAGCCCGCCCACAATGGCGCCCGGGATCGAGGTGAACCCGCCCAGCATCAGCACCGGCAGTGCCTTCAAGGCAATCAACGACAACGAGAACTGCACGCCCGACTTGGTGCCCCACATGATCCCGGCCACCAGTGCCACGAAGCCAGCCACTGACCAGACCATCACCCATATGAAGTTCAGCGAAATACCAACCGACAGCGCCGCCTGGTGGTCATCCGCCACGGCCCGCATCGCGCGGCCCTGCTTGGTATATTGCGCAAAAATCACCAGCGCGCAGACCAACAGCGCCGCCACCACCGTCGCCACGATATCGAGATTGTCGATGAAGAAGCCGTAATCGAAGATGTTGAACGTGGTCTCGTCGATCCAAAGATTGATCCCCTGCGGCAGCCCCACGTCCAGCTTCTTGATATCCGCCCCCCACATGATATCCCCGAACCCCTCGAGGAAATAGGCAAGGCCAATCGTCGCCATGAAAAGGATAATCGGCTCCTGGTTGACCAGATGCCGGAAGATCAGCGTATTGACGATCCACGCCAGCCCGACCATCACCGCCATCGTAAAGAGGATCGCCAGAACCCCCGGCACATGCCAGCCGAAATGGTGAATCTCGGTCCCGAGCATGGCGTTTATCAGGTGCGCAAACGGCACCTGCCCTTCCATGATCCCGACCAGCGTCAGTGCCGCGAAAAGCGCCATCACGCCCTGGGCGTAGTTGAAGATACCCGAGGCCTTGTAGATCAACACAAAGCCCAACGCGACCAGCGCATAAAGCACGCCCGCCATCAGCCCGTTGAGGAACACCTCCATGGCAAAAACCAGTTGTTCAGGCATGGTGCCGCCCTCCGTCCATCAGGATTTCAAGTTCATCAGTCATGCGCCACCCCCAGATAGGCGTCGATCACCGCCTGGTTGCCGCGCACCTCGTCGGGTGTACCGTCCCCGATCTTCTTGCCGTAATCCATCACGACAACACGGTCGGAGAGGTCCATCACCACGCCCATATCATGCTCGATCAGCGCAATCGTGGTGCCGAACTCGTCATTCACGTCGAGAACAAAGCGGCTCATGTCCTCTTTCTCCTCGACATTCATCCCCGCCATCGGCTCGTCCAGCAGCAGGATCGACGGCTCCGCCGCCAGCGCCCGCGCCAGCTCCACGCGCTTCTTCAACCCATAAGGCAACCGCCCCACCGGGGTTTTGCGAATATGCTGGATCTCAAGGAAATCAATGATCCGCTCCACGAATGCCCGGTTCTCAACCTCTTCGCGCTCGGCTTTCCCCTTCCAGAGTGCCTGCGCAAAGAGCCCCGACTTCATCTGCCGGATGCGACCGGTCATGACATTATCCAGCACCGACATACCCTCGAACAACGCAATGTTCTGGAAGGTCCGCGCGATCCCCTGCCGGGCCACCTCGTAAGGCTTCATGGCCGGGCGCCGTTCGCCCTTGTACCAGACCTCACCCTCCTGCGGATGGTAGAAACCCGAAATCACGTTGAGCATCGACGACTTACCGGCACCGTTCGGCCCAATTATCGCGCGGATCTCGCCCTGGCGGATATCAAAACTGATGTCCTGGATCGCGACCACCCCGCCGAAACGCAAGGTGATGTTCTTCATCTCCATCACCACGCCGCCGATCTTGCGGCCATCCTCGGTGGTATATCCCTCGCTCGCATCAAGCATGACACACTCCTCTTGGGCTTCCCATCACGGGACGGTGGGCGGGGCGATGCCCGGAACGGGCGAGCGGCGCATCACCGGCCCTCATTCCGCGGCCACTTTCTGATCCTGCTGCATCGACACCTCGGCACTAACGACCTTCAACGTGGCGCTGATCGACCCCTTGCGACCATCTTCATAAGTGACCTCGGTGGTGGTAAAGATCTCATCCGACCCGTCATAAAGCGCGCCCAGGAGATCTTCGAACTTGTCCGAAATCACCCCGCGCCGCACCTTCCGCGTCCGCGTCATCTCGCCATCATCGGCGTCGAGCTCCTTGTGCAGCACGATAAAACGATGCACTTGGCAATGCGCCAGCATCGGATCATCGGCGAGCGACCGGTTGACCTCTTCCACATGGCTCTTGATGGTTCCGAGCACCTGCGGGTTCCCGGCCAGCTCCTGATAAGACGCATAACCGATATTGTTGCGCTCGGCCCAGTTACCCACGGCATTGAGGTCGATATTGATAAAGGCGGTGCACTCGTCGCGCTGGTTGCCAAAGACGACCGCCTCCAGAATGTTGGGGTAAAACTTCAGTTTATTCTCGACATATTTCGGCGCAAACATCGCCCCGTCGGCCATTTTGCCGACATCCTTGGCTCGGTCGATGATCCTGAGATGCCCGGTTTCGTCGTCAAAGAACCCCGCATCGCCGGTGGCGACCCATCCCTCTTCATCCTTGGTCGACGCCGTACTCTCGGGGTTCTTGTAGTATTCCTCGAATGTGCCGGGGCTGCGGTAAAATACTTCGCCACTCTCGGCGATCCGCAACTCAACCCCGGGGGCGGCCACGCCCACCGTATCGCTTCGCACTTCGCCATCGGGCTGCAACGTGATGAACACCGACGCTTCGGTCTGCCCGTAGAGCTGTTTCAGGTTGATCCCCAAAGAGCGATAGAAATCAAAGATTTCCGGGCCGATCGCCTCCCCGGCGGTGTAGCCCACCCGTACCCGACCAAGGCCCAGCGTGTCCTTGAGCGGTCCAAAAATGAAGAGCTTGCCCAGCAGGTATTTGAGCCGGTCAAGGCCCCCAACGGGTTTACCGTCCAGGATGGCCGGACCCACTTTTCGGGCATGCGCCATGAACTTGTGAAACAGCCATTGCTTGAAACGGCCCGCGTCTTCCATGCGGATCATCACGTTGGTCAGCTGAGTCTCGAAAACCCGCGGCGGCGCGAAATAATATGTCGGGCCGATCTCGCGCAGGTCGGTCATCATCGTGTCCGCGCTTTCCGGACAATTCACGCAGAACCCGGTCCAATAGGCCTGCCCGATGGAAAAGATGAAATCGCCAACCCAGGCCATCGGCAGATAGGCCAGAACCTCTTCGCCCATACCCAGCTTGTCGAACTCGGCGGATGATTTCGACGCCTCGATGATATTGCGGTTCGACAGGACAACGCCCTTGGGTTTGCCGGTCGTCCCGCTGGTATAGAGCATGACACAGGTGCTGTCGTAATCCAGCTTCTCGCGCCGCGCCTTGAGGTCACCGATGAATTCATCATACGCCGCACGGCCCTGGTTCTGCACATGGGAAAACTCGTGCAGCTTGTGATGATCGTATTTCCGCAGGCCCCTGGGATCGACATAAATCATGTGCTCGAACTGGTTGAGCGCGTCCTGAATCTCGATGATCTTGTCGACCTGCTCCTGGTCTTCGACCACCGCGAAACGGGCACCGCAATGGTCCATCACATAGGCCATCTCCTCGGCGGCGCTGTCCTGATAGACCGGAACCGGGATCGCGCCCACCGACTGCGCCGCGACCATCGACCAGTAGAAATAGGGCCGGTTGCGCCCGATGATGGCAACGAAATCGCCCTCGTTCACCCCAAGGTTCAGAAGCCCAAGCGCCAATGCCTCGATCTCTTGTTCGGTATCGGCCCAGGTCCAGCTTTGCCAGATCCCGTATTCCTTTTCCCGATACGCGGCCTTGCTGCCAAACTGGCTGGCGTTGCGTTGCAAAAGCGCCGGAATGGACGCGAGCCCTCCGGTCGCCTGGGGCGACTGTGCCAAATCAAAATCCTCCCGTGCCCGGTTTCCGGACAGATGACCACCTTGAGGCGATTCTCTCGAACCTCAAGGATGTTGGATTATCTTTCGAGGTCAACTTTTACCTGATCATTTCCCAATCCTTACGAATTGTAACACCGGCCGACCAAGCCTTGACACCACCCACCTGCGGCCAGAAACGTGAAGAGACGGAACCGCCGGTCAACCCGCAAAAGGGGCCACGCGATGAAGATTGACTTCTGGTTCGAGTTCGCCTCGACCTACTCCTATCTGAGCGCCATGCGCCTGCCGGCCCGCGCGGCAAAGGCGGGCGTCACGGTGCGCTGGCGGCCGTTCCTCCTGGGTCCGATCTTTGCGGCCCAGGGGTGGCATACGTCACCTTTCAACATCTATGCCGCCAAGGGAAATTACATGTGGCGCGACATGGCGCGGCAATGCGGCCGGCTGGGGCTGACGCTGCACAAGCCCGACCCGTTTCCGCAAAACGGGCTGCTGGCCGCGCGGGTGGCGACGGCGGCGGACCCCGGTCCGCAGATGGTCGCCTTCGTGCACAATGTCTATCTGGCGGAATTCTCCGAAAAGCTCGACATCTCCGACCCGGATGTGATCTCGGCCTGCGCCGGTGCCGCGGGCCTACCCCTTGGCATTCTGGAACAAGCCGGGACCGAGGCGGTCAAACACACCCTGCGCCAGACCACCGAAGAAGCCGCCAGGCGCGGTCTTTTCGGTGCCCCGAGCTTTACCGTGGGCGACGAGCTTTTCTGGGGCGATGATCGTCTGGAACAGGCGCTGGACTGGGCGGTGCAGCATGGCTGAGAACGATCACACCCAAAAGATGATGATTGCCGGACTGAACCTCATTCAGCAGGCCCTGTCGATCTATGACAGCGATCTGAAGCTCGCCGTCTGCAACCACCGATTTCAGGAGATGTTCGACCTTCCCGATCATCTGGTGACGCCCGGGGCGGATTTCGAGGACACGATCCGATACCTCGCAGAGCGGGGCGAGCACGGCCCGATCGACGATATCGACCACTTCATCCAGACCCGGGTGCAGCAGGCCCGCGCGTTCGAGCCGCATTACATGGAACGTCCTCGCGCCAATGGCCGGATGATCAGCGTCGAAGGCTCACCCCTGCCGCAAGGCGGATGGGTCACGGTCTATACCGATATCACCCGCGCCAAACGGCAGGAGGCGCTGTTGCGGGCGCGTTCCGAAGAACTATCCGACCAGTTGACCGGCTATTCCGAGGAACTGACCACCACCAACCGGCAGCTCGAGGCAACGATCACCGCCCTTGAAGCCGCCAAGCGACAATTGACCGCCTCCGAGGCCCGCACCCGGCTGACGACCGAGATGATGCCCGCCCATATCGCCCATGTCGGGCCCGACCGGCGCTATACCTATTCCAACCGACGGCTGAGTTCGGTGATGCCGGGCAGCCAGTCCGAGATCATCGGGCTGACCGTCGAGGAAGCGATGGGGGAGGCTGCGTATCAATCGATCCACACGCGGCTCGAAGATGCCTTTGCCGGCACGCCATCGGTGTTTGAATTCACCCATCAGCCCAGCACACGACGCATCCGCGCGGCCTTCACCCCCGACGATTCCGAAGGCGGTGTCTACATCCTGTCGATGGACATCACCGAAGAGGCGCAGACGCGCGCCGCCCTGCAACAGACCCGCCGCCGCGAGTTGGCCGCGCAGATGACCAGCGGGCTGGCGCATGATTTCTCGAACCTGCTGACCATCATCCTTGGGATGCAATCCAAGCTGCAACGCATGGCCCTGCCGGGCGAGGCCGAGGAGTTGATCGGCGCGACCCTGTCGGCGGCACGGCGCGGCGGCAGCCTGCTCAACCGCATCGCCGACATGACCGGTCACCGCAAACACCATCCGGTCCCGACCGATCTCGGCGCTTTCCTGTCGGATCTTGAACCGCTGGCGCGCTCGACCCTGCCCCAAAGTGTCCGGTTCAAAACCGAAAACCTCGCCGGTCCCGGCGCGTATCTTCTGGATGCCGGGATGTTGCAGGATTCCCTTCTGAACCTCGTGCTGAACGCGCGGGATGCCTGCGGCCCGTCCGGCACGATCACCCTTAGCGTCCGGCCGGTGCAGGACACCTGGCTGGAGTTTTCGGTGGCTGACACTGGTCCGGGTTTCTCCGAACGCGCACTAGACCGCGCACTGGAGCCGTTTTTCACCACCAAGGGGGATGACGGGTCGGGGCTCGGGCTGGTCATGGTCTATGACATGACCCAGATGGCCGGTGGGCGGATGGACCTGTCGAATACCGAACAGGGTGCGCGCGTGGCCCTGCAATTGCCATTGCGACCGGCGGATGCCACACTGCATCCCGGCATGGTGCTTCTGGTCGAAGACAGCCCCGATCTGCGCCTGACGGTACGCGACATGCTGCGCGAGGCCGGTCACACCGTCGTCGAAGCGACGAGCGTTGCAGAGGCATTGACGCTCCTGGTGGAACTCCCTGAAATCTCGGCACTTTTATCCGATATTACTCTCGAAGGTGAGCAAACCGGCCTCGATCTGATCGAGGCGTTGCCAGACGGGCGGTGCCCGGCGTTCCTGATGACGTCCCTGCCGCCAGATGACCCGCTGCACCGGCGCGCCCTGTCGCTTGCACCCGTGCTGCGCAAGCCCTTCTCCGACGCGCAGCTCACCGCCTTTCTCAGCCAGGGAGCCTCCTGATGACCGCCCCGCTTGTGACAATCCTCGACGACGAACCGGCGATCCGGACCATGCTTGCCGATGCGCTCGAAGAGGCCGGGTTTCGCACCCTGACCTTCGCCCGCGCGACCGAGTTCGAGGCATCGTTGAAATCCGTCACGCCCGATGTCTGCCTCGTGGACCTGTCGCTGCCGGATCGGGACGGGCTGACATTGGTGCACCGGCTGGCGTTGGAGCAGGGGGCCACGGTCATCATCATCTCGGGCCGGGCGCAGGTGCAGGACCGGGTGACGGGGTTGGAACTTGGCGCGGATGACTACATCATCAAGCCGTTCGACCCTGCCGAGGTCGTGGCCCGTATCCGCGCCCGCCTGCGCCGCGACACCCCCGTGCGGCAGGTCGCTGAGACCGCAGCGTTCGAAGGCTGGGTGGCGCATTTCGACCGCTATGTCCTGGAAGACGACAAGGGTGAAGAAATCCCTTTTTCCCATGCCGAGGGTGAGGTTTTGCGCCTCTTCCTCGACCGACCGAAACGCCTGATTTCGCGTCAGTCTATGCAGGAAACTCTTGGTGGCGTCGCCGGGGACAGCTTCGATCGGGCGATGGATGTCCGTATCTCACGGCTCAGGACGAAACTCCGCGAAGATCCCAAAAACCCTCGCCTTATCAAGACGATATACGGCGCGGGGTACATCTTCCTAGGGGATGTCACCTGGCGATGACGCCACGCTGATGCGCGATTGATGAAACCAAAATGTTGTCGAAGGTGGGCCGCCTGTTATTCCGCTTTAGCTTGACACTCTGCATTACAGAGCGTAACTCTGAAAAACAGAGTTCATCTGGAGCAGAGCCTAAAAATGCGCATTCTCAACATTACAAATGGCGACGGTGCGGCAGGAATTCTCAAGGCGAGTTCCGTTCCGGGTGATGTCCTGCCATGGCGGGATCCGATGCATCACGGCCCCTTTCCCGCCGGTTTATCCCTCGACGAGCTGCGACCCGTTCGGGCGCGCTATCTCGTGGGGCCCAAAGGGGACGCGCGCGCAGCCGAGCGAGACCTGCGCTTGCGGGATGACCATCTGAAGGCCGCTGCGACCTATGACCGTGTGGTGCTGTGGTTTGAGCATGATCTGCTTGACCAGTTACAGATTTTGCAGCTCCTGGATTGGTTCGCGGCGGCGCAATTGACCCACATTGAGCTACGGATAATCTGCATTAACCAATTCCCCGGGATGGACCGGTTTCGTGGGATCGGAGAGCTTGACCCCACCCAGATGTTCTCTCTGTTGGACCAGAGCATCGCGGTCACTGATGACATGCTGAAACTGGCCCAACGGGGGTGGGCCGCGTTCCGGTCAAATGATCCAACGGCTCTCAGCGCCCTTATCAACACCGACTTGTCATCCCTGCCCTTTCTGAAAGCCGCGCTTTCGCGTCATCTTGAAGAATTTCCCTTCACGACCACTGGCTTGAACCGCACCGAGCAACAAATACTCTCGCTGGTGGCGGGGGGTGTTCACGGACCCGTTGAGCTTTTCTGGCAGAACATGGACCGTGAGACCGCGCTTTACATCGGTGATTGGCGCACGTTTTCGATCATCGACAGGCTCTGCAAGGCGGGTTTGCTCACCGCCGAGCCGGGCACGTTCTGGCACCCGCCTGCTTCGCCGGAAGAGCAGCCTGTCTTCCGGCAACAGCGGCTGATGCTGACGGATTTCGGCCAGGAGGTGAGGTCTGGCAAAGTCGATGCCACTGGCGAAATCGCGCGGGATGAGTGGCTTGGCGGTGTGCATATTCAATCTGGCCAAAGCTCCTGGGCCTGGGATCCGGAGACGCAAGAACCCGTTCTCCGGGCGTTCTAGACATGCGTGAGCTGCCCAAACTTGACCCCATGTTTCACCAACAGGTACGCACCCGTATCGCGATGTTGCTCTATGTTGGTGAGCCGAGCTTTTCGCAGCTGAAGTCCTCGCTTGCGATTACAGATGGAAACCTGGATGCGCATTTGCGGAAACTGAGCTCGGCCGGATATCTTCACAGCCGGATGGTGTTGGACGCACGGCCACATACCGTCTACCAGCTTTCAGAGAGCGGGTTGCACGCCTTCGAGACCTATCTCGATGCGTTGCGTGACATCCTCAATCTCGCGGATGAGATGCCTCTCAAATCGTAGCAGACCGGTTACAAGCCGCCATCGGTCGGTAAATGCCTGCGCCGTTAGCCTTCTGACGGCGCCTTTGTGGGCGGAACGGCCATTCTTGACTTAGCTTGGAAGTGGCGCATCGACGGCGCCCGCGGTGGCGACCTGTCGTATGTGATATGCACTTTATCCATGCCACATCCGAAGAACCTCAAATACTGCCGGAACCTCGCCAAATCGCCGCCGCGTGGGAGCGCGCCGTCGATGCGCGGCGCCCTGCGGGCTTGAAACCGCGCGAGGTGCAAACCCGAATACACGCAGCGGGCTCAATGCAAATATTGACACCCGGGCGAGGTCATCGGACTTGTTGGCGGTAGTGGCGTTGCCAACTGTCCGGCGTCTGGCGATGGCGCTCAAGGCCGGCAGTCCCACCCGGCCCATGCACAACCGTCGAAAGCGCAAAAGAGCTATGCCATTGGCAAATCTTCACCTTCCGCAAAGCAAAAATGCGACCTCTCCGACGTCCCCAAACGATGTAAGAGGCTTACTCCGCCGCCACGGCACCGGGTTCCATTGCCTCGACCTTAACTGCCGAAAACTTGAACTCGGGGATTTTGCCATAGGGATCAACCGCCGGGTTGGTCAGGATGTTGGCCGCTGCCTCCACGTAGGCGAACGGCAGGAACACCATGTCCGGCGAAATCGCCCGGTCGGCGCGCGCCATGATGACGATGCTGCCGCGCTTGGTCGTCAGGCGCACGTGATCGCCCGGCTCCACGCCCAGCTTGCGCAGGGTGGACGGATGCATAGAGCAATTGGCCTCGGGTTCGACCGCATCCAGCACGGTGGCCCGGCGCGTCATCGACCCGGTGTGCCAATGTTCCAACTGGCGTCCCGTGGTCAGGATCATCGGATACTCGGCATCGGGCGTATCGTCCGGCGCGATGACATTGGCGGGGGTGAAACGCGCGCGCCCCTCGGGCCGCGGGAAGCCGTCCCCGAAGACCACCGCCTGGCCCGGATCTTCGGGGCTGAGGCTGGGATAGGTCACGGCGGTATTTTCCAGCCGCTCCCAGGTGATGTTGTCGAGTGAGCGCATGTTGATCGCCATCTCGGCAAAGACTTCGCTGGGATGCGAATAGGTCCAGTTGAGCCCGCAGCGTTTGGCCAATTCGACCTCGATCTGCCAATCCTCTTTCGCGTCGCCCGGAGGGGCCACGGCGGGCCGCAACATCTGCACCTGACGGTTGGTGTTCGACACGGTACCGGACTTCTCATAAAGCGCCGAGGCGGGCAGGATCACATCGGCATAGTTGGCCGTCTCGGTAATGAAAATGTCCTGCACCACCAGGTGATCGAGTTTCGCCAACGCATCGCGGGCATGCTCCACATCCGGGTCCGACATGGCCGGGTTTTCACCCAGAATATACATCGCCTTGATCTGGTCGTCATGAACCGCATCCATGATCTCGGTCACCGTCAGGCCCTTCTCGTTCGAGAAATCACCGGATTTCCAGACATCGGTAAAGGCCGAGCGGACGCCGTCATCGGTCACCGTCTGATAATCCGGCAGGAACATGGGGATGAGGCCCGCATCGGATGCGCCTTGCACATTGTTCTGACCGCGCAGGGGGTGCAGCCCGGTGCCTGGACGCCCCACATGGCCGCACATCAAGGCAAGGCTGATCAGGCAGCGCGAATTATCCGTGCCGTGGATATGCTGCGAAACGCCCATACCCCAGAAGATCATGCCCGACTTGGCGGTGGCAAAATCACGGGCCACGGCGCGCAGGGTCTCGGCTGGGATGCCACAGATTTCTTCCATCTTCTCCGGCGTGAAATCCGCCAGATGCGCCTTCTCCGCCTCCCAGTTCTCGGTATAGGCGTCGATATACTGCTGATCGTAAAGACCTTCTTCGACGATCGTGTGCATGATCGCGTTGAGCATGCTGACATCCGCACCGGGACGGAATTGCAGCATATGGGTCGCAAACCGGCGCAGGCCCACGCCGCGCGGGTCCATCACAATCAGCTTGCCACCGCGCTTGGTGAACTGCTTGAAATAGGTCGCCGCCACAGGATGGTTCTCGATCGGGTTCGCACCGATCACAATCGCCACATCGGCGTTTTCGATCTCGTTGAACGTGGCCGTCACCGCGCCCGAGCCGACATTTTCAATCAGCGCCGCCACCGAGGACGCGTGACAAAGCCGCGTGCAGTGATCCACGTTATTGTGACCAAAGCCCTGGCGGATGAATTTCTGGAACAGATACGCCTCTTCGTTGGTGCATTTGGCGCTCCCGAACCCGGCGACTTCACGCCCCCGGCCCTTCAGGCCCCCGGCGGCAAAGTCCAACGCCTCGTCCCAGCTCGCCTCGCGGAAAAACTCCTGCCAGTTGTCAGGGCTCACGTTCAGCCCCTTGGCAGGCGCATCCTCTCGGCGAATGAGCGGCTTGGTCAGGCGATGCTGGTGATGGATATAATCGTATCCAAACCGCCCTTTGACGCACAGGCGGCCTTCGTTCGCGGGGCCATTGATCCCCTCGACATATTTCACCTTGCCGTCCTTGACCTTGATGCTGATCTGGCAACCGACACCGCAGAAGGCACAAACACTGTCAACCTCACTGTCGTAATCCTTGCTGTCGCCCACCTGGCCCGCGTCCACCACGCTCGATGGCATCAGCGCGCCCGTCGGGCAGGCCTGCACGCATTCGCCGCAGGCGACACAGGTGCTGGCGCCCATCGGATCGGCGAAATCGAAGGTCGGATAGGCGTCATGGCCGCGCCCCGCCATACCGATCACGTCATTCACTTGCACCTCACGGCAAGCACGCACGCAGAGGCCACATTGAATGCACGCATCCAGATTGACGTTCATCGCCACATGGCTGTCATCCAAAAGCGGGATGCGCCCCTCTTCCAGCTTGGGAAAGCGGCTTCCGCTAACACCATTGGCCTCGGCCATGTCCCAGAGGTGGCTCGACTTGTCGTGCGATTGGTCGCGCTCTGGCTGATCGGCCAGGAGCATTTCGACCACCATCTTGCGGGCGGATTCGGCGCGGGTCGAGTTCGTGGTCACCACCATGCCGTCCGCGGCCTCGCGAATGCAGGAGGCAACCAAGGTGCGCTCGCCCTCAACCTCGACCATGCAGGCGCGACAGTTGCCATCAGGACGATAGCCCGGCGCAGGTTTATGACAGAGATGCGGAATGACCAACCCACGCCCATGCGCCACTTCCCAGATCGTCTGACCGGCTTCGGCCTCGACTTCCTTGCCATCCAGGGTGAATTTGATCGTCTCGGACATGCGCCTTACTCCTCGTTCGAGCCATCTTAAATCATGCCCGGCAAAAAGGGAGTCTGCAAATCCCGACACCTCCCATTTGTTTTGCGCCATGCCGCGACAAGTGATCGCCGCGACGACCTGTTTTTCTACGTTGGCGATCTGCCGCCGACACCCGGCAGATATTCGCTGACCTAACGGCAACGGGCTGGATTTCGTTAACGGATTCAACGCACTCTAGCGAATCAAGAGATTCTCTTTTAGGTTGAGTAGTTGATACTGAATGCGCAAACAGGTTGACCATCATCCGCGGGGTTCCGGCGATATGCATATCGAATGCCACAGCGCGCAAATTCTGCACCATTGGAGCGCCAACAAGGGCCGCCTCCTGAGCGGTGCCGTGTTGGTCGAATTCACCCTGCACGACACAGCCCTCGCGGATCAGCGCCTGCGCAGCAAGCTGGTGGAGTATGTCTGCTTTCAAACCGATCCCGGCTTTAGCGAAATCCACAAGATCCGACGCCTCGAACGGCGCGCCTATGAACAGGTGATGCGCTACTTCGAAGGCGAAGGCGACCGCGAGAACCTCTTTGCGGACGGGCCTGAACCGGCCCAACGCGACGGCCTGTCACCGGAGGACGAGGCCGACCTTGTTGCGGAACTTCGCAATATCGAACTGGAATTCGACTTTGTGAATTAGACCCGCGTCTCACTCATGCGCCCCGGCCCCGTGGCGGAAGGGGG